>NZ_JAFCWA010000009.1:0-292576 GCF_049897325.1 Janthinobacterium sp. DSP2-3-3 | reverse complement strand
TAAGGTAATTGTTTTGTTTGGCGACATCAATTTACCAATTCAAAACCCTCGCTGCCACCCCCTTCCAGCAAAAACGTCAAGTCCATCTTCCCCCACCAAACGCGAAGAACCTTTTTTTATGCACCGTCAGTTCAAGGATCAGCCAGCCAAACGCTGGCATAGCTGCTGAATCACCGTCAACGCATACGGCGAGGCGACGGTTTGCACAAAACGCATGAAGTCGACGGCCGCTTCTTCGTTGGCGTTGTCGGAAATGGTGCGCATGACAGTAAACGGCACGCCCAGTTCAAAACACACTTGCGCCACGGCGGCGCCTTCCATTTCGACGGCCAGCAAGTCGGGGATATCCGCTTTCAGCTGGTTCACACGCACGGCGCTGCTGATGAACTGGTCGCCGCTGGCGATCAGGCCGCGGTGGACTTGCGCCTGTTGCAGCGCAAACTCTTGAATATCCTTGTCTTGTAATACCTTGGCAAGCTCATCGCGCAGGAAATCTTCTGCCGCACCGGCCAGTTGCGCACTCAACTCCAGATCCGTGGCGAAGCGCTGCAAGCCCGTCAGCGGCACTTCGAAGCGGGGAAACAAAGGTCGGGCATCCATATCGTGCTGCAGCAATGCTTCCGCCACCACGATATCGCCCACTTTCACGTTGTTATCCCCACTGCCGGCCACGCCGGTGAAAACGATGTGGGTAACTCCGTACTTTTCCACAAGGATGGAAGCTGTCATGGCAGCGGCAACCTTGCCCAGACGCGACAGGACGCACACAGCGTCGATATTCCATAGGGTTCCCAGGGTGTAGTCGCGCATGCCGTGCAAACGCTTCTGGGGGCCTTGCATGGCTTCTACCAGCCCCTGCTGTTCTTCGTGCAAGGCACTGATGATGCCTAAACGCATTTTTTTATGTGAATTCATGCTGTTCTTACCGGTTTCGGGGATTGCAGAACGGTTTATATGGTGAACACAGCCGTTTCGGTGACTTTTCCACTGTGCGCGTTTGTCTCTGTGTTTTAAATAAAGATGTATACATAAAAATAGTAGTAATAGTAAACGCCCAATTTTTTGTGGATAAGTCGGTATACCATCGAAAAATCATCGACTTAGCGCGTAAAAAAGTAGGCGCACAAGCATTGTATCGAGACAGGACTTGTTTGGGATAAAAATTGAGTTGTGGACAAAGATCGACTTTTCCCACATCTCATCCTGTGGATATGCAGGCACTTATCCACACCTGCAAGCAAAAATCATGGTTTTTCTTGCTGTTGTGGCATGTTTGACGTGCTTCGTCTGCACTGATGCTTGTCTGTGAATCAACCTTGAGTGACCCCGAGCGGTGTTCTTTCAGGAACGCTGGCATCCAGGTGATTCTTTGAAGACGGTTTGGCAGTGGATCTGGCTGTCGCCGTTGGTTTTTTTTTTGACGCTTCTTGCTTGCTTTTTAGAAATATCCCCGGACTTCCGCTTTTTTTATCGGTTTACAATAGATCTATATATAAAAATAGTAGTAATAGTAAACGCGGTTTTTTCTGTGGATAAGTCACTTTTTTTCAACAGGATCAACCGTTTACGCGCAAAATAAAGCGTGCATAATCGTTGTATCACGCGAGGAGCAAAATTGTATAAAATGCGGGCCTGCGCACAACTTCGTGTTTACTCACAAGTCATCCTGTGGATATCAAGTGACTTATCCACAATCGATTCAAATTTCCCTTCTTTTCGACATAGAACCGCTTGCTGGCCCAGTGCCTGATCAGGTTTGTTAACGTTTCCATTTTGCACAACGGTTTGGCAGTGTTGTGTGCGTGATGCCGGCCGTGCCGGTTTTCGTCGCTCAGTTGTTGGCTCCATTTTTTTTTGTCAGCAGTTTGTCGGCTTTTTTTTGAAGTGAGGTTTGCGAACCTTCTCGATGGTGAAGGGCAGGCAAAACGCGCGTCATCGGGTTTACCTTAATAAGTTCGTATACAAGAATAGTAATAGTAGTTAACAGGGGCATCTTCTGTGGATAAGTCTTGATTTATCCATGTAAACAATCGCTTGGCGTACGGATAAGCGCTGAGTAAGCGTTGTATCTGCCCGGGACGGTTTCTGGACAAAAAAAAGTCGCTGAAAAAATTTTTCGTTTACACACATATCGTCCCTGTGGATATCCATACGGTTATCCACAGCTTGCAGCCCCTGTTTTTATGTTCTTTTTGACCTTTGCCCGTATCGCCGGTCACGATTAATGTCGCCCTGGCCCGGCACTGGTGGTAATCTCAAGGCGGCTCAACAGCCATGCATGCATGAAAAAAGACAGACTCTGGTAGCGGAACGCGGTGGGGAGACACGCCGCGCGACAGCTTGATGGCATACCGAAAGGAGCTTCATTGGAATCGGCAGGCGAATACGACTACATCATCGTGGGTGGCGGCACGGCAGGTTGCGTGCTGGCCAACCGGCTCACACGCGACAAGGACGCCAACGTTTTGCTCGTGGAAGCGGGCGGCAAAGACGATTACGTGTGGATCCATATCCCCGTCGGCTATCTGCATTGCATCGGCAATCCCCGCACGGACTGGCTGTATTCCACGCAGGCGGACGCGGGACTGGGCGGGCGCAGCCTGATGTATCCGCGCGGAAAAGTCCTGGGCGGTAGCTCTTCCATCAACGGCATGATTTATATGCGGGGCCAGGCCGGCGATTACGACCACTGGGCCGACCTGACGGACGACGCATCCTGGCGCTGGGACAAAGTCTTGCCGCTATTCAAACAAAGCGAGGATTACTACGGCGGCGCCTCGGAAAATCATGGCGTGGGCGGTGAATGGCGCGTGGAAAAACAGCGCTTGTCGTGGGATATTTTGAATGCGTTCCGCGACGCCGCGCAGCAGGTCGGCATCCCGAAAACCAGCGATTTCAATGGCGGCGACAATAGCGGCAGCGCGTATTTCGACGTCAACCAGCGCCGCGGCATTCGCTGGAATACCTCGAAGGCGTTCTTGAAACCGGCTGCGCGCCGCCCGAATCTGACCATCATGACGGGTTGCCACGTGGAACGTCTGTTGCTGGAAACGACGGAGTCGGGACCGCGCTGCACGGGCATCGTATTTACGGGCGGCGGCACGCAGTGGCAGGCGACGGCCAAACGGGAAACTTTACTGACGGCGGGCGCCATCGGTTCGCCGCAATTGCTGCAATTGTCCGGTATCGGCCCGGCCGCCTTACTGCAGCAGCATGGGATTGTTCCCGTGTTGGACTCTTCTGGCGTGGGTGGCAACCTGCAAGACCACCTGCAGCTGCGCATGGTCTTTAAAGTACAGGGCGTGAAAACCCTGAACGTGATGGCCAGCAATATCGTCGGCAAGATGCAGATCGGCTTGCAATATGCGCTGTTCCAGAGCGGGCCCATGTCGATGGCGCCATCGCAGCTGGGCGCGTTTGCCAAGTCCAATCCGCAGCAAGCCACGCCGAACCTGCAATACCACGTGCAGCCGCTGTCGCTGGATAAATTTGGCGCACCGCTGCATGCGTTTCCTGCGTTTACGGCCAGCGTGTGCAATTTGCGCCCTACCTCGCGCGGCCATGTGCACATCGCGTCGGCCGACACCTATGTGGCGCCGAACATCGTTCCTAACTATCTCAGTACGCAGGAAGACCGCGCCGTTGCGGCCGACGCCTTGCGCCTGACGCGTGCCATCGCTGCCGCACCGGCCTTGAAACAGTTTGCGCCGCAGGAATATAAGCCCGGGGTGCAATTCCAGAGCCAGGAAGAACTGGCGCAGGCGGCCAGCCAGATCGGCACCACCATCTTTCACCCGGTGGGCACCTGTCGCATGGGCCTGGCCAGCGAGGCATCGAGCGTCGTCGACAGCGCGCTGCGCGTGATCGGTGTGGCCGGCTTGCGCGTTGTCGATGCCTCCATCATGCCGTACATTACTTCTGGTAATACGAACTCGCCGACGGTGATGATCGCGGAAAAAGCGGCGCAAATGATACACGCGGCCTGGAAATGACCGTGTAAAAGCGCGGGTTTGCGCCATTCGGGCTGGCGAAAAATCCCCGTAGTTATACTGTATTGTGCGTTAAATTTAAGTTGTGTATTATAAAAATGACTAAGTAGTACAAAAAGTACAACTAGGAGACACGATGTCAAACGTAATCTTGGAAACAAGAAATTTGACCAAGGAATTCAAGGGTTTCACCGCAGTGAGCGAGGTGAACCTGCAGGTAGAGCGGGGCCATATCCACGCCTTGATCGGTCCGAACGGCGCCGGCAAGACCACGTGTTTCAACTTGCTCACCAAATTCCTGGTCCCCACTTCCGGACAGATCCTGTTCAATGGGAAAGATATCACGGCCGCCAAGCCGGCGCAGATCGCGCGCATGGGCGTGATCCGTTCCTTCCAGATTTCCGCCGTCTTCCCGCATTTGTCCGTGCTGCAAAATGTGCGCATCGGCTTGCAGCGGCAGCTGGGTACCTCGTTTCATTTCTGGCAAAGCGAACGTTCCCTGAATCAGCTCAATGACCGCGCCATGGCCTTGCTGGCCGAAGTCGACCTGACGGAGTTTGCCGACACCATCACGGTTGACATGCCCTACGGGCGCAAGCGGGCGCTGGAAATTGCCACCACCCTGGCGATGGAACCGGAAATGATGCTGCTTGATGAACCGACGCAGGGCATGGGCCACGAAGACGTGCACCGCGTCACCGAGTTGATCAAAAAAGTCTCGGCCGGCCGCACGATTTTGATGGTGGAACACAATATGAGCGTGGTCTCGGGCATCTGCGACAAGATTTCTGTCCTGCAGCGCGGCGCCATGCTGGCTGAAGGCAGTTATGCGGAAGTGTCGCGCAATCCGCACGTGATGGAAGCGTACATGGGCACTACCCACGCCGAACTGGAAGGGGCGCATTGATGACGACGCAATCGAACAAGGCGCCGGCGCTGGAAATTACGCAATTGCACACCTGGTATGGCGAATCGCACATCCTGCACGACGTGAATCTGAAAGTGGAGCAGGGCGAAGTGGTGACGTTGCTGGGCCGCAACGGCGCCGGCCGCACGACCACCTTGCGCGCCATCATGGGTTTGACGGGCGCACGCACGGGTTCCATCAAAGTCAATGGCATCGAAGCGATAGGTTTGGCCACGCACAAAATCGCCCACCTGGGCATCGGCTATTGTCCCGAAGAGCGCGGCATTTTTTCATCGCTGTCGACCGAGGAAAACCTGATGCTGCCGCCGACCCTGGCCAGCGGCGAGAAGGGCATGTCGGTGGAGGAAATCTACGCCATGTTCCCGAATTTGCAGGAACGCCGCCACAGCCAGGGCACGCGCCTGTCGGGCGGGGAACAGCAGATGCTGGCCGTGGCGCGCATCCTGCGCACTGGCGCGCGCCTGCTGCTGCTCGATGAAATATCCGAAGGCCTGGCGCCCGTCATCGTGCAAGGCCTGGCGCGCATGATTACCACCTTGAAAGCGAAGGGCTACACCATCGTCATGGTGGAACAGAATTTCCGGTTTGCCGCACCGCTGGCGGACCGGTTTTATGTGATGGAGCACGGTCAGATCGTCGAGACTTTTGCTGCATCCGAACTGGAGGCCAAGATGCCGGTATTGACCGAGCTGCTTGGCGTCTAGTCATCATGTAGTACGCGTCATCGTCCAGCAATCGACTGAATAGCAAACAATAATCCCAACGGAGACACTATGAAACGTAACGCTATCGCCATTGCCACCGCCACTCTGTGTACCTTGTCTGCACTGGGCTTTTCCGCTACCGCGCACGCCCAGGTATCGGGCGACACCATCAAGATCGGTTTTATTTCCGACATGTCGGGCGTGTATTCCGACGTCGACGGCCTCGGCGGCGCGGAAGCCATCAAGATGGCGATCGCCGATGCCGGCGTGGTACTGGCCGGCAAAAAGGTGGAATTCATTTCTGCCGACCATCAAAACAAGGCTGACATTGCCGCTTCGAAGGCGCGCGAATGGTTCGACCAGCAGGGCGTCGACATGCTGATTGGCGGCACCAATTCCGGCGCCAGCCTGGCCATGGCCAAGGTCGCGGCGGAAAAGAAGAAGATTTTCATCGCCATCGGCGCCGGTTCTTCGCGCCTGACAAATGAAGAATGCACGCCCTACACCGTGCATTACGCCTACGACACGGTGGCGCTGGCGCGCGGTACGGGCGGCACCATTGTCAAGCAGGGCGGCAAGAGCTGGTATTTCATGACGGCCGATTACGCGTTTGGACATTCGCTGGAAAAAGACACGGCCGAGGTCGTCAAAGCGGCCGGCGGCAAGGTGCTGGGCAGCGTCAAGCATCCGCTGGGCGCTTCGGATTTCTCATCCTTCCTGCTGCAGGCGCAAGCAGCCAAGCCGCAAATCCTGGGTTTGGCGAATGCCGGCGGCGATGCCATCAACAGCATCAAGGCGGCCAACGAGTTCGGCTTGACGAAATCGATGAAACTGGCCGGCTTGCTGATCTTCATCAATGACATCCATTCCCTGGGCTTGAACCTGACGCAAGGCATGTACCTGACGGATGGCTGGTACTGGGACTTGAATGCGGATACGCGCGCCTGGTCGAAACGCTATTTTGCCAAGATGAAGAAAGAGCCGTCGATGCTGCAGGCGGCCGACTATTCGGCTGCGGCGACCTACCTGAAAGCCGTCAAGGCGTTGGGAACGGATGACACCGAGAAAGTCATGGCCTACCTGAAAAAGACCAAGATCAACGACATGTTTACGCAGAATGGCGAAGTGCGCCCCGATGGCCGCATGGTGCACGATATGTATTTGATGGAAGTCAAGAAGCCATCCGAGTCGAAATACCCATGGGATTACTACAAGGTGGTCGCCACCGTGCCCGGTGCGCAAGCGTATGTGACCAAGGCCGAATCGAAGTGTTCGTTGTGGAAGTAACGCTGTAGCCATACCTCCAGCGGATCGCCCGCCTGTGCGCGGGTGGTCTGTCCTGCATGCTCTTCGCTCGCAGGGTTCGCCTTGCGCCGCCGCGCCAGTCTGCGGTGGCGTGTTTCCCTTGATACCACACCGTCCTCTGGCGGTGCTTTTTATACTGTGATGCCATGGAAATTTTCGGCGTTCCAATACAAGCGATGATGAGCCAGCTGCTGCTGGGTCTCGTCAACGGCTCGTTCTATGCCATGTTGTCCCTCGGTCTGGCCGTCATCTTCGGCTTGCTCAATGTCATTAATTTCTCGCACGGCGCCATGTACATGATGGGCGCCTTCCTGGCCTGGATGGGTCTCAGCTATTTCGACATCAATTACTGGGCCATGCTGGTCATCGCCCCGATCCTCGTCGGCCTGGTCGGCATCCTGATCGAAAAGACCATGTTGCGCTGGTTGTACAAGCTTGACCATCTGTATGGCTTGTTGCTGACCTTTGGCATCACCCTGATCATGGAAGGCGTGTTTCGCTCCTTCTATGGCGTCTCGGGCCAGCCGTATGCCGTGCCTGAAGCGCTGGCCGGCGCGACGGACCTGGGTTTCATGATCTTGCCGAACTACCGCGCCTGGGTGGTGATCGCCTCGCTCTCCGTATGCCTGGCCACCTGGTTCGTCATCGAAAAAACCAAATTAGGGGCTTACCTGCGGGCGGGCACGGAAAACCCGAAACTGGTGGAAGCGTTCGGCATCAACGTACCGCTGATGGTCACCCTGACGTTCGGCTTCGGCGTGGCACTGGCCGGTTTTGCCGGCGTGCTGGCGGCACCGATCATCCAGGTTTCGCCGCTGATGGGCTCGAACCTGATCATCGTCGTGTTTGCCGTCGTGGTGATCGGCGGAATGGGTTCCATCATGGGTTCCATCCTGACAGGCCTGGGCCTGGGCGTGATCGAGGGCCTGACCCGCGTGTTTTACCCGGAAGGCTCGGCCACCGTGGTCTTCGTGGTGATGGTCATCGTGCTGTTGCTGCGTCCCGCCGGCCTGTTCGGAAAAGAAAAGTAATCCTCATCAGTCATGTATTGGAGCTACCACGATGAATAAGAATGTAGGCTACGCCATTGCCTTGCTGCTGGCGTTGGCGGCCCCGTTTTACGGCTATCCCGTCTTCCTGATGAAGTTGCTGTGCTTTGCCCTGTTTGCCTGCGCCTTTAACTTGCTGATCGGCTACACCGGCTTGCTGTCGTTCGGCCATGCAGCCTTCTTCGGCGGCGCCGGCTATGTCACCGGCTATGCGCTGCGCACCTGGGGCTGGCCAACGGAATTGGGTCTGCTGGCCGGCGTCGCCACCGGCGCCTTGCTGGGCCTGGTGATCGGTGGCCTGGCGATCCGCCGCCAGGGCATTTACTTTACGATGATCACCCTGGCGCTGGCGCAGATGGTGTACTTCCTGGCCTTGCGCCTACCGTTCACGGGCGGCGAGGATGGCTTGCAGGGTGTTCCACGTGGAACCTTGCTGGGTATGATAGACCTGGGCAATGACACCGTACTGTATTACTTCGTGCTGGCCATCTTCATCGCCGGCTTTGCCTTGATCGTGCGCACTATCCACTCGCCGTTCGGCCAAGTACTCAAGGCGATCAAGGAAAACGAACCGCGCGCCATCTCGCTGGGCTACGACGTCAACAAGTACAAGCTGATGGCCATCGTGCTGTCCGCTTCGCTGGCCGCCCTGGCCGGTGCCACCAAGACCCTGGTGCTGGGCTTTGAAACCCTGACCGATGTGTACTGGGGCATGTCAGGTCTGGTCGTGCTGATGACCTTGGTGGGCGGCATGGGCACGTTGTCCGGTCCCATCCTTGGCGCCGTGTTGATCATCGCGCTGGAAAACAAGCTGGGCGATGTTGGCACCTATCTGGCCACGCACACGGGCATCGAGTGGTTCGGCACCCTGGGCGAATCGGTGGGCATGGTAACGGGTGTGATTTTCGTCATCTGCGTGCTGCTGTTCCGGCGCGGCATTGTCGGCGAAGCCATCGCGCGCTTCGGCGGTAGGGCTGCCAAAGCCGCTGTCTGATTTTCAAGCAACGCCGGACGATTCGTCCGGCGTTTTTCATTGTGCGTCCACTGTTACCTCAACGGAGAGAACCACCATGCAAATGACGATCACGCGCGCGGGCACTACTGGCATGAGCCTGTGCACCTTGCTGGCGTTGGCAGCCTGCGGCAGCAACCATGCACCGGAAGAACTGAACCAGATGCCCGGCTACCTGGGTACCATCACGCGCGCCGACTACGATGGCAAGACGAATGATTTGCTCACGGCCGGCCTGGGCAAGACCGGGCTGGCGGGCGCCGCGCCCGCGTATGCGAACGTGGAACAGCCGACGCCGCTCGAACTGCGCCGCAATGCCATCTACGCCAACTACCGCGCCGTGCTCGACATTGCCGCCAACAGCGGCTACGGCACTTTGTACGGACCGAATGTCGATGCCGGCGGTAACGTGGGCACGGGCGAGGGCCTGGTCGCCGGCAGTGAATACATCGCCTATGCCGACGATGGCACGGGCAAGAAGAATGTCACCTTGATGGTGCAGGTGCCGGCCAGTTTCGACCCCGAGCATGCCTGCATCATCACGGGCACGTCCAGCGGTTCGCGCGGCATCTACGGCGCTATCGGCAGCTCCGGTGAGTGGGGCTTGAAGAAAGGCTGCGCCGTGGCGTACGCCGACAAGGGCTCCGGCACGGGCCTGTATGTGTTTGAAGATGATAGCGTCAACCTGCAGAACGGACTACGGGCGGGAAGAGTGGCCGCTGGCAAGAACGCGCTCTTCGCGCCGGACTTGAGCGACGCCGACCGGCTGGCCTGGGCCGCTGCCAATCCAAACCGTATCGCCTTCAAGCATGCGCATTCACAGCAGAACCCGGAAAAGGATTGGGGCAAGGTCACTTTGCAGGCGGTCGAGATGGCCTATTTCGTCTTGAACGAACGCTACGGCGTGCTGGCCCGCGATGGCAGTTCGCGCATCGTTCGGCTGACGCCGGAGAACACCATCACGATAGCCTCGAGCATTTCCAACGGGGCTGGCTCGGCCTTGCTGGCGGCGGAACAGGATAGCAAGGGCTTGATCAGCGGCGTGGCCGCCAGCGAGCCGCAGGTCCAGCCGGCAGCGTCGGGTGCCTACAGCGTGCGCCAGGGCGGGGTAGTGGTGGCCAATCCGGGGCGCGCCCTGTTCGACTACGCCACCTATGCGGCGCTGTATCAGCCGTGCATCGCTTCCGTGGCGGGCATTGCGGGACGCTGCACGGCGCTGGTGGCCAAGGGCTTGTTGAATGGCGCCGACCTGACGGCGCAGCAGGCGGACGCGAAGCAGCGCTTGCGGGCGTATGGCTGGCTGGTCGATGCCGATCCGCTGCAGGCCGCGCACGCGGGCACGAACATCCTGGTGGCCGTCACGTATGCCTATGCCTACGGCAAGTTTTCCGTGATGGACAAGGTATGCGGTTTCACGTTTGCGCAGACGGACGGCAGCGGCAATCCTATCCCGTTTACCACGGCGCAAAAGGCGGTCAGTTTTGCCGCGCAAAGCGGCATCCTCGGCAGTGTCGTGTACGAGAACAGTGTGGGCGGTGCCAGGGTCTACACGGCCGGCGTGTCGCCGTCAAACAGCTTGGCGGACCAGTCGCTCGATGGCTTCCTGTGCCTGCGCAGCCTGGCGACGGGCAAGGATGCCGTCAGTGGCGCCAGCTTGCAGGGCAGTCTGGCCACACAAAGCGTGCGCGTGCGTGCGGGCATGGCCGAGGTGGCGGCCAACGGTAAATTGAATGGCAAGCCGGCCATTATCGTGCACGGCCGCAGCGATACCCTGATTCCCGTCAATCACGCTTCGCGCGCTTACCTGGGGCTGAACGCTGCGGTGGAGGGGGCCAACAGCAAGTTGCGCTATATCGAGGTGAGCAACGCCAACCACTTCGATTCCTTCAGCAGCGCCTTGCCGACCCTGATCGTGCCCTTGCATGTGTATCTGAACCGGGCACTCGACGCGATGTATGCGCATTTGTCTGCCAAGCAGGCCCTGCCGCCATCGCAGGTGGTGCGCACGGTGACGCGCGCCGATGCGTCGACCTTGATCACGAATCTCAACGTGCCGGCGATAGCGGCAACGCCAGCGGCGGGCAATGCGATCAGTGTCACGGGGACGGTTGTGGATGTGCCCAACTAGCATCAGCTTGCATGTCGCGCGAGAGCCACGTCGTGTACGTGGCTTTTTTTTGAACGCTTATAGCGCGGCCGCATAGATGACGCGGGCATCCTCGCGTGTGACGACGCGCGGATTGTTGCCCAGCAAGCGCGTCTGCAGCATGGCTTCATCGGCCAGCCGGTTCAGGTCGCTGGCCGCGATACCCACCTCGCGCAGGGTGCACGCGATGCCGGTGGCGCGCGCCAGCGCCTGCATGGCGTCGATCAGGGCCTCGGCCCGCGCTTCCTCGCTGCCCGTGATGCCGGGCTGCACGACGGCCGCCAGTTGCGCATACAGCGGCGCAGCGTGGGACAGATTGAAACGCAGCACGTGCGGCAGCACCAGCGCATTCGACAGGCCATGTGGCACGTGGAACAGTCCACCGATGGGATAGGCCAGCGCATGCACGGCGGCCACGGGCGCATTTGCAAACGCCTGGCCGGCCAGCATGGCGCCCAGCAACATTGCTTGCCGCGCCGGCAAATTGCTGCCATCGCGGCAGGCGGTGATCAGGTTGCGGGAGAGCAGCGACAGCGCTTGGGTGGCCAGCATGTCGGATAAAGGATTCTTCAGCAGACGGCTGGTGTACGCTTCGATCGCATGTACCATGGCGTCGATGCCGGTGGCGGCCGTCACGGCAGGAGGTAAGCCCAGGGTCAGGTTGGCGTCGAGGATGGCCAGGTCCGCATACAGTTGCGGTGCCACCACGCCCATCTTGCTGGTGGCGCCTGTGGTGACGATGGCGATATGCGTGACTTCCGAACCGGTGCCGGCCGTGGTCGGCAATTGCACCAGAGGCAGGCGCTGGCCGTGGACATTGCCGATGCCATACAGTTGCGCCAGTTCTTGGTGGCCTGGCGCCAGCACGGCGATCAGCTTGGCCACATCCAGCGAGCTACCGCCACCGAGGCCGATAATCAGTTCCACGTGAAACATCTGGGCCTGGGCCACGCCGGCAAGTACGATGGCTTCGGGCGGATCGGCTTGCACGTCGGAAAAGACATGCGCTTCTATCCCCGCCGTTCGCAAGCTGTGCAGCGGATCATCTGCGAGTCCTGTACGCAGAAATCCCGCGTCGGTGACGAGCAGGGCGCGGCGTACGGCGGGAAAGTGATGGGCGATGTGCGCGCCCAGCTGGGCGGCGGCGCCCGGTTGAACGATCAGATGCGGCACGGTGCGGAACTGGAAGGCGGACATGCAGACTCCTGACGGTAAGGACAGAAGCCCAAGCTTACTCCGCTTTCCAGCCCCGCGCGTGTTTCACGTGGAATCAGAAGCCGGGACTACTCCCACTCCAGCGCGCCGCGTTTCCATTCATAGGCCAGGCCGATGGTCAGTAGGCTCAGGAAACCCATGACGGCCCAGAAACCGTGCAAACCCAGCGCGTTGACGTTGGCCGCCCACGGCATCAGGAAGATCACCTCGATATCGAACAGGATGAAGAGGATGGCGACCAGGTAGAAGCGGATGTCGAACTTCATGCGCGCGTCGCCGAACGCCTCGAAGCCGCATTCGTACGGCGACAGCTTTTGCGCATCGGGTTTGTGCGGACCGAGCGCGCGCCCCAGCAGCATGGGTACGATGCCGACCAGGATACCGATCAGAATGAACAGCAGGACGGGAAAATAGTTTTCGAGGAGCATGGGGATTCCTCTCAGTGGCTGGACGACAGTTTCATCAGCACGATACCGCACACGATGAGGACGGCGGCGCACACGCGCATGGCATTCAGTTGTTCACCGAGGGCGACGATACCGACGATGAAGGCGCCGACGGCACCGATGCCGGTCCAGATCGTGTAGGCCGTGCCTAGGGGCAGGGTGCGCATGGCAAGCGACAGCAAGCCGAAGCTGGCGATCATCATGACCACGGTAATCACGGAGGGAGTGAGTTTGGTGAAACCCTCGGAGAGTTTCATCGAGTATGCCCATACGACTTCAAGCATGCCAGCAATCAGTAAAAATATCCAGGCCATGGCGGCTCCTTATACAGAGCGGGCCGTCCCGGTGTGTGCCCATGATGGGGGAGGCCGTCCTCCTGAATGATCGTCCCGATGGCCACTGGCGTGACCACGGTGTTGCTGACGACGCGGCAATTGTAGCAAACATTGGCGGCCAGCGCAGCCTCGTCGCGAGCCCATGAGTGTTCCACGTGAAACAGAAATCACCACTTCCTTGCCACTGCTGAGTAAAAATTAAGCAAAAATTGGCCCGTGGAAGGTTGCGCTCGCAAAAAGACTCTATAATCGGAGCTCTCTTCCCGCATTTTTACTTGCACTGTTACCTATTTATCATGTTATTTCCTACAGAATTCGACGTCATCGTTGTCGGTGGTGGTCACGCCGGTACCGAGGCGGCCCTCGCTTCCGCCCGTATGGGGCAGAAGACGCTATTGCTCACGCATAATATTGAGACACTGGGCCAGATGTCGTGCAATCCCTCCATCGGTGGCATCGGCAAGGGCCATCTGGTCAAGGAGGTCGATGCCATGGGCGGCGCGATGGCGATCGCCACCGACGAGTCCGGCATTCAGTTCCGCATCCTGAACTCTTCGAAAGGCCCGGCAGTCCGCGCCACGCGCGCCCAGGCCGACCGCATTCTCTATAAAGCCGCCATCCGTACGCGCCTGGAAAACCAGCCGAATTTATGGCTGTTCCAGCAAGCGGTCGATGATCTGATCGTCGAAGGCGACCGCGTCGTCGGCGCCGTGACGCAGATCGGCCTGAAGTTTCTGGCGCGCGCTGTCGTACTCACGGCCGGGACTTTCCTCGACGGCAAGATCCACGTGGGCCTGAACAGCTACTCGGCCGGCCGCGCCGGCGACCCGCCTGCCATCTCGCTGTCCGCCCGTTTAAAAGAATTGAAGCTGCCGCAGGGCCGCTTGAAAACGGGCACGCCGCCGCGCATCGATGGCCGCTCGATCGACTTTTCCGTGATGCAAGAACAGCCGGGCGACCTTGATCCCGTGCCCGTGTTCTCGGTGATGGGCAACACGGCCATGCACCCGCGCCAGGTGCCGTGCTGGGTCACGCATACGAATAGCCAGACGCACGACATCATCCGCGCCGGCCTGGACCGCAGCCCCATGTACACGGGCGTCATCGAGGGCGTGGGCCCCCGTTATTGCCCGTCCATCGAAGACAAGATCCACCGTTTCGCAGGCAAGGAATCACACCAGATCTTCCTCGAGCCGGAAGGCTTGACGACGCATGAGTTCTATCCGAACGGCATCTCCACCAGCCTGCCGTTCGATGTGCAAATCGCCCTCGTGCAATCGATGAAGGGCATGGAAAACGCGCACATTCTGCGTCCCGGTTACGCCATCGAATACGACTATTTCGACCCGCGCGGCTTGAAAGCCTCGCTGGAAACGAAGGCCGTGGCAGGCCTGTTCTTCGCCGGCCAGATCAACGGCACCACCGGCTACGAGGAAGCAGCCGCGCAAGGCATGCTGGCGGGCCTGAATGCGGCCTTGCTGACGCAGGACAAGGAAGCCTGGGTACCGGGCCGCTCCGAAGCGTATCTGGGCGTGCTGGTCGACGATCTGATCACCCAGGGCGTGCAGGAACCGTACCGCATGTTCACCAGCCGCGCCGAGTACCGCTTGAGCCTGCGCGAAGATAATGCCGACATGCGCCTGACCGAAATCGGCCGCACCCTGGGTTGCGTGGGCGACGCCCAATGGCAAGCGTTCGAGACCAAGCGCGAAGCGGTGGCGCTGGAACTGCAGCGCCTGCGTTCCACCTGGGTCAATCCGCGCATCCTGGCGGCAGCCGAATCGGAACGCATCGTCGGCCAGGCCATCGAGCGCGAGTACTCGCTGGCGGACTTGCTGTGCCGCCCGAACGTGGCCTACGACACGCTGATGAGCATGACGGGCATGGAAGGCCAGGCCCTGGCCGGCCCCGGCGTGGAGGACTCCGCCGTGCGCGAGCAGGTGGAAATCCAGCTCAAGTATGCGGGTTACATCGAGCGTCAAAGCAAGGAAATCGAGCGCCACGAACACTATGAAAACCTAGCCTTGCCGGCCGGTTTTAATTACCTTGATATCGGCGCGTTGTCTGTCGAAGTGCGGCAAAAACTCGACAAGCAGCGCCCGGAAACCCTGGGCCAGGCATCGCGCATTTCCGGCGTGACGCCAGCGGCGATTTCGCTGCTGCTGGTGCATTTGAAAAAGCGCGGTTTTGGTGCCGCGCAGACCACCACTTTAAAGGACGAGGTTGTTGAATGAAGCAGTTTGACCGGGCCGCACTGGCCCCCATTTTGAATGAAGGCATCGCCGCGCTGGGGCTCGACCTGAGCGCGGATCAGACGGAAAAATTGCTCGATTACCTGGCCTTGCTGGCCAAATGGAATAGCGTGTACAACCTGACGTCGGTGCGCGACCCCCTGCAGATGCTGACTTTGCACGTGCTCGATTCGCTGGCGGCCGTGCCCGCGTTCGCGGACGCCAAAAACGTGCTCGACGTGGGCGCCGGTGGCGGCTTGCCGGGCATGGTGCTGGCCATCGCGCGGCCCGATGTGAAGGTGTCGATGATCGACACGGTGCATAAGAAGACGGCTTTTTTGACGCAAGTGAAGGCCGAACTGGGTTTGAGCAACGTCACCGTGTACACGAAACGGGTGGAACAGCTGGAGGTGCAGCAGAAATTCGACGTGATCACTTCGCGCGCTTTTGCCGACCTGTCCGACTTCGTCAACTGGTCGGGCCACGTGCTGGAAGAGGGCGGTCAGTTCATCGCCTTGAAAGGCATAGCGCCACCAGACGAGCGCGAGCGACTTCCAGCGGAATGGCAAGTTACAGCGCTACGCGCAATTGAGGTGCCAGGGCTAAATGCAGAGCGCCATCTGGTCTTTATAGCAAGAGTTTAAACACCAAAAAATTAAATGATATAAATGGTTTATACGGTATAAATAATATAAACCGTATAAATGGTTTATATCGTATAAATGAAATAAACAGTATAAATCGTTTCGGCAAGATGCCGGGGCGCACGATGAAGTTTGCATCTCTTTACAACTAGAAGATACATGGCCAAAATTTTTTGTGTAGCAAATCAAAAGGGTGGTGTTGGTAAAACCACAACAAGCGTCAACCTCTCCGCCGGCCTGGCCAAGTTGAACCAGCGCGTGCTGCTGGTCGACCTCGACCCGCAAGGCAATGCGACCATGGGCGCCGGCATCAACAAGGCCGGCTTGAAGGCGTCCACCTATGAAGTCATGCTGGGCGAGTCCGATGTCAAGACGGCACGCCAGCGTTCGGAAGCGGGGCGTTTCGATGTCTTGCCGTCTAACCGCGAACTGGCCGGCGCCGAAGTGGAAATGGTCGACCTGGACAACCGCGAACGCCGCCTGAAGGATGCGCTGGCCGAAGTCGACAGCGAATATGACTTCATCCTCGTTGATTGCCCGCCAGCATTATCGATGCTGACCTTGAACGGCCTGTGCGCCGCGCATGGCGTGATCATCCCGATGCAGTGCGAGTACTACGCGCTGGAAGGCTTATCCGACCTGGTCAACACCATCAAGAAGGTGCACGCCAACCTGAACCCGGATTTGAAGATTATCGGCCTGCTGCGCGTGATGTTCGATCCGCGCATGACATTATCGCAACAGGTGTCGGCCCAGTTGGAACAGCATTTTGGCGACAAGGTCTTCAATACCATCATCCCGCGCAATGTGCGCCTGGCCGAAGCGCCATCGTACGGCGTGCCCGGCGTGACTTTCGACCCCAGCTCGAAAGGTGCCCAGGCGTACATCGCCTTCGGCGCCGAAATGGTCGAACGCATCAAGCATATGTAAACAAAGGGCGAGCGACTCGCAAAGAATGATGTGAGTGCTTACTCTGAAAACACGATTAGGACAGCATGGCTACGAAAAAATTAAAAGGACTGGGTCGCGGACTCGACGCCCTGTTGGGCGGCGGCGGCGACTTCGCCAGTCCGGACACGCATCAACCGTCGAACTTGCCCGTGTCACAAATGCAAGCCGGCAAATACCAGCCGCGCACGCGCATGGACGAGGGGGCTCTGAATGAACTGGCCGCCTCGATCAAGGCGCAAGGGCTGATGCAGCCCATCCTGGTGCGCCCGATCGGGCAAGACACCCTGAGTGGCTTGATCAAATATGAAATCATCGCAGGTGAACGCCGCTTCCGCGCCTCGCAGCTGGCGGGGCTGACGGAAGTGCCGGTGCTGGTGCGCGATGTGGACGACCTGGCCGCCGCGGCCATGGCGCTGATCGAGAACATCCAGCGCGAAGACCTCAATCCCCTGGAAGAGGCGCAGGGCATCCACCGCCTGATCGCCGACTTCAACTTTACGCATGAGCAAGCGGCCACTGCGCTGGGACGCTCGCGCAGCGCCGTGTCGAACCTGTTGCGTTTGATGAACCTGGCCGCTCCCGTGCAAACCATGCTGATGGCCGGTGATATTGACATGGGCCATGCGCGGGCGCTGCTGGCGGTCGACGCGGCCAGCCAGATCACCCTGGCCCACCAGGTGGTGGCCAAGCGCCTGTCGGTGCGCGAAACGGAAAAGCTGGTCACGCGCACGGTCGAAGAAGCGGCCAACCCCGTCGAGCCGCGGCAAAAGGAAAAGTCCGGCGACATCGCCCGCCTGGAAGAAGAGTTGTCCGATGCGCTGGCCACGCCCGTGGTGTTCAAAATGGGCAACAAAGGCCGTGGCCAATTGGTGATCGATTTTGCCGATCTTGACGTGCTCGATGGATTGTTGACCCGCTTGCGTGGTTAAATAGCAAGCTGCAAAGACATGGGGAGTGTGGGTGTGGACAATCCGGCCATGCTTTCCAGATGCACCACGTGATTCCTTGATAACACGGCTGGAAGCGGCCAGACAAGCGACTTTGCCATATAGTGGTGCAAATGGCGGCGAATAGTCGGTAAAGCGTCAGTTTCACGCAGCAATCGCCCTGCTGCGGTGCAGCAACGTTTGACTCTATAGATCAAAGCCAACTATAATCCCGTGTCTTTGCGTGTGTAGATTTTTCTGGGAACCTGGCAATTGAGTGATTCACAACAAAGTATTGCCAAACCCGTCTACAAAGTAGTTGCATTGCAGTTAGCAATCGCTATCAGCTTTGCTACCGTCACCCTGTTTTTCGGTGGCAGTGTCAGAGGCTGGTCCGCCGCATACGGCGGTGCTATCGCAGTCATCGGTAGCCTGGTGTATGCCATGCTGGTGGTTCGCGGTACTAGCGACGCCAATAAGGCATTCCGGGCGCATTTGCGCGCAGAAGTGGTGAAAATATTTATCACAGCGGTGCTGTTTATCTTGGCACTGGTGTTGTTTCAGTCGGCCGCCTGGTTATGGCTGATCTTGGGTTTCGCGGTGGCAACCTTAGCATACTGGTTTTCATTGCTCGCTGTTTAATCATTGGTTTCGGGGCGGTGCTCTGAAACGACAAATCTAAATTCATATGACCACAGAACACGCTATTGAAGCGGGCCATGCTGCCCCGGCCAACGCCACAGAGTACATCAGTCACCATCTGACCCACTTGAAAAGTGCGGATGGCGCCTATAACCTGGACACCTTCTGGATTTCCGCCATTCTGGGCTTTGTTTTCCTGGCTGTTTTTTACATGGCTTCGCGTCGTGCCACTGCCGGCGTGCCTGGCAAACTGCAAAATTTCGTCGAAATGATCATGGAAATGGTCAATGAAACTATTAATGGGGCCTTTCACGCGAAAAGCAAGATCATCGCACCGCTGGCCATCACGATTTTTGTCTGGGTCTGGCTGCTCAATGCGATGGACTTCTTGCCGGTTGATCTGTTGCCGATGATTTTGAGCTGGTTTGGCGTGCATAAGCTGCGCGTTGTAGCAACGGCCGACGTGAATCACACCTTCGCCATGTCGTTCTCGGTTGTTTTGTGCATTATCGCTTTCTCGGTCAAGGCCAAGGGCCTGGGCGGCTGGATCAAGGAGCTGTTCACGGCGCCGTTCCATGCAAGCGGCATCATCGGTACGATCTTGCTGGCACCCATCAATTTCTTGTTGCAAATGGTTGAGCTGGTTGCAAAACTGATCTCCCTGTCGCTGCGACTGTTCGGCAATATGTATGCCGGCGAACTGATTTTCATCTTGATCGCGTTGTTGCCTTGGTGGGCACAGTGGGCGTTGGGTGGTCCATGGGCAATTTTCCATATCTTGATTGTAACTTTGCAAGCTTTTGTGTTTATGGCGTTGACGGTTGTGTATCTGAGCCTCGCGGTTGAGAAACATTAATCAGCAACTTTATATTTTGTTTTTTTAGTATCTTTCGTTTTTAAATTTAGGAGAATTTTATGCAAGCTCTGATCGCACAAGTACAAAGCATGACCGTTCTGGCAGCAGCAATCATCATCGGCCTGGCCGCAATCGGCACTGCTCTGGGCTTCGCTATCTTGGGTGGCAAATTCCTGGAAGCATCGGCACGTCAACCAGAACTGATGCCACAACTGCAAACCAAACTGTTCGTTATCGCTGGTCTGCTGGATGCCATCTCGATGATCGGTGTTGGTATCGCTCTGCTGTACACGTTCGCTAACCCGTTCCTGGCTCCTTTGATGGCTGTTGCTCAGTAATTCGCTCCAATCCTAGGAGAAACTTTTAGTTAGGAGCAAAGGTATGGACATCAATATGTCGCTCATCGGCCAGATGATCACCTTCGCGGTGTTGGTCTGGTTCTCGATGAAGTTCGTATTTCCAGCGCTGAACAATGCGCTGGATGAGCGTGCCAAACGAATCGCGGATGGATTGGCTGCGGCCGATCAAGGTCAAGCTTCGATGGCTGTCGCTGAAAAGCGTGCGCAAGAGGCATTGAACAGTGCACGTGAAGAAGCGTCGCAACGCGTTGCGGACGCTGAAAAGCGCGCGCAGCTGGTTGCTGAAGAGATCAAGCAAAATGCACAAGCTGAAGCTGCGCGTATCATTGCGCAAGCCCAGTCGGACGCCGAACAGCAACTGTCGAAAGCACGCGAACAATTGCGCGCTCAGGTGGCTGACCTGGCTGTCAAGGGTGCCGAGCAGATCTTGAAGCGTGAAGTCAACGCTACGGCTCACGCCGAAATGTTGCAGCGTCTTGCTGTCGAGCTGTAATCATGGCAGAACTCGCAACCGTCGCCCGTCCCTACGCGGAAGCTTTGTTCCGCGTAGCCCAAGCTGGTAAGGAGTCAAGCAACCTCGCGGCGTGGTCCGAGCTGGTGTCCGAACTGGCACAGATCGGTAGCCACCCCGAGGTACAGGCGTACGCGCGCAATCCGAAAGTTTCGGAAAGCGACGTCGCCGCCACCATCCTGTCGTTGTTGAAATCGCCGCTCAATGAAGAAGTGAAAAACTTCGTCACGTTGTTGATCGAAAATGCCCGCATCAGCCTGCTGCCGGAAATCGGCGCGCAATTCCATACCTTGAAAAACGGTCTGGAAGGTGCGGCTGACGCCGAGATCACGAGCGCTTTCGATCTGAGCGAAGGCCAAACGGCCGAGCTGGTCGCAACGCTGGAAAAGAAATTCAGTCGTAAGCTCAACCCTGCCGTCACAGTGGATCCATCGCTGCTCGGCGGCGTGCGCGTGGTTGTTGGCGACCAAGTGCTCGATACCTCGGTGCGCGCCAAGCTGCAGCAACTGCACGCTGCATTGGTGTCGTAAGACACGCGCTTCGGCAGGCCAGCTAAGACAGACCCTTACCCCTCGCGCAAGCTGAGAGAAACACTTTTAGGAGTTAGTATGCAACTCAACCCATCTGAAATCAGCGAGTTGATCAAGAGCCGGATCCAAGGTCTTGATGGCGGCGCTGAAGTGCGTAATCAAGGCACGGTTATTTCCGTCGCCGACGGTATCTGCCGCATCCACGGTTTGTCGGACGTGATGCAAGGCGAGATGCTGGAATTCCCAGGCAACACGTTTGGCCTGGCAATGAATCTGGAACGCGACTCCGTCGGTTCCGTGATTCTGGGTGCCTACGAGCACATCTCCGAAGGCGACACGGTGAAATGCACCGGCCGCATTCTGGAAGTGCCAATTGGTCCTGAGCTGCTCGGCCGCGTTGTCAACGCACTGGGTCAGCCAATCGACGGCAAAGGCGCCATCGACACGAAACTGACGGCCGCGATTGAAAAAATCGCTCCGGGCGTGATCGCCCGTGAGTCCGTTTCGCAACCAATGCAAACCGGCTTGAAGTCGATCGATGCGATGGTTCCAGTTGGCCGCGGCCAGCGCGAACTGATCATTGGCGACCGTCAAACCGGCAAGTCGGCTGTGGCGATTGATGCGATCATCAATCAAAAAGGCCAGGGCATGAAATGTATCTACGTCGCGATTGGCCAAAAAGCCTCGTCGATCAAGAACATCGTGCGCTCGCTGGAACAGCACGGCGCGATGGAATACACCATCGTTGTCGCCGCTTCCGCTTCGGAATCGGCCGCCATGCAATACATCTCGCCGTACTCCGGTTGCGCCATGGGCGAATACTTCCGTGACCGCGGTGAAGATGCACTGATCGTCTACGATGATCTGTCCAAACAAGCTGTTGCATACCGTCAAATCTCGCTGCTGCTGCGCCGTCCACCAGGCCGCGAAGCCTACCCAGGCGACGTGTTCTACCTGCACAGCCGCCTGCTGGAACGCGCAGCACGCGTGAACGCCGCCTACGTCGAGAAGTTCACCGACGGCGCCGTCAAAGGCAAGACCGGTTCCCTGACGGCTCTGCCGATCATTGAAACGCAAGCTGGCGACGTGTCCGCATTCGTTCCAACCAACGTGATTTCGATTACCGACGGTCAGATCTTCCTGGAAACCTCGCTGTTCAACGCTGGTATCCGTCCTGCCATTAACGCCGGTATTTCCGTATCGCGCGTCGGTGGTGCCGCCCAGACCAAGGTCATCAAAAACCTGTCCGGCGGTATCCGTACCGACTTGGCGCAGTACCGTGAATTGGCCGCGTTTGCGCAGTTCGCATCCGACCTGGATGAGTCGACCCGCAAGCAGCTGGACCGTGGTGCGCGCGTCACGGAATTGCTCAAGCAAGCCCAGTACTCGCCACTGTCGATCTCGCTGATGGCCGTATCGCTGTTCTCGGTGAACAAAGGCTTCATGGACGACGTGCCAGTCAAGCAAGTGCTGTCGTTCGAAGCTGGTGTCCACGCTTACATGAAGACCAAGCAAGCTGCTCTGCTGGCCAAGATCGAAGAAACCAAGCAACTCGACAAAGACAGCGAAGCAACTCTGTCGGCGGCCATTGCTGATTTCAAGAAATCCGGCGCATATTAAGCGGCCAGGCGGCGCCCACCTCGAGTGAGGCGCCGCCCTACGCGCAGAAGGAGTAAGGACTCATGGCATCAAGCAAAGAGATACGAGGCAAGATCAAGAGCGTAGAGAATACGAAGAAGATCACCAAGGCGATGGAAATGGTCGCCGCGTCCAAAATGCGCAAGGCGCAAGACCGGATGCGGGCCGCCCGTCCCTACAGTGACAAGATTCGTAATATCGCCGCCAATCTGGCGACCGCCAATCCGGAATATACGCACCCGTTCCTGGCAGCTGCCCAGGGCACGCAAGCGAAGGCAGTGGGTTTCATCGTTGTCACGACCGACAAGGGTCTGTGCGGCGGCATGAATACCAACATCCTGCGCCAGGTGATGTCGAAGTCGCGCGAGCTGGAAGCAGCTGGCAACCGGATTGAAGCAGTTGCCATCGGTAACAAGGGTTTGGGTTTTTTGAATCGCATCGGCGTCAAGATCATCGCGCACGCCATTCAAACCGGTGATACGCCCCACCTGGACAAATTGATCGGACCCGTCAAGGTCATGCTCGAAGAGTTCCAGGCAGGCAAGATCGATGCAGTGTACCTGTGCTACACCAAATTCATCAACACGATGAAACAGGAACCAGTCGTGGAGCAATTGCTGCCCCTGACGGCCGACAAGATGGTCGCCGACAAGGGCGCCCACACGTGGGATTAC
Organism: Janthinobacterium sp. DSP2-3-3; assembly: GCF_049897325.1. Classification (NCBI taxonomy): domain Bacteria; kingdom Pseudomonadati; phylum Pseudomonadota; class Betaproteobacteria; order Burkholderiales; family Oxalobacteraceae; genus Janthinobacterium; species Janthinobacterium sp. DSP2-3-3. The sequence continues at coordinate 269,485 of NZ_JAFCWA010000009.1, read as the reverse complement.
ATCTACGAGCCGGATGCGCAAAGCGTGATCGACGAATTGCTGGAGCGCTATGTAGAAGCGCTGGTGTACCAGGCAGTCGCGGAGAATCTGGCGTCCGAGCAATCGGCACGGATGGTCGCGATGAAAGCTGCAAGCGACAACGCGGGTAGTGTGATCGGCGAACTGAAGCTGATCTACAACAAGACCCGCCAAGCTGCGATTACCAAAGAACTCTCCGAAATCGTCGCCGGTGCGGCTGCGGTTTAAACGAATTTAACTATATTGAAGGAACGAACATGGCTGATGGCAAAATCGTTCAGTGTATCGGCGCTGTGGTGGACGTTGAGTTTCCCCGCAACGCGATGCCTAAGGTATTTGATGCCTTGAAGATGGCAGGCTCGGAACTGACCCTGGAAGTACAACAGCAGTTGGGCGACGGCATTGTCCGTACCATTGCACTCGGCACGTCCGATGGCTTGCGTCGCGGCATGATGATCCAGAACACCGGCAAACCTATCATGGTGCCAGTCGGTAAAGCAACCCTGGGTCGCATCATGGACGTGCTGGGCAACCCGATTGACGAATGCGGCCCAGTGTCGCACGAGCAAGTCGCGTCGATCCACCGCACCGCTCCTGCATACGACGAACTGTCGCCATCGCAAGAACTGCTGGAAACCGGCATCAAGGTGATCGACCTGGTTTGCCCGTTTGCAAAAGGCGGTAAAGTGGGTCTGTTCGGCGGCGCTGGCGTAGGCAAGACCGTCAACATGATGGAACTGATTAACAACATCGCCAAAGCGCACAGCGGCGTGTCCGTGTTCGCCGGTGTTGGTGAGCGTACGCGTGAAGGTAACGACTTCTACCACGAGATGGCTGACGCGAAAGTGGTCGATCTGGAAAATCCAGAGAACTCCAAAGTAGCGATGGTCTACGGTCAGATGAATGAACCGCCAGGTAACCGTCTGCGCGTTGCGCTGACCGGCCTGACGATCGCTGAATCGTTCCGTGATGAAGGCAAGGACGTTCTGTTCTTCGTCGACAACATTTACCGCTTTACGCTGGCCGGTACCGAAGTATCGGCACTGCTGGGCCGTATGCCGTCGGCCGTGGGTTACCAACCGACCTTGGCTGAAGAAATGGGCCGTTTGCAAGAGCGTATCACGTCGACCAAGACCGGTTCGATCACCTCGATCCAGGCCGTCTACGTTCCTGCCGATGATTACACCGATCCATCGCCTGCTACCACGTTTGCTCACTTGGATTCGACCGTTGCGCTGTCGCGTGACATCGCTTCCCTGGGTATCTATCCAGCCGTGGACCCACTCGATTCGACCTCGCGTCAGCTCGATCCATTGATCGTTGGTCAAGAGCACTATGACACCGCGCGTGCCGTGCAAACGACCCTGCAACGCTACAAGGAATTGCGCGACATTATCGCGATTCTGGGTATGGACGAGCTGGCACCGGAAGACAAACTGCTGGTTGCCCGTGCACGTAAGATGCAGCGTTTCCTGTCGCAGCCTTTCCACGTCGCTGAAGTCTTTACCGGCGCGCCTGGTAAATACGTTTCGCTCAAAGACACGATCAAGGGCTTCAAAATGATCGCTTCGGGCGAACTCGATCACCTGCCGGAACAAGCGTTCTACATGGTCGGCACGATCGAAGAAGCAATCGAAAAAGCCAAGAAACTTAACTAAGTTAAGTCTGGGCCTAACCCCGCCCGTCACACGGCGGGGTTCTTCAACCCGATAGGACACACATGGCACACACAATTCACGTTGACGTGGTTTCCGCTGAAGAACTGATTTTTTCAGGCGAAGCAGAATTCGTCGCGTTGCCGGGTGAACAGGGCGAGCTGGGTATCTACCCACGCCACACGCCTTTGATTACCCGCATCCGTCCGGGCGCGGTCCGCATCAAGGTAGTCGGCCAGGCTGAAGAAGAATTCGTCTTCGTTGCTGGCGGCCTGCTGGAAGTGCAACCGGACACCGTGACCGTCCTGGCCGATACCGCGATCCGCGGTCACGACCTGGATGAAGCGAAAGCGCTGGAAGCGAAGAAGTTGGCGGAAGAAAATATCCACAACAAGGATTCGGGCATCGACTACGCGCAAGCGCAAGCCGAGCTGGCCAGCGCGATTGCGCAGCTGGCAGCGATCCAAAAGCTGCGCAAGCATTAATTTGCCCGCACGTAGTAATACAAAAGGCAGCCTGCGGGCTGCCTTTTTTTTATACAATTTTTGAGGTGATTACGTGTTGCGCTTCTGCTTGCTCCTTTCCTGTCCCGCTTTGAGTATCGTCTTCCACTTGGCGCGCGCGGCGATGCGCTCGAGCGGCGTTTCTTCGCTACGGCGGGCGTCGCGCAGCAGCTTGTGATAATTGCGCAAGCGGTCCGCATCGACGGTGCCGCGCACGGTGCAACCGGGTTCGCTGGCATGCCGGCAATCGCGGAATTGGCAGGTGGATGCCAGTTGTGCAATGTCGTCAAACGTGGCCGCCAGGGTGTCCGCATCGGCGTCGGCTTGCCAGCTGCGCAAGCCCGGCGTATCGATGATGCAGGCGCCGCTGGAGCACAGGTGCAGGGAACGCGCCGTCGTCGTATGCTGGCCGCGTCCATCGCCATGGCGCACAACATTCGTCGCTTGGCGTGCCGCGCACAGGGTATTGGTCAGGCTGGACTTGCCGGCGCCCGATGACCCGAGCAAGACCAGGGTCTGGCCTGCGCCCAGCCAGGGTTCCAGGATGGCCACGTCATACGCATGGCGCGTATCGATGGCAAACAGCGGCACGTGCTGCGGCAGGCGTTGTTTCAGCTGCGCCAGCTTGCCGGCCACGTCGTCAGCCACGTCGGCCTTGCTGAGCACCACCACGGGGATGACCTGGGCCGCCAGCACGATGGCCAGATAGCGCTCCAGGCGGCGCGGGTTGAAGTCCGCGTCCAGTCCCATCACCAGCAGGGCTGTATCGACATTACTGGCGAGCACTTGCCGCCGGCCGTCATTGCTGCGCCGCGCGATCTGCGTGCCTGGGGATAAGCGTGTAGTTATCCACAGCGTGCCGTGAAGATCATGTTCGGCACCGACCCAGTCTCCGACCGTCAGGACGCTGTTCTGCTGCAGCAGTTGGTGCAGCAGGCGCGGTAGGATCTGCGCCGGGTGTTCCTGGTGGCCATCGTGCACGAGGATGCCGTCGCGGTGTACGGCGCTCACGCGCAGCAGCTGCGCGGCGGGGGAAGATAAGTCGAGTTGGGTGGCTGCGCCGGCGATGGCCTGCTGCAGCCCGATAAGGCGTAGTTGCGCAAAATCGAATGCGATCATGGTAGCGTAATTCCACATTTTGTCGTCCGCGTGCGGACGTGAAGCCTGCGCGTGCAGGCACCGCCAGTCGCTATGACTGGCACGAAAGAAGGGAAGTCGGCTACGCGATCACGCGTATAAAGAATAGCCGGCTAAGGGTCTTAGCCGGGAAAGACAGTGATCAGGCAGCCGACAGCACGGCAGTATCTGAATGACGCATGTTGTCTACTCCTGTTGTGTGATGGAAAACGTTAGTGTGCCAGTGGCGTGCGCCGCCGTCAATGGACGGCGTGGCTCAGCTGCACATGCCGTAGGCGCTGCGTTCGGGGAAATAGCGGTAGGTAAACGTGCGTACCGGGTAGCGCTTGCCGGCGACGAGCATGTCGGGCATCGACAGATCAAAGCGCTGCGGCAGTTGGCGCGGCAGTTGCAAGCGCAGCCGCCACTGGGTTTCCTTGCTGTTGCCGACGGCGGCAAACATGATGGGCAGCTTTTCGATGACGTCGACTATCTCTGCCTTCTGGTTCATGCCGCGCTGGTAAATGGTGAGTATCTTCGCTTCCGCGAAGGGCGGCTTTTTCGGCTCTTCCAGCAGGAACGACAGGCGCGTGAAACTGGCTTGCGTACCGACGGGCAAGGTGAAAATCAGCGCCAGCTCCGTGCCGCCTTCCTTCAGGGTGACAGGTGGCGTGGCATACACGCTGATACCGCGCGGTAGTTCGAAACGCGAGCCCTCCGTCCACGTCTTGCACTCGGGCGTGGTGGCCTGGTACAGGCTCGGTGCCGTGTAGTCATCGCAGGCGGAAGCCAGCAGCAGCAGGGGCAGGGCAAGGAAGGCGGAACGGCGCATGGGAGTCACGGTTGGAGGATGAGCCGACAGTGTAAGCGATCCCCACGCGATCCACCAGCGAGCTTACCCCGGCGGCGCGCGGCGCACGGATTGCAGCTGGCAGTGCGTCGCCTGCAGCGCATCCTTGATGATGTCGAGCGCCAGTTGCGGCCGGGCCGCGCCGCACATGAAGATATCGATGGCGGCAAAGCTGCATTCCGGCCAGGTGTGGATAGAAATGTGCGATTCGGCCAGCAGCACCACGCCAGTGACGCCCTGGACCGCGCCAAAGCTGTGGAAATGGCTATGCAGCACCTGCGCGCCGGCCGTGACGGCCGCGTCGCGCAGCAGGCGCTCGAGCGCGGTGCAGTCGCGCAGGCGTTCCGGCACGATGCCCGACAGGTCGGCCAGCAAATGGGTGCCCAGGGGCAGGTGCGGTGTAGACGTCATGCTTACTTGTGGCTCCCGCCGCTGGAACCGCCGCCATAGCTGCCGCCGCCGCTGCCCGTGCGCGAACTCCAGCTGCTGCCGCCGCTGCCGCTGCCGGCCACCTTGAACATGCGCACCCAGTTGGCGGCCGTGACGGAAAACGTCACCATCAAGGCATAGATCACATATTTACTCATGGGGATTCTTTGCATTCTTGTCGAGAAAAGCGGCCGGCAGGAACAGCGCCAGGCAGCCCAGCAAACTCCACATCAAGGTGCTGGAGAACGAGACGAACATCGGTATCGCATTCAAGACCAGCACGATGATGATGAAGACCTTGGCGATGCCGCGATGACTTAGCTGGATATTCTGCACCTTGGCGCCACCATGGAAGGCGGCGCCGAACCAGGCGGCCATCTGGTCATAGGCCACGGGCACGGAGCGCGACCAGGTCATTTCCTCGCCGGTGATTTCCGCCGCCAGCTTGGTCTGTCCCTGCTCGAATTCATGGACGCGCGTGCTGTCGCCGACGGCTACCTTCCAGTTGAAGGCGCCCGCCGCATACACCACCTGCGAGCCGTAGTCATACAGTTTGCGGTAGGTGGCGCCATCGAGTGTGCAGGTATCGGCGTCCAGCGAGGCCCAGTTGGGCCAGTTCGGCAGCACGTCCGAGCGCGACCAGCCATCGTCCGTCTCCACCAGCCAGAAGAAGCCGGCGCGCGCGTTGTACAGCAGGTATTCGTTCCATTCGCTACCTTCGTCGTCGGCGCGGCGCATCATGCCGATCACCGTGAAATCGACATTGCTGATCTTTGCGCTGGCACCCAGCTCCAGCGTGATGTCGGCGTTGTCGTGCACCTGCTTGCCGATGGCCAGCACCTGCGCTTCCGGGCCGCTGGCGTCGAGCTGCGCGTGGCAGGCGGGGCACACCAGCTGCGCCGCCGCGCCGGGCACGTATTGGATGGCGCCGCCACAGGACGGGCAGTCGAGCGCATCGAGCTTGCCGCGGTACTTGCCGGCGCTTTTGGCAATGGCATCGTCATCGCGCAGCAGCTGGCACTGCAAGCCATCGAGGGTGACGGCGACGCCCTGGTAGACGATGGGTTGCGGGCCATCCGTGTAATCGAGCGTGATAAAGCTGGCGTAGTTGCGGAAGTCCGCCACCTGGATGCGCCAGCCGGCGCCCACCTTGAACGGCAATTCACCCTGGCCGGCGATGCATTCGGCATTGCGGATCTCGGCCGCCGTGTATGGCTCGCCGCAGATCGTGTAGCGCTTGCCTGGCGCCAGCTCGCCAAAGACGGGCAAGGCATCTTGCGTCGCGCGCTCGCGCGTCAGGGTGTACAGGCCGGACGAATCGCCCAGCCAGGCCGTGCTGGCATCGTCGAACAGCACATACCACTCGTTCCACGTGCCGGCGCTGTAGCGCTGCTGGATGCGTCCGACGACCGTGAAGTGGATGCCATCGTGCACGCCGGCCGTGCCGATCTGGATCGGCGAATAGTCTTCCAGGATGGCTGACATCTTGCCCACGTCCCTGACGGAGTCGGCATCCTTCAGGATGGTGCTGTGGCAGTACTCGCATACGGCGAGCACGGAAGCGTGCGAGCGGAAGTGGACTTCCGCGCCGCAGCTGGGACAGGAAACAGTTTGCATGCAGTCGCGCTTAGCCGATCAGTTTTTTCAGCAGTTCAGCCTTGGCGCCGTCGTAGTCGGCCGGCGAAATGAGACCCTTGTCGAGCAAGCCTTTGAGCTTTTCCAGACGCGCCTCGATCGGTTCTTCCGCAGGCGCGGGCGGTGCCGCCGGACCTGGTGCCGGGGCGGGCTGCTGCAGCGCATTGCCCGTACCGTGCGCCATGCTTTGCGCCATCACCTGGCCGATCGACAGCCCGGCGCCGAGGCCCGCGCCGATGCCGGCCATGCCGCCTTCGTTCTGCGCCGCCAGCGGGATCGCGTTGGCGACCTGGAATTTCGTATAGCCGCTCATCTTGTCGGCGCCCAGGCCACCCTTCATGCCGGCGGAAATGCGCTCGTCGAGTGCCGCCTGCAATTCCTCGGGCAGGCTGATGCTGGCCACGTTGAATTCATCGAGGCCCACGCCATAGCGGGCAAACGCTTGCGCCAGGCCATCCTTGACTTCCTGTGCCATCAGCGCCTGGTTGGCCGCCATGTCGAGGAAGGGGACATTCGCGCCGCCCAGCGAGCTGGCCATGCTCGACATCAAAATGCCGCGCAATTGATCTTCCACCTCGTCGCGCGTATAGACTTCGCGCGTGCCGCTGATTTCGGTAAAGAAGGTGCGGGCGTCGGCGATGCGGTACGAGTACATGCCGAAGGCGCGCACGCGTATCATGTCGAAATCCTTGTCGCGGATGGTGATTGGCTGCGGCGTGCCCCACTTGCGGCCCGTCTGCACGCGGGTGCTGAAGTAATACACGTCCGACTTGAAGGGCGAATCGAACAGCTTGTCCCAGTTTTTCAAGTTGGTCAGCAACGGTAAAGTTTGCGTCGTCAGCTTGTGCGTGCCGGGGCCGAAGACATCGGCGATCTTGCCTTCATTGACGAAAACGGCCACTTGCGATTCGCGCACATTCAGGATGGCGCCATTCTGGATTTCGAAATCCTGCATGGGAAAACGCCAGGCCAGCACGCCTTCCGTCTCTTCGTTCCACTGTAGTACGTCGATAAACTGCTTCTTGATAAAGCTGCCGAGGCTCATGATGGATATCCTTGAAAAAGGTAAAGCGGTGTCAGGAAATGCAGGCGGCGTTGATGGCGCCGATTGACAGGGAAATGGCGGCCAGCAGGCCGCCGAAGGCGCTGTTGTTCGATTCGATCTGGTCCTTCGACATGCGCAGCAGGCGCGTGGTGACTACGTACGCCAGCAGTTGCACCACCATGGCGCCGAAGGCCCAGGCGAAGAATTGCTGGTAGTCGGCCGTATGCATCAGCGAGGAGGCGATGGTGGCGGAAAAGCCCAGCAGGGAGCCGCCCAGCGACAGGGCCGCCGCCTGGTTGCCCTGGCGGATCAGCAGCACTTCGTTATACGGCGTGACGCGCGTATAGGTGATAAAAAATACAATCAGCAGCCCGGCGGCCAGTAAAAGATGGATCAGATAGTTTAGGATGGCGGGCACGGCTTTCCTCGCAGTGAGTATTTGATAACGTCAACGCATATTAGAACAAAAAAAGTCCAATGAACAAAAAAATTCTGATCTTGTCCGTCTTCGTGGTCGCCTCCTGCGGCCTCGCGTATGAGCTGATCGCCGGCGCCATGTCCAGCTACCTGCTCGGCGACTCCATTCTGCAGTTTTCCACCATCATCGGCTGCTACCTGTTTGCGATGGGTGTGGGTGCCCACTTTTCAAAGTATGTACAGGACGACGACGTGCTCTCGCGCTTCGTCGACATCGAACTGGCGGTGGGCCTGATCGGCGGCCTGTCGGCCGCCATCCTGTTCATGACGTTTTCATGGATGGCCGCGCCATTTCGCACCTTATTGTATGTGATGGTGTTCCTGATCGGCGCACTGGTCGGCATGGAAGTGCCGCTGGTGATGCGCGCCCTGAACTCGCGCCAGACGGAATTTTCTGAACTGGTCAGCCGCGTGCTGACCTTCGATTACCTGGGCGCGCTGGCCGTCTCGTTGCTGTTCCCGCTGGTGCTATCGCCGTATCTGGGACTGGTGCGCACGGGCTTCTTGTTCGGCATGCTCAACGTGGGGGTGGGCCTGTGGACAATCTGGGTGTTCCGCGCGGAGCTGAAGAACCTCACAGGGCGCTTCTTGCGCGCCTGCGCCGTGATGCTGGTGCTGATCGCCGGCTTTGCCCTGTCGGACCGCATGGTGGCCTGGGGCGAACACGGCCTGTTCGGCGACCAGATCGTGTATTCCACCACCACGCCCTACCAGCGCCTGGTGATCACGCGCTGGAAGGACGATACGCGTTTGTACATCAACGGCAACCTGCAGTTTTCTTCGCGTGACGAGTACCGTTACCACGAGGCGCTGGTGCACCCCGTGCTGGAAGCCTTGCCGTGGGCGCGCCGCGTGCTGGTGCTGGGCGGCGGCGATGGCCTGGCGCTGCGCGAAATCCTGCGTTATCCACAGATTGAACACGTCACCGTGGTCGACCTTGACCCCGCCATGACGGCCGCGTTTACCACGCGCCCGGAACTGGCAAAATTAAATAACAGCGCGTTCTCGGATAAGCGCGTTACCGTCGTCAATGCCGATGCCGCCGTCTGGTTGCGCAATAACGGCGACATGTTCGATGCGGCCATCGTCGACTTTCCCGATCCGTCCAGCTTCGCGCTCGGAAAACTGTATTCCGTGCCCTTCTACGACCTGGTGAAAAAGCACCTTGCCGCCAAGGGCTTGATGGTAGTGCAATCGACGTCGCCCTTCTTTGCCCCGCATGCCTACTGGACCATCAATTCGACCCTGCGCGAAGTGGGCATGCGCACCTGGCCTTACCACGCCTATGTGCCCTCGTTCGGCGAATGGGGTTTTATTCTGGCTTCGCCCCAGCTCGACTACAAACCGCCCACCAGCTATCGCCTGCCCATGCGCTACCTGAATGCGGACACCACACGCGAGATGTTTATCTTCCCGCCCGACATGCAGCCGTTGCCGATGGCGCCGAATCGCCTCAACACCCAGTCGCTCGTGCATGAATTCGAGCAGGACTGGAACCGGGTGATCCGCTGATGCAGCGCCGTTCCTTCATGCTGTGGGCCGCCGCCGGTACGGCCGCTGCAGCCGCTGGCATCGGCAGCATCGCCGCGTATCTGCATTGGCAGGAAATCACACCCAAGGTGCTGTACCCGGGCCGCAGCGAGGGGCATTATTTGCGCAATCTGCTGCGCGAGCGCAAGGCGCTGCCGGCGCCTTCACGCACTTTGAGTACCGACGTGGCCATCCTCGGCTCCGGCATCGCCGGCCTGACGGCGGCATGGCGCCTGAACAAGCTGGGGCATCAGGATTTCCTGATGATCGACGGTCCCCAGCCGTATGGCAACGCGGCCGGCGGCCATTTCGGCGAGCTGGCTTACCCGACCGGTGGTCATTACCTGCCGCTGCCTTCGCCCGAATCGACGCATGTGCGCGAAATTCTGTTCGACCTGGGGATTATCCAGCGCGATCCGCAGGCGGAAAAGCCGACTTACGACGAGCGCTACATCCTGCATGCGCCCGAAGAACGCCTGCTGTTCAAAGGCCAGTGGCAGGATGGCTTCATTCCCACCGAAGGCGTGCCGCCCGAGGAACTGGCGCAGCATGAGCGCTTCTTTGCCGAGGTGCGGCGGCTGCGCCAGGCGCATGGCAACGATGGCAAGCGCGTGTTTGTCTTCCCTACCGTGGAATCGTCGCAAGACCCGGTTTGGCAGGCGCTCGACGCCATCACCTTGAAGCAGTGGATGGAGCGCGAAGGCTATACCTCGCCCACCCTGCACTGGTACCTGAATTACTGCTGCCGCGACGATTACGGCACGCGCTACGACCAGGTTTCAGCTTGGGCCGGCTTGCATTACTACTGCAGCCGCTGGGGACAGGCAGCGAATGCGGGCAATGGCGCCTGGCTGACCTGGCCGGGCGGCATGCAGCCCGTGGCCACGGCCATGGAGCAGGCGTCAAAAGTGCAGCGCCATTCCGGCACGGTGGTCTCGCTCACCACCACGGCAAATGGCGTGGAAGCGCTGTGCCTGGAACTGGTCGATGGCCAGCCGCGCACTTATCTGGTGCGCTCGCGCAAGGCCATCTGCGCCATGCCGCTGTATGTGGCGGCGCGCGTGGTGAAGAATATCGCCGACTATGGCTTTGACGTGAAACGCGATACGCCCGCGTATGCGCCGTGGATGGTGGCCAACTTCCTGCTCAAGCGCTTTCCCGATGAACTGCCGCATGCGCCCCTGTGCTGGGACAACGTGGTGTACCAGGAGCCGGGCCTCGGCTATGTCGTTTCCACGCACCAGGACATCCGCGTGCGCCCGCCCGAGAAAACCGTCTTCAGCGCCTACGTGGCGCTGTCCGACCGCACGCCCCAGGAAGCCCGCAAGTGGCTCGATACGGCCACGCCTGAGGAGCTGCTGGCGCTGGCCAGCATCGACTTGAAAACGGCGTATGGACGCGACTTTGCAAGCTGCGTCGAGCGGGTCGACATCACCGTGCGCGGCCACGCCATGGCCGCGCCGCTGCCCGGTTTTCGCAGCAATGCGGGGTTGAAGGCGCTGCGCGAACATGACGGCGCCATTCTGTTCGCGCATGCCGATTTGTCCGGCTTTTCCGTATTTGAAGAAGCGGCGTGGTGGGGGGATCGGGCGGCGCGTCTGGCCATCACATGAGAATATAAATAAAAAAGGCCGGCGCGAGCGCCGGCCAGAGCCCCCTAAGGCTCGAACCGGTCTACTTGTTCTTGTTGATCACGTCGATGAAGACGGCGGCCAGCAGCACCAGGCCCTTGATCACTTGCTGGTAGTCGATGCCGATGCCCATGATGGACATACCGTTGTTCATGACGCCCATGATGAAGGCGCCGATCACTGCTCCCATCACCTTGCCCACGCCGCCCGAGGCCGAGGCGCCGCCGATGAAGCAGGCGGCGATCACGTCCAGTTCGAAACCCGTGCCAGCCTTCGGCGTGGCCGTGTTCAGGCGCGCCGCGAAGATCAGGCCGGCCAGTGCGGCCAGCATGCCCATGTTGACGAAGGTGTAGAAGCTGACGCGTTCCGTTTTGATGCCGGACAGGCGCGCCGCTTTTTCATTGCCGCCGACTGCGTAGACGCGACGGCCCAGCACGGTGCGGTTGGTGACAAAGGTGTAGGCGACGATCAGGATCGACATCACTGCCAGCACGTTCGGGAAGCCGCGGTATGACGACAGCAGGTAGCTGAAGTACACCATCACGGCGGCGAAGATCGCGTTTTTCAGCAGGAAGAAGGCACGCGGCTCGTTTTCCATGCCGTGCTTCAGTTGCTTGGCGCGGCTGCGCAGCGAGGTGATGATCAGCGCCGCGGCGGCGATCACGCCCAGCAGCAGTGACAGGCCGCGCAGGTTTTCGCCGCCGAACGGGTCGGGCAGGAAGCCTGAGCTGAGCATCTGGAAGCCTTCCGGGAAGGGGCCGACCGACTGGCCTGCCAGCAGCGCCAGGGTCAGGCCCTTGAACACCAGCATGCCGGCCAGGGTGACGATGAAGGACGGGATTTTAAAGAAGGCGACAAAGTAGCCTTGCGCGCCGCCGATGACGGCGCCGGCGATCAGGCAGATGATGCTGGCGGCGACAAAATTCATGTGGTAGTTGACGATCAGGACGGCCGCCAGCGCGCCGACGAAGCCGACCACTGAGCCGACGGATAAATCGATATGGCCGGCTACGATCACCATCAGCATGCCCAGCGCCATGATGACGATGTAGCTGTTCTGCAGCACCAGGTTGGTCAGGTTGAGCGGCTGCATCAGGGTGCCGTCGGTCATGTACTGGAAAAATCCCATGATGACGATCAGGGAGAGCAGCATGCCGTAGTCGCGCATATTGTTTTTCAAAAAGCCGGCGTAGCTTTTCGCTTCCGGCGCTGCCGCTGGCGTTGCTGGCGCGCCCGCTGTCAGTTTATTGTCCATTGTTTTCTCCGTGTGTGACGATCGCGCGCATGATTCGCTCTTGCGATGCTTCTGCTGCGTTAAGTTCTGCCGCGAAGCGGCCTTCGTTCATGACATAGATCCGGTCGCACATGCCCAGTAACTCCGGCATTTCCGAGGAAATCATGATGATGCATTTGCCTTCGGCGGCCAGGTCGCTGATGATGCTGTAGATTTCATACTTGGCGCCCACGTCGATGCCGCGGCTCGGTTCATCGAGGATCAGGATGTCGGGGCGCGAAAACAGCCACTTCGCCAGCACTACTTTCTGCTGGTTACCGCCGGACAGGTTGACCACCTTCTGCGCGACGCTGGAGCAGCGTGTCTTGAGCTTGCGGCGGAACTCCTCGGCCACGCCGAATTCGCGCTGCTCGTCGATCACCATGTGCTTCGAGATCGCGTCCATGTTGGCCAGGCTGGTATTTTTCTTGATGTCCTCTTCAAGGATCAGGCCCAGGCCCTTGCGGTCTTCCGTGACATACGCGAGGCCGTGGGCGATTGCCTTGCCGATGGTGCTGATGTCGATTTCCTTGCCATTCTTGAGTACGGTGCCGCTGATGCGCTGGCCGTAGGCGCGCCCAAAAATGCTCATCGCCAGTTCCGTGCGGCCAGAACCCATCAAGCCGGCGATGCCGATGATTTCGCCCTTTTTGGCATGCATGTTGATGCCTTTGATGACGGGGCGGTCGGCATGCTCAGGATGGAATACCTTCCAGTCGCGCACTTCGAAAATGGTCTCGCCGATGGTGGGCGTGCGCGGCGGATAGCGGTCCGCCATCTCGCGCCCGACCATTTTTTCGATGATGCGGTCTTCGCTGACGGCTTCGATGCGGCAGTCGAAACTGTCGACCGTGTTGCCGTCGCGTAGCACCGTGATGGCGTCGGCGACGCGCGAGATTTCATTGAGCTTGTGCGAAATCAGGATCGATGCGATGCCCTGGCGTTTCAGGTCCAGCAGCAGGTCGAGCAGGGCCGCGCTGTCGCTTTCGTTGAGGCTGGCCGTCGGTTCGTCGAGAATCAGCAGCTTGACGTCCTTGCACAGCGCCTTGGCGATTTCGATCAGCTGCTGCTTGCCCACGCCCAGGTTGGTGATCAGGGTGTCCGGGGACTCTTTCAGGCCGACTTTGTGCAGCAGTTCGCGCGTCTTCGTTTGCGCGTATTCCCAGTCGATGACGCCCATGCTGGCCTGCTCGTTGCCGAGAAAGATGTTCTCGGCGATCGACAGCAGCGGCACCAGCGCCAGTTCCTGGTGGATGATGATGATGCCGATTTCTTCGCTGTCCTTGATGCCGCGGAAGTGCCGCGTCTGGCCCAGGTAATCGATGTCGCCCGTATAACTGCCATGGCCGTAGACGCCGCTCAGCACTTTCATCAGGGTCGATTTGCCGGCGCCGTTTTCGCCGACGATGGCGTGGATCTCGCCGCTGCGTACCCGCAGGTTGACATTGTCGAGCGCAACGACGCCCGGGAATGTTTTGCGTATCCCGCGCATTTCCAGGATAGTGTTCGTCATATAACCTCTCTGGCACGGCCGCGCTGGTCGGCATCGGTCGTGCGGCAGTCTTGTTCTGGATAGTGCATGAAGCGTAAGGCCCGGCATCGCCGGGCCTTCAGTACTGTCGATGCTTATTTCACTTGCGCTTCCGTGTAGTAGCCGCTGCCGGTGACGAGCACCTGCTTCCAGTTCGCCTTGTCGACGGTGACCGGTTTCAACAGGTAGGACGGCACGACTTTTACGCCATTGTTATAGGTCTTGGTATCGTTGACGGTCGGTGTCTTGCCGCTCATCATCGCGTCGACCATGTTCGCCGTCACCTTGGCCAGTTCGCGCGTGTCCTTGAACACGGTCGATGCCTGTTCGCCGCGGATGATCGATTTCACCGACGGGATTTCAGCATCCTGGCCCGTCACGATGGGGAAGGGCTGTTTCGACGTGCCGTAGCCGACGCCCTTGAGCGACGACAGGATGCCGATGCTCAAGCCGTCATACGGCGACAGCACCGCGTCGACACGCGCATTGCCGTAGTAGGCGCTGAGCAGGTTGTCCATGCGCGCCTGCGCCACGGCGCCGTCCCAGCGCAGGGTGGCGACCTTTTCCATGCCCATCTGCTTCGAGCGCACCACCAGCTTGCCGCTGTCGATGTACGGTTTCAGGACCGACAGCGCGCCGTTGTAGAAGAAGTGCGCGTTGTTGTCGTCGGCCGAGCCGCCGAACAGTTCGATATTGAACGGACCCTTGCCTTCCTTGAGTTTCAGCGCCGATTCGATATAGCCCGCCTGCAGCACGCCGACCTGGAAGTTGTCAAAGGTGGCGTAGTAATCGATGTTTTTCGTGCCGCGGATCAGACGGTCATACGAGATGACCTTGATGCCCTTGTCGGCCGCCTTTTGCAGCACGTTCGACAAGGTGGTGCCGTCGATGGCGGCGATCACCAGCACCTTGGCGCCCTTGGTGATCATGTTTTCCACCTGCGCCAGCTGGTTCGGGATATCGTCGTCGGCAAACTGCAAGTCCGTCTTGTAGCCGCGCTCCTTGAATACCTTGACCATGTTGTCGCCGTCGGCGATCCAGCGCATGGACGACTTGGTCGGCATCGAGATGCCGATGGCGCCCTTGTCGGCGGCGCTTGCCACGGGCATTACTGCCATGCCGGAGATGGCCAGCGCCAGGCTCGCGGTCAGCATTTTCATTGTTGTTTTCATTTCAGGTCTCCACCGTCTTCGATAGTTGAATGTGCCAGGGCCGTCGTCCCAGTGGGCGGGCTCCGTGCGGATGGCCGATTGCAGGCCACGGCTGATACTAGTTTGTCCATCCATCCCCCACCAATCACTTTTTTCGCATCGGCGATATCCAAAACGGTATCGATAAGCAGATTGATGCAATGCGCCATGCGGCCCGTTCCCGCCTGCGGACAGGGCGGTAACGGGAGCTCGGCGGCGGCTTCTTTTGGTGCGCTGCAATACCAATAATCATCATCCAATTTGGTGATTTTCGTAATTGCGACGACACAGGTCGGCGCGCAGAATCGGTGCGAACTTGAAGACCAGCCATCCCGCCATACCCTTTTGAAAGCTTGCCATGCAGCCGATTTCCCCCGCTTCCCTGTTGCCCGCCGACCTGGCGCAGGCCCTCCTCATCGGCCGCATCTGGCGTGACGGCCCGTGCGTCATCGCCGTGCGCTGCGGCGAAGTGGTCGACATCACGCAGACAGTGGCGACGGTGGCCGAGCTGTTCGAATGCAGCGATGCGCTCGATATCGCCCGCCATGCGCCGGGAATCGCGCTCGGCTCCGTGCAGGCGCTGCTGGAGCAGGCGCTGGCCGCGCCGGTCGGCGAGCCGCTGCTGCTGGCGCCGTGCGACCTGCAGGCCGTCAAGGCATGCGGCGTGACCTTCGCCGTCAGCCTGCTGGAACGGGTGATCGAGGAACAGGCGGGCGGCGACGCGGCGCGCGCGGCGAGCTTGCGCGCCGCCCTGCAATCGACCCTGGGCGGCGACTTGTCGGCATTGAAACCCGGCTCGGAGGCGGCGCAGCGGCTGAAACAGCAACTGCAGCAGCGCGGCGCCTGGTCGCAATACATGGAAGTGGGCATCGGCCCCGATGCCGAAGTGTTTACCAAGGCGCAGCCCATGTCGTCGGTGGGATGCGGCGCGCAAGTGGGCTTGCTGCCATCGTCCGCCTGGAACAACCCCGAACCGGAGATCGTCCTGGCCGTCAACAGCCGCGGCGAGGTGCTGGGGGCTTCCCTGGGCAACGACGTCAACCTGCGCGATATCGAAGGGCGCAGCGCCCTCTTGCTGGGCAAGGCCAAGGACAACAACGGCTCCTGCGCCATCGGCCCCTTCATCCGCCTGTTTGACGAGGGCTTTACGCTCGATACCGTGCGCCAGGCGGAAGTGTCGCTGCTGATCGAAGGCGCGGACGACGGCTTTGTGCTCGAAGGTGCCAGTTTCATGCGCGAGATCAGCCGCGACCCGCTCGACCTGGTGCGCCAGACGGCAGGCCAGTACCACCAGTATCCGGACGGTTTCATGCTGTTCCTCGGCACCATGTTCTCGCCCGTGAAGGACCGCAGTGCGCAGGGCGGGGGCTTTACGCACCACCTGGGCGACCGCGTCACCATCGCCAGCGCCGCGCTGGGCGCGCTGGTCAACGAAGTGCAGCGCTGCGATGTGATTCCTCCTTGGACGTTTGGCGTGCGCGCGCTGTACCAGAACCTGGCCCAACGCGGTTTGCTTTGATCCGATTATTTTGAAAAGAGAGACACCATGCAGCACGCAATCTATCCCAGCCTTGCCAACAAGCGCGTCGTCATCACGGGCGGCGGAACCGGCATCGGCGTAGCCATCGTCGAGGCGTTCGCACGCCAGGGCGCCCAGGTCACCTTTCTCGACATCGCCAGCGGGCCTTCGCGCGCACTGGAAGAAAAACTGGCCAGCCTGCCGCATCCTCCACGCTTCCGCTATTGCGACCTGACGGACCTGGGTGCTCTGGCCGCCAACTTCGCTGAGATTGAGCACAGCGTGGGCGCCACGGATATCCTCGTCAACAACGCGGCCAACGACGACCGCCACCAGTTGCAGGACGTCACACCGGCCTACTGGGACGAGCGTATCGCTGTCAACCTGCGGCACCAGTATTTCTGCGCCCAGGCAGTGGCGCCTGCCATGCGCGCCAAGGGCAGCGGCGTGATTCTCAACCTGGGGTCGATTTCCTGGCACTTGGCGCAGGCGAACCTGTCGATCTACATGACGGCGAAAGCCGGCATCGAGGGCTTGACCCGTGGCCTGGCGCGCGACCTGGGCGTCGACGGCATCCGCGTCAACTGCATCATTCCCGGCGCCGTGCGCACGCCGCGCCAGGAAAAACTGTGGCATACGCCGGAAGCGGAAACCCTGATCCTGCAGGGCCAATGCCTGCAGACGCGCGTGGAACCGGAAGACGTGGCGGCGCTGGCGCTGTTCCTCGCGTCCGATAACGCGGCCAAGTGCGCCGGCCGCGAATACTACGTCGACGCAGGCTGGTACGGCGCATGAGCACCCCAAGCAATCGCCAGGCGCGGCGCTTCCGCTCGCAGGACTGGTTCGACAATCCCGACCACATCGACATGACGGCGCTGTACCTGGAGCGCTTCATGAACTACGGCATTACGGCCGAGGAGCTGCGTTCGGGCCGTCCCATCATCGGCATTGCGCAAAGCGGCAGCGATATCAGTCCCTGCAACCGCATCCACCTGGAATTGGCGCAGCGCGTGCGCGATGGCATCCGCGACGCGGGCGGCATCCCGATGGAATTCCCCTTGCACCCGATCTTTGAAAACTGCCGCCGTCCCACGGCCGCGCTGGACCGCAACCTGGCGTATCTGGGCCTGGTGGAAATCCTGCATGGTTACCCGATCGACGCCGTGGTGCTGACCACGGGCTGCGACAAGACCACGCCGGCGCAGCTGATGGCTGCCGCCACGGTGGATATCCCCGCCATCGTGCTGTCGGGCGGCCCCATGCTCGATGGCTGGATGGACGGCGAACTGGTGGGTTCGGGCGCGGCCATCTGGGAGGGCCGCCGCCAGCTGTCCGCCGGCTTGATCGACAACGACAAATTCCTGCAAATCGCTGCCGCGTCGGCGCCGTCGGCCGGCCACTGCAACACCATGGGCACGGCATCGACCATGAATGCACTGGCCGAGGCGCTGGGCATGTCCCTGACGGGCTGCTCGGCCATCCCCGCGCCGTACCGCGAACGGGGCCAGATTGCCTACGCAACGGGGCGGCGCATCGTCGGCATGGCGTTCGAGGACGTGCGTCCTTCGAGCATCCTCACACGCGACGCGTTTTTGGACGCGATTATCGTCAATGCAGCCATCGGCGGCTCTACCAATGCCCAGCCGCACCTGATGGCCATGGCGCGCCATGCGGGAGTGGAATTGCACTCGAGCGACTGGATGGAGCACGGCTACGACGTGCCGCTGCTCTTGAACATGCAGCCGGCCGGGAAGTATCTGGGCGAGCGCTTCCACCGCGCCGGCGGCGTGCCGGCCGTGATGTGGGAACTGCTCAAGGCGGGTTTGTTGCATGCGCAGCGCCCCACCGTCACGGGCCAGAGCATGGCGGCGAACCTGGCCGGCCACGAAAGCGCGGACCGCGAGATGATCCGCCCGTTTGCCTCGCCGCTGAAGGAGAAGGCCGGTTTCATGGCCTTGCAGGGCAACCTGTTCGACTTCGCCATCATGAAGACCAGCGTGATCTCGCCCGCTTTCCGCGAGCGTTACCTGAGCACGCCTGGCAGTGTAGGCGTGTTCGAGGCGCGCGCCATCGTTTTTGACGGCTCGTTTGACTATCACGCGCGCATCAACGACCCGGCATTGGCCATCGACGACAGCTGCATGCTGGTCATGCGCGGCGCCGGCCCTGTCGGCTGGCCCGGTTCGGCCGAAGTGGTCAACATGCAGCCGCCCGATGCCTTGCTCAAGGCGGGCATCCTGAATTTGCCGACCCTGGGCGACGGGCGCCAGTCGGGCACCTCGGACAGTCCCTCGATCCTGAACGCCTCGCCGGAAAGCGCCGTCGGTGGCGGCCTGGCGCTGCTGCGCACGGGCGACATCATCCGCGTGGACTTGAACGCGGGCCGCTGCGACATGCTGGTCGACGCCTCTGAGCTGGCGCGCCGCGCGCAAGAACTGCCGCCGCCCGTCAACGACAGCGCCACGCCGTGGCAGGAGCTCTACCGCGCCAGCGTGGGCCAGCTGGAAACGGGCGCCTGCATGGAGCTGGCGCTGAAGTACCGCGCCGTGGGACAGACCCTGCCACGGCATAACCATTGATGTAGGAAGCCGCAACACCCGTAGTGAAAAAACGTTGTTAATAAAATCCACAAGGAGACACCTAATGAACAAGATCATCAGTGCAGCCATCATGACCGCCATGCTGGCATTCACCAGCAGCGCCGCCCTGGCCGATGCGAAAAACCCGAAGATCGGCTTTTCCATCGACGATTTGCGCGTGGAACGCTGGACGCGCGACCGCGATTTCTTCATCGCCGCCGCCGAGAAACAGGGCGCCAAGGTGTTCGTGCAATCGGCCGACGCCAGTGAACAGCGCCAGATTTCGCAGATCGAAAACCTGATCTCGCGCGGCGTGGACGTGCTGGTGATCGTGCCGTTCAACGCCACGGTCCTCAACAACACCGTCAAGGAAGCGAAAAAGGCTGGCATCAAGGTGCTGTCGTATGACCGCCTGATCCTGAACGCCGATATCGACGCGTATATTTCGTTCGATAACGAAAAAGTGGGCGAGATGCAGGCCGAAGGCGTGACCAAGCTGCAGCCGAAGGGCAATTACTACCTGCTGGGTGGCTCGCCGACTGACAACAATGCCAAGATGCTGCGCGAAGGCCAGATGAAGGTACTGAAACCGTTCATCGACAAGGGCGACATCAAGATCGTCGGCCAGCAGTGGGTGAAGGACTGGAGCGCCACCGAAGCGCTGTCCATCGTGGAAAACGCGCTGACGGCCAATAGCAACAAGATCGACGCCATCGTCGCCTCGAACGATGGCACAGCCGGCGGCGCCATCCAGGCCCTGGCCGCGCAAAAGCTGGCTGGCAAGGTGCCGGTCTCTGGCCAGGACGCCGATCTGGCGGCGGTGAAACGCGTCATCGCCGGCACGCAATCGATGACGGTCTACAAACCGCTGAAAACCATCGCTTCGGAGGCGGCCAAGCTGGCCATCCAGCTTGCGCGCAATGAAAAGCCGGCCTACAACTCGAGCTATGACAACGGCCTGAAAAAAGTCAGCACGGTGCTGCTGAAACCTACGCCGCTGACCAAGGCGAATGTAAACATGCTCGTCGACGACGGCTTCTATACCAAGGCGCAATTGGGTAATTAATCGCCCGGCTGATGTCGGCTTGCGCACTGTGCGCTAAGCCGACATTCTTCTTCGTATCCGCAACGAGAGTGAGCATGTCCGACTATCTGCTTGAAATGAAAGGCATCGTCAAACAGTTTGGCGACGTCCGCGTAGGCGGTGTCCGCGCGCTTGACGGCATCGACCTGCAGGTGCGGGCCGGCGAGTGCATCGGCTTGTGCGGCGAGAATGGCGCCGGCAAGTCGACCCTGATGAAGGTGCTGTCCGGCGTCTACCCGCACGGCACCTGGGATGGCGAAATTCGGTGGGGTGGCCAACCCCTGCGCGCGCAATCGATCCGCGACACGGAAGACGCGGGCATCATCATCATCCACCAGGAACTGATGCTGGTGCCGCAGCTGTCCGTGGCCGAAAATATCTTCATGGGCCGCGAGCTCACCCTGCCCGGCGGGCGCATGCATTACGCGGCCATGTACAAGCGCGCCGACGAGCTGCTGCGCGAACTGAAAATTCCCGAACTGAACGTGGCGCTGCCGGTCATGAACTATGGCGGCGGCCACCAGCAGCTGGTGGAAATCGCCAAGGCGCTCAATAAGAATGCGCGCTTGCTGATCCTCGACGAACCGTCGTCGTCGCTGACGGCCTCGGAAATCGCCGTGCTGCTCGATATCTTGCGCGCCCTGAAAGCCAAGGGCGTCACCTGCATCTATATTTCGCACAAGCTCGATGAAGTGGCGGCCATCTGCGACACCATCGTCGTCATCCGCGATGGCAAGCATATCGCCACCACGCCGATGGCGCAGATGAACGTGGAACGCATCATCGCGCAGATGGTGGGGCGCGAAATGAACCAGCTGTATCCGCAGCGTACGAAAAAAGACGCCATCGGCGAGGTGCTGTTCGAGGCGCGCCATGTCACATGCATCGATGCCGATAACCCGCAGCGCAAGCGCGTCGACGATGTGTCATTCACCCTGCGCAAAGGTGAGATCCTCGGCATCGCCGGCCTGGTGGGGGCGGGGCGCACGGAGCTCGTCTCGGCCCTGTTCGGCGCCTACCAGGGGCCGTGCCAGGCCGAGGTGTGGCTCGATGGCCGCCGCATCGATACCGGCTCGCCGCAAAAGGCGATTGCCATGGGCCTGGCCATGGTGCCGGAAGACCGCAAGCATCACGGCATCGTGCCCGATCTCGACGTGGGGCAGAACATCACCCTGGCCGTGCTGGAGGAATTTGCGCGCGCCACGCGCATCGACGGCGAGGCGGAATTGACGGCCGTGCGCGGCGAAATCGCCCAACTGGAGCTGAAAACGGCCAGCCCGTCGCTGCCCATCACGAGCCTGTCGGGCGGCAACCAGCAAAAGGCCGTGCTGGCCAAGATGCTGCTGACGCGCCCGCGCGTGCTGATCCTCGACGAGCCCACGCGCGGCGTCGACGTGGGCGCCAAATATGAAATCTATAAATTGATGCTGGCCCTGGCCGACCGGGGCGTGGCCATCATCATGGTCTCGTCGGAACTGGCCGAGGTGCTGGGCGTGTCCGACCGCGTGCTGGTGATGGGCGAAGGCCGCCTGCGCGGCGACTTTATCAACGATGGTCTGAGCCAGGAAACCGTGCTGGCGGCGGCGCTGGCCCAGCACCCGGCGCCCGCCGCCCCTACCGCCTACAAGGAACCCGCAGCATGAAACCGCACAGTATCAAACAGCTGTTCACCCAATACAAGATGCTGGCCCTGCTGATCGCCGTGGCGCTGATCTGGGCCTTTTTTTCGTGGAAGACGCAGGGCAGTTTCCTCACGCCGCGCAACCTGTCAAACCTGCTGCGCCAGATGTCCGTCACCGGCATCCTCGCCTGCGGCATGGTGCTGGTGATTATCGCCGGTGAGATCGACCTGTCGATCGGCTCCCTGCTGGGACTGTTGGGCGGCAT
Organism: Janthinobacterium sp. DSP2-3-3; assembly: GCF_049897325.1. Classification (NCBI taxonomy): domain Bacteria; kingdom Pseudomonadati; phylum Pseudomonadota; class Betaproteobacteria; order Burkholderiales; family Oxalobacteraceae; genus Janthinobacterium; species Janthinobacterium sp. DSP2-3-3. The sequence continues at coordinate 247,533 of NZ_JAFCWA010000009.1, read as the reverse complement.
TGCCGCCGTGCTGGATGTGACGCAGCACTGGCCGCTGGCGCTGAACCTGGCGGCGGTACTCGGCTGCGGCTTGGTGATCGGTCTCTTGAATGGCTACCTGACGGCGTACCGGGGCATCCCTTCCTTTATCGTCGGCCTGGGCGGCATGCTGGCGTATCGCGGCATCCTGCTGGGCATCACGGGTGGCATCACGATCGCGCCCGTGTCCGAGCCGCTGGTTTACCTGGGACAGGGCTACCTGCCCGCCTTGCCCGGTATCGCGCTGGGCATCGGCCTGTTCCTGCTGGCGGCCTTTTTGACGTGGCGCGCGCGCGCCAGCCGCGCGCAGCATGGCTTGCCGCAAACGGCGCCCTGGGCCGACGGCTTGCGCCTGGCCGTCATCGGCGCCGTGTTGTATGCCTTCGTGCAAACCCTGAACGGCTATGAAGGCATCCCGCTGCCCGTGCTTTTGCTGCTGGCCTTGCTGGGACTGTTCAGCTACATCACCAGCCAGACCGTGTTCGGCCGCCGCATCTACGCCGTGGGCAGCAATATGGAAGCGACGCGTCTGTCCGGCATTAACGTGAAAGCCGTCAAGCTGTGGATCTTCGGCATCATGGGTTTGATGTGCGCGCTGGCGGGCCTGATCAACACGGGCCGCCTGGCGGCCGGTTCACCCTCGGCCGGCACCTTCAGCGAACTCGATGCCATCGCCGCCTGCTTCATCGGCGGCACCTCGATGCGCGGCGGCTCGGGCACGGTGTACGGCGCCCTGATCGGCGCGCTGGTGATGGCCAGCCTGGATAACGGCATGTCCATGCTGGACGTGGACACCTACTGGCAGATGATCGTGAAAGGCAGTATCCTCACCCTCGCCGTGTGGGTCGATGTCAGCACGCGTGCCGGACGCAGATAGCCGTGAAACGATCTGGCACGGGAGGAGACACCATGAAGATGCCGACCGCGCACCGGATCGCGCTGCTGTTTAACGGGAATAAAATCTACGACCGCGACATCATCGCCGGCATCGCCTCTTACCTGAACACCACGCGCGTGTCGTGGGACCTGTTCCTGGAAGAGGATTTTCGCTGCCGCCTGCCCGGCATCGAACGCTGGCAGGGCGACGGCATCATCGCCGATTTCGATGATCCCGCCGTCTGCGCGGCGCTGGCGCACAGCCGTCTGCCCGTGGTGGCCGTGGGCGGCTCGTATGCGCGCGCCGAGGATTACCCGGCCGACATCCCGTATGTGGCGACCGATAATTTCAAGATCGTCAAGCTGGCCTATGAACACCTGGTGGTAGCGGGCTTGACGCGCTTTGCCTGTTTCAGCCTGCCCGAGGCGGATGTTAACCGCTGGGCGCAGGAGCGCGAAACGGCGTTTTGCGCATTGATGCAGCGCGATCACATGCGCGCCGACGTGTACCGCGGCGTCGCCACCAGCGCGCCTTCTTGGGACGAAGCGGTGGAGCAGCAGATCGCCTGGCTCAACAGCCTGGAAAAACCCGTCGGCATCATCGCCGTGAGCGATGCGCGCGCGCGCCAGTTGCTGCAAGCCTGCATGCATGCGGGCATCGCCGTGCCGGAGCAAGTGGCCCTGATCGGCATCGACAACGATCCGCTGGCGCGCATGCTCACGCGCATTCCGCTCAGTTCCGTGATCCAGGGCACCGAGGAAATGGGCCGCACGGCGGCGCACCTGCTGCACCAGATGTTAAATGGCGCACGCCTGTCCGGCACGCGCATCCTGGTGCCGCCGGCCGGCTTGAATGTGCTTGCGTCCACGCGTCACCAGCCGTTCCAGCACCCGCAGGTGATGCAGGCGCGCCATTTCATTCGCCAGTACGCCTGCCAGGGCATCAAGACGGAGCAGGTGGCCGATTACGTGGGCGTGTCGCGCTCCTCGCTCGAAGCGCACTTCCGCCACGAGCTGGGGCGCAGCGTGCACGATGAAATCCTGCATTTCAAGCTCGATGCGGCCAAGACCCTGCTGGCGCGCGGGCCGGGGCAGGTGGCCGAGGTGGCCGTGCGTTGCGGCTTTACCACGGTGCAGTACATGCATGCCGTCTTCAAGCGCGAACTCGGTTGCACGCCGCGCGAATTCCAGCAGCGCAGCCAGCCACCGCCCGCCCCCGGACAGGCGCCATGATGCACACCCTGCGCAACGGGCGCGGCATGCGCGTGGCCATCGACGCGCACGATGCCAGTGTGCGGGCCTGGTGGGCGCCAGATCGCTATGGCCGCCTGGCCGATGTGCTGGGCGCGGCGCCCCCTGCGGCGCTTTCGGCCACTGGCTGGCAGTGTGCGCCGCCGGACGATGGCCACCTGCGCTTGCGCCTGGAACAAGACGGCCTGTCGGTGCGCTTGGCTTACCGGCTCGACGAGGATGGCAGCCTGCACCTCGACTGCCTCGCCACGGCCGAGACGGTTTCCCGTTTTGCGCTTGCCGCGCCCCGCTTCAATCTGCAGGGCAGAGGGGCCGCCGTGGGCGACCATGTGCTGCGCCTTGATGCCGATCGCTATTGGCCGGGTGGCCGCACGGGCGAGGCGCCGCTCGATGTGGCGGGCAGCGCGTTTGACTTCCGCCAGCCGGCGCCGCTCGCTTCGCGCCTGGCCTGGCCCGCGCTGGCGAACTTGCCGGGATTCCGGCATGACTTTTACTGGACGGGCAGCGGCCAGCTGCGCGAGGCGGCGCGGGTTGCCGACCCCGCGTCGGGCCGGGTATTGCGTTTTTCCAGTACCCAGGACAGTTGCCGTCTGTATTCCGATACGCGCTGTTTTTCCCTGCTGGCGCTGGGTGTGGAAATGCCGCCGGGACAGGTGATGCGCTTCAAGCTTGCCTACCGTCTGGGCGTGCAGGATATCGATGCGTTTGACATATCCGAACCGGTATCAATGATGTCAAATAAGTGATTGGTCAGATATGCGGGGCAGTTCTACCATGGGGTAGTTTTTCCTCATCTATTTTTGCCCTTACCGACGCTGCTAACCTGCCCATGAACATACTCACCATCGATGCCGGCACCACCAATACGCGTACCTTGCTGTGGCGCGCAGGCGCGGTCATCGCCCAGGCGCAGCTGGAAACGGGCGTGCGCAATACCGCCATCGATGGCCATAACGGCGCGCTGAAACAGGCGCTGCGCGACACCATCGCCAGCGTGCTGGCCAGCGCGGGCATCGCGCCCTCCGAGGTGGACCTGGCGCTGGCCTCGGGCATGATCACCTCGCCCATGGGGGTGCAGGAAGTGCCGCACTTGCCGGCGCCTGCCGGCCTGGCCCAGCTGGCGCAAGGCATGCAGGCGGTGGACTTGCCCGACGTGCTGGCGCAGCCCCTGTGGCTGATTCCCGGCGTGCGCAATCAGCATGGCGCCGTCGGCCTGCATAACGTCGAAGCGATGGACATGATGCGCGGCGAAGAGACGGAAGTCGTCGCGTTGCTGGAGCGCCTGGAATTGCGCGGCGCTGCGACCTTGATCATGCCCGGTTCGCATACCAAATTGATCAGCGTGGATGAGCAGCGCCGCATCCTCGGCTGCAGCACCACCATCGCGGGCGAGCTGCTGCAGGCGATCACGCAGCACACCCTGATCAAGCAATCGCTCGATGGCGGTTTTGCGCAGACCCTGGTGCCGAAAATGCTGCTGGCCGGCGCGGCCGCGGCGCAAAAAACGGGGCTGGCGCGTGCCTGCTTCAGCGTGCGCACCCTGGGCCAGTTCAGCGCGGTCGAATGCAATGAACGGGCCAATTTTCTGATGGGCGCTGTCCTCAGCGGCGACTTGCTGGCGCTGCGCAACAGCACCGCCATCCTGATGCGGCCCGAGACCCCGCTCGTCATTACCGGCAAGCCCATGCTGCGCCAGGCGCTCGGTCTGCTGATCGAAGAACACGGATTTTTTTATGGCAAGCGCATCATCGTCGACGACCAGCAGCAAGCCAATCTGGCTGGTTACGGTGCGCTGCTGATCGCCGCCGCGCGCGGCTTGATTTCCCCGCAGGAGACAGTATGAGTGACAACAAGAACAAGCGTCCCTTGCGTTCGCAAGCGTGGTTTGGCGGCGACGACAAGGACAGTTTTATTCACCGCAGCTGGATGAAGAACCAGGGCTATCCCGGCGACGCCTTCGATGGCCGTCCCGTCATCGGCATCTGCAATACCTGGTCCGAGCTGACGCCCTGCAATGGCCATTTCCGCGACCTGGCCGAGATGGTCAAGCGCGGCGTGCTCGAAGCGGGCGGCTTTCCCGTCGAATTTCCCGTCATGTCGCTGGGCGAGACGAATCTGCGTCCGACGGCCATGCTGTTCCGTAACCTGGCCAGCATGGATGTGGAAGAATCGATCCGCGCCAACCCGATCGACGGCGTGGTGCTGTTGACGGGCTGTGACAAGACCACACCGGCCCTGCTAATGGGTGCGGCCAGCGTGGACTTACCCACCATCGTGCTGTCGGGCGGCCCCATGTTGAACGGCAACTATCGAGGCAAACCGATCGGTTCGGGCACCGACGTGTGGAAGTTTTCCGAGGACGTGCGCGCCGGGCGCATGACCTCAAACGAATTCAAGCAGGCCGAATCGTGCATGTCGCGCTCCGCGGGCCACTGCATGACCATGGGCACGGCGTCCACCATGGCCAGCATGGTCGAGGCGCTCGGCGTGACCCTGCCCGGCAACGCGGCCATTCCCGCCGTCGACGCGCGCCGCAAGCTGCAGGCGCAGCTGACGGGCCGGCGCATCGTCGACATGGTGCATGAAGACCTGAAACTGTCGCAGATCCTCACGCGCGCAGCGTTTGAAAACGCCATCATGGTCAATGGCGCCATCGGCGGCTCGACGAATGCCGTGATCCACCTGCTGGCGATTGCCGGGCGCATCGGCGTGGACATGCGCCTGGCCGACTGGGACCGCCTGGGCCGCGACATTCCCTGCCTGCTCAACCTGATGCCGTCGGGCCAGTATCTGATGGAAGATTTTTACTATGCGGGCGGCCTGCCCGTGATCATCCGCGACTTGCTGGGCAAACTGCATGGCGAGGTGCTCACCGTCACGGGCGCCAGCATGGCTGTCAACGTGGCCGAAGCGGAAAATTTCAATCCCGAGGTGATCACGCCGCTGGCGCAGCCATTCAAGGACGAGGGCGGCATCGCCGTCTTGCAGGGCAACTTGGCCCCGCGCGGCGCCGTCATCAAGCCATCTGCCGCCTCGCCGGAACTGATGCAGCATCGTGGCCGCGCCGTCGTCTTCAACAGCATCGAGCATTATAAAAAGCGCATCGACGATCCCGCACTCGATATCGACGCCAGTTGCGTGATGGTGCTGCAAAATTGCGGCCCGCAGGGCTATCCGGGCATGGCTGAAGTGGGCAATATGGGATTGCCGAAAAAACTGCTGGAGCAGGGCGTGCGCGACATGGTGCGCATCTCGGATGCACGCATGAGCGGCACGGCCTATGGCACGGTGGTGCTGCACGTGGCGCCGGAAGCTGCCGTGGGCGGGCCGTTGGCGCTGGTGCGCGATGGCGACATGATCGAACTCGATGTGGCGGGACGGCGTTTGCACCTGGACGTCGACGATGCCGAGCTGGCGCGCCGGCGCGAAGAGTGGCGCGCCCCCGAGCCGGCCATGAAAGGCGGCTATCAGTCGATGTATATCAAGCACGTGACGCAAGCCGACGAAGGCGCGGACCTGGATTTCCTCGTCGGCTGTCGGGGATCCGCCGTGCCGCGCGAATCACACTGAAAAACAAGGAAAAATGATGGGGACACAGGCCCAATTGCTGGTCGATGCGCAAAACTTCCTGGGTGAGGGCGTGCGCTGGTGCGAACGCAGCGGCCGCGTTTTCTGGACGAATATCGAAGGCTGCCAGCTGCATGCGCTGGTGCTGGCCACGGGCGAGCGCCAGACGTGGGACATGCCCGAGCGCCTGGCCTGCTTCGCGCTGACGGACAGCGATGAGGTGCTGCTGCTGGGCCTGGCTTCGCGCCTGGCCTGGTTTGACGCGCGCAGCGGGGCCGTCACGCCCTTGCACACGGTGGAGGGGGACTTGCCCATGACGCGCCTGAACGATGGTCGTTGCGACCGCCAGGGACGCTTTGTCTTTGGCACGCTCGATGAACGCCCGTGCCGCGCTGCCATCGCCAGTTTCTACCGCCTCAACCTGGACTTGACTCTGGAGCGTCTGCCGCTGCCGCAGATCGCCATCTCGAACAGCATCTGCTTCAGCGTTGATGGCACGGCCATGTATTTTTGCGACTCGATGAAGAAGGCGATCTACCGCTGGGACGATTACCTGGGCGGCGACGCCAGCCGGGTGCGCGTGTTTGCCGTGCTCGATCCGGGGCCGGGCGCCGCCGATGGCGCCACCATCGATGCGGACGACCACCTGTGGAGTGCGCAATGGGGCGGGGGCAGGGTCTTGCGCTTCGCGCCGGACGGCAGCGTCGAGCGCGCGATCACCTTGCCCGTGTCGCAGCCCAGTTGCGTGAGCCTGGGCGGGCCGCACTACGACGAATTGTTCGTCACCACCGCTCAGGAGAGTTTGACGCCGGCGCAGCTGGCGGGCGAACCGCTGGCCGGGGGATTATTTCATGCGCGCCAGCCTGGCTTGCGCGGCTTGCCGGAAGTGCGCTTTGGCGCCCTGCCGGCCTGACAGGAGAGAGCATATGCAAAAGCACACGGTTTTTGAGGGCATCCTCACACGGGGCATGGTCGGCATCGTGCGTGCAGATTCGGCGCAGGCTGCCGTGCAGATCGCCGAGGCGTGCATCGCCGGTGGCATCACGGCGCTGGAAGTGGCCTTCACCACGCCCGATACCCTGGGCGTGCTGCGCACCCTGCGCGAACGCCATGGAGACGACGTGCTGCTGGGTGCGGGCACGGTGCTCGATACCGAGACGGCGCGCGCCGCCATCCTGGCCGGCGCGCAGTTCATCATCTCGCCCGGCGTGAACGTGGAAACCATCACGCTGTGCCAGCGCTACCAGGTGCTGGCCATGCCGGGCGCGATGACGCCGACGGAAATCGTCACCGCGCTGCAGGCCGGCGCCGACATCGTCAAGGTTTTCCCCGCCGAGATGTTCGGTCCCGCCTACATCAAGGCCCTGCGCGCGCCCTTGCCGCAAGCGCCGCTGATGCCGACAGGCGGGGTCACGGTAGAAAATCTGGGCGAATGGTTCGCCAGCGGCGCCGTGGCCGTGGGCATCGGCAGCAGCCTGAGTGGTCCGGGCGCCACGGGCGACTATGCGGCCGTGACGGCGCGTGCACACGAGTTTGTGGCGAAGATGGCGCTGGTGCGCACTTCTAGGTCTTCTGGATAGCTCCCTGTCCTGGATAATTCTGCTACGCTAGGCGGGCAATGTCGCACGCCTGACCACGACCCGAATATGCCCAACATCGCCCGCATCCTGCAAGACAGCCGTATCATCGCCATCGTCGGCATGTCCGACAAACCCGAACGCGCCAGCCACGAAGTGGCTGCATACCTGCTGCAGCATGGTTACCGCGTGCTGCCCGTCAATCCGGCCCTCGCCGGTAAGGAAGTGCTGGGACAGCGCGCTTACGCCACCCTGACGCAGGCTGCGGCGGCGGTCGCGCCGGCGCGCATCGATATCGTCGACTGCTTCCGCAAGCCGGCAGACATTCTGCCCATCGCCGAGGAAGCCATCGCAGTCAAGGCCGGCTGCCTGTGGCTGCAGCTGGACATCGTCAACGAGCAGGCGGCGCAGCTGGCGCGCGCGGCTGGCCTGGACGTGGTGATGGATCATTGCACAAAAATCGAGCATCGCAAGCTGGCGGTGACAGCATGAAGGCGCGCACGCAATTTCGCGCCGGCCAGGGTTTCGACCTGAACGAGGATTTCGGCGGCAAGCGCCTGCTGGGCGCTGCCACCAAGGCGGCGAACAAGAAGCTGACGGCAGCCCAGTGCAAGGCCCTGGACCGCGAGGAAACCGTGGCGCTGACGGCGCAGATCGCCGAGTGCCAGAGCATGCTGTATGCGCAGCACAAGAAAAAAGTGCTGCTGGTCCTGCAGGGCATGGATACCTCGGGCAAGGATGGCACGGTCAAGGCCATCTTCAGCAATATCAACCCGATGGGCATCCGCGCCGTGGCGTTCAAGGGTCCCACCGATATCGAACTGGCGCACGATTACCTGTGGCGCGTGCACCAGCACGTGCCCGTCAAGGGCGAGATCGCCATCTTCAACCGCAGCCACTACGAAGATGTGCTGATCACGCGCGTGCAGGACATGATCGACAAGGCCGAATGCCAGCGCCGCTACGCGCAGATCCGTGATTTCGAGCGTATGCTGAGCGAAACGGGCACCGTCATCCTGAAAGTCTTCCTGCATATCTCGAAGGACGAGCAACGCGGACGGCTGCAGGAGCGGCTCGACGATCCCGACCGCCAGTGGAAGTTCGACCCCAACGATATCGCCCAGCGCAAGAAGTGGGATGGCTACCAGCGCGCCTATGAAACGGCGATCCGCGAGACCGATGCCGATCACGCGCCGTGGTATGTGGTGCCATCCAATTCCAAGACCCAGCGCAACCTGGTGGTGGCGTCCTTGCTGCTGGAAACCCTGCAGGGCATGAAGTTGGAATACCCGGCGCCGGACCCGAAACTGTCGTCTTTCAAGGTCGAGTAGTTCCGTCCTCCGCCTGCGGAATCGGCCGCGCTGTGGCATAGTATCCCTCGTCGATAATTCAAACCAGACCGGAGATGCATATGCTGCAGTTGAAAGATCCTACCTTGTTGCGTCACCAGGCTTACGTGAATGGAGCCTGGGCTGATGCCGACGGTGGCCAGACGATTAATGTGAGCAATCCCGCCACCGGCGAGCATATCGGCACGGTGCCCCTGATGGGCGCAGCCGAGACGCGCCGCGCCATCGAGGCGGCCAATGCCGCCTGGCCCGCCTGGCGCAAGAAGACGGCCAAGGAGCGCGCGGCCGTGCTGCGTCGCTGGCATGACCTGATTCTGGAAAACGCCGACGACTTGGCGCTGATCATGACCACCGAGCAGGGCAAGCCCTTGCCGGAAGCGAAGGGCGAAGTGCAGTTCGGCGCCTCGTTCATCGAATGGTTTGCGGAAGAAGGCAAGCGCGTCGCGGGCGATACCCTGCAATCGCCGTGGCCGGACCGCCGCCTGGTCATCACCAAGGAGCCGATCGGCGTATGCGCCGCCATCACGCCGTGGAATTTCCCCGCCGCCATGATCACCCGCAAAGTCGGCCCGGCCCTGGCAGCCGGCTGCCCGATGGTCTTGAAACCGGCTGAAGCAACACCGTTTTCCGCGCTGGCGCTGGCCGTGCTGGCCGAGCGCGCGGGCGTGCCTGCGGGCGTGTTCAGCATCGTCACGGGCGCGCCGAAAGACATTGGCGGCGAAATGACGTCGAATCCCATCGTGCGCAAGCTGACGTTTACGGGCTCGACCCAGGTGGGCCGTTTGCTGGCCGAGCAATGCGCGCCGACGATCAAGAAACTTTCGCTGGAACTGGGCGGCAACGCGCCGTTCATCGTCTTTGACGACGCCGATCTGGACGCGGCAGTGGAAGGCGCCATTGCCTCGAAATACCGCAATGCGGGCCAGACCTGCGTCTGTGCCAACCGCCTGTACGTGCAGGACAGCGTATATGACGCCTTCGCCGACAAGCTGGTGGCCGCCGTGGCCAAGCTGAAGGTGGGCAATGGCATCGAGGCGGGCGTTACGCAAGGACCGTTGATCGACGCCAAGGCCGTCGCCAAGGTGGAAGAGCACGTGGCCGATGCCTTAGCCAAGGGCGGCCGGCTGCTGGCCGGTGGCAAGCGCCATGCGCTGGGCAACGGCTTCTTCGAGCCGACCATCATCGCCGACGTGACGAACGACATGCGCGTGGCCACCGAGGAAACCTTCGGCCCGCTGGCGCCGCTGTTCCGCTTCAAGACGGACGATGAAGTGATCGCCCTGGCCAATAACACGGAATTCGGCCTGGCCGCCTACTTCTATTCGCGCGACATCGGCCGCATCTGGCGTGTGGCGGAAGGCCTGGAAACGGGCATGGTTGGCGTCAACACGGGCCTGATCTCGAACGAGATCGCCCCCTTCGGCGGCGTCAAGCAATCGGGCCTGGGCCGTGAAGGGTCGACCTACGGTATCGAAGACTATCTCGTCATTAAGTACATCTGCATGGGCGGTATCTAAGGCCGCCTAGCGTGAGCCGCGGCGCGCAGCCAACCTGTCCAGCATGCCCTTGACCGCTTGCATCTGCGTGCCGCTCTTGCGGTAAAAATCCGGATCGATCGGATTGATGCTGGTGTAGCCCCAGAAATCCCAGCAGCCTTTCGGGTTGTAAGGGTAGACGGGGCTCGGTTCGGCCTGCGGATACAGCACGATGATCTTGTTGGCGTCCGCCACCTGATTGTAGCCGGTGGTGGTGTAGAAGCGGTTGCCGATGGCTTGCGTCGTTTGCAGGCAGCCGTGGAAGACCACGTGCACGCGGCAGCTCTCGCTGTCGCAGGCTTTCGGGATGTAGGCGTAGCCCGTATTGTTCATGCTGGAATACGTGTTCTGGATGAAGCTGCGCTGGTTGAAGGCGATCAGCTTGCCCGTCAGGGTGGTCGACGAGGGCTGCAGGTCCGGGTACAGGTGCTGCAGGATGTCGCGCGCCTGCACGAAGTCGCAGTCATTGATGAACGGCGATTCCGTCACGGCGCAGGGTTTGTCCTGATTGTTGTCTGTGATGATGGCATGGCCCGCGCCGACCGTATCGACGAAGCGGATTTGCGCCGCCGGCGTGCCCGCCAGTTGATAGAATTTTTCCACCTGCTCCACCACTGGCCGCGTCACGGTCTGGTCTTTCGTTCCGCTGAACAGATATACGCGCTGGCGTTTCAGGTTGGCCGTGTCGTCGATGAGACGGGTGCGCGCAAAATCGTTTGCCGCGCGCAGCAATTCGCTGGCCACGGGCGGCGCCACTTGCGCGCTGCCCGGATTCATGCAGGTGGTCAGGGCATTCGTCAAGTAGGGAATATAGGGGAAGCGGCCCGGCTGACCCGAGCAGAAATACGGGCCACCGGCGATGATGCCGGCGCCGGCGACAGTGGCCGAGTAGGCGACGGCAAATTGCGCCGCCATGAAGCCGCCCGAAGACAGGCCCGATACGGTGGTCTGGCTCAGGTCGGCCTGGTAGGCGGGCAGGGCGGGGGCATCCTTAGTCGCGGCGGGCTTGACGGCTTTGGCAGCCGTGGCGGCGTGCGCGCCGCCTGGCGCCAGGACGAGCAGGCTAGCGGCCAGCAGGGCGGTGGGTAATGCGGTCAGGTGCGGGAAGGACATGGTAACTCCACAGGGCAAGGGCAGGAAGGCCGAGCATAGGTAAAAAAACTGTGCGCTGGGCAAGTACTGCACTGTCATTGATGTCGCTCAAGCAATCGCTGTTGTTGTACGTCTTATACGCGTGCGCGGCGTTTGGCATAGAATGGTTTTTTTCCTTTTCAACCACGGTGCCCTTCATGTCCAAGACCCTTGCCCAGCTGTTTGCGCTGACCACCCTTGCCGCCGGCGCCAGCCTGGCCATGCCAGCCCAGGCTGCCGAAACCGCTGCTGCCACGAGTGCCGCAGCGGCCGCCGCGCTAGCCGCTTGTCCCGCCATCCTCAAGCAGACCTTCAACCGCTTGCAGGATGAAGCGCCGCAAAACCTGTGCCAGTACGCGGGCAAGGTCGTGCTGGTGGTGAATACGGCCAGTTATTGTGGTTTTACTAATCAATACGAAGGGCTTGAGGCGCTGTACGCCAAGTACGGCAGCAAGGGCTTGGTGGTGCTGGGTTTCCCGTCGAACGATTTCGGCAAGCAGGAGCCCGGCAACAGCAAGGAAATCGCCGATTTTTGCTACAACACCTATGGCGTGAAGTTCCCCATGTTTGCCAAATCGGTGGTCTCCGGCCCCACGCCGAATCCGCTGTACGTTGATTTGATCAAGCAGACGGGCAAGACGCCGGCCTGGAATTTCCATAAATACCTGATCGACCGCCATGGCAAGGTCGTCGACAGCTTCCCCAGCAAGGTGACGCCGGACGACAAGAAACTGGTGGGCGCGGTGGAAAAAGCGCTGGCGATGTAAGTTGCCGATACCCGAGCAGGCTTGCGTGCCTGCTTTTTTTTATGCCGCGCTTGTCGTCTTGTCATCATTGTCCTAAGCTGGTTGTTCGCGTTTGTCACAACAAAGGAGAACATCATGGCGTATGTCGATGGATTTGTGGTGCCCGTGCCGAAAGCCAAGCTCGATGCTTACCTGGCCATGTCGCGCGCCTGCGGCGCCGTCTGGCGCGAATATGGTGCGCAGGAATTTCGCGAATGCGTGGGCGACGATGTCAAGCCGGGCAAGCTGACCTCGTTCCCGCAGGCGGTGGACTTGCAGGATGGCGAAGTGGTGGTGTTTTCCTGGATCGTGTTCGAATCGCGCGCCAGGCGTGATGAAATCAACGACAAGGTCATGAAAGACCCGCGCCTGGCCGAGATGATGGACCCGGGAAAATTGCCGTTCGATGGCAAGCGGATGATATACGGCGGTTACGAAATGCGCATCGACCTGTAACCCCTGAAACAGTCCATGGCGGCGTTGCAGTGCCTCGTAGTGCGTTCGCACTGCCTTCGGCAATGCGCCTTGCCCTGAACGGTTTCAGGTGCTACCGGATTTACAGGATGAGCTTGGCCGGCATCGCGCCGCGCAGTGCATTGCACACGACAATCGCCTCGGCCTGCGCCAGCATGGCGCGCGTGATGATGGTTTCCTGCGCATTCCAGGCGGGATCGGCCAGCATGGCCGCGCGCTGCACGCCGGGCAGCAAGCCGCAGGACAGGGGGGGCGTGTGCCAGCAGCCATCGAGCTGGACGAAGACATTGCTGCGCCCGCCTTCCGTCAGCTCACCCCGCTCGTTAAAGAACAGCATGTCGAAACCGCCTTGCGCCTCGGCCGCGCGCCAGGCCGCGTCGTAGCGCGCACGCACGCTGCTCTTGTGGCGCAGGAAGAGGTCGTCGGCCATGGTGGCGTTGGGCGCCAGCAGGATTTTTACCGTGTCCGGCAAGGTGGTGAGCGCACCGCTTTGCACTGTGAACTGGCCATCCTGGCGCAGCGCCAGGCGCAGGCGGAAGGGGGTATCGTCGGGGCGTGCCGCGCAGGCTGCCTGCAGCGCGGCGCGGGCAGCGTCTGCATCCCAGGCAAAACCGAAGTAGGCGCTGGAGGCGGCCAGGCGCGCCAGATGGCGCTCTTGCTGGCGGCAGCCATAGTCGCGGCTGGCGTGCAGGGTTTCGAACAGTTCGAAGTCGTTGGTCAGACCCGTCAGGAAGCGGGCCTTGAGCTGGCATTCCGCAAATTCCTCCTGCGGATCGCTATCGAGCACGATGCCGGCGCCCACGCCCATTTCGCCGCGCCGGATGCCGCCGGGGCCAGCCGCTTGCAGGGCCAGCGTGCGGATTGGCACGGACATGCAGAAGTCGCCCACCGCGTGGACAGCGCCGGCGGCCGGCGGATCGAACCAGCCGATGGCGCCCGTGTAGATGCCGCGCGGCGCCCCTTCCAGTTCGGCGATGATTTCCATGGTGCGGCGTTTCGGCGCGCCCGTGATCGAACCACACGGATACAAGGCCTGGAAGATGTCGGCCAGGCTGGCGTCGCCGCGCAGGCGCGCTTGCACGGTGGAGGTCATTTGCAGCACGCTGCTGTAGCGCGTCACCTGGAACAGGGTCGGCACCTTGACGGAGCCCGTGGCGGCGATGCGGCCGATGTCGTTGCGCAGCAGGTCGACGATCATCAGATTTTCCGCGCGGTTTTTCGGATCATTGGCCAGGGCGGCGGCGCGGCGCGCGTTTTCTGCCATTTGCTCAGGCGGGGCGGCCGGCGCCGTGCCTTTCATGGGACGTGCCGTCAACTCGCCTTGCGCATGGCGTACGAACAGCTCCGGCGACAGCGACAGCAGGGCGCCGCCATCGGGCAGCATCACCAGCGCGCCGTAGGGCACGGGTTGGCGCGCGCGCAGCCGCGCATACAGGGCCGGGGGCGAGCCAAAGGCATCGAAGCGCAAACGATAGGTATAGTTGACTTGATAGGTGTCGCCGGCCACGATGTAGTCGTGGATGCGGTGCAGCGCCTGCGTAAATTGCGCCTGATCTACATTCGCGTGGATGCCGGCCAGGCCGGCCGGCCCTGCATCCGCCCGGACGCGCTCGTCCAGCCACTGCGCCACGTCGTCGTGCGACAGCTGCGTGCAATGGTCGAAGACGAGCACTTGCGCCAGCGGCGGCGCGTCGATACCGGCCGCGCGCGGCGGCATGGCCAGCAAATGCGCGCCCAGCTCGTAGCTGCACACGCAGACGGCGTACTGGCCGCGTTTTAAAACCGCTTGCAGCCCTTCGAGCAGGGCCGGCCACCCGCCGCCCTCGGTGCACTGCAAAACCGCTGTCAGGCCCGTGTACAGGCGCGAACCGGCGCCCGGGGTGCTGGCATCGTCGAGCAGGGCGAAACAGTCGGTGTGCATGGGGACAGCCACGGCGTTGACTTACCCCAGCAGCATGGCGATTTGCAGCGCCGCTTCCTGGGATGGATTGATCTTGAAGCCGCTCTTGGCGTAGCGGTGCCAGCGCCCGATGACGAAGCTGACGATCAAGGTGGCGCGCGCGGCCACTTCGCTTTCCTTGCCATGGCCTTCGGCGGCGGCCACGCGCAAGGCTTGCTTGAGCGCCAGTTCGACGCGGTCGTAGAACTGGTTCATGCGCACTTGCAGGCGCTCGTCCTCATTCACCAGCGCATCGCCGATCAGCACGCGCGTCATGCCCGGATTGCTGATGGCGAAATTGAGCAGCATGCCGACGATGTCGCGCGTCTGCGTCATGCCGTCGCTGTGCTTTTCTGCGATCTGGTTGATCAGGCCGAAGACGCTCGACTCGATGAACTCGATCAATCCTTCGAACATTTGCGCCTTGCTGGCGAAATGGCGGTACAAGGCCGCTTCCGAGACGGCCAGTCTGGCGGCCAGTGCGGCAGTGGTGATCTTTTCGCCTTTCGGCTGCTCCAGCATTGCGGCGAGGGCCTGAAGAATTTGTAGCCTGCGTTGGCCCGGCGGTGTGCTTGCCATATTTTCTCTTGTCGTTAAAAAAAATGCTGCCTTGATGGGGAGGTCCGTCACCGCCGCTAGCGGTGCGGCTTCCGGCGTCAACCGGAAGCCCAAGAGTCCCCTTCAGCGCAGACGGTGAAGGCGGCGTGCCAAATGCCGGACAGATTTTACTTTGACATCGACGTAAGCGGGGCGATTTAACGCTCTGGGCAGCTTTGCCACACCGATCGGATCGGCCATTTTCAGGTATTGCGTGATCCAGGCCGTGCGCAGGCCCAGTTTTTTCGCACCCTTCAGGTTGGCCAGGGTGTCTTCTACCAGGATGCAGCGGCCAGGGTGGATCTGGTGCTTGCGCATCAGTTTGCGCAGCATCAGGGTCGATGGCTTGGGTCGCAGCTGGCGGTGCACATGCATCGCCTCGATGGCGATATGTTGCGCAAAGTGCTGGCGCAGGCCCAGGTGGCGCATCACGTCGCTCGAATAGCGCAGCGGCGCGTTGGTGAGTAAAATTTTACGGCCAGGCAGGCGTTTGAGTAAAGCCCCCAGCCCCCGCTCGGCGCGTATCATGGCGCGCAAATCGTCGAAGGTATGCGTCTCGTGAAAAAAATGTGCTGCCTGCACCTGATGGTGCTTGACCATGCCAAGCAAGGTAGCGCCATAGCGGCGCCAGTAGGCCGCGCGGGCCGCATTGACGATGGCGTCGTCGGCCGGCGTCACACCGTCGCCCAGTACGCGGGCAATATACGTGTTCATATTGGCCGTGATGGTGGGGAAGATGGCGTGCGAGGCATTGTGCAGCGTGTTGTCGAGGTCAAACAGCCAGACCGGCGACGAGCGGTTAAGATGGGACACAGGCACAAGAGTCTTTGCTAGCGAGAGAAGATGAAAAATTCAACAATCAGGAAAACCATGCGACGCCAGATTATAGTGATGTTTTGCGGATTATTCTTGCTGCCGTTGCAGGCTGCCCTTGCCGACGCGCCGCCCGTGGCGCAAAACCGGGGCGCCCTGTTCAAGGTGCAGGACGCCAGCCATACCTTGTATTTGTTCGGTACCATCCATGTCGGCGCCCCTGATTTTTATCCGCTCGAGCCGACCGTGACGCAGGCATTGGAAGGCGCCGGGGCGCTGGCGCTGGAGATCGATCCCGACGTCGATCCGCGCGCCGCCCTGGGCGCCGTGCTGAAATACGGCATGGACGCGCCGGGCAGCACAGTGCCTGCCGATTGCCGCCAGACCCTGGCACCGCGCCTGGCACCGTTGTTGCAAAAATACGGCATTCCAGCCGAATCGGTGGCGCCGATGAAGCCGTGGATGCTGGCCAGCATGCTGGCCATCGGCGAATTTTCCACCCTCGGCTACCGCTCCGACCTGGCGGTGGACAATTATCTGTCGCAGCAAGCCAAGGCGCGCAAGATCCCCGTAGTGGAACTCGAGTCGATGGAAGGCCAGATGGCGCTGTTTGGCGCCATGTCGCCGGCGGACCAGTGCCGCTTCCTGGAAGACGGCGTGGCATCGATCGAGGATCAGGAACAAAGCCAGGAAGCGCGCGAGATCGCCAACGCCTGGCGCACGGCCGACGCGGCGGCCTTCGACAAGCTGGCGGCAAAGGCGGCGCAAGACCCGTCGTTCGCCGCGCAGTTCGTGCAAAAAGTGCTGCTCGACGGCCGCAACCCGGCCCTGGCCGACGGCATCGCCAAGTTGCTGGCGCGCGAAAAGCACAGCCTGGCCGCCATCGGCGTGCTGCACCTGGTCGGAACGAAAAGCGTGCCGGACTTGTTGCGTCAAAAGGGCTTGAAGGTCGAGCGGGTATATTAAGTTCTGACAGCAGACAGCAAGAATGCCGTGGCTTAGCCGCGCGACAGGCTGCGGCAGAGTAGATGAAAAGTGTTCAGGGCAAGGCGCCGAGCCGAAGACAGTACGCATGTACGGCGAGGCGAGGCAACGCAGCCATGGACATTTTTCAGATACGGGGAGATATAGTTGGTGCCCTTGACGTGGATCGAACACGTGACCTCTCCCTTACCAAGGGAGTGCTCTACCACTGAGCTACAAGGGCATAAAAAATCGGCGCTGGGTGAATTGCGCCGAATTAATTTTTAGTGCGAACGGATCATAGTACCAAAAGCCTGCTCGGTCAACACTTCCAGCAATAATGAGTGTTCGATGCGGCCATCGATGATGTGCACCGTGTTCACGCCGGACTTGGCGGCGTCGAGCGCGGACGATATCTTCGGCAGCATGCCGCCCGAAATCGTGCCATCGGCGAACATCTCGTCAATTTCACGCGCGGACAGGTCGGTCACCAGGTTGCCCTGCTTGTCCTGGACGCCGGCGATGTTGGTCATCATGATCAGCTTTTCCGCTTTCAGGATTTCCGCGATCTTGCCCGCCACCACGTCGGCGTTGATGTTGTAGGCCTGGCCATCCTGGCCGAAACCGATCGGCGAGATGATGGGAATGAAGGCATCGTCTTGCAGCGCCTTGACGACGGCCGGGTTGATCGCGTCGATCTCGCCCACAAAGCCGATGTCGAGGAATTCGCCCGGATGTTCGCGGTCCGGCATCTGCATCTTGCGCGCGCGGATCAAGCCGCCATCCTTGCCCGTCAGGCCGACAGCCTGGCCGCCGTAATGGTTGATCAGCATGACGATATCCTGCTGGACTTCGCCGCCCAGCACCCACTCCACCACTTCCATGGTTTCTTCATCGGTGATGCGCATGCCTTGCACGAAGGTGCCTTGCTTGCCGATTTTTTTCAGCGCGTTGTCGATCTGCGGTCCGCCGCCGTGCACCACGACCGGGTTCATGCCAACCAGCTTGAGCAGGATGACGTCGCGCGCGAAGCCGTGCTTCAGGCGTTCGTCCGTCATGGCATTGCCACCGTATTTGATGACGATGGTCTTGCCATGAAAATTGCGAATGTAGGGAAGGGCCTCGGCCAGAATCTGCGCCTTGATTTGCGGCGACACCGCCGTCAAGTCGTCATTCATGTCCAGGTTCAAGTTAGCTAGTTGATTCATGGCGAGTCCGGAAAATAGATTGGTGAGATTTTACAGGGAAGAAGAAAATCTTGGAGGCATTATAGGGCGATCTTGTTGTATTTTCCCTGATGATCCTATAGTCTGGCCCGATATGTCCCCCAGCCAGCCCTTTTACTGCCAGTTACATCTGCGTCGCATCCCGGCGCAGCATGACACACACTTGCCAATTCAAACACAGCTATGAGCCAGTGCAGCCTGTGCGGCGCCACCTTCCAGTGTGGCCAGCTAGACCCGGACGCCAAGGAACCCTGCTGGTGCGTGGCCCTGCCGCCGGCCGTTCCTGTGCCCGGCAGCAGCGCCGGGCGCTGCTGGTGTCCCGCCTGTCTGCAAGCCCACATCGCCTCCTTGACTCCGCCTGAAAAAGTCCCAACAGCGCCTAAATAAGCGCTTCGACGTCTAATTCCTTTGCAATAAACCTTGCATTCCGTAGGGGAATACGTTCAGACTTCGATTTTCAAGAATTTCTGATAGGAAAGTCATGCGCTTCAGGGATATCCGCATCGGCGTGCGCATCAATGCCGGTTATGCCATGTTGATCGTGCTGATGCTGGTCGTCATCGTCCTGGCGGGTAGCCGCATCTATGCCATCCGTGCCGAGACCGACGATATCCTGCAGCGCGACTGGGTCGCCGCCAAGGCCACTAGCAAGATCCATGGGCTGGCGCGCGAGGCGGCCACGCGCATAGGCAGCCTGCCGAACCAGCACGAGTTGGCATGGCGCCAGGCGAATCAGGTGCGCCTGGAAGCGATCAAGCAAGGCATCGACGAGCAGGTGCGCATCCTCGATGGTCTCGATGCGCGGCCGGAAGAACGGCGCCTGCTGGAACAGATGCACCTGGCACGCGCCGACTACTATGCTTCGCTCAAGGCGATGTTCGAACTGGTCGAGCGCGGCGAGGATGCTGCCGCGGAACAGGCCATGCAGACGCAGACCTTGCCGGTGCTGGAAAAAGTGCTGCTGTATGTGGGCCAGCTCGATGACTTGCAGCAGCAACTGATACGCGACAGCGCGGCCAGGATACGCAACGACATCGATACGTCGCTGATCCTGATGGGCGGCATCGGACTGGCAGCCCTGTTGACCGGCATGGCCTTTGCCTGGTCGGCGCGTTCGATCACGCGTCCGCTGGGCGAGGCGGTGGCGATCGCCACGCGCGTGGCCAACGGTGACTTCAGTTCCGTCATCGAAGTGACGTCGCGCGATGAAACGGGCGAATTGCTGCAGGCGCTGAAAAACATGAGTACTAACCTGGCCGTCGAGCAGGATCTGCGCCATGCCGTCGAAGTGGCCGAAGATGCGACCAAGATGAAGTCGGACTTCCTGGCCAATATGTCGCACGAGATCCGCACGCCGATGAACGGCATCATCGGCATGACCCACCTGGCGCTGCAGACCGAGCTCACGTCGACCCAGCGCAACTACCTGGAAAAGGTGGAATCGGCTTCGAAGAATCTGCTGGCCATCATCGACGATATCCTTGATTTCTCGAAGATCGAGGCGGGCAAGATGGCCTTTGAAAAAGTCGACTTTTTCCTCGAGGATGTGCTGGCGCAGATCGCCGACCTGTCCGTGATGCGGGCGCAGGACAAGGGGCTCGAACTGCTGTTCGACATCGGCCCCGACGTGCCGAACGCATTGCAGGGCGACCCGCTGCGCCTGGGCCAGGTGCTGATCAACCTGACCAACAATGCCATCAAATTTACGGACAAGGGCGAGATTGTCGTCAGCATCCGCCTGCAGCAGCTGGAAGAGCATGCGGCGGTGCTGCGCGTGGACGTGCGCGACACGGGCATCGGCCTGACGCCGCCCCAGCGCAGTAAATTGTTCCAGGCATTTACCCAGGCCGACACGTCGACCACGCGTCACCATGGCGGCACCGGCCTGGGGCTGACCATCAGCAAGCGCCTGGTGGAAATGATGGAAGGCGAGATTGACCTGGTCAGCGAAGCGGGTGTGGGCAGTACCTTTTTCTTTACGGCCCGCTTCGGCCTGGCCGCCGTGCCGCGCGACAGCCTGCCAGTACCGCCGCAGTTCCAGGGCCTGCGCGTGCTGGTGGTTGACGACAATCCCAGCGCGCGTGAAATCTTCGTCAGCATGCTGACGGCGCTGGGTTTCGAGGCGCGCGCCGTGTTTGGCGGCGTGCTGGCCATCGGCGCCGTGGCGCAGGCGCGCACCGAAGGGCGCCCGTACGGCCTGGTGCTGATGGACTGGAAAATGCCGGGCATGAACGGTCTGGATACTCTGGCCGGCATCCGCGCCGATGCCGCCGGCATCGATGCGACGCCGGCCTGCATCATGGTCACGGCCTTCCACCGCGAAGCGCTGCTGGAGGCGGCGCGCCAGCGGGACTTGCCGCTCGACGGCGTATTGAACAAGCCGGTCAGCGCCTCGACCCTGCTCGACCAGATATCGTTCGTGTTTGGCGGCGTGACGGGGCAGAGCCGCAAGACGCAGCGCCAGAGCAGCTACCGCGACGACGAACGCGCGCTGCGCGGCGCCTGGCTGCTGCTGGTGGAAGATAATGAAGTGAACCAGGAAGTGGCGCAGCATATTCTCAACGACGCAGGCATCCGCGTCGATATCGCGAGCAATGGTGCCATCGCGCTGGCGAAGATCGAGGAAAACGCCTATGACGGCGTGCTGATGGATTGCCAGATGCCTGTGATGGACGGTTACCAGGCCACCCGCAAGCTGCGCCAGGATCCGCGTTATTCGAATTTGCCGGTGATCGCCATGACGGCCAATGCCATGGTCGGTGACAAGGAAAAATGCCTGGACGCCGGCATGAACGATTTCATCGCCAAGCCGATCGACGTGGCGCAGCTGTTCGGTACCCTGGCGCGCTGGATCGCGCCGGCCACGCCGCAGGAAATGACGGCGATGGTGGTGCAGCCGGAAGCGGAGCTGCCGGTGATCGCCGGCCTGAAAATGGCGGAAGCCATGCGGCGCGTGGGAGGCAATGCCACTTTGATGCGAAAATTGCTGGATCGTTTTGTGGAAACCCAGTTCGATGCCATGCAGCGCATCGTTGCCGCCATCGAGAACAACCAGCTCGAGACGGCGATCCGCGAAGCGCATACCCTGAAAGGCCTGGCCGGCAATATCGGCGCCGGCGGCCTGGCCGACAGCGCCGCGCGGGTCGAGCATTTGCTCAGCCTGGGCTCGCACGATGGCTTGCCGCAGGCGCTGGCCGCCTGCACCCTGGCACTCGATGAACTGGTACCGAAAATCGTGCTGGCCATGCAGTCGCGCGGCAATGTGACCGAGCCGGGCAACGCCGTGGTGGCGCCGGTGGACCGGGCATACCTGGAGGCGGGCTTGCGCGAACTGTCGCAGTTGCTGCAGCAGGACGACGCGCAGGCCGTCAAGCATCTCGATGGCATCGGTCCCGTGCTGGTCGCGGCCGGGCAGGCGGAACACGCGCGTCAGTTGAAGCGCATGCTGGGACAATACGATTTCGAAGGTGCGCTGGCGCAGCTGGGCGAGGTGGCCGATGCGCTGGAGCTGACACTGTGACAAGGATAACTATGCAGAACGAAGGACGGGCATGAGAGCCCCAGCAAGCAAGCCAACCATTCTGGTAGTCGACGACACGCCAGATAATATCGACCTGCTGCGCGCGGTGCTGGAAGACGATTACCGGACCAAGATCGCCGTGAATGGCGAGCGCGCCCTGAAGATCGCCGGCGGCGGCGACCAGCCCGACCTGATCCTGCTCGACATCATGATGCCGGGCATGAGCGGCTACGATGTGTGCCGCGCGCTGAAGGCCGATCCCGCCACGGCTGGCATACCCGTAATTTTTGTGACCGCCATGAGCGAAGTGGCCGACGAGCAGCTGGGCCTGGCCCTGGGCGCCGTCGACTACATCACCAAGCCGATTTCGGCGCCCATCGTGCTGGCGCGCATCAGGACGCAGCTGGCGATGAAGCAGATGCAGGATTTTTTGCGCGACCAGAATCATTACCTGGAAACGGAAGTGGAGCGCCGCGTGCAGGAAGTGGCGGCGCTGCAGGACGTCACCATTCACGCCATGGCCTCGCTGGCCGAGACGCGCGACAGCGAGACGGGCAACCATATCCGCCGCACCTCGCACTACCTGAAGGCGCTGGCCGAGAAAGTACGCGGCCTGCCGCGTTTCCGTGATTTTTTGACGGACAAGAATATCGAACTGCTGTTCAAGACGGCACCGCTGCATGATATCGGCAAGGTGGGGATCCCCGACCATATCCTGCTCAAGCCGGGGCGTTTCGAACCACACGAAATGGCCATCATGAAGACGCACACCACCCTGGGGCGCGACGCCATCCTGGCGGCCGAACACGAGCTGGGTATCGAAGTCGATTTCCTCAAGTACGCCAAGGAGATAGCCTACAGCCACCATGAAAAATGGGATGGCAGCGGTTACCCGCTAGGACTCGCAGGCGAAGACATTCCGATTTCGGCGCGCCTGATGGCGCTGGCCGACGTATATGACGCCCTGATCAGCCGGCGCATCTACAAGCAGGGCATGCACCATGCGCAGGCCGTGCAGATTATCGTCGAGGGGCGCGGTTCGCACTTCGACGCCGAGATCGTCGACGCCTTCCTGGAGATCCAGGACCAGTTCATCGCCATCTCCAACCGGTATGCCGATGGCGTGTGCGAGATCGCCGACAAGCAGCGCCAGATCGCGCCCTACACCGAAAACATCAGCTAACGGTCTTGAAGAAGCGCAGCATCTCTCGGCTGGCGTCCGGCCCTTTGCCATCCGTGTAGCTGCCACTGCCACTGCCGCCGGACCAGGCATGACCTGCGCCGTGGATGACCCAGTGTTCGCCCAGCGGCGAGCCATCGGCCTGGCTGTGCGTGGTGCGCGTGTAGC
Organism: Janthinobacterium sp. DSP2-3-3; assembly: GCF_049897325.1. Taxonomy (NCBI): domain Bacteria; kingdom Pseudomonadati; phylum Pseudomonadota; class Betaproteobacteria; order Burkholderiales; family Oxalobacteraceae; genus Janthinobacterium; species Janthinobacterium sp. DSP2-3-3. The sequence continues at coordinate 224,564 of NZ_JAFCWA010000009.1, read as the reverse complement.
GGTGGCCATTCGGTACGCTGCCATCCATGGAAGCGGCCTTGGCAGCCTTGCCGCCCGCCTGGCTGCGCACGCCCTGGGCAATCAGTTCATCGCCATTGCGCGGGTTGACGGTGGTGTCGCGGTCGCCGTGGAAAACGATGATGGGCACGCCGCCCGCCGGCGCCTGGCGCTGGGCATTGGGCATGGCGCCGCCCTTCATGGCGGCCAGCGCCGACGGCAAGTCCTTTGCCGAGGCGAACGGCAGGCCCGAATGCACACCGACGGCGGCAAACAAATCCGGGTACAAGGTGCCGACAATGACGGCCATGGCGCCGCCCGCCGACAGGCCGGCGACGAACACTTCGCGTTCATTCACCGGGTAGTCGTCGATGACTTGCCGCGCGATGCCGGCGATCAGCGACGGTTCGCCCTGGTCGCGCTGCTGGTCGATGGCATTGAACCAGTTCCAGCAGCGCGAACTGTTGGCACCCTGCGTCTGCGCCGGATAGACGACAAAACATTCCTTTTCTTCGGCCAGCGCATTCATCTGCGTGCCGGCCGCGAAATCGTCGGGATTTTGCGTGCAGCCGTGCAGCATCACGATCAGCGGCATGGCCTGGCCGTGATAGCTGCTGGGGATATACAGTTTGTAGGAGCGCGTGCCCGCATGGTTGCGGTAAACGCCGTCGATGAACTGTGCGCCAGCGGGGAGTTCGGCCGGCGTGGTGGCCGGCGCGTTGAAACCTGGCGGATGAAAACTCGGCATTTCGAAGCTGGGCATGTCGAAACTGTGCTGCCCCAGGCCGACAGGCACGCCCAGGCGCGCCATGAAATCCTGCGCGAAATCCTGCGCCGCCTGCGCGGGCGTGGGCGGCACAGGCGGCGCTTCCGGCGCAGCATCAGCTTGCGGCTGCGCGGCCCGGGCCTGCGCTGATGGCGGTGCCGGTGGTGGCGCCGGTGGTGGATTAATGTCGCGCATGGCCTGCGGTGGTGGCTGCTGCGCGGACGCTGCCTGCGGCGCCAGGCCGGCCGCGGCCAGCGCCTGTTGGATGGCTTCGGTGGCGGCAGCAGGACCTTGGCCCATCAGATTGCGGGTTGCTGTGCGCATGTGCGCCAACATGTTGAGAGGTAGTTTCATGACTATCCTTACGGTGCCGCGCATCGGCCGGGTCATCGCCGCGAACCAATACGCTAGTGAATTCGCCCTGCTAGCGCCGTCTTGACGACGGTGCTGGCGTGCAGGGCACCTAATACGAAAATCGACTCGATCGTGGCCAGTGCCAGTTCCACGGAGACGTCGCTGGCGATGCTGGCCAGTCCCAGAACCTGAATTTGCAGGCGCTGGCCGGCTGCCTGGATCGCCTCCAGGTCGGCGCGCGAATAATGCTGCATGCCCAATACCAGGCTTTTACGGGCGACGGTTTGTTTCACCACGTCGGCGTGGATACCTAGCTGATTGCGTATCGCCGTCCGGATCAGATCCGTGCGGTTGGAATAAAATCCCTCCTGGACCAGCAGATCGATTTGCCCCAGGTCGATCAAACCGAGGTTGATCGTGATTTTCTCGGATTCCCCAATTTTGGGCTTGCTGTCTTGCTTGGCCATAAGTCTCCAAAAACTCCCCGTGGCATCCATTTGCCATCTGTATGGATGGTAGTATAGTTCTGAAATATCTCAAGTCAAGCAGGATCTGGCCTAATCGTGTTGTAGGACGGATACCCGCAGAGTGAGAACGGACTGCAAAATAAATTTCCAGAAGATAAGTTTTTGATCATGCTTTCGCTTGAAAATATATTCACGGAAACATTGCATGGCGACGCTATCGCCTCGCCGGCATGGTTTCGCGGCATAATGAAAGCCTTCACGTTTACCGATGCCGCTCCATGATGGTCGCTACCCCACCTCCGCCAGCCGTTCCGCTCCCCTTGCCGTCACCGGTGCCGTCGCCTTGTGTCAGCCTGTGCAAGATGAACCGCAACAGTGGCTTGTGCGAAGGCTGTTTGCGCACGCTCGACGAGATTATTGCCTGGAGCAAGGCCGATGACGACTTCAAGCGCGCCGTATGGGCCGAATTGCCAGGCCGCGAAGCTTTGCTCGACTTCGAGCCCGATTACTGAGGAAGCCCATGCCGCGATCGCCAGCGCTGTTCCCCGATTCCATGCAGGTGTTTGAACGCGGCTGGCTGTCGTCGAATAACATTCTGTTCAAGGGCAAGGATGACGCGGCCCTGATCGACAGCGGCTATGTCACGCATGCGCCGCAAACACTGGCCCTGCTGCGCCATAGCCTGGCCGGCCGGCCCCTGGACCGCTTGTTCAACACCCATCTGCACTCCGACCATTGCGGCGGCAACGCGCTGCTGCAAGCCGAATATGGCTGCCAGACGGCCATTCCCGTGTCGGAAGCGGACAAGGTGAGAGTGTGGGATGTCGATGCTCTCAGTTTCCAGGCTACGGGCCAGCAATGTCCGCGCTTCGGCTTTGACGCCACCATTTCCCCCGGCGACACATTCTCCCTGGCCGACCTGCGTTGGCAGGCGCTGGGCGCGCCCGGCCACGATCCCCATTCATTGATCTTTTATTGTGCCGACGAGGGCATCCTTATTTCTGCCGACGCCCTGTGGGAAAACGGCTTTGGCGTGATCTTCCCCGAACTCGATGGCGGCTCCGGCTTTCTTGAAGCGCGCGCCACGCTCGACCTGATCGCCAGCCTGGACGTGCGTGTGGTGATTCCCGGCCATGGACGCCCCTTCCAGGACGCTGCTGGTGCCCTGCAGCGCGCCTATTCGCGTCTTGATTACCTGTCGTCCGACCCCGTGCGCAATGCGCAGAACGCGGTGAAAGTGCTGCTGAAATTCCTGCTGCTGGAACGCCAGCGCATCGCCCTCGCCGAGATACCGGCCCTGCTGCGTGGCATGCCCGTCTTCGAAGAGGCTAACCGGCGTTTCCTGCGCCAGGAGGCGGCTGCGCTGGCCGAGTGGGCCGTGTTGCAGCTGGTGAGAGCTGCAGCGGCAAGAGTCGAGAGTGAGTACTTGCTCAACGAGGGCTGAAACGGCCAGGCGATAAATTCAGCACGATCGTACTTTTTCTGCACTATAATCATTGTTCAGTGTGTCCCTCATCCCGATCAACTTTCCAGCGAGTCCGCCATGGCATTGCCTGTTGCGTTGCAAAACCTCTCCCTACCCGTTATCGCCTCGCCGATGTTCATCGCCAGCGGTCCGGCCCTCGTCGCGGCGCAGTGCAAGGCCGGCATCGTCGGTTCTTTCCCGGCCCTGAACGCGCGTCCCGCCGAATTGCTCGACACCTGGCTCACGGAGCTGCAAGCCGAGCTGGCAGCCTTCCAGGCTGCCAATCCCGACAAAAAAGTGGGGCCGATCGCCGTTAACCAGATCGTGCACCAGTCGAACGACCGCCTGGCGCATGACGTGGAAGTATGCGTGAAACACCGGATTCCCATCATCATTTCCTCGCTGCGCGCGCCGCCCAAGGAAATGCTCGACGCCATCCACAGTTATGGCGGCATCGTGCTGCATGACGTGATTTCGATCCGTCACGCGAAAAAGGCGCTGGAGGCGGGTGTCGACGGCTTGATTTTGGTGGCCAGCGGCGCTGGCGGTCACGCTGGCACCCTGTCGCCGTTCGCGCTGGTGGGTGAAGTGCGCAAATTCTTTGACGGTCCGCTGGCGTTGTCGGGCTCCATCGCCACCGGCGATGCCGTGCTGGCCGCGCAAGCCATGGGCGCCGACTTTGCCTACATTGGCTCGCGCTGGCTGGCGACCAAGGAATCGAACGTCAGCGACGGTTACCGCGACGCCATCGTCGAGTCTGCCGCATCGGACATCGTCTACACGAACCTGTTTACGGGCGTGCACGGGAATTACCTGAAAAAATCGATCGTCGCGGCCGGACTCGATCCGGAAGCCTTGCCCGAAGCGGACAAGAGTTCGATGAATTTTGGTTCCGGCAGCGCCAAGGCCTGGCGCGACATCTGGGGCGCCGGTCAGGGCGTAGGTCTGATGGATGACGTGCCGAGCGTGGAAGAGATGGTGGCGCGCCTGAAGGCCGAATACGATGCGGCGCGCGCGCGCCTGAAGCTGTAACGCTGGTGCTGCCGGATGATGCGGCATGCCGCGTCATCCGATCCATCCTTACTCCTGCTTCAAATCCTCGGGTTTGATGGCCCACAGGCCCGGCAGGTTGCGCCAGTAGCCGTACGCGTCCATGCCGAAGCCGACGACGAAGCGGTTCGGGATCACCAGGCCGACAATGTCCGCCTGCACGGGCTTTTTCTTGCCGATGGCTTTGTCGGCAAACACGGCCAGGATCACTTCGGAAGCGCCCATATCCAGCAAACGCTGCTTGACGTGCGCCAGGGTTTCGCCCTCGTCGAGAATATCGTCGAGCACGATGACGGTGCGGCCCGCCACGTTCGAGCGGGGGATGACTTTCCACACCACTTCGCCACCCTTGTCGTCGTCGCCGTAGCGGCTCACATGGATGTAGTCGAATTCGAGCGGGAAGCTCAGTTGCGGCAGCAGGTTGCCCGTAAATACGACGGCGCCGCCCATCACGCCCAGCACCAGTGGGAACTCTTTCGAGTCCTCTGCGTTGAAGCGTGTGTTGAGTACATCGGCCATGCGCGTGATCGACGCCTGCACGGTATCTTGGTCGAACAGCAGTTCCGCGTTCTTGATCAGGTCACGGGCACGGTTGTGATGAAATTCTTGCATGGACTCTTGCATGGCGATGAATGGGGCTGATGGTCAATGCCGGTATTATCCCGCAAATCGGCCTTATTTGTAATCGCGCATGTCGTCAATGACCTTGCCATCCTGCGCCAGGCTGCCCACTGCCACCAGCACCACGTCGCCGCGCAGCTTGGTCAGTTCGCGGATCGAGCCGATGATGGCTTCCACCCCGCTGGCGTCGCACGGATCGTCGACTTCGCAATGCAAAGCCATTTCGTCGTTGGCCATGCGTCCCGATACCACCAGCCGCGCCTTTTTGATCTGCGGATGGCGGCGCGCGATTTCATGCACCTGCGACGGATGCACGAACATGGCGCGCACCTTGGTGGTCTGGTCGGCGCGTCCCATCCAGCCGCGGATGCGCGTATTTGTGCGCCCGCACGGCGAATCCGCCGCGTCCATCAGCACGGCCGATAAATCGCCAGTGGCAAAGCGGATCAGCGGGTAGTCGGCATTGAAGACGGTGACGACGACTTCACCCACTTCGCCCGGTGCGACGGGAATGCCGCTGCCCGGATGGACGATTTCGAGCAGCACGTTTTCGTCAACGACCATGCCCGGATTGAGCTTGCCATTGCTGGCCGTTTCATAGGCGATGCTGCCGATATCGGCCGAGGCATAGGTCTGGAACACGTGCGGCACGCCATTCTCGGCAAACCAGCTGCGCAAGGATTCGGGCAAGGCTTCCGCACCCATCACTGCCTTGGTGACGCTGCTGATATCGGCGCCCATCTCGCGCGCCTTCTCGATGATCAGTTTCAGGAATGACGGCGTGCCGATATACGTGTCCGGCTTCAGGTCGACCATCGCCTGCACCTGCATTTCCGTTTGGCCGATGCCGGCCGGGATGACGGTGCAGCCGATGCGTGCGGCGCCCCCTTCGACCATGAAGGCGGCCGGCGTAAAGTGATATGAAAAGCAGTTCTGCAGCAAGCCGCCGGCGCGCACGCCGGCCGCATACATGGGCCGCGCGAAGCGCCACCAGTCCGGGCCGCGGCCTTCTGGGTCGAAGATGGGGCCGGGCGAGACGAACACGCGCGACAAGGCGTTCTTCGGCGTCGTATTCAAGCCGCCGAACGGCAGCGCGCCGTGCTGCAATTGCTTGAGGTCGGACTTGCGCGTGACGGGCAGTTGCGCCAGCGCGGCGCGGCTGGTGATGTCGGCCGCGTTGACGCCATCGAGAATGCGGGCCCAGCCCGGCGCCGCCTGTGCGCGCGCGATCAGTTGCGGCAGGCCGGCCATCAATTCGCGTTCGCGTTCTTCCGGGGCGCGTGCTTCCAGACTGTCGAGCGTATCGGTCATGTTGCTGATTCTCCAATGTCACGTTGCATTTTTTTCGTCAGTCCCGCAAAAATCAGGCTGTATGAGCGCTGCAGCTGGGCCGCCATTTCTCCGTCGTCTAGCGCGTCGGGGCTAGCGACCAGCACCCATTTGGCCCGCGCCAGGTAGGGTGCAGGGCGAAAGCCGGGGCGGTCCGTCAGTTCCAGGAAGCGTTCCGCATCGACTTTGAAGCTGATGCCGCGCGTGCTGTGCGCTTCCGCGCCGCACAGCGCGAACAGCTTGCCGCCAACGGAAAACGCCAGCACGTTCGTCCATTTGATGTCTTCTGTCGCGCCGGGAAAGCCGCGGCACACTTGCTTGGCCCGTTCCAGGTCCATGATGCTTCCTTCCGGTCAGGCCAGCCAGCGCTTGCGGCGGCGGTAGAACTTCATGTCGCGGAAGCTCTTGCGCCCGGCGCTGGAGACGCCCAGATAAAACTCTTTGACGTCTTCGTTGCTGGCCAGTTCCTGGGCTTGTCCTTCCATCACGACCCGTCCGTTTTCCAGGATGTAGCCGAAGTCGGCGTAGCGCAGTGCCACGTTGGTGTTCTGCTCGGCCAGCAGGAAAGACACGTTTTCCTTGTGGTTCAGGTCCTTGACGATGCCGAAGATCTCTTCGACGATCTGCGGCGCGATGCCCATCGAGGGTTCGTCCAATAGAATCATCGAGGGCTTGGCCATCAGCGCGCGGCCGATGGCGCACATCTGCTGTTCGCCGCCCGAGGTATAGCCGGCCTGGCTGCTGCGCCGCGTTTTCAGGCGCGGGAAATAGTGATACACCTTCTCCAGCGCGTCTTTCAGCTCGCCGCGCGACAGGCTGCGCGTGTAGGCGCCCGTCAAGAGGTTTTCCTCGATGGTGAGGTGGCCGAAACAGTGGCGCCCTTCCATCACTTGCGAAAGGCCCCGTTTGACCAATTCATTTGGCGTCAGTTGATCCACGCGCTCGCCCTTGAACTGGACCTCGCCCTTGGTGACGTCGCCGCGCTCGCCGCGCAGCAGCGTCGAGATGGTTTTCAAGGTGGTCGACTTGCCGGCGCCGTTGGCGCCCAATAGCGCCACGATCTTGCCTTGCGGCACTTGCAGCGAGACGCCCTTCAGGACCAGGATCACGTGGTCGTAGATGACTTCGATATTGTTCACCGACAGATAGGGCGGCGGCGCGTCCGCCTGGATCGGGGATTGCGTGGCAGTGTGGGTCATGGCTGCTTCTTTAAAAATGTTAAACACGGGACCGGCGGTGGCCGGTCCGGTTCCTCTCGCCTACTGCATTACTTCATGCACGCCGGCGTGATCTTCTTCTCTTCGGCGTACTTGCCTGACGATTCCTCGACCAGCTTGCGCACCAGGGCCTTGTCGCCGACGATCCATTTCGGCGTGATGGCGGTCCATTTCTTGCCATCCCATTGCTGCACTTTCACGGCGCCCGAGCCTTCATGGTCGTCGCAGCTGGTTTTCACGGTGGGGAACATGCCCAGCGCGCCGACGGCCTTCTGGCGCGCATCGTCGACGTTCAGGTTTTCCAGGCCCCAGCGCATCTGCTCGCCCGTAATCGGTTTGCCCTTGCCGAATTTTTCCTGTGCCACGCGGATCGCCTCCACCCACAGGATGCCGGCCGTCACGCCGCGCATGTGGTAGACGGAGCCGATGCGCGACTGGTCGGACAGATTGCCCTTGCCGGACGTGTAGAGTTTCTTGCGGATGTCGTCCAGCACGGGGTAATTGCCCGGCGTATTAAACGTCATCGCCGTGTAACCCTTGGCTGCGTCGCCCGATGGAATCGTGTCTTCCTCGGAGCCGGCCCACCAGACGCCCAGCATTTTTTCGCGCGGGAAGCCGTTGCGCTGCGCCGTCTTGATGGCAACAGAGTTCATCACGCCCCAGCCCCACAGGATCACGTGGTCCGGCTTGGCCTGGCGGATTTGCAGCCATTGCGATTGCTGCTCGCTGCCGGGCGGCGCGACGGGGATTTTCACCAGTTCAAAGCCGTACTGTTTCGACAGCGCTTCCAGCACGGGCATCGGCTCCTTGCCGAAGGCCGAATCGTGGTACAGGTGGACGATTTTTTTCCCTTTCAGCTTGTCCATGCCGCCATTCTTGTCGCCCAGGTATTTGATCATGGCGGCGGCCTGGCTCCAGTAGCTGGAGATCAGCGGATACACATATGGGAAGACTTTGCCGTTGGCGGCGTCCGAGCGGCCGTAGCCGATCATCGTCATGGGGATCTTGTCTTGCGCCACGCGGTCCAGGATGCCGTAGGCGACGCCCGTGGACAGGGTTTCGACCAGGGTGGCGCCACCCTGCTTGGTTTTCAGGCGTTCATAGCATTCCACGCCGCGCGACGGGTTGTATTCGGTTTCGCATTCTTCCCAGCTGATCTTGACGCCATTGACGCCGCCGGCCTGGTTGACCAGGTTGAAGTAGTCGATGATGCCGCCGTAGAAACCGGAGCCGCCGGCCGCGTAAGGGCCCACGCGGTAAGACGGCAGGGCGATGTACTGCTCCTTGTCTTGCGCCTGCGCGCTGCCGGCAATGGTGAGCGTGGCACTGGCGATGGCGGCGGCCAGCATGAGCGATTTGATGTGTTTCATTGTGTCTCCTCTTGTTTTATTTGGTATTCAAGTGAACCGACATCGGACTGCGAAGTAAGACCGTTAGTGCGGGAAAGGCCAGAGGCGTAATTTTTCTTTCGCGATCTGCCACAGCCTGGCCAGGCCGTGTGGCTCGACGATCAGGAAGAAGATGATCAGCGCGCCGAACACCATCAGTTCGAGGTTCGAGGCCACGCTGGTCGGCAATGCCAGGCCATGCGCGATGGTGTTCAGGAAGACGGGCAGCAGCACGATGAAGGCCGCACCGAGGAAGGAACCCAGGATCGAACCGACGCCGCCGATGATGATCATGAAGAGAATGCGGAAGGACAGGTCCAGGTTGTACGCTTCCGGTTCCACCGTGCCCAGGTAGGCATACGCATACAGCGCGCCGGCCACGCCGCAGTAGAACGAGCTGACGGCGAAGGCCAGCAGCTTGGTGCGCATCAGTCTGAAACCGATCACTTCGGCGGCCATGTCCATGTCGCGCACGGCCATCCACGAGCGGCCCACGTTCGAGCGGATCATGTTCTTGGCCAGCAGGGCCATGCCGGCAACAATCGCCAGCACCAGCAGGTATTTGCTTTGCGGCGTATCGAACTGGTAGCCGAGGATGGTCATTTTCTGCACCGTGATCACGCCCGAGGAGCTGTAGTTGGTCAGGTACGGGATCTTGGTCAGGCACCAGACGACAAAAAACTGCGTCGCCAGCGTGGAGGCGGCCAGGTAAAAGCCGCGGATGCGCAAGGAGGGCAGGCCGAAGGCGATGCCCACCATGGCCGCGCACAGGCCGCCCAGGATGAACGACACCAGCAGCGGCAAGCCAGGCAGGCGGGCCATGAAGTTATACGAGGCAAACGCGCCCACGGCCATGAAGGCGGCCGTACCCAGCGACAGCTGGCCTGCGTAGCCGGTCAGGATGTTCAGGCCGAGTGCTGCCAGCGCGAAGATCAGGAAGGGAATCAGGATCGCCGACAGCATGTACGGCGAGGCAAAATACGGCAGGAGGAAGACGGCGACGAGGAGCGTGGCCGTCAGCGCCAGGCGGTCCTGGCGGATCGGAAAAATCTGGTTGTCAGCCTGGTAGCTGGTCTTGAATTGTCCTGCTTCACGGTAAATCATGGCGTGTCCTTTGCGATGGAGCGGTAGCGTTGTGCGTCGTATGCATGGTGTGCATGGTGTGCATCATGCGGCGGCGGTGCGGCGTCAGATGCGCCGGATGATTTTCTCGCCGAACAAGCCTTCCGGGCGCACCAGCAAGAACAGCAGGGCCAGCACATACGGGAACCAGCCTTCGATGCCGCCGCCCACCATGGGGCCGAGGTAGACTTCGGCCAGCTTTTCCGAAGCGCCGATGATCAAGCCACCGACGATGGCGCCGGGTACCGAGGTAAAGCCGCCGAGGATCAGCACCGGCAGTGCTTTCAAGGCGATGAAGGTGAGGGCGAACTGCACGCCGTTGCGCGCGCCCCACAGCAAGCCGGCCACCATGGCCACCAGGCCTGCCACACCCCACACCACGGCCCAGATGCGCTGCAGCGGAATGCCGACCGCCAGCGCCGCCTGGTGGTCGTCGGCGACGGCGCGCAGGGCGCGTCCCACCTTGGTTTTCGAAAACAGCAGGGCCAGGCAGATCACCAGCAGCGCGCAGATACCGGCCGCCATCAGGTCGAACTGCGAGATGTTGATGTCGAAGCGGTCCATCAGGAACTGCATCGGCACGTCTTCGATGGGCAGGTCCAGCTTGTGCACTTGCGAGCCCCACATCAGCTGCGCCAGGCCTTCGATGAAAAAGGTCAGGCCGATGGTGGCCATGAACAGCGTGATTTCAGGTTGGTTGACGAGGGGGCGCAAGACCACCCTTTCAATCGCCATGCCCAGGACGATCATGGTGAGCATCGTCAGCGGGATGGCCAGCCATAGCGACAGGCCGAACTTGTCCATGATGCCGACGCAGGTGAGGGCGGCAAAGAATACCATCGCTCCCTGCGCAAAATTGAACACGCCCGAAGCCTTGTAGATCAGGACAAAACCGATCGCCACCAGCGCGTACATGACGCCTGACAGCAGGCCGCCGATCAGCACTTCAAAGAAAAAATTGATATTCATTGCTATTCCTTGTCTAGTGCGCCACGCCGAGATAGGCGTTGATGACATCCTGGTTGCTGCGCACCTCGTCGGGCGTGCCGTCGCCGATCTTCTTGCCGTAGTCGAGTACCACCACGCGGTCGGAGATATCCATCACCACGCCCATGTCGTGCTCGATCAGCACGATCGTCGTGCCCAGCTGGTCGTTGACGTCGAGGATGAAGCGGCACATGTCCTGCTTTTCTTCGACGTTCATGCCGGCCATCGGTTCATCCAGCAGCAAAATTTCCGGTTCGGCCACCAGCGCGCGACCCAGTTCCACGCGCTTTTGCAAGCCGTAGGGCAGGCGCCCCACAGGCGTCTTGCGAATGGCCTGGATTTCCAGGAAGTCGATGATCTCTTCGGCCTTCTTGCGGTGCTCGATTTCCTCGCGCCGTGCCGGTCCCCAGTACAGGGCTTGCAAGAGAAAATTCGACTTCATCTTCAGGTTGCGTCCTGTCATGATGTTATCTAACACCGTCATGCCTTTAAAAAGGGCGATGTTCTGGAAGGTGCGCGCGATGCCGGACTTGGCAGCCTGGTAGCAGTCCATGCCGCGTCGGTGCTCGCCCCGATAAATGATTTCGCCCTGCTGCGGACGGTACACGCCATTGATCACGTTCAACATCGAGCTTTTGCCGGCGCCGTTCGGGCCGATGATGGCGCGGATTTCATGCTGCTTGACGTCAAACGAGATGTCGGTCAGCGCTTTCACGCCGCCGAACGACAGCGAGATGTTCTTCAGGTCGAGGATCACGGGACCGGTCTTGCGGGCCGTGCCGAAATGGGCGTCGGGTTCGTTCATTTGCATCGTGCTGTGCTCCATCATGCGGCCAGGCCTTGGGGCCGATACGTTTTGCTGTCCCAGATCTGCAGGTCGGCGCTGGTCGAACCGGTGCGGCCATCCTCGAATTTCACCTGGGTCTCGATGTATTGCGTTGCCTTGCCTTCATACAGGGCGGAAATGAGCACCGCGTACTTTTCGGCGATGAATTTGCGGCGCACCTTGCGCGTGCGCGTCAGCTCGTCGTCGTCCGGGTCCAGCTCCTTGTGCAGTACCAGGAAGCGGTGGATCTGCGTGCGCTCCATCAGCGGATCGGTCGCCAGTTCCGCATTCACCTGCTCGATGCAGTCGCGGATCAAGCCGTAGGTTTCGGTGCGCGCCGCCAGGTCGGTGTAGCCGGCATACGCGATGCCGCGCCGCTCCGACCAGTTGCCCACCGCTTCAATATCGATATTGATGAAGGCGCATACCTGGTCGCGCGCATGGCCGAAGGCCACCACTTCCTTGATGAAAGGGAAGAACTTGAGCTTGTTTTCGATGTAGTTGGGCGCGAAGATGGCGCCGCACGAAAGCTTGCCGACATCGGCCGCGCGGTCGATGATTTTCAGGTGGCCTTCGCTATCGAACACGCCCGCGTCGCCGGTATGAAAGTAGCCGTCGGCGTCGATCACTTCGGCCGTGGCATCGGGACGCTTGAAGTAGCCGCTCATGGTGGCCGGCGACTTCACCAGCACTTCACCATTTTGCGCCAGCTTGACTTCCACGCCGGGCGCGGGCAAGCCCACGCTATCGAACTTGATATTGCCGTCCGGCTGCAGACACACATAGGCGCAGGTTTCAGTAGAGCCGTACAACTGCTTGAGGTTGACACCGATGGAACGGTAGAAGCGGAACAGGTCGGGGCCAATGGCGGCGCCGGCCGTATAGGCGACGCGCACGCGCGACAGCCCCAACACGTTTTTCAGGGGGCCGTAGACCAGCAGCTCGCCCAGCTTGTAGCTGAGGCGATCCGCCAGCGACACGGGCTTGCCGTCCAAAATCTGCGCGCCGCAGCGCTTGGCCACGTCCATGAAATGGCTGAACATGTGGCGCTTGATGCTGCTGGCGTCTTCCATGCGTATCATCACGCTGGTGAGCATGTTTTCGAACACGCGCGGCGGGGCGAAGTAGCAGGTGGGGCCGATTTCGCGCATGTCGATCATCACCGTGTCGCCCGATTCGGGGCAATTGACGGTGAAGCCGGCCACCATGGCCTGCGCCAGCGAAAACAGGCAGTCGCCTACCCACGCCATGGGCAGGTAGGACAGGATGTCTTCGTCGTCGGTGAGTTTGTCGAAGGCCACGCCGCCTTCGCCGGCCGCCAGTAGCGCCGTGTGGCTCTGGCACACGCCCTTCGGCTTGCCCGTGGTGCCCGAGGTGTACAGGATCACGGCGGAGTCACTGCCCCGTCCCGCTTCCACCGCAGCGTCGAAGAAGCCGGGATGTTCGCGGTCGTAGGCCCTGCCCAGCACCTGCAGGGCGGCAAAGGACATCAGTTCCGGCTGGCGGTAATGGCGCATGCCCCGTTCATCGTCATAGGCGATGTGGGCGATGTGCGGATACAGGGCCTTGAGTTCGAGCAGTTTGTCGACCTGCTCCTGGTCTTCGACGATGGCGTAGCGGATTTCCGCATCCTGCAGCACATAGGCCATGTCGGCGGCCGGCGCATCTTGGTAGAGTGGCACGGGCACACCGCCCAGGCTTTGCGCGGCCAGCATGGCCCAGTACAGGCGGGGACGGTTGTCGCCAATGATGGCCAAGTTCATGCCGCGCTGGAAGCCGATGGCAGCCAGGCCGCAGGCCAGCGCGCGCACCTCCTCGTTGACCTCAAACCAGGTCCAGGTTTGCCAGATGCCCAGGTGTTTTTCGCGGAATGCGGGCTTGTCGGATCGTACTGTCCCGTGTTGCAATAAGCGCCGCGGAAAAGTCGGCATCGTTGCTGTGGTAGTCGTTTGCACCAGTGTCTCCCTGTTGCTTGTCTCAGGCGCCACCTCGTTGGATGGCGCTCTGTGTTTTTATGTGTGAGGCGTTTGTGCAATGATAGTAGCTTGCGTTAGTTTGCCGAGTTGTCTTTTCGGGGACATTTACCCACTTTTCGATGGTGCATCGCACAATGACCTACCCTGATATCAGTTTGAAGGATGCCGTGCGCGCGGCCAACTGGGCGCAGCTGCTCGATCCCGTGCAAATGGCCCGGGTCGAGGCGGATGTGTTTGAAACCTTTGTGCCGAAAGGCGGTTTTGTCTGCCGCAAGGGCGAGCCGGTGGATAACTGGATCGGCGTCATCAGCGGCATGGTCAAGATGAATAATTTTTCCGCTGCGGGCAAGGCCATGACCTTCATCGGCGTGCCGCCCGGCAGCTGGTTCGGCGAAGGTTCATTGCTGAAGAATGAAATCCGCAAATACGACACCATGGCCCTGCGCGACACGCGCGTGGCGCGCCTGCCCGGCGCCACCTTTCACTGGCTGCTGGAAACGAGCCTGCCATTCACGCGCTTTTTGCTGATGCAGCTCAATGAGCGCCTGGGACAGTTCATTGGCATGGTGGAAAACGAGCGCCTGCTGGATCTGAACACGCGCGTGGCGCGCTGCCTGGCCTCGATGTTCAATTCGCACCTGTACCCTGGCGTGGATACCTTGGTGCAGCTGTCGCAGGAGGAAATCGGCCTGCTGTCCGGCTCTTCGCGCCAGCGCGCCAACCAGGCCTTGCAAGTGCTGGAAAAGAAAGGCTTGCTGCGCCTCGATTATGGCGGCATTCGCGTGCTGGACCTGGAAGGCTTGCGCGGCTATGAGGCCGATGATGCCATCTGAGACCACTCGCGCCGCAGCCCTGCGCGTGCGCCTCGATGGCGGCTTTGTCGAGCATGCGCGTTTCACGGGGCCGCCGGTCGATTTCAAAGGCTGGACGCCCGAAGAACTGGGCGCCGTCTGGGGTGCGTTGCACCGCGCGACGCGCTTCGACCATGACGATCCTGCGCGGCGCGAACTGGCGATGGCGCTATCGGCACAAGCGACCAGCATGAACCTGGCACCGGCGCTGGCAGGCGACATGTTTCTCGATGCGCTGGACGCGGCCGGCGTGCATGACTGGGACTATGCAATCGGCTGCCTGGCTTGCTTGCACGGCGAGGTGCCGGAAGGCAGCGCACGCCTGGCCCAGCGCATCCTTGACGAACCTGCGCGCTGGGGCGAGCAGCATTTTGCTGTCTGGCTGCTGGCGCGCCTTGCTGGCGGCGACGCCCCTGCGCAATTTGCGCAGGTAATGGAGGAGCGTCACGTCCATTATCTAATGCCATTGACCTTGCAGGAATTGGAACTACTTCCGCAACTGGCGCAAGCGTCCCTGCTGGCGCTGGCCGGTTCGCGCTACAGCGGCCACTGGAACCGCGACAGCATCGGCGAGGCGGACCCCGCCGAATTGCTGGCCGACGATGCGGCGTATGTCGATTTTGCGCGCACGATACTGGAACAGGCGGCGCGCCATATCGCCGCCATCCATGACGGCAGCGTGCCGTATGCGGCCGATGCCGCCTTTGCCACGGCAGACTCTCCGGTGCTGGCGCGCGCCGCGCGGGTCGCCGCCTATCGCGATGATGAATGGTTCAGGCCCGTGATCACCGTCTTGCTGCCTTTGGTATGCGTCGCGCCCGGCGCGGCCAAGAGCGCGCCGTCGCAGTCGTTGGCGATGGCGCTGGGTCATGCGGTGGAAACCATCCCCACGCCGGAAGGCTTGCTGGCCCTGCGCACGGCGCTGGCGCAGGTACGCCATGCGGGCATCCGCAAGAAGCTGGAACGCAATCTGAAACCGGCCGAACGGATGCTGGCCGAACGGTCCGATATCGCCTGGAGGATCGGCATGCCGGGCCCTATGGGCAAGCGGCGCCAGGCCACGCTGGCGCGCCGCCTGGAAGCGGGCTACGCCAGCGAGGTGTGGTTTAGCCTGGACCAATGGCGTGTCCTGCGCGACGATGCCGATATTGACGCGGTGGCGCGCGCGCTGGTCTGGCGCACGGGCGATGGGTTGGCCTTTATGCTCGACGGGAAGGGCGCCATCGATGCGCAGGGGAAGCCAGTGGAATTGCCTGAGCAAGGCGAAATCGGCCTGTGGCACCCCTTGCACGGCAGCGGCGAGCAGCGCGCCGCCTGGCAGGCGCTGGTGACACAGCGGCGCGTGCGCCAGCCGCTGCGCCAGGTGTATCGTGAAATCTATGCACCGCCCGGCGACGGCAGTGCCCCATTTTCCGGTTACCAGTTGTCGCTGCGTACCTTGCTGGGACTGGCCCGCCGCGAAGGCTGGCGGCTGGACGACGCTGAAGGCTTGTCGCGCCAGTTCGGCGCCTGGCGCGTATTGCTGCGCATCGAGGGACGTGTGTATCCAGGTGCGGGCGGTGCTTGCACGTCAAACGGGCTGGCGCCCGCGCAGATGATGCCGATGGCGCCGGTGGCATATTCGGAAGCGTGCCGCGCGGTGGATCTGCTGGTCAGCGCCAGTGCGTTGGCGCTGGTGGAAGAAGAGCAAAGCGTGCAGCGCGAAGAGCGCTTGTTTTACCTGGCCAACTTGGCACCGGGACCGATGACGGGCATGCGACGCACCGTGCTGGAACAGGTATTCGCGGAGCAGATCGAGGACGGCCGAATGGCGCTCGAAGCGCGCCACCTGATGGTGGGCCGGCATGCGATCCACCTGACCACCGGCAGGGTCACGAAGGATGGCGCCGAGGTGGCGATCGAGGTGGTAGCGAAGGGGAACAAGCTGGGTGCCGTGCCGTGGTTGCCGCATGATGAGGCGCTGCTGGAAAAAATCGCCGCTACCGCCGGGGTGCTGCTGGCGTTGCACCGAGTGCAGCCCGGCTGCTAATCGCGGTATCATAGGTGCTTCCCAGCATCGCGCCATTTTCGCTCCCATGCAGACACCAGACCACGCCGCCACTCCTGTCCATTCCACCGCTGCCCCCGCTGAGCGCATGGCGCAACTGCGCAGCGCCATGCGCGCCCAGCACATCGATGCCTGCATCGTGCCCTCGGCCGACCCGCATTTGTCCGAGTACCTGCCGGCGCGCTGGCAGGGCCGGGAGTGGCTGTCCGGCTTTACGGGGTCGGTCGGCACCCTGGTCGTGACGCAGGATTTCGCCGGCGTGTGGACCGATGGCCGCTACTGGGAGCAGGCGGAAACGGAACTGGCCGGCAGCGGCATCGTCCTGAAAAAAATCCCTTCCGGTGCCAGCGTGTTGTATATCGACTGGCTGGGCGAGACCATGCAGTCGGGGCAGACGGTGGCCGTCGATGGCGCCGTGCTGGGCCTGGCCAATGCGCGCCTGCTGCAGCAGGCGCTGGGCGCGCAGGTAACCCTGCGCACCGATACTGACCTGCTGCAAGCCGTCTGGCCGCAGCGTCCTGCCATGCCCGCCGCGCCCGTGGTGGAACATGCGGCGGCGTATCCGGCCCTGTCGCGTATTGAAAAACTGGCGGCCCTGCGCGCCAGCATGGCGGTGCACGGCGCCAGCCACCATGTGATTTCCACCCTCGACGATATCGCCTGGCTGTTCAACCTGCGCGGCGCCGACGTGAGCTACAACCCCGTCTTCCTCGCGCATGCGCTGGTGGGTCCGGAGCGCGCCACCCTGTTTGTCGCCGATGGCAAGCTGCCCGCCGCCCTGCGCGCCACGCTGGAGAGCCAAGGCGTGGACGTGGCTGCGTATGACCGTGCCGGCGCCATGCTGGCGGCCCTGCCTGATAGCACCACCTTGCTGCTGGACCCGCGCCGCATGACCTTCGGCACGCGCCAGGCCGTGCCTGAATCGGTGCGGGTGGTGGAAGCGATCAATCCGACCACCCTGGCCAAATCGCGCAAGACGGATAGCGAAGCGGCGCACGTGCGCGCCGCCATGGAGCAGGATGGCGCGGCCCTGTGTGAATTTTTCAGCTGGCTCGACAGTACCCTGGCCGACCCGCAGCGCGCGCCCTTGA
The DNA here is from genome assembly GCF_049897325.1 of Janthinobacterium sp. DSP2-3-3. Classification (NCBI taxonomy): domain Bacteria; kingdom Pseudomonadati; phylum Pseudomonadota; class Betaproteobacteria; order Burkholderiales; family Oxalobacteraceae; genus Janthinobacterium; species Janthinobacterium sp. DSP2-3-3. Next base: position 207,010 of record NZ_JAFCWA010000009.1, on the reverse strand, counting down.
CGGAAATCGGCGTCGACGAACACCTGACGGCATGCCGTGCGCGCCGTGCGCATTTTGTGAGTCCCAGTTTCGGCACCATCGCCGGCTTCAACGCGCACGGCGCGATCATGCATTACCATGCCCATGCGGGCAGCGAGGCGACCATCGAAGGCGACGGCTTGCTGCTGATCGATTCGGGCGGCCAGTACCTGGGCGGCACCACGGATATCACGCGCGTGGTCCCCGTCGGCACGATCACGGCCGAGCACAGGCGCGATTTCACCCTGGTCTTGCGCAGCATGATCGCTCTGTCGCGCGCGCAGTTCCCGCGCGGCGTGAAGTCGCCCATGTTAGATGCCATCGCCCGCGCACCGCTGTGGGCCGAGGGCATCGACTTTGGCCACGGTACGGGCCACGGCGTGGGCTTTTTCCTGAACGTCCATGAAGGCCCGCAATCGATTTCGCAGTCCGCCATGCCGGAGCCGCAAACAGCCATGGAGATAGGCATGATCACCTCCATCGAACCGGGTATCTACCGTCCCGGCCAGTGGGGCATCCGCATCGAGAACCTGGTGCTGAATGTACCAGCGGTCCCTGCGGGGACGACGCAGTTTGGTGAATTCCTGCGCTTTGAGACCCTGACCCTGTGCCCGATCGACACGCGCTGCGTCGAGCGGTCGCTGTTGCGCGACGACGAGGCTGCCTGGCTCAACGACTATCACGCCACCGTGCGCGCGCGCCTGGCGCCGCACCTGGCCGCGCTGGCCGATGCGCCTGCGCTGGCGTGGCTGGAACAGCGCACGGGAGCCATCTGATGCGTTCGACCCGCGCCACCTCCGCCATCGAGCGGCTCAAGGAACGCACCGGCCATCGCCTCTACACGATGGCGCGCACGGGCGATGAACTGTTTTTCCTCACCGAAGGTCCCGGTTTGCCTCCCCTGTGCCCGCCGCTGGAACTGGATGCCTTTGTCGCCTTCGTGAATGGCCTGGGACCGCAAAAGGCGCGCCGCGTCAGCAAGCTCGATGTGGCGTTTGAAAAGCAGCTGATGAAAAAGCCCCAGAATTAAATGCCGACGATCGACTTCCTGCGCGCCTACTGGTCGCCGGCCGAGCTGGCGACGAATGGCGTGATCCTGCTGAATTTGCTTGGCGCGTTGCTGCTGGGCTTGCTGGTGGGCTATGAGCGCTCATATCACGGGCGCGCTGCCGGCATGCGCACGTATGGCCTGGTCTGCATGGCTTCGGCCGCGCTGACGGTGCTGGGCGGCTATCCGGAGTTCTGGTTTGGCGGCCATGGCACCGTCATCGGCAGCGACCCCACGCGTATCATCCAGGGTATCGTCACGGGCGTGGGTTTCCTCGGCGCCGGCGTCATCATGCGCGAAGGCTTCAATATCAGCGGCTTGACGACGGCTGCTTCTATCTGGGCCTCGTCCGTGATTGGCATCATGGTGGGCATCGGCTTTTATCTGTCGGCTATGGGCTTGGCGTTCATGTGCGCGATGGCGATGATTTTTCTGTCAAAATTGGAGAATTGGTTACCGTCGCGCCACGCAGTGGCCATCACCATGCGCTTCAAGCAAGGGTTTGTTCCGCGCGAAGATGCGCTGCGGCGCATGGCTGCCAAGCGCGGCTACGACATCGCCGGCGGCTCGCTGACCATCGGCAGCACCGACGGCATGCAGGAATGGCGCTTTGTCGCCATCGCGCATGGCAAGAACACGGGCATCAGCCTGTCGGCCATGTCGGCCGAACTGGCCGCCTTCGAAGGCATCGCCGGCTTCCAGCTGTCGCATGCCCGTAATTGATACGAATGCTGAAAAGGATGGACATGGACGCACAGGCCCAAGGTGTACTCGATTTCTGGTTCCTGCCGCCGGATAACCCTGACTATGGCCAATCGCGCGTGGCATGGTTCCGCAAGGATGACGGCTTCGACGCGCAGATACGCGCGCGTTTCGGCGCGCTGATCGATGCCGCCATCGAGGGCGGCTTGCGCGCGTGGGACGCGACGCCGCACGGCGCGCTGGCGCGCCTTATCGTGCTCGATCAATTGACGCGCAATGTGTACCGCGGTACGCCGCGCGCCTTTGCCGGCGACGCCCTGGCGCTGGCGCTGGCCGTGTCGATGACTGAACAGCGTCTTGACCAGCAGCTGGCGCCGATGCTGCGTGCCTTCGCGTACCTGCCGTTCGAACACGCGGAAGACCTGGCCATGCAGGCGCGCGCGGTCGAGCTGTTCCAACTGCTGTCGCAGGCGCAGCCCGGTTTTGACGGCATGCTCGATTATGCGCAGCGTCACCAGGAAGTGATCGCCCGCTTTGGCCGCTTTCCCCACCGTAACGCCATTCTCGCTCGGCCCTCTACGCCGGAAGAAGTGGAATTCCTGCGCCAGCCCGGTTCCAGCTTCTAGGCAGCCATGGACGTTACCCTGAATATCATCGGCGCCGGCCATGTAGGCCGCGTGCTGGGCCGCCTGTTCGCCGGCGTGGATGGTACGCATGGCGGAAAAATCCTGGTGCAGGACGTGCTGACGCGCTCGATGGCGTCGGCGCAGGCGGCTGTGGATTTCATCGGCGCCGGCACCCCCGTCGCCAGCTATGCGGCCTTGCGCCGGGCCGACGTCACCATGCTGGCCGTGGCGGACGACCAGATCGGCCCGGCCTGCGCGGCGCTGGTGGCCGAAGGACGGCAGGCGGGCGCCATCGTGTTTCACTGCAGCGGCGCGCTGGCGTCCAACGTGCTGCTGACCGCTACGCAGGCCGGCGCATCGGTGGCCAGCGCGCACCCGATCCGCAGCTTTGCCGATCCGCAGCAGGTGGCCGCCACCTTTGACGGCACGTTTTGCGGCGTCGAAGGCGATCCACTGGCGCTGGCCTTCCTCACGCCGGCCTTGCATGCCATTGGCGCGCGTCCCGTGCCCATCGACCCCGCCGCCAAGACCCTGTATCACGCCGCTGCCGTGTTTGCCAGCAATTATCTGGTGACGGTGCTCGATGCCGCCCTGCGCGCCTACCAGGCGGCCGGCATTCCCGAGCCGGTGGCGCGCGAGCTGGCTCAGCCCCTGGTGACGGAAGCGGTGGCCAATGTGTTCCGTCTGGGGGCCGCGCCCGCGCTCTCCGGACCCATCGCACGCGGCGATGCGGCCACTGTGCAACGCCAGCAGCAGGCGGTGCAAAGCTGGGATGCCGCCACGGGCGAGTTGTACCGGGCGCTGGTGGCGCCCACGCAAGATCTGGCCAGGCGCAAGCGCGGGGGATGAGTCAGGCGGCGTGCACGCCGTTGCGTCCCTGCTGTTTCGCCTGATACAGGGCGCTGTCGGCGCGCGAAAAGAAGGCTGACTCGCTTTCGTCGGGCCGATATTCGGCCACGCCCAGGCTGATCGTCACGGGTTCCTGTGGCGCGGGCAGGCCGAAATCGTGCCGCTCGACGGCGGCGCGCAGGTTCTCCGCCACTTCTTCTGCTTTGGCCAGGCTGCAGTTATTCAGCAGCACCAGGTATTCCTCGCCGCCCCAGCGCGTGATGACATCGCTTTCGCGCACGGTGGCGCGCGCCACGTCGGCCACGCTACGGATGACCTTGTCGCCCCACAGGTGGCCATGGGTATCGTTGACGCGCTTGAAGAAATCGATGTCGAACAGGATGGCCGACATCGGTTGCGCCGTGCGCTTGGACAAAAGCATGGCGCGCTGGAACAGCAGTTCCAGCGATTGGCGGTTCAATAGCCCTGTCAGCGCATCCGTCGAGGCGATGCGTTCTATGCGGCGCTGGTAGCGGTTCACCGTCAGCAAGGTCAGCACCAGTACCAGCAGGGTCACGCCAAAGCTGATGGCCAGATTCAGGATGAACACGCGCTGCAGCGACTTGACTTCGTCGCTGACATTCTGCTCGACCACCAGGTACCAGCCCAGCTCGGGAATGAAACGCGAGTTGACGAGGATTTGCGCACGGCCCAGCTGGTACGACAGATGCGTCGGCGTACTCTGGTGGTTGATGATCTGGTCGGCAATAGCGCTCACGCCGGGCAGGTTGCGGATGTTGCCGTGCCCGTTGCGCATGGTCTTGCCCGCCAGTACCAGGGTGCCGGCGCCGTCGACAAAATAGATGTTGCGGTGGAAGCGCGCCTGGTAGCGGTCGAGGATGTTGCTCATGGTGGCCAGGGTCAGGCCGATGCCGGTGGCACCGATGAACTGGCCTTCATAGTCGTAGACGCGGTGGTTGATGAAGATGGTCATGCTGTCGCGGTTGGCCATGTCCACGTCGACATTGGTTTCATAATCGGTACTGTCCATGGCGCGCACGCGGTAGTACCAGATGTCGCGCTTCGCTTCCGGGCTGACGGATTTCAGGGTGCCTTCGGCAAAATAATATTTGCTGCTCTTGTCCGAAACGAGAAAGCTGGTGATGGCGCCGTATTTCTTCTTGACTTCGGCCAGGTAGCGCACGATCTGTTCCGGCTTGTTTTCGCCGGCGAGTATCCAGTCGCGCACGAAGGTGTCGTGCGCCATCAGCGACGAGATGAAGACGGGGCGCAGCATGTCTTTCTGGATTTCGGAATAAATATTGTCGCCTGTTAAAGGCAAGGTCTGGTCGGCGATGCCATGCTCGATGGCCTGGCGCGACGCCAGATAGCTGGCCAGGCTGGTGGCCATGAAGCCCGCCCCCAGGATCAGGGTCAGGAGGATAAGCAGGCGGTACTTGATCGACAGAAGGCGCATGGGTACGAGGGTAGGCAGGCCAGGGCACGCGGATATTGGCTCAGGCCGCGAGGCCGGGGCAATCTTTACGCAAGCCAAAAGTATGCAGCAGGCCGGGTATTGACGCAATGATAACTGGCTTTATTGATAATTTACGCTGGTGTACGCGACAAGATAACCACGACTTACCAAATAAAAGTACCGATTTGTCGACAAAGATGCAAATTAGCAATAAGATTTGACGAGGGGGATCATTGCGCACCACCCCTGTCTTGCCGCACGTTTTCGGCGCAGGACACCACGCGTAGGGAGTGTTGTATGTTATTTTTAAAGAGTACGTCTGTCAGCAAGGCCCCCGGCATTTATGAAGTCGATATCGCCGCCAAACCACCGGGCAAGACCTTTGGCATTTTTCTTGCCACCGACCCCGATCATCCACCACATGCCTTGTTGGGGCAATTGAAGGCGCTCGGCTACGAGAATACCTATAGTTCGCCCTACCTGCACAAGGATCAGGGCAAGGTGCTGGACCTGCATTTCCAGAAGGATGGCACGGATATCTTCAAGGGCTGGAAAACCGAGGAGTGCACGCACAACCTGGCGGCCATCACGGCCTTGTTCGAGGAACACGGCATCACCATCGCGCCACGTGTCATGTCGATGGCCGAAGCTTACGCTTAAGCGCCTGTCAGAACCTACTGCGCGTCGGTATAGGCGGCCTGCGATGCTCACCGTACTAAAGTACGGTTGCGCTTCTTAGCCACCTCTCGCTTCCGCTCGCTACGGTTTTGTTTGGCGTTGTAATCTGCTTCAAGCTGTCTCTACGCCGATGTGATACAGCGCCCACGGGCAGTTGGCGAAACGTTCGGCCAGGGGCAGTGCCGCCACGGCCGCGATGCGGTCGGCATCATGGATCGCCCACAGCGGCCCCAGACCGCCCAGCGCCATCGTCTGTCCGTCCAGATGGGTGGCGACAATAAAACGCTGCGCGCGCGCCTGCGCCACGGTCAGCGCCGCCGCATAGCCGTCCACGGCGCGCAGTAGCAGGCGTACCTCATTTTCCTCTGGGGTGCCGGCCGCCTTCAAGACATCGACCAGCAGCGGTCCGCGTAGGGCGTGCGCCTTGCCATCGTATTCCAGGGTGGGGTAGATGGTGCGCGCAGGCAAGTTCGTCAGCGCCGCAAAGTCGAATGCCCGCGCCCGCTCAAAACTGATTTTCTGCTTGTGCATCATCTGGTCGCGCACCGCGTCGAACGGGCCCCGGTTAGGCTTGGCTATGCTGCCAGTGATGGTCAGCAGGGCCGGTCCGCGCAGACTGGCGGGCGCCGCCCGACCCAGGGTGGGCAGCGCAGTGGCCGCCATGGCGGCGGCGAGAAACTGGCGTTTTTGCATGGACCTCTCCTCTTGATTTGAAAATCGCTAATGCTCTTAAGTCTATCTTAAGTTCGCTTAACAGGGCGCATTTTGACGTTATTGTCAGTTTGCAATGTCAGCTTACATCTTGTCACAGTTCTTACGGAATGCAGAAAGACGTAGTTTTTTTCGGCTGTTATTGTGTAGTCATCGCACTTCGCTGAACTGCGAATCCAGGCATGAATCTAGGCACACTAACTAATTGAGAGAAAGAACATGATGAAGAAGAAAATCCTGTTTGCAATGATCGCTTCCGTTACCGCACTGACCGGCATGAGCGCCGCACACGCTGAAGGCGCCTATGTGGGTGCCGGCATCACAGGCAATCGCTACAATTTTGATATTCCTGGCGCCACCAGCGCCGATAATCACAGCGGCTACAAGGCAGGCGCCAAGGTCTTCGCCGGTTACGATTTCGACAAAACCTGGGCGGTCGAGGGCGGCTACGCCGATTTCGGCAGCAAGGATTACAGCTATGTCACGGGCGCCGGCAACGGTTCCGTGAAAAGCGATTCGCACGGCTACTACCTGGCCGGCAAGGCCAGCATGCCGGTGAGTGATAAAGTGGGCGTGTTCGGCAAGCTCGGTGTGGCCAAGGTCAAGAATAGTTTGAGCGGCACGGGCCTGTCGACCGGCATCAGCGGCAACGACAAGACGGGCGTATACGCTTCCGTCGGTGCCCAGTACGCGATCAACGAGAAAGTCTCGCTGACGGCGGAAGTGGAACATTTCGGCAAGAGTGCCGACCAGGGCCGCAAGGCTACCGGCCTGGCGTTAGGCGCACGCTACAACTTCTAATGGTTTAGAAGTGGTTTAGAAGTTTGCTGAAAAAAAGGCAGTTACCGTGAGGTAACTGCCTTTTTGCATGGCCAGACGTCAATTACGTTGTCAGAGGTTTGTAGCGAATACGTTTTGGTTTCGCACCTTCTTCGCCCAGGCGTTTTTTCTTGTCCGCTTCGTACTCTTGATAGTTGCCGTCAAAGAAACTCACTTGCGAGTTGCCTTCGAAGGCCAGGATGTGCGTGGCGATACGGTCGAGGAACCAGCGATCATGCGAAATGACCATCACGCTACCAGCAAATTCCAGCAGGGCGTCTTCCAGCGCGCGCAGGGTTTCCACGTCCAGATCGTTCGACGGCTCATCGAGCAGCAGGACGTTGCCGCCCGCCAGCAAGGTTTTTGCCAGGTGCAAACGTCCACGTTCACCGCCGGACAGGTTGCCGACGATTTTTTGCTGGTCGCCACCCTTGAAGTTGAAACGGCCCAGATAGGCGCGCGACGGCATTTCGAAGCGGCCCACGGTGAGCATGTCGGCACCGCCGCACACATCCTGGAAGACGGTCTTGCTGTCCGACAGCGAGTCGCCGCGATTCTGGTCGACGATGGAGACGCGCGCCGTCTGGCCGAGGGCTACTTCGCCGCTGTCCGGTTGTTCCTGGCCCGTGATCATCTTGAACAGGGTCGACTTGCCGGCGCCGTTGGGGCCGATGATGCCGACGATGGCGCCGGCCGGGATCGTGAAGCTCAGGTCGTCGATCAGCAGGCGGTCGCCGAACGCTTTCGATACATTTTTGAACTCGATGACCTCATTGCCCAGGCGTTCGGCCACGGGAATGAAGATTTCCTGCGTTTCGTTGCGCTTCTGGTATTCGTGCTCGGACAGCTCGTTGAAGCGGGCCAGGCGGGCCTTCGACTTGGCCTGGCGCGCTTTCGGGTTCTGGCGCGACCATTCCAATTCCTTCTGCAGCGCCTTCTGGCGCGCCGATTCCGTCGATTCTTCCTGCTTCAGGCGGGCTTGCTTCTGCTCCAGCCAGGTCGAGTAATTGCCTTTCCATGGAATGCCGCTGCCGCGGTCCAGCTCCAGGATCCACTCGGCTGCATTGTCGAGGAAATAGCGGTCATGGGTGATGGCCACCACGGTGCCGGGGAAGCGCAGCAGGAATTGTTCCAGCCAGTCGACCGATTCTGCATCCAGATGGTTGGTTGGCTCGTCGAGCAGCAGCATGTCGGGCTTGGACAGCAGCAGCTTGCACAGCGCCACGCGGCGCTTTTCACCGCCGGACAGCACGCCGATGGTGGCATCCCATGGCGGCAGGCGCAGCGCGTCGGCGGCCATTTCCAGCTGCAAATTCAAATTGCCGCCATCGGAAGTCGAGATGATCGCTTCCAGGCGCGCCTGTTCCGTGGCCAGGGCGTCGAAATCGGCGTCTTCCTCGGCATATGCGGCGTACACGGCTTCCAGCTTGGCTTGTGCTTCAAATACTTCGCCCAGGCCCGACTCGACTTCCTGGCGCACGGTTTTTTCCGGGTCCAGCTGTGGTTCCTGCGGCAGATAGCCGATGTTCAGGCCCGGCATCGGCACGGCTTCGCCCTGGATGTCGGTGTCGATGCCGGCCATGATTTTCAGCAGGGTCGATTTGCCGGAGCCGTTCAGGCCCAGCACGCCGATCTTCGCGCCTGGGAAGAAGGAGAGGGAAATATCTTTCAGAATCTGGCGCTTGGGCGGGACGATTTTGCCCACGCGATTCATGGTGTAGACGTAATTTGCCATTAGAAATCTCGGGTGATATACAAAGACGGACAGGATACGGTAAACGCCCGCTTCCGGCCAGCGTTGCGCGCTGCGGAACGGGCGCCAGGGGGGTACTTAGGCGGCGCGCGCCTTGCGGGCCATCCACAGCCCCTCGGCCGCGTACAGGGCCAGCGCCGTCCAGATGACGAGGAATCCCAGCATGCGTTCGCGCGTGAACGATTCGTGGAAGACCCACACGCCGATGAGTAACTGGCCCGTGGGGGCAATATATTGCAGCAAACCCAGTACGGCCAGCGGCAGGCGGCGCGCGCCGGCAGCAAACAGCAGCAGGGGAATGGCCGTGATGGGGCCGGACGCCAGCAGCAGCGCGCGCGTGGCGGAAGAGTCAGTATTGACGAAGCCGCTCTGGCCATGCCAGCCCAGCCACAGCATGTAGGCCAGTGCCAGGGGGAATAAAATCAATGTTTCAAACGACAGGCCTTCCAGCGCACCCAGCGCGGCCGTCTTGCGCAGCAAGCCATAGCCGCCGAACGTGGCTGCCAGTAGCAGGGCGATCCAGGGCACCTGCCCGCCTTGCCATGTGAGCCAGGCCACGCCGCAGGCGGCCAGGCCGATGGCCAGCCACTGCAGGCGGCGCAGGCGCTCGTGCAGCAGCAAAAAACCCAGCATGACGTTGACCAGCGGCGTGATGAAGTAGCCGAGGCTGGCGTCGACCACATGGCCGTTGTTGACGGCCCAGATATAGATGAACCAGTTGGCGGAGAGTAAAAATGCACTGGCGACGAAGCTGGCCACGACCCTGGGCTGCGCTTTCAGGCTGCCCAGCCAGCTCCACTGGCGGCGCACGGTCAGTACGATGCCTAGAAACAACAGCGACCAGACCATGCGGTGCGCCAGGATTTCCTGCGGTGCGATCTCATCGATGGCATGGAAATACAGGGGGAACAGGCCCCAGCACAGGAAGGCGAGGGAAGCGTAGAGCATGCCTGGATTCATAATGAGGTACGCTGGAGAGTAGACAGTCTGTCATTATGGCTGAAAACACCGCGAGCTGCCCGGCGCCGCCGGTGAAGCGTAGAATGGCAACAAATCTATGACCGCGAGCCCGCGCAGCAAGGCGGAGCGGCACAAAACCACGACCTTGGGGCAGCTGCGGAACCATGCGAAAATACTCTTGCTATTTGCTAATACCTATCATATTGTGCGATGCAACAAAACAAAAACGGGTGCAATCTTGACGTCGGAACATAAAAAAAGCAGCCTGGTCGGCCTGACACTGGCTGCCGTCGGCATTGTCTATGGCGATATCGGCACCAGTCCGCTGTACACCCTGAAGACGGTGTTTGACCCTGCGCACGGCCTGGCGGTCACGCATAACAATCTGCTGGGCATCGTCTCGCTGATTTTCTGGGGCCTGACCCTGATCGTCTCGCTCAAGTACGTGACCCTGGTGTTGCGTGCCGACAACCGGGGCGAGGGCGGCATCATGGCCCTGATGGCGCTGGTGCTGTCATCTGTCAGTAAGTCGTCGCGCTGGCATGTGCCGCTGATGGTGATCGGCGTCTTTGGCGCCACCCTGTTCTATGGCGACAGCGTGATCACGCCGGCCATTTCGGTGCTATCGGCCATTGAAGGTCTGGAAGTGGCCACGCCTGCCTTCAGCCCGTATGTGGTGTGGCTGACGATCGCCGTGCTGGTGGCGTTGTATTCGGTGCAGTCGCACGGTACGGCCGGCATCGGCCGTTTCTTCGCTCCCATCATGGTGATATGGTTTGTCGCGCTGGCCTGCATGGGCGTGGTCAACATCATCAAGTCGCCAGCCATCCTGGCCGCCGTCAATCCCCTGCACGCGGTGGCTTTCCTCTTGGACAATGGCCGCATCGCCTTTCTGTCGCTGGGCGCCGTGGTGCTGGCACTGACGGGCGCCGAGGCCTTGTACGCCGACATGGGCCATTTCGGCAAGAAGCCGATCCGCATGGCCTGGTTCCTGATCGCCTTCCCCGCGCTGGCGCTGAATTACCTGGGCCAGGGCGGGCTGCTGCTGGCGCACCCGGAAGCCATTTCCAATCCGTTCTACCAGCAGCTGGGCGCCTGGAGCGTGTATCCGCTGGTGATTTTGTCGACCATGGCCACCGTGATCGCCTCGCAGGCGACCATTTCCGGCACCTTCTCGATGACCAAGCAAGCCATTGCGCTGGGCTTCCTGCCGCGCATGCGCGTGCGCCACACGTCGGAAAGCGAAATCGGCCAGATTTACATTCCTGCCGTGAACTGGCTGCAGCTGGCCGTCGTGCTGATGGCCGTGGTCGGTTTTGGCTCGTCGGAAAAGCTGGCCGCCGCCTACGGCATCGCCGTCACGGCCACCATGCTGGCGACCACCATCCTGACCTTCTTCGTCATCCGCTACCGCTGGAAGATGAATTTACTGCTGTGCTGGGCTGCCACCGGTTTCTTCCTGATCATCGATGTCAACCTGTTCGCGGCCAGTTCCCTGAAACTGTTCCACGGCGGCTGGTTCCCGCTGCTGCTGGGCGCCGTCCTGTTCATCATCATGCTGACCTGGAAACGGGGCCGCCAGCTGGTCTTCCTGAATCTGGAAAAACATGCGATCCCGCTCAACGAATTCCTCTCGTCGCTGTTCATCGCGCCGCCGCTGCGCGTGCCCGGCACGGCCGTCTTCCTGCGCGGCGAAACGGATGGCGTGCCGCATGCGCTGTTGCATAACTTGCTGCACAACAAGGTGCTGCATGAGCGGGTGATTTTCCTCACTGTCTTCATGCATGAAGAGCCGTGGGTGACGCCATCCGAGCGCGTGCGCGTGGTGGAGCTGGGCCACCAGTGCTACCAGGTTAATGTGTATTACGGCTTCAAGGATGAACCGGATATTCCGGCTGCGCTGGCGCAATGCGCCGAGCAGGGAATGGATTTCGAGATGATGGAAACGTCGTTCTTCATTGCGCGCCAGACCATCATCTCGACGCCGGGGGCCGGCATGATGCCATGGCGCGAGCACCTGTTCGTCACCATGTCGCGCAATGCGCGCACGGCGGCCGACTACTATCAGATCCCGAGCAACCGGGTGATCGAACTGGGCACGCAGGTGGAAATCTAGATATTGTGGCAACGTTGTATCGTTGCACCACTTAGCGCCGTGCTTACGTCTGCTTACAAATGGGGCCGGCGACACCTGTTAAACTGCAGCCCGTACCGGTCCGCACCGTACGGGCCTCAGTCACACACCAATATTTGAAGGGAAACCATGAAATCGGTATTTCAATTGATCGCCACACTCGCTTGCGCCGTGGCCCTGACCGCTTGCGGCGCTGCTGCCAACACCGAGAAGCCGGTCGTGCTCGACCCGAATACGCAGGTGAAGGAATTCACCTTCCCCGACGTGGTGGTTGGCACCGGCACGACGGCGGCAGCGGGCGATACCCTGGACGTGCTTTACACGGGCTGGCTGTATGACGCAAGCAAGCCGGGCAACAAGGGTACGCAGTTCGATGCGAACCAGCCGGGCGCCGCCTTCCCTTTCCCTCTGGGTATCGGTCAGGTCATCCTGGGCTGGGACCGCGGCCTGGTCGGCATGAAGGTTGGCGGCACCCGCATCCTGTCCATTCCGTATGACCTGGGCTATGGCAAGGCGGGTAAGCCGCCGTCGATTCCCGGCTACGCGGGCTTGCTGTTTGAAGTCAAGCTGGTCGGCGTGACAAAAAAATAGGCACGCGCAGGGCACAGGGACAAAGGGCGATTCCACGGAATCGCCCTTTTTGCTTTGGCGGCCCCTTTATACCTCAGGCGGGGCTAGTTCCTGGAAGTAATAGGTGGCGCCGCCCAGATCGGCCGGCGCGTCATAGTGCAGCACCTGCGTGCGGCGCAGTGCCACCGGTGCGCTGAAGGCGGGACCATCGTAGACGAAGGTGTGGAATTCGCCGTTTTCGCCGCAGGCGTCGACGCCGGGCGGCAGGTCGGCCAAAAAGGCGGCGTCGAACTCGCGCCCGCAAAATTCGCGTGGCAGGTGCTGGCCATTGATGCACACGACGATGGCCTTGAAGCCGGCGGCGAGAAATTCATCGACCAGCGCGCGCCGCGCTTCGCCCCACAGGGGCAGGTGGGCCGTCAGGCCGGCCGCGGCGCAGACTTTTTCTTCCCAGTCGCGGTGCGGCTGCAAGTCGATGTCGCCAAACAGGGCGTGGGCTATGCCATCGTCTTTCGCCGCGCGCAGCATGGCGATGAATTGTTCCTCGTAGCTGGCCCAGCTGGCGTGATAGCGCTGCAGGCGCGCCCCCAGGCTGGCCGCCTGCGCTTCGAGCAGCTCGGGCGGCACGCCGTGCGAGCGCGATTTGCGGCCGTCTTCATCCATGGCCGTGATCAGCAGCGGCACGCGCATGCCGGCGTTGCGCGCGCGCCACAGGGCCAGGCAGGAATCCTTGCCGCCGCTCCAGGAAATGAGGGCCGTCGTCATCCTGCCGTCTGCGCCGCGCGCAGCATGTCGACGTGCTGTATGCCGTCTTCGTCGTAGGGCGCGCTGACGGTGACAAAGCCGAACGACTGGTAGAAGCGTTCCAGGTATTGCTGCGCGCCGATGCGGATGGCGTGACCAGGGTGAAGGCGTTCGGCGCGCGCGATGCCTTCCGCCAGCAGCCGCTTGCCGGCGCCCGTGGTGCGCGCTTCGGGCGCCGTCAGCACGCGGCCCAGCGACATTTCCACGTATTTGGCGCCGGGCGCCAGCACGCGCAGATACGCGCCCAGCAGACGCTGGCCATCGACCGTTTGCCAGCCCAGCAAATGCATGGCTTGCTGGTCATGGCCATCGAGGTCCGGGTAAATACACTGCTGTTCGATGACGAACACGCGCTGGCGCAAGGCCAGCACCTGGTACAAATCGTGGGGGCCGAGTTCGTCGAACGTGTTCCATTGCCAGGCGATCATGCGTACTCCGGAAAAATCAGGAAAAGAGCGCCATTCTAAAGGTACACGTGAAAAAAAACCGCACTGCCTTCATGGCAGTGCAGTTTTGATGGCAAAGCGCGACACGTAGCAACTTATGCCAGGTGTGCTCAGACGATCGTCAGGGTGACGTCGATGTTGCCACGCGTGGCGTTCGAGTACGGGCACACGATGTGGGCGGCGGCGACCAGCGCTTCGGCGGCGGCGCGCTCCATGCCTGGCAGCGAAATTGTCAGTTCCACTTCGATGCCAAAGCCCGTCTCGATGGCGCCGATGCCGACCTTACCTTCGATCGACAGGTCCGCAGGCAGGGCGATCTTGTCGCGGCCGCCGACGAATTTCATGGCGCCGATGAAGCAGGCCGAGTAGCCGGCAGCGAACAGTTGTTCCGGATTGGTGCCGACGGCGCCATTGCCGCCCAGTTCTTTTGGCGTGGTCAGCTTGACATCGAGCACATTGTCGGACGACACGGCACGGCCTTCGCGGCCTCCGGTGGCGGTAGCTACAGCACGGTACAGGACTTGTTTGATCGACATGATGGTTTCCTTGGTATAGATGAATAGGTAACTACTAAATAGTGTGCTACTTGTTTCGTGGACTGATGCCCAGGATGCCCGTCTGAAGAAGCGAGTGCGGCGTCCATGTGCTCAATATATATCGTGCGCTATTTAATTGCAAGCGATTTTATTTCGTGGCGGCGCACATTTGTGCTTTATTTTCTTGCCTTTGTCGCCAGTATTGCCCTTCCATCGCATAATGGCCACCGCCGCTGGCGCCGATTGCTATTCTTGGCCCACTTCTACGTTCCAGGGAAAAATCATGACTAGCCTCTTCTTTATCCTGCGCATCACTTTGGCCACGATGCTCACGTACATCATTGCCACCGTCCTCCTGGTCGAGAACTTCCTGCGTTTTATTTTCGGGCATACAGAAGGCTTCTTTGTCATCGTCGGTGCGCTGCTGGCCAGCGCCGTCATCACGAATGCGTTTTCGCACGTGCGGCGCGTGCGTCTGATCGCCGGCGTCGTCAATGCCAGCACCCTGTCGAGCCGCCAGCGGCGCCAGATCGAGATCCCGTTCGAGGCGGGCGAGGTGTTCGACATGATCGATGCGGCCATCCGCGAATTGCCGGGCAGCGAAGTGGTCGAAAGCGCGCGCGACAGCCTGCAGGTGCAGGCTAGAGTGCGCCGTGCGGCGCCCTACACGCACACGGGCTTGCCCCGTATGCGCCTGCTGGGTTTCCTCGAGCCGCGGCCGAACCAGATCCTCGCCACCGTCACGCCGAATGGCGAGGCGGGCAGCGTGACCCTGATCTGCGAGCCGGCGCGCAATGCCTGGACCGACTGGTTCCTCGTCGACCATGGCAGCAACCTGGAAAACGCGGAAGCGGTGACGCGAGCGATGACGCGCCGGGTGGCGCAGCGCCGGCGCGGCGAGCAGGCCGAGGCGCGCCAGACGGTGACGGAAAAGGAACTCACGGTGGCCAAGCTGAGCCTGCTGCACGCGCAGGTGGAACCGCACTTTCTGTACAACACGCTGGCCAGCGCGCAGCTGCTCACGCGCAGCGACCCGGTACGCGCCGACGAGATGCTGGGCAACCTGATTTTGTATCTGCGCCATTCGCTGCCGCGCATGGAGCAAGCCATGTCGACCCTGGGCACGGAGTTGGAACGTGCGCGCGCCTATCTCGATATCCTGAAAATCCGCATGGGTAACCGCCTGAACTTGCAGATTGAGGTACCGCACTACCTGCGCCAGGTAGAGCTGCCGCCGATGATGCTGCAAACCTTGGTGGAAAACGCCATCAAGCACGGCCTGGAGCCGAAGAGCGGCGGCGGCACCATCTGGATCATGGCGCGCAGCGGCGATGGCACGGTGATCGTCACGGTGGCTGACGACGGCAAGGGCTTCAGTGACGACGGTGCAGGCACGGGCATCGGCCTGCGCAATGTGCGCGAACGCCTGCGCCTGACCTACGGCAATGCCGCCGCGTTTTCCATCCTGGCCAATTTCCCCGATGGCGTGACGGCCACCATCACGCTGCCAGACAGCACGGCGCAAGGAGCCTCGTATGCATCAGCCTGAAATGACCTGCGTCATCGCCGAAGACGAAACCTTGCTACGCGATGCGCTGGTGGCCTTGCTGGCCGAAGAATGGCCGGCGCTGCGCATCGTCGCCGCCTGTGACGACGGCGGCACGGCGCTCGACGCCATCGCCACACGCAAGCCCGATATCGCCTTCCTCGATATCCGCATGCCGGGCCTGACAGGGCTGGAAGTGGCGGCCGGCGCGCTGGAAGCCAGTCCCGGCACCCAGGTGGTGTTCGTCACGGCCTACGACCAGTACGCGATCGATGCCTTCGACAACGGCGCCGTCGATTACTTATTGAAACCCATCGCCCGCGAGCGCTTGCAAGCGACCTTGCAGCGCCTGCAGGCGCGCGCCGGCAAGGCCCGGGCCGGCGACGGCGCGCTGGCCGGCCTGCTGCAGCAATTGAGCAGCGCCTTGCCGGCGGCGGCCAAGTCGCCGCCGCTGGTGTGGCTGACGGCCAGCAGCGGCAAGGATACGCGTTTGATCATGGTGGAAGACATCGCCTATTTTCAGTCCGATACCAAGTACACGGCCGTCATGACGGCGGACGGCGAGGCGCTGCTGCGCAAGCCGATACGCGAATTGCTCGATGTGCTAGACCCGGCCATTTTCAAACAGATCCACCGCTCCACCATCGTCAACATGAAGATGGTGGCATCCGTCACGCGCGACGAGGTGGGACGCGGCGTCTTGCGTCTGAAAACGCGGCCGGAAACCCTGGCCGTAAGCCAGCCGTTCATGGCCTTGTTCCGTAATATGTAGCGTTGTAAGACGCTTAATCAGCCGTCTCGAAGCCTTCGAGCACATTCACCACATTGATGCCCAGCTCCTTCACCGCATAGCCGCCTTCGAGGATGAAGGCGGTGGGCAAATTCAGATGCGCCAGGCGCTCGCCCACGCGCAGGTAGTCGCCGCTTTGCAGGGCGAAGTGCGACAGCGGGTCGCCAACGAAGGTGTCGACGCCCAGCGACACCACCAGCGCGTCGGGCGCGTACATATTGATGCGCAGGCAGGCCGTTTCCAGCGCGGCGAACCAGCTGGCCGTGGAGCTGCCGGGGGGGAGTGGCAGGTTGACGTTGTAGCCCGTGCCGACGCCGCTGCCCGTTTCATCGGCGTGCCCCAGGTAAAACGGATATTCGCTGCGCGGGTCTGCGTGGATGGAGGCGAACAGCACGTCGTCGCGCGCATAGAAAATGCTTTGCGTGCCGTTGCCGTGGTGGTAATCGATATCGAGGATGGCGACCCTGCGCGCGCCGTCGTCGAGCAAATGCTGCGCGGCCAGGGCTGCGTTGTTGAGGAAGCAGTAGCCGCCAAAGAAATCGCTGCCCGCATGGTGGCCCGGTGGGCGCGTCAGGGCAAACGTGGCGCGTTCGCCCAGGCGCAGCGCATGGGCCGCGTTGACGGCGCAGTCGGCGCCCGTCTTGGCCGCCGTCCAGGTGCCGGCCGTCAGCGGCGTGCCGTTGTCCATCGAGTACAGTCCCAGCTTGGCCGTGAAGTCGTCCGGTTCGATATCGCTGCGCAAGGTGCGCACGGGCCACACGGACGGCAGCGCGTCCTTGCCCGCGTTGTCCGGGTCGAGCGCCAGCCATTCGTGCCAGGCGTGGCGCAAAAAATGCAGGTAGCGGGGCGTGTGGATGCGCTCCAGCGACGTCAGGGGAACGCCGTGCGGCGTGACGATGCGCCCCAGGTTGCGCCGGCCCAGTTCGGCCACCACCATGTCGGCCCGTTCGGGTGTCTCGAAGCAGGGCACCATGGTGCCGCGAAACATTTCGAAGCGGCCCCGGTGCTGGCTGTGCAATTCATTGAAGAAGGTCAGCATCGGGGTGTTTTGCGCAAGGTCAGGTGTGCGAACACAGGGTGCTGGCGCGGTAGGCGGCGACGAAATCGTCGAAGCTGCCGGCGGGCGCCGCTTCCATGGCGCGCTGCTCGGCCAGCGAGCTTGCGGCCAGCTGGTCGAAATATGCGCTTTGTTCCGGCGTTGGCGGTTGCGCGCGGAAGTAGGCGGCGTGGCGCTCGCTCTGGCGCAGGCCGAAGGCGGCAAACGAGCCGCCATGGTCGCGCAGCTCTGCCAATACCTTTGCCGATGGCGTCGCGTCCGGGTCGGCCAGCTTGGCCGCCTGCGCCGCCAGGCTGTCCGCATGCGACGTGCCGCCTTGGCGCGCATCGAGCAGGGTCGCCACGGGGGCGATGCGCGCCAGCAGTTCCTCGCCCCACGCCCGCAGGGTGATTTCTTCGCCGTCCCGGCGCAAGGTCAGGCCCGGTGTGCGGCCTTCCTTGACGGTGCGCGCGAAATTGTGCGTGTAGCAGGCGCTTTGCTCGGCCGAGATGGGCGCGCTGTCGTCGAGCGCGCAGAACAGCAAAAAGGCGTCGAGGAAGCGGCCCGTTTCCAGGCTGATGCCGACCGGTTCGAACGGATCGACATCCATGCAGCGCACTTCGATGTATTGCACGCCGCGCAGGCACAGGGCCTGGATCGGGCGCTCGCCAGTGCGGATCACGCGCTTCGGGCGGATGGTCGAATAGTATTCATTTTCGATCTGCAGCACGTTGGTGGACAATTGAATCCACTCGCCATCTTTTTTTGTACCCAGCGCCGCATACGGCGGATACGGGTCGTTGACGGCGTGCGTCAGGGCGTTGACGTAATCATCGAGGCTGTTTTCGTGCGGGCGCAGGCCGGACTGGGCATCGTTCTGGTAACCGAGGTCGCTCATGCGCAGGCTGGTGGCGTAGGGCAGGAACAGGGTGTCGTCGGATAAGGTGTCGAGCTTGTGCGCGCGGCCGCGCAAGAAGCCGGCGGACAGGGCCGGCGAGGCGCCGAACAGATACATCAGGAGCCAGCTGTAGCGGCGGAAATTACGGATCGTCGCCAGGTAGCTTTCCGACTGCACGTCTTTTGGCGTGGCCGCCGCGTGGTGCGCGCTGGCGCTGGTGTCCGGATGGCTGGCCAGCACTTGCCACAGCTGCTCGTCGAGCGAATAGTTGTAATGGATGCCGGCGATGCATTGCATGGCCTTGCCGTAGCGCAATGCCAAGCCGCGCCGGTAGACGTGCTTGAGCATGCCCATGTTCGAGGTGCCGTAGTTGGCGATCGCTATGTCCGCTTCGGGCGGCAGCTGGCAGGGCATCGACTGGCTCCACAGCAATTCGTCGCCAAGGCGGCTGTAGGCATGGCGGTGCACGGTGTCGAGCTTGTCGAGCGTGACGGCGATGTCTTGTTCCGCCGGAGTGATGAATTCGAGCAGCGCTTCGGCGTAGTCGGTGGTGATTTCAGGGTGCGTCAGCGCCGAGCCCAGGACGG
The DNA here is from genome assembly GCF_049897325.1 of Janthinobacterium sp. DSP2-3-3. Classification (NCBI taxonomy): domain Bacteria; kingdom Pseudomonadati; phylum Pseudomonadota; class Betaproteobacteria; order Burkholderiales; family Oxalobacteraceae; genus Janthinobacterium; species Janthinobacterium sp. DSP2-3-3. The sequence continues at coordinate 188,043 of NZ_JAFCWA010000009.1, read as the reverse complement.
CGGGGTGGGGCGTAGAAGCCAGATGGCCGGCATGGTCGACGCGCAGGGTTTCACGCTCGATGCCGCGCAAGCCGCCCAGCAGCGCGCGGTTGGCATCTTCGGTCAGCAATGCCAGGCGGCGAGTCAACAGGTTGGGCAATTTGAGCTTCCTTTCTTGTGCAGCAGATAAATAATTTGTGCTGAGATTAACCGAATTTTGGCAAATGCGTCGGCGCCGGCCCAAAAAACGCCGCGTCGCCAGCGTCCGCCCCGGTGAATGGGGGCGGCGCTTCGGTCAGGAATTCGCTTGATATTTTAACAAACTGCGGAGCATCTGGCGCGTTGCTGGATCAAGCCCTGCGCACGTGGACAGGGTCAGCCCAGGCGGGCGCCGCTGACGCGCTCGATGCCGGCCAGGTCGCGCCAGCTTTGCACTTTGCTGTAGCCGGCATCGGCCAGCAAGCCGCGCACGGACGGCGCCTGGTCATAGCCGTGTTCCATCAGCAGCCAGGCGCCTGACGCCAGGTGGCGCGCGGCGCCGGAGACGATGGTGCGCAGGGCCGACAGGCCATCGGCGTGGTCGGTCAACGCACCGGCCGGCTCGAAGCGCAAATCGCCTTCGGCCAGGTGGCGGTCGCCGCTGGCGATGTAGGGGGGATTCGAGACGATCAGGTCGAATTTTTCCGTGCCCAGCGCTTCGAACCAGTCGCTGGCCATGAAGGTGATGTTGACGCCGTTGGCGCTGGCGTTGCGGCGTGCCACGGCCAGGGCCGCGCTGCTCACATCCAGGGCCGTGACGACGGCGTCCGGCCGCGTGTACGCCAGCGCGACGGCGATGGCGCCGCTGCCCGTGCCCATGTCGAGCACGCGTCCGCCGGGCGGCAGGCGCTCAAGCGCCAGTTCCACCAGCACTTCCGTGTCGGGGCGGGGAATCAGCACGGCGTCGTTCACTTCGAATGGCAGGCCGAAGAATTCGCGTTGGCCGACGAGATAGGCGATTGGCTCGCCTTGCAGGCGGCGCGCCAGCAAGGCCGATAAGCGCTCGGATTCTTCGGTAGTGAGCACACGCTCCGATTGCGTGATCAGCGAGACGCGCGACAGGCCCAGCGCGTGGCCCAGCAGGATGCGGTTGTCGAGCGGGTCGAGCAACGGACGGATTTGCAGGGTGCCGACAGTGCTGCCGGCGGGGATCAGTGTTTCTGGCATGGTGCTTTCAATTATTTCTGACGGCGCAACAAGGTCCACAGCAGGCCGACGCTAAAAATGGCAAACCAGATGAACGCCCATTGCGGAATCGACAGGCCGAAAAACGGCTCGCCGGCGTTTTCGCAGGCGCCATACGATTCAAACATGAAGGGCATGACTTGCGCCGTGAAAATCTTGTTCAGCGCCGTTTCCACCGGATCGATGCCGCACGAGAAGCCGGGATGCGCCAGTACGTATAAATGCTTGGCGCCCACGCCCAGGCCGCCCAGGGCGGCCAACAAGCCGACGCTCGCGCCGATTTTCGGCCGGTTGGCCGCCGCGCCAGCCAGGCAGGCGATGCCGATGGCGAGGAACAGGTAGCGCTGGATCACGCACAGCGGGCACGGCGCCATGTTCATGGCATGCTGCAAATACATGGCCACGCCCAGCATCAGGAAACACAGGGCGGCGATCGATAGGAGGACGGTGCGTGAATTTTTCATGGGCGACACGGTGAGGTGGATGGAAGCGAGCTGGTCATTTTCGCACAAGGCCGGTTTTTTATTGCTTAGCCCCTACTTAAACCCTTGATCTGGCTGGATGCTTTCAAAAGTGTTCAGGGCAAGGCGCAGCGCCGCAGGCAGTACGAACGTACGGCCAGGCGATGCAACGCCGCCATGGACGCTTTTTAATCGCCCAGGGCAGCCAACAGCTCGGCTTGGTGTTCCGCCGCCAGCGCATTCGTCAAGTCCGTCAAATCCCCGTCCATGATGAAGTCCAGCTTATACAAGGTCAGGTTAATGCGATGGTCCGTCAGGCGGCCCTGCGGGAAATTATAAGTGCGGATGCGCTCGCTGCGGTCGCCCGAGCCGATCAGGCTCTTGCGCGTGGCCGCTTCTTTTGACTGCTGCTCGCGCAGCTGCACGTCCTTGATGCGCGCGGCCAGCACTTTCATCGCTTGCGCCTTGTTCTTGTGCTGGCTGCGGTCATCCTGGCATTCGACGACGATGCCGGTGGGCAAGTGGGTAATGCGCACGGCCGAATCCGTCTTGTTGATGTGCTGTCCGCCCGCGCCCGAGGCGCGGTAGGTGTCGATGCGCAAGTCGGCCGGGTTGATGTTGACGTCTTCCACTTCGTCCGCTTCCGGCATCACGGCCACCGTGCAGGCGGACGTGTGGATGCGGCCCTGGGTTTCCGTTGCCGGCACGCGCTGCACGCGGTGGCCGCCCGATTCGAATTTCAGTTTTGAATACGCTCCGTTTCCGACCACGCGCACGATCACTTCGCGGTAGCCGCCCAGGTCGGAGTCGGACGACGATACCAGCTCCACCTGCCAGCGGTTGCGCTCGGCAAAGCGCGAGTACATGCGCAGCAGGTCGCCGGCGAACAAGGCGGATTCATCGCCGCCCGTGCCGGCGCGAATTTCCAGGAAGATATTGCGCTCGTCATTGACATCCTTCGGCAGCAGCATGGTTTGCAATTCGCGTTCCAGGCGCGCCATGGTGGCTTTCGCCGCCTCGATCTCTTCCTGTGCGAATTCCTTCATGTCCGGGTCGCCCAGCATCTCTTGCGCCGTGGCGATATCGTTGCCCGCTTCCTGATAGGAATGGTACAGCGCCACCAGCGGGCCCAGTTCGGCGTGCTCGCGCGTCATCTTACGGTAGCTGTCCATGTTCGACGTGGCGTCCGGGTGCATCAACAGTTCGTCAAGTTCGACCAGGCGGTTCGCCAGTTGATCGAGTTTGCCCAGCATGGATGGTTTCATAGCGATTCGCGGTAAAAGAGTGTAGGGATGCTGCGGGTCCGGCAAGCCCGGCAGGCGGGCAGGGGGCGGCCGCGCGGGCGGCCAGCGGGGCTGCGCTAACGGCGGGGGCGGAACAGTTTCGGCAGCAGGGTGACCAGCTGCTTGCGCTCGTCGCCCTGCGCATGGTGCAGCGCCTGCTGCGGACCGTGCAGGAACTTGGCCGTCAAGCCTTTCGACAGTGCTTCCAGCACGGCATCGATGTCGGCGCCCTTGGCCAGCATCTTGCGCGCCCGTTCCACTTCCATCAGGCGCAGCGCTTCGCTGTTTTCATGCAAATGCTGGATGACGGGCACCATGGCGCGGTCGTCGACCCAGCTCATGAACGACTGCACGCGCGTCTCGATGATGACCTCGGCTTGCGCCACGGCCGCTTGGCGGCTTTCCATGCCCGTCTGCACGACCTTGCCCAGGTCGTCGACCGTGTACAGGAAGACATCGTTCAGGCGGCCCACTTCCGATTCGATGTCGCGCGGCACAGCCAGGTCGACCATGAACATGGGCTTGTGGCGGCGTGCCTTGATGGCGCGCTCGACCAGACCCAGGCCCAGCAGCGGCAAGGACGACGCCGTGCACGAGATGACGATGTCGAACTGGTGCAGCATTTCTGGCAGGTCGGCCAGGCGGATGGCCTTGCCATTGAAGCGGTGCGCCAATTCCTCGCCCCGTTCCATGGTGCGGTTGGCAATGGTGATGCTTTTAGGATTTTGCGCGGCAAAGTGCGTGGCGCACAATTCAATCATTTCGCCGGCGCCGATGAACAGCACGTTCTGCTCGGCAATCTTGTCGAAGATGCGCTGCGACAGGCGTACGGCCGCAGCCGCCATGGAAACGCTGTGGGCGCCGATTTCCGTGCTGCTGCGCACTTCCTTGGCGACGGAAAAACTGCGCTGGAACAATTGGTGCAGATACGTGCCCAGGCCGCCGACCTCGTCTGCCGTGCGGATGGCATCCTTGATCTGCCCCAGGATCTGCGTTTCGCCCAGCACCATCGAGTCCAGCCCGGAGGCGACGCGGAAGGTGTGGCGCACGGCATCGTGCTGCGGCAGCATATATAAGTGCGGGCGCAGCTCGCTGTAGTTGAGCTTGTGATAATCGGCCAGGAAATGCGCACCCGCGTCGAGCGGATTGGGTACGTGGCTGGCCGCATACAGCTCGGTGCGGTTGCACGTCGAGAGGATGGCCGCTTCGTCGTTGTCGCGCAGGTCGATGCGCTGGAACCAGGTACGCGCCGCCATCACCGCCTGACCCAGATGCTCAGGCGCAAACGCCAGCTGTTCGCGGAGCGACACTGGGGCGGTGGTATGGTTGAGGCCGACGGCGAGCAGTTGCATTTCAGGGCTGTTGGGAATTCTTATGCCGACATTATAGCGCCTTGTGCCCGCTCTTTGAGCAGTTCGTCTGTTTTCGTCCGGATGCGTGGGCGTCACCCGCCCAGTTTTTCCAGGCGATAACCATAACTGTAGACGGGCACCAGGCGGTAGCCGTGTTCCGGTTTCAGTTGCAGCTTGTTGCGCACGCGCGAGACGTGGGTATCCATGGTGCGCGAGGGCAGGGCCGTATCGCGCTGCCACACGGCTTCATGGATGTAGGCGCGCGACAGGGGACGGCCCAGGTTGCGGAAAAACAGCAGCGCCAGGGCAAATTCCTTGTGCGTCACGTCCAGCACTTCGCCATCGCGCAGCAGGCGACCGGGGCGGGTTTCAAACGTATACTGACCGAATTGCAAGTACTCGGCGCCATTCTGCGCCGGGTAGGCCACGCGCAGCAGCGCCTGGGTGCGCAAGGTCAGTTCGCTGCGCCGCAAGGGCTTGATCATGTAGTCGTCGGCGCCCGCCGTCATGCCGGCCACCACGTCATCTTCGCCTGAGCTGTTGGTCATAAACAACACGGGCGCCTTCGGCGCCAGTTTTTCCCTGGCCCGGCGTAATACTTCCGCGCCATCCAGATCGCTCACATGCCAGTCGAGGATGAGCATGTCGCAACTGTCCTTGCGCAATTGCCCCAGCATTTCCTTGCCACTCTGAAACTCGTGGCAAGCGTGGCCGGCGGCGGTGAGCACCTGGCAGATCAGTTCTGCCTGACTATGATCGCTATCGAGTACGGCAATTCGCATAATGGGCTGGAATGTGTAGCAACAAACAGACGGTCCGCTCTGCTTATCGTAATGTTAAGGAATGCTCAAGTGAAATATAACAGAGATTGCCATTGTGTCCAGTGAAATCAACGGCCACATTCTTTACGTTACACTTGTTCATCTACCCCCTTATTAGTGGAGAAACGCGCATGGCAGACAAGAGCAGCACCGATTGGACCCTGATACCGGCCAGTCGTGCCGAAATCGAGCAAGTGCGCGAGCGTTGCCGGCGCCTGGTGCAGCGGCGTGCCTTGATGTCGGCGGGCGCCTCGGCCATCCCCATTCCCGGCATCGACCTGATGTCGGATGTCGGGTTGTTTTCCATGCTGATCAACGATATCAATCACGAATTCGGCCTCACGCCCGAACAGATCGAGCGTCTCAACCCGCAGTTCAAGATGATGGCCTACCGCGCGGCGGTGGGCATGGGTGGCATGTTGGTGGGAAAACTGGTGTCGCGCGAACTGATCCTCCAGCTGCTCAAGCGCAGTGGCGTCAAGATTGCCACCAAGCAGGTGGCGCGCTTCGTGCCGTTTGCCGGCCAGGTGGTGGCGGCAGCCATCGGCTACGCCGTGTTCCGCCAGATCGGCAACCAGCACGTGAATGCCTGCGCCGCGGTGGCGCAGGAATTGCTCACGGTCAGGCCGGATTAGGCGCTACGCGTCCGGCAGCACCACGTTGACGTCGAGCACCTCCAGGTTGCCCTGGCGGTCCAGCGAAATCTTGATGTCGTCGGCATTCACCTTGGTGTACTTGGAAATGACGGCGATCAATTCCTTGTGCAGGGCGGGCAGGAAGTCCGGACCACCGCGTCCGCTGCGTTCGCGGGCGATGATGATCTGCAGGCGTTCCTTGGCTGCGGTCGCCGTCTTCGGCTTGGGGGGAAACAGGAAAGAAAGCAAGGCCATATCACTTCGCCCCAAAAATGCGCTGGAGTAATCCAGGCTTTTCATAGTTGGTAAAGCGCAGCTCGACATCTTCGCCGAGGAAACGCGAGACCACGTCTTCATAGGCTTGCGCCACGTCCGTCCCCTTGAAATGGATGGCGGGATTGCCCTGATTCGAGGCGGCCAGCACTTGTTCCGATTCTGGAATGATGCCCACCAGCGGGATGCGCAGGATTTCCTGCACGTCCTGGTAGGACAGCATTTCATCCGATTCCACGCGTTTCGGCGAGTAGCGGGTAATCAGCAAATGTTCCTTGACCGGCTCGCCGCCCGTCTGCGCGCGGCGCGACTTGGCTTGCAGGATGCCCAGGATGCGGTCCGAATCGCGCACCGATGACACTTCCGGGTTGGTGACGATGATGGCTTCATCGGCAAACGTCAGCGCCATCAGCGCACCATGCTCGATACCGGCCGGCGAATCGCAGATGATGAATTCGAAACCCATGTTGATCAGGTCGTTCAACACGCGTTCCACGCCTTCTTCCGACAGGGCGTCCTTGTCGCGCGTTTGCGAGGCGGGCAGGATGAACAGGTTGTCGCAGTGCTTGTCCTTGATCAAGGCCTGGTTCAGGCTGGCCTCTTTATTGATCACATTGATCAAGTCATACACGACGCGGCGCTCGCAACCCATGATCAGGTCGAGGTTGCGCAGGCCCACATCGAAGTCGAGCACGGCTGTCTTGTGGCCGCGCATGGCCAGACCAGTGGCAAAACTGGCGCTAGAGGTCGTCTTGCCGACACCGCCCTTGCCGGACGTCACAACAATAATTCTTGCCACAAATAATCCTTTTCAGATATCTCTTGAATTGTGCAGCTTAAGAGCGGTTCACGGGAGTGACCGGATTGACAGAGTGTATATCGATTCTGTCTCCAGCCAAACGAATTTGCGCGGGTCCGCGCGCCATTTCTGCGGGGAAACCATCCTCGAACGTGCGGTATACGCCGGCGATCGAGACCAGTTCCGGTTCCATGGCCAGCGCGAAGATGCGCGCCTGGGCATTGCCCGAGGCGCCGGCCAGCGCGCGGCCATACAGCGAGGAATACACATGGATGCTGCCGTCGGCGATGATTTCGGCGCCATTGTTGACGACAGCCGTGATGATCAGGTCGCAGCCGCGCGCGTAAATGCGCTGGCCCGCCCGCACGGGCGTGTCGATCACCATCACCTGCGCCTCGGCACCCGCTTGGGCGGCCGCCGTGGCGCTATCCTTCGGGCCATCCTTGGGCGGCGCATCGTCGCGCGTCTTGCCGCTGTCCAGACTCAAGCCTTGCGCCAGGATGGCGTCATGCATGTCGGCCGGCGCATTGCGCACGGCCACGGCATTCAAGCGGTATTTTTTCAGCAGGGCCACGAGGGCGGCCCAGTCGATGGGCACGCTGCCGGGCGGTAAGGCAGCCACGTCCAGCACGGCCAGGTCGTCCTCGAAAAAGTCCGCCACGCCCCCCGTCATGTCGCGCAAGGCGGCATCGAGTGCCTGCGTATCGGCGCTATGCATAATGGCGGAGACAGCAACGACGGTGGAAATCTTGATTTCGATAGGCTTCTGCGACGGGCTTTTGGACATAAACATTTATCAAAGTGAAACTGCGGCAGGCCAACTGTTCCGTACGGCAACAATGGGAGCAGTAAATTTCTTGCATTCTACTGCAAAAAAATCAGCGTCAGGGACCTGGAGTGTGCTATTCCGCAGGGCAACAGTGACTTCTTGTCAAAAAACAAGGGCGGCGCCCCGGAAAACCGCTGCGCCGCCCCGCAAGCAGCTGAGAATGCGCCCTGACGGCGCTATCCTGCGTCAAGCCGCGCGCATCTGCTGTGCCGCCGCGACCATATTGCGCAACGCCGCTTCCGTTTCCGCCCAGCCCCGCGTCTTCAAGCCGCAGTCCGGGTTCACCCATAAGTTGGCCGGCGCAATCGCGGCGCTGGCTTTTTGCAGCAACTTCACCATGTCGGGCGTCGAGGGGATGCGCGGCGAGTGGACGTCGTACACGCCGGGGCCGATGTCGTTCGGATACTGGAACTGGCCAAAGCCCGTCAGTAGTTCCATGTCCGAGCGGCTCGTTTCTATCGTGATCACGTCGGCGTCCATGGCGGCGATCTGCGGCAGGATGTCGTTGAACTCCGCATAGCACATGTGCGTGTGGATCTGCGTCGTGTCCTTGACCACGGAAGCGGCGATGCGGAAGGCGCGCGTGGCCCAGTCCAGGTAGGCGTCCCACTGGCCGCGGCGCAGTGGCAAGCCTTCGCGGATGGCCGGCTCGTCGATCTGGATGATGCCGATGCCGGCCGTTTCCAGGTCTTGCACCTCGTCGCGGATGGCCAGGGCCAGTTGCAGTGCCGTGCTGGGGCGCGGCTGGTCGTCGCGCACGAACGACCATTGCAAGATCGTGACGGGGCCCGTCAGCATGCCCTTCATGGGTTTTTGCGTCAGGCTTTGCGCGTGCACCGTCCAGGCTACTGTCATGGCGGCCGGGCGCTGCACGTCGCCGTAGATGATGGGCGGCTTGACGCAGCGCGAGCCGTACGATTGCACCCAGCCCAGGCGCGTGAAGATGAACCCGTCCAATTGTTCGCCGAAGTATTCGACCATGTCGTTGCGTTCCGCCTCGCCATGCACCAGCACGTCCAGACCCAGCGCTTCCTGGCGCCCCACGACGTGGGCGATTTCCGCGCGCAGCTGGTTGTCATACTCGGCGCTTGCCAGTTCGCCCCGCTTGAAACTCGCGCGGGCTGCGCGGATGGCCGTCGTCTGCGGGAAGGAGCCGATGGTCGTTGTCGGGAAGTCTGGCAAGCGCAGGCGTGCGCGTTGCACGCCCTGGCGCTGCGGGAAGCTGGAATCGCGGCGGTCGACGCTGGGCGTGAGCGTTTGCAGGCGTTGCGTGACCGATGCACGGTGGACGCGGGGGCTGGCGCGCCGCCCTGCAATGGCCAGACGAGACTTTGCCAGCGCGGCCAGCGCGTCGTCGTCGGGAGGGCCTTCCAGTGCCCCCTTGAGCAGGGACAGTTCCACTAACTTCTCCGTGGCAAACGCCAGCCACGTGCGGATTTCACCGTCGAGGTCCGTTTCGGCTTCCAGGCTGAACGGTACGTGCAGCAGCGAGCATGAGGGCGCCAGCCACAGGTGGCCGTTGCGCTTGGCTGCCAGCGGCTGCAGCATGGCCAGGGCCGCGTCGAGGTCGGTGCGCCAGATGTTGCGCCCGTCGACGATGCCGATGGACAAGACTTTATGCGTGGGCAGCCAGTCCGTTACGCTGATCAGCTCGTGCGGCGCGCGGATGCCGTCCACGTGCAGGCCGGCCACAGGCAGGCGGCAGGTCAGGCTGAGGTTTTCTTCCAGTGGCGAGAAATACGTGGCCAGCAGGATATTCACGCCCACCTGGTTCAGCTGCCAGTAGGCGCTCTCGAAGGCGCTGCGCCAGGCGTTGGGCAAGTCCAGTCCCAGGATCGGTTCATCGAGCTGCACCCACGTCACGCCTTGCTGCTTGAGGCGGTCGAGCAGGGCGCCGTAGACGGGCAGCAATTGTTCCAGCAGGGCCAGACGGTCGAAGCCAGACTCGCCGGGCGTCTTTTCCTTGCCCAGCCAGAGGAAGGTGAGGGGGCCGATCAGGGCCGCCTTGACCTGGTGACCGAGCACCTGCGCCTCGGCCACTTCCGCCAGCAGGCGCTCGCAGGCCAGCGAAAACCGGGTCTGCGGCGACAATTCGGGCACCAGGTAATGGTAATTGGTGTCAAACCACTTGCTCATTTCCAGCGCGTGGTTGCCGGCGGCGTGCTCATGGTGCGCTTGACTGTGCGTGCAGCCGGCGTGGTCCGCCTGGTTGTCGTTGCCGCGCGCCATCGTGAAATAGCGCGACAGCGGCGATTGTGCTGTGTCAAAGCGGAAACGCGCCGGTTCGCAGCCCAGCAGCTGGATATGGCTGGCCACCTGGTCGTACAAGGCGAAGTCGCCCACGGTGACATAGTCCAGCCCGGCGTCGCGTTGCAGCGCCCAGTGGCGCGCGCGCAGTTGCTGGCCCGTGGCTTCCAGGGCGGCCTCGGACACCTCGCCACGCCAGTGGCTTTCCAGCGCCAATTTCAGTTCCCGCGCGGCGCCGATACGGGGAAAGCCAAGGATGTGGGTACGAATGGTCATGATGTCATCGAGATTTAATGTGAATGCGCTAGAGTGTGCGGCAACTTAATCTATAATCAAAACGAAACCTTTTTACGAATAACATGAAAATATTTCACGTACATCACCCATTTTCCCAATGCTAGAAATCCGTCACCTGCGCACCCTGAGTGCCTTGCGTTCCTCCGGCAGCCTGGTGCGCGCTGCGCAGTTGCTCAATTTGACGCAGTCGGCCCTGTCGCACCAGATCCGTTTGCTGGAAGAGCGCTACAAGGCGCCCTTGTTCGAGCGCAAGTCGATGCCGATCGCCTTTACGGCCACGGGCAGCCGGCTGCTGGAGCTGGCCGACAAGCTGTTGCCCGAGATCGAGCTGGCCGAGCGCGACGTGGCGCGCCTGTCGCAGGGCGACAAGGGGCAGCTGCGCGTGGCGCTCGAATGCCATACCTGCTTCGACTGGCTGATGCCGGTGATGGATGCATTCCGCCAGCGCTGGCCTGAGGTGGAAATCGATCTGGTGTCGGGCTTTCACAGCGAACCGGCGGAGCTGCTGCGCTCGGGCGAGGCGGACCTCGTGATCGGCTCGCCGTATGGCCCCGATTTCACCGTGTTTCCCCTGTTTCGCTTTGAAATGCTGGTGGTGATGGCGCAGAAGCACCGGCTGCAGGCGCAGCGCCGGCTGGTGGCGGCCGACTTTACAGGCGAGACCCTGATCACCTATCCCGTGCCGGAAGAGCGTATTGACCTGATCCGCGAAGTGCTGCGGCCGGCCGGCATCCAGTTTGAACGCCGCACGGCCGAGCTGACGGTGGCCGTGCTGCAACTGGTGGCGAGTCGGCGCGGCATCGCCGCTTTGCCGAACTGGGCCATCAAGAATTACGTCGATTACGATTATGTGGTGGCGCGTCCGGTGGGGGAGCACGGCTTGTGGAGCGACCTGTATGTCTCCGTGCCGGAGCAGTTGCAGGACAAGGCGTATGTGCGCGATTTCGTCAGCGTGATACGCGAACAGTGCGCGGCTTCGCTCGATGGCATCAAGTTGTTGTCCTGATCAACGTTGAGTTGGAAACAAACCAACAGGAAAGCTTGATAAATATCAAGGTTTAGCAATGAACCACCGCTTACAGTTGAGCACTGTGCGGCGCAACATGGCGCCGCCTACTCTTTGGGGAGGAACGATATGTTTTCAATTTCGGAACAATGGGCACTCGCCGGCAAGGCCGTGGTGGAAGCACAGTTGAGCAGTGCGCAAGCGTATCTCCAGGCTGCGCTCGACAGCGGTGCCAGCGTGCTCGATTGGCAGATCGATGCGGGCCGCGCGGCGCTGGCGGCCGCTACGGTGGCGGGCAATCAGCTGCTGTCCGTGAAGGATACGCAAGCGCTGCTGCAACTGTCGCGCACGCAGTCGCAACTGGCCATCGAACGCATCGGTGCATATGGCCGCCAGGCAAAGGATGTTGCTCAAGAAACCCATGAGAAATTCGACACTGTGACAAAGGGTGAGTTTGCTGCATCGCGTCAAAAATTTGGCGAGCTGTTGCAGGTAGTAAAGCAAACGCCCGTACCCCTGATTATTCCCTTTAATAATTTTCTAAAAACCACTTTCGGCGGCGCCGATGAAGGGTATGATAAAAATAAAAACACGCGTCCCGCTCGTCAAACGTAGGCGCGTTGCGGCCCGGCAGCGGCTATCCGCCGCGCCAGGCCGCCCGCCGCCACCGCAGGGCGGGCTGCCATCGCTGCCGTCTGCCATGCGGTGCTGGAACTGTGGCGCATGCCACGCTAGAATGAAACACAGCTTGCTGTGTCTTCCAGAATTCGGATTCATTGGATTCTATTAACACCTTGACCTTGGCCTTCTTGGCCTGCATATCGGAGAAATAAATGGATGATGTCGTAATCGTGGCCGCCGGCCGTACCGCAGTCGGTAAATTCGGTGGCAGTCTGGCCAAGATTCCTGCGTCCGAACTGGGCGCGCATGTAATCAAGGGCTTGCTGGCACAAACCGGCATCGACCCGAACCTGATCGGCGAAGCGATCCTGGGCCAGGTGCTGACGGCTGCCGTCGGCCAGAACGCCGCGCGCCAGGCTGTCATCAAGGCAGGTTTGCCCAGCTCCATCCCGGCATTCACCATCAACAAGGTATGCGGCAGCGGCCTGAAGGCCACGCACCTGGCGGCGCAAGCGATCAAGTGCGGCGACGCCAACATCATCATCGCCGGCGGCCAGGAAAACATGAGCGCATCGCCGCACGCCATGAACGGCTCGCGCGACGGTTTCCGCATGGGCGACTTCAAGATGATCGACACCATGATCGTCGACGGCCTGTGGGACGTGTACAACCAGTACCACATGGGCATCACGGCGGAAAACGTCGCCAAGAAATATGAAGTGACGCGCGCCGAGCAAGATGAATTCGCGCTGCAATCGCAATTGAAGGCGGAAGCGGCGCAAAAAGCGGGCAAGTTCAAGGATGAAATCCTGCCGCTGGAAATCGCCAACAAAAAAGGCACCGTTGTCTTCGACAGCGACGAATACATCAAGCCCGGATCGACCCTGGAATCGCTGACCGGCCTGCGCCCCGCGTTCGCCAAGGACGGTACTGTCACGGCCGGCAACGCCTCGGGCCTGAACGATGGCGCCGCCGCCGTCATCATGATGTCCGCCTCGCAAGCGAAGGAACTGGGTCTCAAGCCGCTGGCGCGCATCAAGGCTTACGCCTCGTCGGGTCTGGACCCGGCCGTCATGGGCATGGGCCCTGTCTCCGCCTCGCGTTTGTGCCTGAAAAAAGCCGGCTGGACGCATGAAGAGCTGGACTTGATGGAAATCAACGAAGCGTTTGCCGCGCAAGCGATTGCCGTCAACAAGGAAATGGGCTGGGATACCAGCAAGATCAACGTGAACGGCGGCGCGATTGCCATCGGCCACCCGATCGGCGCCTCCGGCGCGCGCATCCTGGTCACCCTGATCCATGAAATGATACGCCGCGACGCCAAGAAAGGCTTGGCAGCCCTGTGCATCGGCGGCGGCATGGGTGTTGCTTTAGCGATCGAACGCGACTAATAGCTGCCAACCGAAGCCAAGCCGTTGCGCGCAGTGCGTGGCGGCCTGGTACGGTGCGGTACGCCGCCGTCACGCGGCGGTTTTGGACTGCTTTCATTAAATAATTAACTTTTTAGCAACAGAACGACACTGAGGGGATGAAAATGGCAAGAGTTGCATTGGTAACTGGTGGCATGGGTGGTCTGGGCGAAGCAGTCTGTTTCAAGCTGGCGGCGCTCGGCTATCGCGTGGTCACGACCTATTCTCCAGGCAATCCGAAGGTTGCGGAATGGCTGGCGACGACCAAGGACATGGGCTATGACTTCAAGGCGTATCCGTGCGACGTGGCTGACTACGATTCGGCGGCTGCCTGTGTGGCTGCCGTGGAAGCGGAAATCGGTCCTGTCGACGTGCTGGTGAATAACGCCGGCATCACGCGCGACATGACATTCAAGAAGATGGACAAGCCGAACTGGGATGCCGTGATGGGCACCAACCTGGACTCCGTCTTCAACATGACCAAGCCCGTCTGCGACGGTATGGTGGAACGCGGCTGGGGCCGCATCATCAATATCTCGTCCGTGAATGGCCAGAAAGGCGCTTTCGGCCAGACCAACTATTCGGCCGCGAAAGCCGGCATGCACGGTTTCACCAAGTCGCTGGCGCTGGAAGTGGCGCGCAAGAACGTCACCGTCAACACCATTTCGCCAGGCTACATCGGCACCAAGATGGTCATGGCGATTCCGCAGGAAGTGCTCGACAGTAAAATCATCCCGCAAATTCCGATGGCGCGCCTGGGCAAGCCGGAAGAAGTGGCCGGCCTCGTCGCCTACCTGGCTTCCGATGAGGCAGCGTTCGTCACGGGCGCGAATATCTCGATCAACGGCGGCCAGCACATGTCGTAATCGTTGTTGAGGTAAAACAGAAAGACAGCTGCGGCTGTCTTTTTTTATGCTGGCAAGCAAAACAGGCCGGGCGCGTGCTTTGCCTTAGAATCAGCATTTCCCCACCGCATCATCCCCATGACTCTTGTTCCTGCCTTGCGCCGCGCCAGCGTGCTTGCCTTCCTTCTCCTGGGCATTTCCGCTGTCCAGGCCAGCGTCGCGTTCCACGTCACGGTGACTACCGAGCGCGTCAACAAGCCCGGCGTGAATACCAGCCTGCCCGCGCGCGATACGCAGGACAGCGACGTCGTGCTGGGCGAACACTTCATCAGCGTCCGCGATGGCCACACCTTGTCCGTGCTCGATTTTGCCACGCGCCGCCGCTACATGATCGATACGGCGGCGTCCACTTACGACACGTATTCGCTGCTCGACGTGGCGGGTTCTCGCGCCGCTGAGCTGCGCCACCGGCAGGGGATCGCCGGCATGTTGAAGGCGAGTGGCCTTGGCCAGCAGGCAACGCCGCCCGTGTATGAGGAACAAGCGTTGTCGGTGCTGGACAACAAGCGGCGTGGACCCTTGCTGCCACAAGTGCTCGACGGTGCCGTGCTGTGGTCGCTCGACGAGCAGCCTCTGTTGCGCCTGGGGATAGCCGGCAGCCCCGTCACCGGCGACGATGCCACGGCGTTTGCCCAGTATTTGCGCTACACCTGGGGCGGCCACCCGGCGGTGCTGAAGATGCTGGCCGACGGCAAGCGCATTCCCGCGGAATTCACCTTGAGTCACCAGCAGATTGCTGGCAAAGTCACGCGCCATTTCCGCATCAGTGCCATGACAGTGGATGCGCCCGCCACGTACACGCTGGCCGCGTACCGGCCACGCCCGCTGGCGGCTGATGCGCCGGCGCTCGAACGCGTGCTGGCGCAGGCGGCCCTGCTGCCGCCGCTGGGACCCCAGGCGCATCCGGCGCTGCGGGCCGAAGCGGAGCGCCTGTTTGCGGCAGAGAAGCCCTTTGACGCCTTCCTGAGCATGCTGGAAGACCATTTTTCCACGGGGGCGCTGGTCGACAAACTCTCGCCGCCGCAGCAGCAGGCCATGCAGCAATGTCAGCCCATTCATGACTTGACGCGCGCACTGCTGGCCAAGGACAAGGAAGATATTCAGGCCGCGCTGACCACCGTGCAGGGCTTGCGCCAGCAGCACGGCCTGGAGCAGCCGGTACTGGCTTTGTTCGAGGGAAATCTGCGCGCCAAGCTGGGGCAACGGCAGGCAGCGATGGCCTTGTATCTGCAAGTACTGCAGGCGAAGCCGCACATGGCGGCCGCGTACCAGGACTTGGGCGACGCGCTATACGCGCAATTCGATGCGCCAAATGCTTGGCGCAGCTGGGATGCGGGCCGGGCCATGGCGCCGTCGCTGCGGCAATTTCGCAAGGTCAATGACCTTGAGCGTAGCCTGCTGAACGATTACCCCGCCTTCTTTGCGGGCGGGGCGCCGGTTCAGTTGCCGGTTCCGCCGAAAGTTCAGCCCAGCACCAGCCGTCCGGCCAGCAGCACGAAGACAGAAGGCAGCACGAACTTGCCGTAAGGCGAAGGCTTGCCGCGCAGGCGGCGCGCCAGGCGCGCAGCCAGTACGGCGTACACGGCGTCGAATAGCAGGCCCACCAGCACCAGGACGGCGCCCAGGCGCAGGTATTGCATGCCGACGCTGTCGCTGCCGGCGACGAACTGGGGCAGGAACATGCTGCAAAACAGCAGTGCCTTCGGATTGAGCAGATTCGTCAGGAAGCCGCGCACCAGGCTGGCGCGGGCGCTGTGCGCCGTAGCGGGGGCGGCTTTTTCCTGCGCCGTTTTTTTCGACAGGGCCGACTGCAGCAAGCGCAGCGCCAGGTACAACAGATACGCGGCACCCGCCCATTTGACCCACAGCAGGGCTTGCGGATGCGTCACCATCAGCGCCGCCAGGCCCGCGCCTGACAGCGCCACGTGCACCGCGCGCGCGCCGGCGATACCCAATGCCGTCACCAGCGCCGTGGCCACGCCGCGCGCGGCACCTGTCGCCAGCACCAGCGCCATGTCGGGGCCAGGTAATAAAAAGGCGCCGGCCAGTGCCAGCAGGTACATCAGGAAGGTAGAATCGGACATGCAGTCAGTCGAAAAGAAAACGGGAGCAAGCGCACGGTGCAGCCTGCTCGCCGGGCCCCATTATGTTCTTGCTGTGATGAAATGTGCTTGCTTTTCCTGCCCTGCATGCCCTAGTATTTGGGTAGATTCCACTCCTATAAAAACAAAAAATAGATGAAAATTTCAGAAGTTAGCCTCGATGCC
Source organism: Janthinobacterium sp. DSP2-3-3 (assembly GCF_049897325.1). Lineage (NCBI taxonomy): Bacteria > Pseudomonadati > Pseudomonadota > Betaproteobacteria > Burkholderiales > Oxalobacteraceae > Janthinobacterium > Janthinobacterium sp. DSP2-3-3. Next base: position 171,635 of record NZ_JAFCWA010000009.1, on the reverse strand, counting down.
ACCGATTTGCAGATTCTCAGGCTGTTGCAGGATGAAGGACGACTGTCGAATGCGCGCCTAGCCGAGCGCTTGAAGCTCAGCGAAACCCCCGTCTGGCGCCGCTTGCGCCGCCTGGAAGAGGAAGGTTTTATCACCGGCTACCAGGCTTTGCTCAACCGCAAGAAGCTGGGCATCGGCCTGGTGGCGTTTGTACGGGTCGTGTTTGCCAACCATGGCGGCGAGCAGCCCTCACAGTTCGAGCAAGCCATCGCCACGATTCCCGAGATATTGTCGTGCCACAATGTGGCGGGCGAAGCCGACTATTTCCTGCAAGTAGTGGCGCGCGACCTGGAAGCGTATGGCGAATTCGTTTCGACCGTGCTGCGTCGCCTGCCCGGCGTGGCGGAAATCCAGTCCAGCCTGTCGATGCGCGAAATCAAGTCGTCGAACCGCCTGCCCTTGCCGCTGGCCTGAGGCGCCGGGAGCGCACTATCGCACTATAATTGGGTCTTTGCCAGGCATCCGCTGCCTGGCTTCCAGACTGTCTACGAGGACCGCCATGCCCGATTCCCTGTCGCCCCTGTTTCCCGTCCTGTCGCCGAACCGGCACGGCATGCTGGCGGTCGATGACATCCACACCATTTATTGGGAAGAGTGCGGCAATCCCGATGGCATTCCCGTGCTATTCCTGCATGGCGGCCCCGGCGCGGGCCTGTCGCCGCAACACCGTCGCTTCTTCGATCCGCAGCGCTACCGCGTAATCCTGTTCGACCAGCGCGGCGCGGGCAAGTCTACGCCGCTGGGCGAATGGCGCAACAACACGACGCAGCTGCTGATCGACGATATCGAAGTGCTGCGCACCCAGTTCGGCATTGCCCAATGGCTGGTGTTTGGCGGTTCCTGGGGTTCGACCCTGGCGCTGGCGTATGGCCAGGCACATCCCGAAGCTTGCCTCGGTTTCGTGCTGCGTGGCATTTTCCTCTGCACGCAGGCGGAAATCGACTGGTTCATCGAAGGCGTGCGCTGGTTTTATCCGGAACTGTACGCGGAATTCGCCGCGCCCATCCCGCTGGAAGAACGCGGCGACTTGCTGGCCGCCTACGTAAAACGCATCCTCAGCAGCGACCCCGCCGTGTACTGGCCCGCCGCGCGCGCCTGGAGCCGCTTCGAGGGCCGCCGCGTGTACCTGATGCCGCAACCGGAAGATGCGCCGAACGATGCGCTGGACCTGGGCGTGGGCCGGCTCGAATCGCATTACATGGCGAATCTCGGTTTCTTCGAGGAAGACCAGCTGATCCGCAACATGGGGCGCATCGCGCATTTGCCGGCCGTCATCGTGCAGGGACGTTACGACGCCATCTGCCCGCCCCTGTCGGCTTACCGCTTGCAGCAAGCCTGGCCCGGCGCGCAGCTGAACATGATCCCGGACGCGGGCCATGGCGCGCTCGAGCATGGCATCGCTTCGGCGCTGGTGAACGCCACCGAGCGTTTCGTGCCGGGACGCGGCTTCGCATGACGGCAGGGCCTGCCTGGCGGCAAAGCGGCCTACAGGCGTGCGCCACCTGCTACACTAGCGCCTGTGCCGCCGCCTTCCGCGGGCGGCAGTGCGACCTTACCTTTTTTTACCCATGAACATACAGATCGGCGATATCGGCCATATCATCCAGCTGGCGATTGCGCCGGTCTTCCTGCTGACAGGTATTGGCACCATGCTGGTCGTGCTGACCAACCGCCTGGGGCGCATCATCGACCGCACGCGCGTGCTGGAAGACCGGCTCGACATCGGCTACAACGATTTCTACATGGATGAGTTAGATACGCTCTATACGCGTACCCATCTGATCAATTATTCGATCTCCCTGAGCACGGCTTGCGGGTTCTTTGTCTGCATCATCATCGCCATGCTGTTTCTGGGCGATATTATGAACCTGACGCTGGATAAATACATCGCCGTATTCTTCGTGCTGGCCGTGATCTGCCTGATCGGTTGCTTCACCTATCTGCTGCGCGAGATTTACCTGGCCGCCACCGCCCAGCGCATCCGGCGCCATATCCGCCCGCCCCGCTAGGCGGGCCGCACCGGTTTTACCTTCCATATTAAGAACGAGTCCAGCATGCACGATTACAAACGCCCCCCCACCCTGCACCGCTACGGTCAGCGCAGCGAGCTCGAATTGGCCTTGAGCCTGGGCCAGTTCCGCCTGGTGCCGGCGGGCAATTGCCTGACCCTCAGCTTTTCGCAAGTGTGGGACAAGCAACTGTTCGACCTGTTCGCCCCGGCTGACAGCTGCCTGATCATCCATAACACGGAAGAATTCGGCGAACGCCTGCACCGCGCCGTGCAGCGTACTCTGCCCAGCTGGGCCGGCATCGATGGCGTCGTCGAATACGGCCAGCGCGCCGCCCTGGGCGCTACTTTCACCAAGACGCGCACTGAAGCGGCCGAGCAGGAATGGCTGTTCGCCTGGCGCTCGATGCAGCCGCAGGCCAGCCTGAACCCCGTCACGGTGAAACTGGGCAGCCTGGAAAATTTCGCGGAGCTGCGCGACCGCGATACGTATTTAGCCTGATTTGTCAGGATTTATCGGCATGCTGGCTGTCGATGCGGGCCAGCACGGCCGCCATCATGCGCTCGATATCGCCGCGTATCATGGTCGTGCCCAGCATGCCGGGCACATAGAAGCCCGGCACCAGCCGACTGGAAAAGACGATGCGCGTGCCGCCCGTCTCGGGGATGGGATACAAATTCCAGCGCGCTTCATAATGCCGCATGTCGCCGGAGATCAGGGCGATGTCGATGGCCGTGAACGGCGTTTCCGTGGCCCGCACCACCAGGTGGATGGCGTGGTTCATGAACAGGAAGCGCGCCATGCCTTGCTGCTCGATGATGACTTCATTGCCATTGCGCGACAGCACGCGGCAGGAACTGAGGTCGGGCACGAATTCATGCATGCGCTCGTAGGTGGTCAGCGTCTTCCAGACGGATGCCGGCGGCGCCTGCACGCTGCCGCTGGCATCGACTTCATACATGCGCTGCCCGTCGACCTCGATGCGCTTGACGTCGACCTTCAGCTTGTCCAGGCGCAGCGCCTGCATCTGCGCTTGTGCCGCCGCCGGGGTGGCAACGGTGCACAGCATCAGCAGGCAGAGGAAGAGGCGCGTCATGCTACCTAGCCTACGGGAAACTTGCGCCCTGCACAAGCTGTACCCATCGCCGGCGAGTGCGCCGGGCGATTTAGAACTCCCGGTCTAGAGAAATACGCTGCGGCGGCCAGCAATGCTTGTTACCGTACGGCCTGCATACCATCTTCTATCGGACCGACCATGACTGCCTATCCCCATTTGCTGGCCCCGCTCGACCTGGGCTTCACCACCTTGCGCAACCGCGTCATCATGGGGTCCATGCACACGGGCCTGGAAGACCGGTTTTATCATTATGGCAAGCTGGCCGCGTTTTACCGCGAGCGGGCGCGGGGCGGCGTAGGGCTGATCGTCACGGGCGGCATCTCGCCGAACCGCCAGGGTTGGCTGCTGCCGTTCGGCGGTACCTTGAATTTCCTCGGCGACGTACCGAACCACCGCAAAGTGACGCGCGCCGTGCACGAGGAGGGCGGCAAGATCGTCATGCAGATCCTGCATGCGGGCCGCTACGGCTACCAGCCCTTCGTCGTCTCGGCGTCGGCAAAAAAGTCGCCGATTTCGCCATTCCGCCCCCGTCCTTTGAGCGAACGGGGCATCGAGCGCACCATCTGCGACTACGTGCGTTGCGCACGCCTGGCGCAAAAGGCGGGCTACGACGGCATCGAGGTGATGGGCAGCGAAGGCTACCTGTTGAACCAGTTCCTGTGCGCGCGCACCAACCTGCGCCAGGACCGCTGGGGCGGCACGATCGAGAACCGCATGCGCCTGCCCGTGGAAATCGTGCGCCGCATCCGCGCCGCCGTCGGTCCCAACTTCATCATCATGTACCGCCACTCGCTGCTTGACCTGGTCGAAGGCGGCAATACCTGGGACGACGTGGTGACGGTGGCCAGGGCGCTGGAACAGGCGGGGGTGACGATACTCAATACGGGCTTCGGCTGGCATGAGGCGCGCGTGCCGACCATCGTCACCTCGGTGCCGCGCGCCGCGTTTGCCAGCGTGGCGGGACGTTTGCGCCGCGAAGTGAGCATTCCCGTGGTGGCGTCGAACCGCATCAACATGCCGCATGAAGCCAACGCCATCCTGGAGCGGGGCGACTGCGACCTGGTGTCGATGGCGCGCCCCTTCCTGGCCGACCCGTTTTTTGTCGCCAAGGCGGCCTCGGGCCGTGCCGACGAGATCAATACCTGCATCGGCTGCAACCAGGCGTGCCTGGACCACACCTTTGCCAACAAGCGCGCCAGCTGCCTGGTCAACCCGCGCGCCTGCCATGAAACGGAACTTGTGTACGCGAAAAAAGCCGTGGCGCGCAAGGTAGCTGTCGTCGGCGCCGGGCCGGCCGGCCTGTCGGCCGCCACCGTGGCCGCCGAATGCGGGCACGAGGTAACCCTGTTCGACAGCAGCGACAGCGTCGGCGGCCAGTTCAAGGTGGCGATGCAAATTCCCGGCAAGGAAGAATTTACGGAAACCATCCGTTATTTTGCCCGCCGCATCGCCTTGTCGAATATCCAGCTGCGCCTGGGCCAGCGCGTCACGCGTGAGCAATTGCTGGCCGGCGGCTATGACGACGTCATCATCGCTACCGGCATCAAGGTGCGCCTGCCGGCCATTCCCGGTATCGAGCATCCGAAAGTGCTGTCGTATCTGGACGTGCTGCAAGCCAAGAAGCCTGTCGGCGCGCGCGTGGCCATCATCGGCGCGGGCGGCATTGGCTTCGACGTGGGCGAGTATTTGCTGCACGACCCGACGCACCCGCTGCCGCAACCCGTGGCGACGTGGGCGGGCGAGTGGGGCGTGGACTTGAACGCGGCCACGGGCGGCGGCCTGGTGTCGCCCGTGGCGCCTGTGCCCGTGCGGCAGATTTTCCTGTTGCAGCGCAAGACGTCGAAAGTGGGCGCGGGCCTGGGCAAGACTTCGGGTTGGGTGCATCGCGCGGCCCTGGCGAGAAACGGCGTGGCCATGCTGGCCGGCGTGACCTACGACAAGATCGACGGGCAGGGCTTGCATATCACCGTGGGCGGCGAGCAGCGCCTGCTGGCGGTGGACAACGTGGTCATCTGCGCGGGCCAGGACAGCTTGACGGAACTCATGCCGCCCGTCGACAAGGATGGCAAGCCCTTACAGGCGGGCGGCCCGCGTTTCCATAAAATCGGCGGCGCTGCGCTGGCGGCGGAACTTGATGCCAAGCGGGCCATACGGGAAGGCGCGGAGCTGGCCGCCAGCCTGTAAAAAGAAAGCCTGCCGGCTGGGTAGCGGGCAGGCTTGCTGGACGGAAAAGGCGTTGGCGCTCGCTTAATGCGCGCCGTGGCCCTTTTTCACCGTCTCAAAACTTTGCAGCACGTGCTCGGCCATGCCATTGGCCAGTTCGTGCTCGCCAATGAAGACTTTGCCCGCGTTTTCCGCGCGCAGCAATTCCGCCTCTTCCTCGCTGTGCGTGCGCACCACCGTCAGGATGGCGGGGTTCAGCGCGCGCGCCGTCGCTATCATGGCGCGCACGTGGAAGGTGTCCGGCGTGGCGATGACGAGCATGGTGGCGTGCGTGATGTGCGCCTGGATCAGCACGGCCGGTTCGCCCGCATTGCCGGCCACGGCCGGGATGCCCTGCTTGCGCAGCTGGTCGACGATTTCGCGGTTTTCCTCGGCCACGACAAAATGAATGCCCCGCTCCATCAGGGCGGCGGCGATGCGCCGGCCCACACGGCCATAGCCCACCAGCACGATTTGACCTGACAGCTTTTCCTGTGGCACCGTCATCGGCAGCTCGGCCAGCGGATCGGTGGTGCGTTCGAACTTGCGCGCGAAATCGCTGTTGCCGATCACGCGCAGCAGTGGCTTGGCCAGGCTGAACACCAGCGGGTTGAGGGCGATGGACAGGATGGCGCCGGCCAGGATCAGGCTTTGCCCTTCCTGCGGCATCAGGCCCAGCGACAGGCCCAGGGCGGCCAGGATGAATGAGAACTCACCGATCTGCGCCAGGCTGGCCGAAACGATGATGGCTGTTTTCGGCGGGTAGCGCAGGGCCATCACCAGCAAGAAGGCGGCGATCGACTTGCCGAAGATAATGATGGCGCACACGGCCAGCACTTGCAGCGGCTTGTCGATGAGGATATTCGGCTCGAACAGCATGCCGACGGAAACAAAGAACAGCACGGCAAACGCGTCGCGCAGGGGCAGCGACTCTTCCGCGGCGCGGTGACTGAGTTCGGACTCGCGCAGCACCATGCCGGCGAAGAAGGCGCCCAGCGCAAACGACACGCCGAACAGCTTGGTCGAAGCGTAGGCGATGCCGACGGCGGCGGCGATCACGCACAAGGTAAACAGTTCACGCGAACCGGTGCGCGCCACTTGCCACAAAATCCACGGGAACAACTTGCGGCCCACCACCAGCATGAAGATGATGAAGCCGGCCACTTGCCCCAGGGTCACGGCCAGGGTTTGCCACAGGCTGACGGCCTCGGCATCCGGCGCAACTTTTCCACCCAGCACACCGGCAAACGCCGGCAGCAGCACGAGGACCAGCACGGTGACCAGGTCTTCCACCACCAGCCAGCCGACGGCGATGCGCCCGTTGAGAGAGTCGAGGATGCCCCGTTCTTCCAGCGCGCGCAGCAGCACCACGGTACTGGCCACGGACAGGGCCAGGCCAAAGATCAGTCCGCCACCGAGAGTCCAGCCCCACCAATGGGCCAGGCCCATGCCCATCGCCGTGGCGACGCCGATCTGCAGGATGGCGCCGGGCAGCGCGATCTTGCGCACGTCCCACAAATCTTCGATGGAAAAGTGCAGGCCGACACCAAACATCATCAGCATCACCCCGATTTCCGCCAATTGCCCGGCGATTTCCGCATCCGCCACAAAACCGGGCGTGGCCGGTCCGATGATGATACCGGCAGCCAGATAGCCGACCAATGCCGGCAGTTTCAGGCGCGCGGCGAGGAAGCCGAAGATGAGGCCGAACCCGAGGGCGGCGGCGATGGTGGTGATCAGACTGATGTCATGGGGCATGCGTGGTGGGTTCCTTATGGGGACGTGCGGATGGAAAAAGAGGGTGTGCAGCGATTGAGTATAAACGCAACAAAGCTGCGGCTGGAATGTTCCTGCCGCTTTTTTTACAAAAAATTTGCGCTATATCTTCGTCCAGGTGGCTACGAACGCATGCCATCCACCCGCATCTGCGCCTAATTCAAGCAATCAGGCGCATCTCCCCCAGGCGCTTACACCTTGCGCACAACCACGCAGCCTATGGAGTAGCCGGCGCCAAACGAGCAGATGACGCCCAGGCTGCCTGCCGCCATGTCATCCTGATAGGTATGGAAGGCGATGATGGAACCGGCCGACGAGGTGTTGGCGTAGGTGTCGAGGATCACGGGCGCCTCGTTGGCTTCCGCGTCGCGGCCGAGGATCAGGCGCGCGATCAGCAAGTTCATGTTCAAGTTGGCCTGGTGCAGCCAGTAGCGGCTCACTTGCGCCACTTCCACGCCGGCCTTGGCCAGGGTTGCCTTGATCATCTCGGCCGCCATCGGGCACACTTCCTTGAAGACCTTGCGGCCTTGCTGGCGGAACAGTTTATCGGCCTTGCCCACGCCGGATTCATCAAAACGGTTGAGGAAGCCGAAATTGTTGCGGATGGCGTTCGAGAAGCGCGTCTTGAGTTCCGTAGCGATGATCTCGAACTGGTGCGTAGAGACGGCCGTGTCTTTCGCTTCGACGATGATGGCGGTGCAGGCGTCGCCGAAAATAAAATGGCTGTCGCGGTCGCGCCAGTTCAGGTGGCCGCTGGTGATTTCAGGATTCAAGACCAGCACGGCGCGCGCCTGGCCGCTTTGCACGGCGGCGACGGCTTGCTGGATGCCGAAGGTGGCGGACGAACACGCCACGTTCATGTCAAAACCATAACCGTCAATGCCCAGCGCATCCTGCACTTCCACCGCCATGGCCGGATAGGCGCGCTGCATATTGCTGCAGGCTACCAGCACCATGTCGATGTCGGCCGGCGTGCGGCCGGCGCGCGCCAGCGCATCGCGCGCGGCTGCCACGGCCATTTCCGCCTGCAAGGACAGTTCGTCATCGCCCCGTTCCGCAATGTGCGAGACCATGCGGGCCGGATCGAGGATGCCTTCCTTTTCCATCACGAAGCGCGATTTGATGCCGGATGCCTTTTCGATGAAGGCCACGCTCGACAGGTCCAGCGCCGTCACCTCGCCCGTGGCGATCGCGTCGGCGTGATCGGCATTGAATTTTTCTGCATAGGCATTGAAGCAGGTGACCAGTTCTTCGTTGGAGATCGAAAATGGCGGCGTGTACAGTCCGGTGCCGCTGATGACGACTTGTTTCATGGTTAAACTTTCAAATTTGGCAATCGGCGCGCTGCCGATAAGTGAAGCAAATTTTACACAAACGGACTCGACTGTAGAGAGTTTCGTGTTGCGGAGGAGGGGGAAGTGTGGCGGAAGATTGATTTTTGTCGCGTGGACCGGTGATCGGGGGGCATTGTGCCACCCCGCTGTGCTGTCGGCGTTGCTGCTTACTTCTTCTGTTCTTTCTTGACGTCGGCTTGCACCACCACCGGTTCGGCTTTGGCCAGTTGCACCGGTAAACCCTTCAGGTGGTTCAGCGCCTGGTGCAGCTGGAAATCATCCTTGCTGCCAAATTCCAGCGGCTTGCGGGTTTTTTCCAGGGCGATGATGCGCAATTGCTCTTCCATCTCGTCATTGACGGGGGCGGCCTTGGTGCCGTTGTTGGCGCTGCCTTGGTCGCGGTCGTTGCTCAGGTGCTTGGTCAGGTCCGCTTCACGGATGCGCAAGCCGTTCAAGCCGTCGCCGTCCGCGTTTTCATCGACCAGCAAGTCGGGCATGATGCCCTTGGCCTGGATCGAGCGGCCATTCGGCGTGTAGTAGCGGGCCGTCGTCAGCTTGACGGCCGTGTCGGCGGTCAGCTGGCGGATGGTTTGCACGGAACCCTTGCCAAAGGTTTGCGTGCCGATGATGGTGGCGCGCTTGTAATCCTGCAGGGCGCCGGCGACGATTTCCGAGGCCGAGGCCGAGCCTGTGTTGACCAGCACCACCAGCGGCACTTTTTTGATGGCTGCCGGCAATTTTGCCAGCGCATCGCTTTCCGAGCGGAAGGTATAGTATTCGGCGCGGCCGTAGAACACCTGTTTTGAATCGGGCAGCTGGCCATTCGTCGAGACGATGGCCGCGTCCTTCGGCAGGAAGGCGGCCGAGACGCCGATGGCGCCCTGCAGCACACCGCCCGGATCGTTGCGCAGGTCGAGCACCATGCCCTTGAGGTGCGGGTCTTGCTGGTACAGGGCCGTGATCTGCGCGGCCATGTCGTCGACGGTCGGTTCCTGGAATTGCGACACGCGCAGCCAGGCGTAGCCCGGCTCGACCATCTTCGCCTTCACGCTCTTTTGATGGATTTCCTCGCGCGTGATGGTGAAGGCCAGCGGCTGCGGTTCATCCTTGCGGGCAATGGTCAGCGACACCTTGGTGCCCGGTTCGCCGCGCATGCGCTTGACGTTGTCGTCCAGGCTGACGCCTTTCACGGGCTGGCCATCGAGGCGGGTAATCAAATCGCCAGCCTTGATGCCGGCGCGGTAGGCGGGCGAATCCTCGATGGGCGAGACGATCTTGATGTAGCCGTCTTCGCTCAGGCCGATTTCAATGCCCAGGCCGACAAACTTGCCTTCGGAACCTTCGCGCAGCTCGGCGTAGGCTTTCTTGTCCAGGTAGGCGGAATGGGGGTCGAGCGAGGCGACCATGCCGGAAATGGCGTCTTCCAGCAGTTTCTTGTCTTCCACCGGCTCGACGTAATCGGACTTGATCAGGCCAAACACATCGGCCAGCTGGCGCAACTCTTCCAGCGGCAAGGGCGGCTCGACGGTTTTTTGCGCCATGGCTGAAAATTGCAGCGACACGGCGACGCCGGCCACCACGCCCAGGCCGATCAAGCCGGTATTTTTGAGTTTGCCCATCATTGCACCTTTGCAGCTAGCGTGTCTTGCACAAGCGCCAGTCCCCGTGGAGCGGCGCTTTCCTGAAAGTATAGACCTGAATCTCTGCCGGCGTGGGCCTGCCATGGAAAAAGCGTGCCTGGGTCCATTCTACGCGCGAAAACGGGGCTTTCAGCTTGCCAAATGTTGCGGCTTTGTATGCGATGTATAGTTCATCTTGAGGGGAGTAAGCATTTGTAAGAGTCGAAAAAAAGCGTGTGCGGCGGCCCTATAGTGGATTCGCATTCTCGACCCGAAGTGGTTTTGCCTGCGTCTGCGGACGCAGGCTTTTTTTTATCCACGGGCTCAGGCTCATTTAGACTGGAGCTTCTTCTTTCCCCGCAGATAAAAAAATGTTAACTGATTTGCAGGCACGTGTCTCGCTCACAGCGCTGATTGAAAAGTATCTGAAGGGGCGGCATCCTGATGTCGACCTGCTGACCGACATCGTTCAGGATCCGTCACGGCAAGTGCCGATTAGGGGTGTGCTCGAAGATATCGGGCAGTGCAACAACATGCAGTTCACGCAACAGGAGCTGGCGCTGATCGACGACCTGCTCTATCTGTATGGATAAACGCGCCATGCGTTTTTCCAGGCCACGCCATGCTCGCCGGCCTGGACAATGAAAGCCCCTTGAGCCTGGTCGAACTGAGCGGCGATCCCGGGACAGTCCGGGGGCAAGGATGGCCAAACGGCATGGTCGCGTGCTACATTCCTGCAGCGCCTGGCGCGGCGGGCTATCCGCCCGCAGCTATCTGCCCGGTCTTTTTGACATGCCCCATAAGGACAATCCGTGAATCGCTATCTCTTGAGCAGTCTGACCCTGACCCTGTTGGCTGCGTTTGCCCATGCCGCCGAACCCGTATCCGCCGCATCCTCCGTGACCGCACCGAGCGTGGCGCCCGGCGTCGCACCTACCGCACCTGCCGCTGCTGGCGTCGTTTCCGGCATCGATGTGCAGTACATCGACCCTGCGGTCAGAGTGCAGGACGACTTTTTCACCCATTTGAACGGCAAGTGGCTGGCCACGGCGGAGATACCTGCCGACAAGTCGAGCTGGGGTTCGTTCGCCAAGCTGCGCGATGACACCACGCCACAGTTGCGCGGCATCATCGAGTCCACGCAACAGGACAAGCACAAGAAGGCCGGTTCCGAAGCGCAGAAAATCAGCGACATGTACGCCAGTTACATGGATGAAGCCAAGCTCGATGCGCTGGGCACGAAGCCGCTGGCCGGCGAACTGAACCGCATCCGCTCGCTGCGCGACAAGAAGGGCCTGCCCGCCCTGATCGCCCACCTGAGCCAGACGGGTGTCTCGACCCCGTACACCGTCTACGTGGGCCAGGATGCGCGTGCCTCGACGAAATATGCCGCGTATCTGAGCCAAAGCGGCCTGGGCATGCCAGACCGCGACTACTACTTGGAAGCCAAGCAGGCGGGCGTCAAGGAAAAATACCAGGCGCACGTGGAAAAAATGCTGGCCATGGCCGGCGACAAGCACGCCGCCGCCCGCGCCAAGGCTGTCGTTGCCCTGGAAACGGCCTTGGCCGAAGTGCAATGGACCAAGGTCGAGAACCGCGACCCTGTCAAGCGCTATAACAAGACCGAGCTTAACAAGCTGAACGACCTGACTCCCGGCTACGATTTGAAAGCGGGCCTGGCTGCCCAGGGCATCGCCAATAAGGTCGATTATGTCATCGTCAATCAGCCGAGCTACCTGGCCGGCTACAACAAGGTGCTGGCCGCCACCGACCTGGACACCCTGAAAGCCTACTTCGAATGGCAGTTGCTGCGTAGCTACGCCAGCTACCTGTCGAAAAACTTCGTTGATGAAAGCTTTGCCTTCTACGGCACGGTGCTCAGCGGCGTGACGGAAAACCAGCCGCGCTGGAAGCGTGGCGTGGGCGCCGTCGAAGTCGTGTTGGGCGAAGCCGTCGGTAAACTGTACGTCGCGCAATATTTCCCGGCAGAACGCAAGGCGCACATGCAGGAACTGGTGAAAAACGTGCTGGCCGCCTACAAGGACAGCATCGATACCTTGGACTGGATGAGCCTTGACACCAAGAAAGAAGCGCAAGCCAAGCTGGCCAAGTTCACGCCGAAGATCGCCTATCCGAACAAATGGCGTGATTATACGAAGCTGCAAATCGTCCAGGGCGACCTGGTTGGCAACATGATGCGCGCAGCGAACTTCGCTTCGGCGCGCCAGGTGGCCAAGCTGGGTAAACCGATCGACCGCGAAGAGTGGGGCATGACGCCGCAAACGGTGAACGCCTATTACAGCTCGACGATGAATGAAATCGTCTTCCCCGCGTCCATCTTGCAGCCGCCATTCTTTGACGCCAACGCGGATGACGCCGTCAACTATGGCGCCATCGGCGCCGTCATCGGCCATGAAATCAGCCACGGCTTCGACGACAAGGGTAGCCAGTCCGATGGCGACGGCAACTTGCGCGACTGGTGGACCCCGGCCGACCGCAAGAACTTTGCCGCCAAGGCCGATGCGCTGACCAAGCAGTACGATGGCTACAGCCCATTGCCTGGCTACAACGTCAATGGCGCGCTGACCCTGGGCGAGAACATCGCCGACAACTCGGGCGTGGCGATTGCGTACAAAGCCTACAAGATCTCGCTGGGCGGCAAGCCGGCCCCCGTGCTCGATGGCTTGACGGGTGACCAGCGTTTCTACATGGGCTTTGGCCAGGTGTGGCGCAGCAAGATGCGCGAAGCGCAGCAGATCGTGCAGATCAAGACCGATCCCCATTCGCCGGGCCAGTACCGCGCGAATGGCACCATGGTCAACCAGCCTGGCTTCTACGAAGCGTTTGGCGTGAAACCGGGCGACAAGATGTATGTCGCCCCGGAAAACCGCGTGATCATCTGGTAAGCGCGGTCTTGATGAAAACGTAATGCTGTAGCAACAAAAGAGACCAACTTGCGTGGTCTTTTTTGCATTTCGGACAAAGTTTTTTCTGTCGTTTCGGCCGGTATGCTACAGTCAAAAACCGGGCCAGAAGCCTTGGGCCTTCTGACCCTTATATTCCACACAATATAATATAGAGGACAACCGTGAATCGTTATTTGTTAAGTGCATTGACCCTGAGTTTGCTGGCTGGCGTGTCCGGCATGGCCGGCGCCGCTGATGCGTCCAAGAAAGCCGCTGCTGCGCCTGCCACCGCCACGGCCGTCGCGTCTGCGGCGCTGACATCCGGCATCGCCGTCGAATACGTCGATCCCGCCGTGCGCGCGCAGGACGACCTGTTCCAGCACCTGAATGGAAAATGGCTGGCGGAAACTGTGATTCCCGCCGACAAGTCGAGCTGGGGCAGCTTTGCCAAGCTGGCCGACGATACGCAAACGCAGCTGCGCGGCATCGTCGAAGGCGCTGGCGCCGACAAGGCCCGCGCGGCCGGTTCGAATGCGCAGAAAATCGGTGATTTCTACAATAGCTTCATGGATGAAGCCAAGCTGGAAAGCCTGGGCCTGACGCCCTTGAACGCGGAGCTGGCGAAGATCGCCGCACTGCAGGACAAGGCGGAGTTGCCTGCCGTCATCGCGCACTTCAGCAAGCTGGGTGTGACTTCGCCTTACGACTTCGCCATTCATCAGGACGCCAAGGATTCCACTAAATACGTGGCCGACATCGTGCAAAGCGGCCTGGGCTTGCCTGACCGCGATTACTACCTGGAAGCGGGCAAGGCCGATACGCGCGCCAAATACCAGGCCCACGTGGAAAAAATGCTCAGCTTGTCCGGCGACGCGAACGCCGCCTCCAATGCTAAGGCTATCCTGGCCCTGGAAACGGACTTGGCCAAGGCGCAATGGAGCAATGTGCAGAACCGCGACCCCGTCAAGACCTACAACAAGGTGGAGTTGGCAAAACTGGCCACCGTGGCGCCAGGCTACGACTGGGCCCGCTACCTGAAGGATACGGGCATCGCCGGCAAGGTCAATTACGTGATCGTCAGCCAGCCCAGCTACCTGAAGGGCTTTGCCGAGATCGCCAACAAGACGCCGCTGGCAACGTGGAAAGCGTATTTCCAGTGGCACTTGCTGCACGCCAATGCCGGCTACCTGCCGAAAGCCTATGTCGATGAAAACTTCGCGTTTTACGGTACCACGCTGACGGGCGTGACGGAAATGCGTCCGCGCTGGAAACGCGGCGTGGGCGCCGTCGAAGGCGCGCTGGGCGAAGCCGTGGGCCAGCTGTACGTGGAGCAATATTTCCCGGCCGAGCGCAAGGTGCGCATGGAAGCGCTGGTCAAAAACCTGATGACGGCTTACCAGCAAAGCATCGACAAGCTCGACTGGATGAGCCCCGTCACCAAGAAACAGGCGCAGATCAAGCTAGCCAAGTTCACCACCAAGATCGGCTATCCGAACAAATGGCGCGATTACTCGGGCCTGACGGTGGCGCAGGACGATTTGATCGGCAATATCCGGCGTTCGCATCTGCTCAACTACAACCGCGAATTGAACAAGCTGGGCCAGCCGATCGACCGCGACGAGTGGGGCATGACGCCGCAGACTGTGAATGCCTATTACAACCCGGAACTGAACGAAATCGTCTTCCCGGCCGCCATCCTGCAAGCGCCGTTCTTCGACGCCAACGCGGACGACGCCGTCAACTATGGCGCCATCGGCGGTGTGATCGGCCATGAAATCAGCCACGGCTTCGACGACCAGGGCGCCCAGTACGACGGCGACGGCAATCTGCGCGACTGGTGGACCAAGGCCGACCATAAAAACTTCGCCAAGAAGACCAAGCAGTTGGTGGCGCAGTACAACGGCTTTAGCCCCGTCAAGGGCCACTTCGTCAACGGCGAACTGACCCTGGGCGAGAACATCGCCGACAATTCCGGCGTGGCGATCGCCTACAAAGCGTACAAATTGTCGCTGAATGGCAAGAAAGCGCCCGTCATCGACGGTTTCACGGGCGAACAGCGCTTCTACGCGGGCTTTGCCCAAGTATGGCGCATGAAGATGCGCGAAGCGCAGCAACTGGTCTTGCTGAAAACGGACCCGCATTCGCCAGGCCAGTTCCGCGCCAACGGCACCATGCGTAACCAGCCCGGCTTTTACCAGGCCTTCGACGTAAAACCGGGCGACAAGATGTATCTGCCACCGAAAGACCGCGTCATCATGTGGTAAGGCTGCTGTTCAAGGCCTAAGTTGCCAGCCGCCCCGCGCAAGCCGGGCGGCTTTTTTTGCGCCCGACATGGGCGTGCTATCGCGGAAGCAAGCTAAGCACAATGAGGGAAGTGTTGCGCGTGTCGGTGGCGATTTTCCTTGCTCGTTGACAACGAAGATTGAAGCGCCTATATCTGGATGAAAACAATCATAAACCTGTGTAGCGCCCCGTGTGTCATCAAAAAGGAAACATTGTGAGAGACATATTCCGTACCAGCCAAGCCCGTTTTATCACCATGTTCAGCCTTGTTTTTGTGGTGCTGCTGGTCATGACCTTGGCTGTCATCCATTTTTTCGTCACGCCGGATCTGAAACGTACCGAAGGCATGGTGGTCGGTTTTGATGTCAGCAAAATTTCCACCAGGATTACCGAGCAGTTGCGGCAGGTGGAGGCGCAGCAGCGCAGCATCACCCAGACGGTGGCGCTGATGGACAGTGCGGCAATCGACGTCCTGCTGCCGGGACTGGTCGACCAGTATTCCGACCCGAATGTGTTTGGCGGCGGCATCTGGCCGCTGCCGAAAAAGCGCGATCCCGAACGCGACAAGTTCAGCACCTTTTATGCCCGCGACGCTTCCAACAAACTGGTTGTCAACACCCACTGGAATTCGCCGGAGTCGTTGAAGTACTTCGAGCAGAGCTGGTATCTGGGCGGGCTCAAGTCGGCCAAGGGGCATTGCGATTGGGCCAAGGCCTACAAGGACGACGCCAGTGCGCAGCCGCGCACCAACTGCGCCATGCCGATCTACAAGGATAACGAGCTGTACGGCGTTTCCACCATCGATGTCACGCTGGGTTTCTTCAACCGCCTGGTGGCCGACATGGAGACAGCGATCCACGGCCAGATACTGATCGTCGAGCGTGACGGCAAGATCATCAGCAACAGTACTTATATCAAGGACGAAATCGTACTCAAGAAAGTCGAGGATCTGGCGTCCAGCTCGCCGATGGTGGCGGAAATCGGCCGCCTGCTGCCCAAGTTGGACGCGCAGGGCGTGGCGGAATCGGAATATCGCAGCGACGGCACGCCTCACACCTTGTTCCTGAAGGCGATACCGGGCAGTCCGTGGGTATTGGCGACAGGTTTGCCGACCAGCCAGCTGACCGAGCAAAGCGATCGCATCCTGGGCAAGCTGGGCATGGTGCAGATCCCCATCGCCTTGCTGCTGCTGGCCATGTTCATCGGCATCATCCGCCTGTTCATGGGGCGCCTGGGTGTTCTTAAGAGCAATATCGACGCCCTGTCGGCCGGCGACGCGGACCTGACGCGGCGCCTGCCGGGCGGCGGCGGCAGCGAGTTCAACGATGTGGCCGGCAGCTTCAACGCCTTCATCGAACGGCTGCAGCAGATGATGCGCGAAATCGGCCGCAGCACTGGCTCCATCGCGCTGGCCTCGCGTGAAATCGCCAGCGGCAACCAGGATCTGTCGGCCCGCACCGAAAGCCAGGCCAGCGCGCTCGAGCAGACCGCCGCGTCGATGGAGGAGTTGACCGGCACCGTCAGGCAGAACGTCAGCAGCGGCCAGGAGGCCAACCGGCTGGCGCTGGACGCCTCGAAGGTGGCGGCGCGGGGCGGCGTGGTGGTGACGCAGGTGGTTGAGACGATGGGCGCGATTGAACGTTCATCGAAGAAAATCGCCGACATTATCAGCGTCATCGACGGGATCGCGTTCCAGACCAATATCCTGGCGTTGAACGCGGCCGTCGAGGCGGCCCGGGCCGGCGAACAAGGCCGCGGCTTTGCCGTGGTGGCATCCGAGGTGCGCAACCTGGCGCACCGCTCGGCCACGGCGGCCAAGGAAATCGGCGCGCTGATCGTCGAATCGGTGCACAACGTTGACGCCGGCACCAAGCTGGTCGACCAGGCTGGCGCCACCATGCACGAGATCGTCGCCGGCACCGATAAGGTCGCCAACATCATCGGTGAGATCCTGCTGGCCAGCCAGGAGCAGGAAACGGGCATCGGCCAAGTCAACCAGGCCATCGTCCAGCTCGACGATAACACCCAGCAAAATGCCGCGCTGGTGGAGCAGGCAGCGGCGGCAGCCCATTCGATGCAGGAGCAGACCGGCAAGCTTGAACAGATCATCGGCGCATTCAAGCTGTAGCGCGCGGCGCGAACGCACATGAAAAAGCCGCCCAGTTCTATTCAACTGGGCGGCTTTTTTACATCCGAAGCAACTCTGGGGCCGCTTCAACGCGCCGCTAGACGCGGCCTCGCGCTTATTTCTTGGCTTCTTCCGCTGGCGCGCCAGCGCCGTCAGCGGCCACGGCCGGTGCCGGCACTTCGGGTTCCTTGAACTTGCCGCCCGAAGCGTTGGCAATGTAGACGACGGCGCGCGCCACTTCTACATCGTCGAGGTCGGGATTGCCGCCCTTGGCCGGCATCGCGCGCAAGCCTTCGATGGCGTGTTTCAGTACCGTATCGTAGCCCTGGGCCAGGCGGGCCGACCAGCCACCCGCATCGCCAAATTTCGGTGCACCGGCCACGCCGGCGCCATGGCAAGCCACGCAGGTCGCCGTGTAGACAGCTTCGCCGCTTTGCAGCACCTTCGGACCGCTGGCATCCTTGAAGGTAAAGCCGGTGTTGGCGACGGGGCTCAAGCGCTCGGCAATGGCTTCCGGCGACTGGCTGTCCGTACCGGCGCCCGTCAGTTTTTGCGCCGTGACGAACTGCACCAGCAAGATGATGCCGATGACGGTGATGAGGAAGAAGCCAGCTACGGCGGCAAGCAATTGTTTAGGCGTTTTGATCGCTGATTGTTGTTCGTTATGTGCGTCGCTCATGATGTCCTTAGTCCAGATTTGAAACTGATGGCCGTGTAAGGTAGCATTTTTTACATGCTTGGATGCAAACCTTTATGAAACCCACAATTATAGGCACAAAAATTGAGCAGTGACATGCAATTGCCAGTGATACGACAGTTTCCGTAGACGTAGGTAAAGAAAAACGGTATCCTTCGCATCACTTCAGAAATTCCCCCTACGCGGCTGTAGCTCAGTGGATAGAGTATTGGCCTCCGAAGCCAAGGGTCGTGGGTTCGATCCCCGCCAGCCGCACCATACAAATCAAGTCTCCAGTTTTATCCAGCCTGCATTGCCATGCGGCTGCATGCTGTATCCCACTATTACTTCAGCAAGCCTGACATGGTCTGTATCGCTGCTTGCCGGCTTGTCAGGGATGCCACTTCTTGGTGCATTGCCCTCCTGAAAACGCCCCTGGCGCCCCTGCCGTTGTCGCTTTGCAATCTCCAAAGTGTTCCAGCCACCGATATCAAAATTGATATCGAAACTGTGGAAAAATTGATTGGAGAGATTATCGTCCAGCCCCTAAGATAAACGCCGAGCATGCGAACGACATGCAAGCGGTACAACAATATCAATACAATATCTGGAGATTCTTGATGCGCAACGCCACCGGTCCGCTCACGGCCACTTCCCCTCGTCCATTCACCTTGAAGGCAGCCGTTGCGGCATTGGCCGGTATTGGCCTGCTGAGCTCGGCTTCGGTATGGGCACAGGATGCGGTGGCGGCGGACGCCAGTGCCGAGCCTGCCGCAGAAGTGTCGGTCGTGACCGTCAGCGGCGTGCGCCGCGCGGCGCAAAATTCGCAGCAGATCAAGATGCGCTCGGACCAGGTCATCGATTCCATCGTGGCCGACGATATCGGCAAATTTCCTGACAATAACGTGGCCGAGACCTTGGCGCGCATTTCCGGCATCCAGATCCGCCGCGATTCGGGCGAAGCCAGCGCCGTCATGATCCGCGGCTTGCGCGATGTCACGACCCTGCTCAACGGCCGCGAACTGTTTACCACCACGGGCCGCTACGTCAACCTGGCCGACATTCCCGCCACCATGCTGCAGCGCGTGGACGTGTACAAATCGCAGGGCGCGGACCAGGTCGAAGGCGGCGTGGCCGGTATCATCGACGTGCGCACCAACCGCCCGTTCGACTTCAAGGATTTTACGGCCAGCGTGAACACGCGCGCCGTCTACAGCGACAAATCCAAGGCCACCGACCCGAATATCAGCGGCATGGTGGCTAACCGCTGGAAGACGTGCATCGGCGAAGTGGGCGCGTTGCTGGGCTTGTCGCAGCAGCAGCACCGCTACCATGAAGAACGCGCGTTCAATACGGCGCCCGTGGATAAAGGTTTCCTGTCGCCGGGCTTGACGGGGCCGGACCAGGTGGGTTTGTTGCCGATCAAGGGCGACCGCCGCCGCAGCACCGCCAATGCCGCGCTGCAATGGCGTCCGAACGCCGACGTCGAACTGTACGCCGAAGGCATGGCCACGCGCTTTCTGCTCGACGCCGAATCCGATTACTTTGTCGGCTTGCCATGGTGGGGCACGCCCGTGTCGGCGACCAAGATTCCCGGCACCGACCAGCTGCAAACGCTCGCTTCCACCAACGTCAACACCATCATGTCGACGCAGGCGAACAAGAACCAGACCAAGACGCATCAGTTTGCCGTGGGCGGTTTGTGGGATATCAACCCGGAATGGCGTTTCACGTCTGAAGTGGCCAGCACCAAGAGCAGCTATACCTGGCGCAATCCGATTCTCGACGCCATCACTGTCGTGCCGAATGCCCGCATCAATACCAACCAGAACGGCACCTTGCACGTCGATTACACAGGTATCGACTTGCAAGACCCGTCGAATTACTATCTGAAGGGCTTTTTCGACCGCTACGGCCGGGATCAAGGCAGTTCGAACGATGTGCGCGCCGACTTGGCGTACACGCCGGGCGCGGGCGGCTTCTTCAAGGAAATCAGCGTCGGCGTGCGTGGCGTGAAACGCGAAGCCGAATCGATCAAGAGTTTCGAGGGCAATGCGGAAGCACCGGACGTGTCCGGTGCCGCGTTTCCGTTCAGCCGCCAGAGCATGACCTCGATTCCAGGCCTCAATTGCCTGTCGGAACCGATGTCCAGCGGCGGCCCCGACTATGGCTTGAAACAGTGGTATACGCCATGCGCCAGCTTCCTGCTCAATAACACAGGCGCCTTGCGCCAAGCCGTCACGGGCAGCAGCGCGGCGCGCGCGATGGACCCGGGCTCCTTCTTCAAGGATACGGAAAAGACGTATTCGATCTATACCAAGGCGAAGATCGCCTTCAAGCTGGGCGCCTACCCCGTCGACGGCACTGTGGGCGTGCGCGTGGTGCGTACCGAGCAAAGCTTGCAAGGCAACAGTTCGCAAGATGGCGTCTACACGCCCGTCATCAGCGACACGGCCAGCACCGATGTGCTGCCAAGCGTGGCCCTAAAAATCAAGCTGCGCGCCGACCTGGTCGGCCGCTTCGCGGCGGGCCGGACCATCAGCCGCCCCGGCTTTACCCAACTCAATCCTGGCGTGGCCCTGGTCAATTCGACGGAAACGGTGAAGGCGACGGGCGCGGGCGGCAATCCGAACTTGAAACCGGTGACGGGCGACAATGTCGACGCCGCACTGGAATGGTATTTCGCCCCGGCCGGTTCCGTGACGGCCACCGTGTTCCACCACAAGTTCGACGGTTATATCCAGCAGCGCATTGCCAGCGAAACCATCGCCGGCAAGACCTATGACGTGGACCGCCCGTACAACACGGCTGCCGGCAAGCTGCAGGGACTGGAAATTGGCTACCAGCAGTTTTATGACGGCTTGCCGGGTTTGTTGAGCGGCCTGGGCTTGCAAGCGAACGGCACCTACATGAGCGGCACGACCGACGATGAGACGGGCAGCCATGCCATCACGGGCGTGTCGCGCTATGCCTATAACCTGGTGTTGCTGTACGAAAAAGACGCGTGGTCGGGCCGCCTGGCCTACAACTGGCGCTCAAAATTCATCGACAGCTACAACCAGGGCGGCCCCGGCCTGGACTTGAAAGTGGCGGCCACGGCCCAGCTCGACGGTTCGCTGTCATACAAGATCAATGACCAGTTCACGGTGACCTTCGATGGGAATAACTTGCTCGACACCAAGTTCAAGGATTACTGGAACGAGCCGGGCGTGTATGCGCGCGATACGCGCCGTTATGACCGTACGGTAGGGTTATCACTGCGCTGGAAAATGTAAGTTGATCGCAGAGAAAAAAATCAAGGGCGTTGCATGGTGTCGGCCGGCAGCGCCCCTGTCAGTTGGGCAGTCAGACACGATTCATCATCAAAAGAATGGACGGAAAGCATGGAGACGCAAAAATTATCCACCGTTGAAAAGGTTGGCTTCGGCGCCGGCGACATGGCGCTCAATGTCGTCATCTCGTCGATGATGTTGATCATCACCTTTTTCTATACCGATATCTATGGCTTGAAAACCACCGACCTGGCCCTGCTGTTCGTGGCCGTGAAAGTCATCGGTGCCATCGCCGACCTGGTCATGGGTCAGATTACCGATCGCTATAGCTTTGCCTCGGGCCGCTACCGCCCGTATCTGCTGTGGCTGGCCGTGCCGTATGGCGTCAGCGTCTTCTTTGTCTTCAGCACGCCCGAGTGGCAGTATGACGCCAAGCTGATCTGGGCATATTCGACGTATATTCTGATGACCATCATGACGGCCGGCGTGGGCATCCCGTATATTTCCCTGATCAGCGGCTTGACCAGCG
Organism: Janthinobacterium sp. DSP2-3-3; assembly: GCF_049897325.1. Classification (NCBI taxonomy): domain Bacteria; kingdom Pseudomonadati; phylum Pseudomonadota; class Betaproteobacteria; order Burkholderiales; family Oxalobacteraceae; genus Janthinobacterium; species Janthinobacterium sp. DSP2-3-3. The sequence continues at coordinate 149,745 of NZ_JAFCWA010000009.1, read as the reverse complement.
ACCCGCAGGACCGCCTGTCGGCCAACGGTTACCGCCTGTTCTTCGCCAAGATCGGCGCCTTCATGGTGACTATCGTCGTGCCGATTTTGTCGCAGCGCTGGGGCGGCGGCAACCCGGCCGTCGGCTACCAGGCGGCCATGGCCGTGATGGCCGTCATGGGCGTGGCCCTGTTCCTGTTCTGCTATTTCTCCACCACCGAAAGAGTCGTGCACGTGGTGGAAAAGCAGTCGTTGCTGGAACAATTGAAGGTGCTGCTGCAGAACGATCAGTGGCTGGTGCTATGCGGCGTGTGCGTCACGGGCACCATCGGCTACGTGGTGCGCGGTTCCGTCGCCATTTATTACGCGAAATACTATCTGGGCGGCAGCACGGAAACGGTGGCCGCCTTCCTCACCACGGGCGTGGTGGCCGCCATCCTGGCCATGATCGCCTCGACCTGGATCACCAAGTTTTACTGCAAGGTAAAGCTGTTCCGCTACACGCAGATCGGCGTGGCGCTGATCAGCCTAGCGATCTATTTCTTTGTGAAGCCGAGCGACACCGTGCTGGCCTTCGCCCTGTATTTCCTGCTGTCCTTCGTGGTGGACTTGCACGCACCCGTATTCTGGTCGGCCATCGCGGAAACCATTGATTATGGTCAAGTGAAGACGGGCAAGCGCGTCTCCGGCTTCGCCTTTGGCGGCATTTCTGTCTGCCAGAAGGCGGGCATGGCGGTGGCGGGCGGCCTGGTGGGTGTGCTGCTGTCATATTTCGACTACCAGCCCAACCATGAGCAAACGCAATTCGCCCTCAACGGCATCGCCCTGATGCTGTCGATCATCCCCGGTTTCTTCCACTTGCTGATGGGTTTGCTGATGTTCAAGTACCGCATCAGCGATGAGTACTACAGCGGCGTCAAGTCAGAAATGCACAAGCGTGGTTTTGTCGCTGCGTAAGAATAATTGAATGGAGTAAACAACATGGCTGAAGTCTTGAAACCGTTGATCGAACAACGTGCCGACCCGCATATCTACCGCCACAGCGACGGCTACTACTACTTTACGGCCTCCGTGCCGCAGTACGACCGCATCGAACTGCGCCGTGCCGACAGCATCGCCGAGCTGGCGGATGCGCCAACGGTCGATGTGTGGCACAAGCCGGAAACGGGGCCGTACAGCGAACTGGTGTGGGCGCCGGAGCTGCACTTCAACCAAGGCGCCTGGTATGTGTATTTCGCCGCCGCACCGAGCCGCGAAATCAAAGATAAATTGTTTCAGCACCGCATGTATGCAATCCGCAATACCAACGCCAACCCGTTCGAAGGCGAGTGGGAATTCATGGGGCAGATCGACACGGGCATCGACACCTTTTGCCTGGACGCCACCACGTTCGAGCACGACGGCGTGCTGTACTACCTGTGGGCGCAGAAAGATGTCGCCATCGAGGGCAATTCGAACCTGTACATCGCGCCAATGGTCACGCCGTGGCAGCTGGCCGGCCCGCCCGTGATGCTGAGCAAACCGGAATTCAACTGGGAAATTCGCGGCTTCTGGGTCAACGAAGGCCCGTCCGTGCTGAAACGCAATGGCAAGATATTCATCAGCTATTCGGCCAGCGCCACCGATGAAAACTATGCGATGGGCCTGCTGTGGGCCGATGACACGGCTGACTTGCTCGACCCGTTCTCGTGGACGAAGTCGCCCGAGCCCGTGTTTGCTACCTGCTACGAGCACGGCATCTACGGCCCCGGCCACAACAGCTTTACCACGGGCGACGATGGCGACGGCGTATTGCTGGTGTACCATGCCCGCACCTATACGGAAATCGTCGGCGACCCGCTGTGGAACCCGGATCGCCACACGTTTGTCAAACCGCTGCGCTGGGATGCGCAAGGCATGCCCGTGTTTGGCCGCTCATCGACCCTGTAACATTCCGGACCCGACGCCATGATCCCAGTTGATTCTGTTTCAGTGACGCAAGCGCCGTTCGGCATCTTGCCCGATGGCCAGCAAGTTAGCGTATTTACCCTGACGAACCGCCAGGGCATGCGAGTCAAGGTGCTCGACTTTGGCGCCATCATCAGTGAAATTCACGTGCCGGACCGCGACGGCACTTTTGCCGACGTGGTGCTGGGATTCGAGCACATCGAGCCGTATTTGCACAACAGCGCTTTCCTGGGCGCCGTCATCGGGCGCTTCGGCAACCGTATCGCGCAGGGGCGTTTCAGTCTGGATGGCAAGAATTACCAGCTGGCCGTCAACAATGCGCCAAATCACTTGCATGGTGGCAACCAGGGCTTTCACCAAGTCATGTGGCGGGCCGAGCCGTTCACCACGGACGATGCCGTGGGCGTCACCTTCACGCGTAGCAGTCCGCACGGCGAAGATGGTTATCCGGGCCAGCTGGACGTCACCGTCGTGTACGAACTGGACAACGACAACGCCCTGAGCCTGCGCTACCACGCCGTGACGGACCAGGCCACGCCTGTCAACTTGACGAACCACAGCTATTTCAATCTGGCGGGGCAGGGCACTATCCTCGGCCACGCGCTGTCCATCAACGCGGACCGCTACCTGCCCGTTGATGCCGGCTCCATCCCCACGGGCGAACTGGCGGACGTGTCCGGCACGCCATTCGACTTGCGCCAAAGCACTGTCATCGGCGATAGCATCGCCTTGCCGCATGAGCAGATCCGCATCGGCCGTGGCTACGACCATAACTTTGTGCTGAATCAAAAGCCGGGGCACTTGCTGAACCTGGCCGCCACCGTGCGCGATCCCGTTTCAGGGCGGGTGATGCAGGTGTACACGCAGGAACCAGGCATCCAGTTTTATTCCGGTAACTTCCTCGATGGCAGCCAGCACGGCAAGCATGGCCCCATCCGCTACCGTGGTGCGCTGTGCCTGGAAACGCAGCATTTCCCGGATGCGCCGAATCAATCGCATTTTCCCAGCACCATTTTGCGCCCGGGTCAGGTGTATCAGACGCACACCGCGTACCGATTTTCCGTCGAGTAAGCTTCCTAGCCAAGACAGCCCACGCCCTGCCGCCACGCGCCAGCAGGGCGTTTTCATTGGTGCATGCTGATACCGTTTTCGATATCGGAACGCATTAAAAATTGATTGGAAAGGCATGGCAGGATTCTTTAGTATTCCAACATCGCTGCCCGGGCCGACGACAAGATCCGGCATGGCACAACCAGGAGAATGGCATGTCTGAGACAAAAAAGAAGGTAGCCCTGCGCTCTGCCGAGTGGTTCGGTTCGCAGGACAAGAATGGCTTCATGTACCGCAGCTGGATGAAAAACCAGGGCATACCTGACCACGAATTTCACGGCAAGCCCATCATCGGCATCTGCAATACCTGGTCCGAACTGACCCCCTGCAACGCGCATTTCCGCCAGTTGGCCGAACACGTCAAGCGCGGCATCCTGGAAGCGGGCGGTTTCCCCGTGGAATTCCCCGTCTTTTCGAACGGCGAATCGAACCTGCGTCCCACCGCCATGCTGACGCGCAACCTGGCCTCGATGGATGTGGAAGAATCGATCCGCGGCAACCCGATGGACGCCGTCGTGCTGCTGGTCGGCTGCGACAAGACCACGCCGGCGCTGCTGATGGGCGCGGCCAGCGTCGACATTCCCACCATCGTCGTCAGCGGCGGCCCCATGCTGAACGGCAAGCTCAATGGCAAAGATATCGGCTCCGGCACGGCCGTGTGGCAGTTGCACGAGCAGATGAAGGCCGGTTCCATCACCTTGCACCAGTTCATGTCGGCCGAATCGGGCATGTCGCGCTCGGCCGGTACCTGCAACACCATGGGTACGGCCTCGACGATGGCCAGCATGGCTGAAGCGCTGGGCACCTCCCTGCCGCATAACGCCGCCATTCCCGCCGTCGATTCGCGCCGCTACGTGCTGGCGCACATGTCGGGCATCCGCATTGTTGAAATGGTGCACGAAGACCTGCGCCTGTCGAAAGTGCTGACGCGTGCAGCGTTTGAAAACGCCATCAAGGTCAACGCCGCCATCGGCGGCTCGACCAATGCCGTGATCCACTTGAAAGCGATTGCCGGGCGCATCGGCGTACCCCTGGAATTGGAAGACTGGACCAAGGTGGGGCGTGGCACGCCGACCATCGTCGACTTGCTGCCATCGGGCCGTTTCCTGATGGAAGAGTTTTATTACGCGGGCGGCTTGCCGGCCGTGATACGCCGCCTGGGCGAAGGCGATTTGCTGCCGCACAAGAATGCGCTGACCGTCAATGGCAAGTCGATCTGGGACAACTGCGTCGAAGCACCGATCTACAACGATGAAGTGGTGCGTACGCTGGACAACCCGCTGCTGGCCGATGGCGGCATCTGCGTGCTGCGCGGCAACCTGGCGCCGCGTGGTGCCGTGTTGAAACCGTCGGCCGCCTCGCCGCATTTGATGCAGCACCGCGGCAAGGCCGTCGTGTTCGAGGATTTCGAACACTATAAATCGCGCATTCTCGATCCCGACCTCGATGTCGACGCCGATTCCGTGCTGGTCATGAAAAATTGCGGCCCGAAAGGCTACCCGGGCATGGCTGAAGTGGGCAATATGGGCTTGCCGCCGAAACTGCTGGCGCAAGGCATCACCGACATGGTGCGCATCTCGGACGCGCGCATGAGCGGCACCGCCTACGGCACCGTCGTGCTGCATGTGGCGCCGGAAGCCATGGCGGGCGGCCCGCTGGGCATCGTGCGCGATGGCGACATGATCGCCCTCGATTGCCACAACGGCAGCCTGAACATCGACATCAGCGATGCGGAAATCGCCGAGCGCCTGGCGGTCCGCGAGCTGGGCAGTGCGCCCGGGCCGAAGAGCGGCTACCAGCAGTTGTATATCGAACACGTGTTGCAAGCCGACGAAGGCTGCGATTTCGACTTCCTGATCGGCAATCGCGGTTCCGCCGTGCCGCGCCACTCACATTAAGCGGAGATTCTCATGCTGTTGCTGCAATTTACGAATGAACACGGCGGCCGTCTGGTCGGCCTGCTGCAAGACGACCAGATCCGCGTCATCGAAGGCTACAACACGACGTATGCGCTGGCGCAAGACGCCATCCGCAAAAAGGTCAGTCTGGCCGAACTGGTGGACGCCACCGTCGGCAACACCACGCATTGGTATGTGGACGTGGCCAGTAGCGGCCGCCTGCTGGCGCCGCTCGACCATGCGGACGAAGCGCATTGCTACGTGACGGGCACGGGCCTGACCCATCTGGGCAGCGCCGGCGCGCGCGACGCCATGCACAAGAAAATCGGCGGCGACGCGGAGTCCTTGAGCGACTCCATGAAAATGTTTCGCCTGGGCGTGGAAGGCGGCAAGCCGGCTGACGGCACGGTCGGCGCCCAGCCCGAGTGGTTTTACAAGGGCGACGGCTCCATCGTGCGCGCTGGCGGCCAGCCGCTGCGCATGCCGGACTTTGCCCTCGATGGCGGCGAAGAGCCGGAAATCGCCGGCCTGTACGTGATCGGCGACGACGCTCAGCCCTACCGCGTCGGCTATGCCATTGGCAATGAATTCTCGGACCACATCACGGAACGCCAGAACTATCTGTACCTAGCCCACTCGAAGCTGCGCATGTGCAGCGTCGGTCCGGCCCTGCTGGTGGGCGAATTGCCCGCGCACATCGCCGGTACCTCGCGCGTGCTCGACGGGTCCGGCAAGGTGCGCTGGGAAAAGGCCTTTGTCAGCGGCGAAGACAATATGTCGCACACGATTGCCAACCTGGAACACCATCACTTCAAGTATCCGCTGTTCAAGCGCCCTGGCGACGTGCACGTGCATTTCTTCGGCACGGCTACCTTGAGCTTTGCCGATGGCGTGAGCGTGGCGCCGGGCGAAACCTTTGAAATCGAAGCGCCGGCCTTTGGCCCTGCCTTGCGCAACCGCCTCGACGTTTTCCCAACCGCATTTGCGAAAGTGAGCACATTATGAGTTTCAATATCACCGGTGATGCATTGATCGGCGGCGTCGCCGTCAAGGGCAATGGCGGCTCCTTCGAAGCCTGGGACCCGGCCGCGCGCGCGCACATCGCGCCGGCCTTCCACATGGTGGACGTGGCGCAAATCGACGCGGCGTGCCGTCTGGCACAGGCCGCTTTCGACCCCTTCCGCGCCACCACGGATGCGCAACGCGCCGATTTTTTAGAGACCATCGCCGCGCAAATCCTCGAACTGGGCGACGAGCTGATCGTGCGCGCCATGACGGAAAGCGGCTTGCCGCGCGCGCGCCTGGAAGGCGAACGTGGCCGCACCGTGGGTCAGTTAACACTGTTCGCCGGCTTGCTGCGTGAAGGTTCGTGGACCGATGCGCGCATCGATTCGGCGTTGCCGGAACGCACGCCACCGCGTCCAGACCTGCGCTTGCGCATGATCGGCCTGGGTCCCGTCGCCGTGTTTGCGGCCAGTAACTTCCCGCTGGCCTTTTCCGTGGCCGGTGGCGATACGGCCTCGGCGCTGGCCGCCGGCTGCCCCGTCGTGCTGAAAGCCCACTCGGCCCATCCGGGCACGTCGGAGCTGGTGGCGCGCGCCATCGTCAAGGCGATTGCCCTCTGCAAGCTGCCGACCGGCGTGTTCGCCTTGCTGACGGGCACGGGCAACGGCATCGGCCAGGCTTTGGTGGCCCATCCGGCCATCCAGGCCGTGGGTTTTACGGGTTCGCGTTCGGGCGGCATCGCCCTGATGAAAGTGGCGGCAGAACGTGCGCAACCGATACCTGTATATGCTGAAATGAGCAGCATCAACCCCGTGTTTGTGCTACCGCAAGCCTTGGCTGCCCGTGGCGCGGTGATTGCCAGCGGTTTTGCCGCCTCGCTGACCATGGGCGTGGGCCAGTTCTGCACCAACCCCGGCCTCGTGCTGGGCCTGGAAGGGGCCGACTTCACGGCATTTGCCGCCGCTGCAGCAGCAGCGCTGGCGCCGGCACCGGCCGCCACCATGCTGACGGCCGGCATCGCCAGCAGCTATGCGAAGGGCGTGGTCGCGCTGGCGCAGCACGCCGATGTGACGCCGCTGGTGCAAAACGCTGGCGAGGAAGGCAAGGGCGCCGCCGCCCTGTTCGTCACTTCGGGCGAGGCTTTCCTGGGCAAGCACGATCTGCGCGACGAAGTCTTCGGTCCCGCCTCCCTGCTGGTGGCGTGCCGCGACATGGATCAATTGCTGGCGATCACGGAAAGCCTGGAAGGCCAGCTGACGGCCACCCTGCAAATGGATGCCGGCGACCTGAACGATGCGCGCCGTTTGCTGCCCGTGCTGGAACGCCGCGTGGGCCGCATCCTGGCCAACGGTTTCCCGACGGGCGTGGAAGTGTCGACGGCCATGGTGCACGGCGGCCCGTTCCCGGCTACCTCGGATGGCCGCAGCACCTCGGTGGGCACGGCGGCCATCAACCGCTTCCTGCGGCCCGTGTCGTATCAGAATCTGCCGCAGGACTTGCTGCCGGCATCGCTGCGCGACGATAATCCGCTGGGGATATGGCGCCGTCACGATGGCGTGCTGGACAAACGTTAATTACAAAAAATAAAAATACACAGGTGGAGACAAAATGAAGCAATTGGCGAAATATGGCAGCTTGCAGGGCAAGCGCGTGTTCATCACGGGTGGCGGCAGCGGCATCGGCGAATCCCTGGTGGCGGAGTTTGCCGCCCAGGGCGCGCTGGTGGCGTTTGTCGACATCGCCGTGGAAGCGAGCGAGGCCCTGTGCCGCCGCCTGGCTGAAGCGGGTCTGACGGCGCCCTTGTTCCGCCATTGCGACATCACGGATATTGCCTCTCTGCAAGCCGTCATGGCGGAACTGGCCGATCAACTGGGCGACTTCGATATCCTCGTCAACAATGCGGCCAACGACCAGCGACACCAGGCGCAGGACGTGACCCTGGAATACTGGAACGAGCGTATTGCGATCAATCAACGTCCCATGTTCTTTACGTGCCAGGCCGTCTTCGAGGGCATGAAGCGCAAGGGCGGCGGCTCCATCATCAATGTCAGCTCGATTTCCTGGCACATGAAGTCGGGCGGCTACCCCGTGTATGCCACCACCAAGGCGGCCGTCGTCGGCCTCACGCGGGGTCTGGCGCGCGATTATGGCGCGCACAATATCCGCGTCAACACGGTCACGCCCGGCTGGGTCATGACGCAGCGCCAGATTGAGCTGTGGGTCAATGAGGCGGCCGAAGTGGAAATCAAGAAAAGCCAGTGCTTGCCAAGCAAGCTGATGCCGCAGGACATCGCCGCCATGGTGCTGTTCCTTGCATCGGACGACGGCGCGATGTGTTCCAGTCAAGAGTTCATCGTCGACGCCGGCTGGGTGTAAGCGCCCCCGCGCCGTTTATTCGCGCCGGCACTGACCGGCAACTCCGATCTTGCAACACCCCTCTTGCCGCCCCAACCCCGCGGCAGGAGAGGCATCGCCATTCCAGATTGCCGGGAGTGATCCCGGCCCTTGCTTTTCACTAAAAAACAGGAGACAGCATGAAATTCATCCATACCAGCATCGTGGCCCTCAGCCTGGCCATGGCCGTTGGCAGCGCCTTTGCCGCGCCCGTCAACGTCATCATCGACGTGGCCAAGCCCGGCCCCGTGATCAATAAAAACATCTACGGCCAGTTCGCCGAGCACCTGGGCACGGGCATCTATGAAGGCATGTGGGTGGGCCCGGAGTCGCCGATCCCGAACACCAAGGGTTGGCGCAACGACGTGCTGGGCGCGCTGAAACAGTTGCACGTGCCCTTGGTTCGCTGGCCGGGAGGCTGCTTTGCCGATGAATATCACTGGAAGGACGGCATCGGCGCGCGCGAGAAGCGCCCGACCAAGGTCAACACCAACTGGGGTGGCGTGGAAGAATCGAACGCCGTCGGCACGCATGAATTCTTCGACCTGGCCGACCTGCTGGGCGCACAAACCTATATCAACGGCAACCTCGGTTCCGGCACGCCGCAGGAAATGTCCGAGTGGCTCGAATACATGACGTCGGACAGCAAGTCCACCCTGGCCGAGCTGCGCCGCAAGAATGGCCGTGCCCAGCCGTATAAAGTCGATTACTTTGGCATCGGCAACGAAGCCTGGGGTTGCGGCGGCAATATGCGCCCGCAATACTACGCCGACCTGTACAAGCACTATCACACCTTCATGAAGACGCCGGAAAGCGCGCGTCCAAAGTTCATCGCCAGCGGCGGCAATGACGATGACATCAGCTGGTCCGGCACCCTGAGCCGCGAAATCAAGCCGAACATGATGGACGCCATCAGTTTCCACTACTACACGGTGCCGACCGGTATCTGGGAAAAGAAGGGCGCGGCCACGGGATTTGGCGAAAATGAATGGATTTCCACCCTGAGTCGTACCCTGCGCATCGATAGTTTGATCAAGAACAATATTGCCGCCATCGACAAGAACGATCCCTCGAAAAAGACGGGCTTGTACGTCGATGAATGGGGCACCTGGTACGACGTGGAGCCGGGCACCAACACGGGCTTTTTGTTCCAGCAAAACAGCTTGCGCGATGCTCTGGTGGCGGCCCTGAACTTCAATATCTTCCATGCCCACGCCGACCGCGTGCGCATGACGAATATCGCGCAAATGGTCAACGTGCTGCAGGCGATGATCATCACGGACAAGGAACGCTATTTCCTCACGCCCACTTACCACGCGTTCCAGATGTATGTGCCGTTCCAGGACGCCACGTCCCTGCCGGTCGCCATCCAGGGCAATGGCAAGTACAGCCTGGGCAAGGTCAGCATTCCGGAAGTGAGCGCCTCGGCCGCGCGCGCCAAGGATGGCAAGGTGTATTTGTCGCTGGTCAACACCAACCCGAACAAGGCCGTCGACGTCAATGTGGCCCTGGCGGGCAAGCAAGTGGCCAGCGTCACGGGCCGCGTGCTAACCGCTGGCACGATGGATGCGGTCAACAGCTTTGCGCAACCGCAAGCCGTGCAACCGGTGGCGTTCAATGCCAAGGCGCAAGGCGGCAAGCTGACCGTGTCGGTACCGGCCAAGGCCGTGGTGGTGGTGGCGGTCGAATAAACCTGCCGATTTTGATGTATCCAGCCGGCCCGCATGACGGGCCGGCTGGCCAAGTGGAGAACACGATGCAATTTTCGATAATGATGGCCTTGGCGGCCATGCTTGCCTTCAGCCCCGTTAAGGCGGCCCAGGTCAGCGTGCACGACCCAGTGATGGCCAAGGAAGGCGACACGTATTATCTGTACAGCACGGGTCCCGGCATCACCTTCTACAGCTCGAAAAACATGCTTGACTGGCAGCCGGAAGGGCGCGTCTTTGCGGACCAGCCCTCATGGGCGAAGACGGCCGCGCCATCGTTTGACGACCATATCTGGGCGCCCGACGTGCAGTTTCATGACGGAAAATATTACCTGTACTACTCGGTCTCCGGTTTCGGCAAGAACACCTCGGGCATCGGCGTCACCGTCAACACCACCCTCAACCCCCGCTCGCCCGACTACCGCTGGGTCGACCAGGGCATGTTGTTGCAATCGGTGCCCGAGCGCGACGAGTGGAACGCCATCGACTCGCACATCATTACCGATGCCAAGGGCACGCCGTGGATGTCGTTCGGTTCGTTCTGGAACGGCATCAAGCTGGTGAAATTGACGCCCGACTGGACGCGTATTGCGGAACCGCAAGAGTGGCATTCGCTGGCGCGCCGGGCGCCGCTGCCGCCAAGGGCGGGGGAATTCAAGCCGGCGCCCGAGGAAATCGAAGCGCCCTTCATCTTCCAACGCGGCAAGGATTATTTTTTATTCGTCTCCTGGGGCCTGTGCTGTCAAAAGGAAAAAAGCACCTACCACCTGGCCGTGGGGCGGTCCAACAGCGTGACGGGGCCTTATCTGGACAAGGATGGCCGCGACATGGCGCAGGGCGGCGGCACGATGGTGCTGAAAGGCGACAAGGATTGGCAGGGCCTGGGCCACAACAGCGCCTACACATTTGAGGGCAAGGATTATCTGGTGCTGCACGCGTATGAAACGGCGGACAATTACTTGCAAAAACTCAAGATCCTGCCCATGACATGGGACAAGGATGGCTGGCCGCAGGTTGATGCGCGCGACTTGAACCGCTATCAAAGCCGCCAATTGCCGGCTGCCAAACGGTAAGGGGCCAGGAGATGTGTGCCAGGTGATACGCAAATCGGTATCGCAAGCGAAAAAGAATTGATTGGATGGCTATGTTGCTTTCTCCTACCATGGGTTCATAAAAAACCGCCCATCCGGCATCCGGCTGTGATGGTATTCCAAAAAAAACTGGAGACAAGAATGACATTGACACGCCGCACACTCCTCGCCAGCGCCATGCTGCTGGCCGCTTCCGCCACCACCTTCGCTACCTCGTCCGCCTTTGCCGCCAAGCCCCTCGTCATGGGCTTTTCGCAGGTAGGCGCCGAAAGCGAATGGCGCACCGCCAATACCGTCTCCATCAAGGATGCCGCCAAGAAAGATGGCGTCACCTTGAAATTTGCCGACGCGCAGCAAAAGCAGGAAAACCAGGTTAAGGCCCTGCGCTCTTTCATCGCGCAAAAAGTCGACGTGATCGCTTTCTCGCCGGTCGTTGAATCCGGCTGGGATACCGTCTTGCGCGAAGCCAAGGCTGCCAAGATCCCCGTCATCTTGACGGACCGCGCCGTCAACGTGGCCGATAAATCGCTTTATGTCACCTTCATCGGCTCCGACTTCGTGGAAGAGGGCCGTCGCGCCGGCCAGTGGCTGATCGAGCACGCCAAGAAAACCCCGGACGCCACCCTGAACATCGTCGAGCTGCAAGGCACGGTCGGTTCGGCCCCCGCCATTGACCGCAAGGAAGGCTTCCAGGAAGTCATCGGCAAGAATCCCAAGCTGAAGATCATCCGTTCGCAAACGGGCGACTTTACGCGTGCCAAGGGCAAGGAAGTGATGGAAGCGTTCCTGAAGGCCGAAGGCAAGAAGATCAACGTGCTGTACGCGCACAATGACGACATGGCCATCGGCGCCATCCAGGCCATCGAAGAGGCGGGCATGAAGCCGGGCAAGGACATCATCATCATCTCGATCGATGGTGTGAAAGGCGCGTTCGAAGCCATGATCGCCGGCAAGCTGAACGTTACCGTGGAATGCAGCCCGCTGCTGGGCCCGCAATTGATGTCCATCGCCCGCGATGTGGTCGCCGGTAAACCCGTGCCAGCGCGCATCACGACGGTGGAGGGCGTATTCCCTGCCGAGGTGGCCGCCAAGGAATTTCCGAACCGTAAGTACTAAGCTTGCCGCATGATGAAGACGCAAGCGCATCACAACGCCGCGCCAGCTCCCTTGCTGGAGTTGCGCGGCATCAGCAAGTCCTTTCCCGGCGTCAAAGCCCTCAGCGATGTTGCCCTGCGCCTGTATCCGGGCGAAGTGCACACCTTGATGGGACAGAACGGTGCCGGGAAATCGACACTGATCAAGGTGCTGACGGGCGTGTACACGCCCGACAGCGGCCAGATTTTGCTCGATGGCAAAGCTATCGCCCCCGCGTCCACCTCGGATGCGCAACTGCTCGGCATCAGCACCGTGTACCAGGAAGTCAATCTGTGCCCGAACCTGTCGGTGGCGGAAAACATCTTTATCGGGCGCTATCCGCGCCGCTTCGGCGCCCGTTTTGGCCCTATCGATTGGCGTTCCATGCAGCAGCAGGCGCGTGCCTTGCTGCAGCAATTGCAGATCGATATCGATGTCACGGCGCAACTGTCCAGTTTTCCGCTGGCGATCCAGCAAATGGTGGCCATCTCGCGCGCGCTGAACATTTCCGCCCGCGTGCTGATCCTCGATGAGCCCACGTCCAGCCTGGACGAGGCCGAAGTCAATTTGCTGTTTTCCGTGCTGCGCCGTTTGCGCGAGCAGGGCATGGCGATTTTGTTCGTCACCCACTTCCTCGACCAGACTTACGCCATTTCCGACCGCATCACCGTCATGCGCAATGGCGAGCGCGAGGGAGAATACGCGTGCAGCGAACTGTCGCGCCTGGCGTTGGTGAACAAGATGATCGGCGTGGCGTTTGACACGCCGGAACAAGCGCTGGATATGGCGCAAGACGCGGGCGCCGCCAGCTTTGGACCGAATGTGCTCGAAGCGCAGGGACTGGGTCGCAAGGGCGCCTTGCTGCCCATGGATTTCCACATCCGCCAAGGTGAATTGCTGGGTCTGGCCGGCTTGCTCGGTTCGGGCCGCACGGAACTGGCGCGTTTGCTGTTCGGCGCCGACAAGGCCGACTCGGGCAATATCACCATGCAAGGCAAGCCGCGCCAGTTCCACGTGCCGCGCGACGCGATAGCCCAAGACATCGGTTTTTGCTCGGAAGACCGCAAGCACGAGGGCGCGATTTTGTCGCTGTCCGTGCGCGAAAACATCATCCTGGCCTTGCAGGCCCGCACGGGCTTGCTGCGCGCCATCCCGTTCAAACGCCAGCAGGCACTGGCTGACGAGTACGTGAAGGCGCTCGGTATCAAGACGGCCAGCATCGAAACCCCGATTGGCAGCCTGTCGGGCGGCAACCAGCAAAAGGCACTGCTGGCGCGCTGGCTGGTGACCTCGCCCGCCATGCTGATCCTCGACGAACCGACGCGCGGCATCGACGTGCGCGCCAAGCAGGAAATCATGAGTTATGTGAGCAAGCTGTGCCGCAAGGGCATGGCGATTTTGTTCATTTCGTCCGAACTGCCGGAAGTGCTGCGCTGCAGCGACCGCATCGTCGTCATGCGCGACCGCAAGGCTTGCGGCGTTTATGCGCGCGGCGAGCTCGATGACAGTTCCGTGCTGCAAGTGATCGCCGGAGACGCCACATGAGTTTATCCACACCCTCCAGCGCGCCATTGGCGCGTCCGGCTTCCACTATGGGTACGTCTGCCTTGCATACCATTCTGCATCACCCCCTGAGCCGCCCCCTGGCCGCGCTGTTGTTGCTGTTGCTGGTCGATTTCTTTGCCATCCCCGGCTTTTTCCATCTGGAAATCCGAGACGGTCATCTGTACGGCAGCGTGATCGACATCGTCAACCGCGCCGCACCGCTGATGCTGGCCGCGCTGGGCATGACCCTGGTGATCGCCACGCGCGGCATCGACATTTCTGTAGGCGCCGTCGTGGCCCTGTCCGGCACCGTGGCCGCCATGCTGATCGGCGGCAGCATGGTGATGGAGAATGGCGTGTCGACCTACGTGAGCAACATCCCCATGGGCTGGGCCCTGGCGGCGGCCTTAGGCGCGGCCCTGCTGTGCGGCGCCTGGAATGGCGTGCTGGTGGCGGGCCTGGGCTTGCAGCCCATCGTCGCCACCTTGATCTTGATGGTGGCGGGGCGCGGCCTGGCGCAATTGTTGACGGATGGGCAGATCGTCACCGTCTACTACCAGCCGTACTTCTTCATCGGCAGCGGCTACCTGTTCGGCTTGCCGTTTTCTCTGTTCCTCGTGGCGGCGGTCTTCATCATTACCGCCGTGCTGATGCGCAAAACGGCGCTGGGCCTGTTCATCCAGGCCGTCGGCATCAATCCTGTCGCCGCGCGCCTGGCCGGCATCAAAACGGCGACCCTGATCTTTTTTGTCTACGTGTTTTGCGCCGCCTGCGCGGGCTTGTCGGGACTGATGATCAGCTCGAACATCAAGAGTGCCGATGCGAACAATGCGGGCCTGATGCTGGAACTCGATGCCATCCTGGCAGTGACTTTGGGCGGTACGTCCCTGGCCGGCGGCAAGTTCAGCCTCGTGGGCAGCATGATCGGCGCGCTCATCATCCAGACCCTGACCTACACCATCTATTCGCTGGGCGTGCCGCCGGAAGTAAACATGGTCGTCAAATCGGTCGTCGTGTTCCTCGTCTGCCTGTCGCAATCGTCGCAATTCAAGCAATTGCTGCACCGGAGAAAAGCATGAAGGGCTTGCTGCACACCCCGTATTTCACTTCACTCGTCACCGTGCTGCTGCTGGTGGTGATGCTGGGCCTGGGCGGCGGCGCCTATCCGGGCCTGCTGTCCACGCAAGTGATCTTTAACCTGTTGATCGATAATGCTTTTTTGCTGGTGATCGCCGTCGGCATGACCTTTGTGATCGTCTCGGGCGGCATCGATTTGTCGGTCGGGTCCGTGCTGGCCCTGTCGACCATGATCGCCGCCTGGCTGCTGAACGTGGCGCACTGGCCGCCAACGCTGGTGATCGCCACCGTGTTGGCGCTGGGCAGCGTATTTGGCGCCGGCATGGGTGCGCTGATTCATTATTTCAAATTGCAGCCCTTCATCGTCACCCTGGCCGGCATGTTTTTGGCGCGCGGGCTGTGCTATTTGATCAGCATCAACTCCATCACCATCGCCGACCCGCTATTCGTCGCCATGTCGCAGACGCAATTGCAATTTCTCGGTGGCTTTATCTCGCCCGGCGTGGTCATTGCCGTGGCGACCTTGCTGCTGGCCATCTGGCTGGCGCACGCCACGCCGTTCGGCCGCGCCGTGTATGCCATCGGCGGCAACGAACAGTCGGCCCAGATGATGGGTTTACCCGTGGGGCGCACCAAGGTGCTGATCTACGCCTTCAGCGGCTTTTGCGCTTCGCTCGGTGGCGTGCTGTTTTCGTTTTACATGCTGTCCGGCTATGGCTTGCATGCGCAAGGCACGGAACTGGACGCGATAGCTGCCGTCGTCATCGGCGGCACCCTGCTCAGCGGCGGCTATGGCTATGTGGCGGGTGCTTTGTCGGGCGTGCTGGTGCTGGGCACCATCCAGACCCTGATCGCCTTCGACGGCACGCTCAGCTCGTGGTGGACCAAGATCGTCATCGGCGGCCTGCTGTTTGTCTTTTGCGTCGTGCAAAGACTGATGGCCATGGGCCAGAAAAATACCAACGGGAGTTAAGCTATATGTTGAAGCAACACACACTTGCCGCAGCCATCGGCATGGCGGCAGCGCTTGCCTGCGCCCCATTTGGTGCGCAGGCGGCCAACCCCATCGTGAAAAACATCTACACCGGCGATCCGGCCGCGCTGGTCGACAATGGCAGGGTGTACCTGTACGTCGGCCACGATGAAGCAAGCGCCACCGACACGGACTACCGCATGAATGAATGGCGCGTGTATTCCTCGTGCGACATGGCGAACTGGACGGACCACGGCTCCCCCGTGCGCTTTTCCACCTTCGCCTGGGCCGGCAAGGATGCCTGGGCCGGCGACATCGTCAAGCGCGGCAGCAAATACTATTTCTATTCGACCGTCGACCACAAGACCATCCCCGGCAAGGCCATCGGCGTAGCCGTGTCCGACAGCCCGACCGGGCCGTTCGTCGATGCGCGCGGCAGCGCCCTGATCACGAACGAGATGACGAAGCAAACGGCGATCCCGTGGGACGACATCGACCCGGCCGTGTTTATCGATACGGATGGCCAGGCTTACATTTACTGGGGCAACACGGTCTTGAAATACGCCAAGCTGAAAGCCAACATGACAGAGCTCGATGGCCCCATTTTGACCTTTGGCATGGATGCGTTCACGGAAGCGGCCTACATGCACCAGCATGCGGGTACCTACTACCTGTCGTACTCGCGCAACTTCCCGGAAGAAACGGCGTATTCGACTGGGCCGACGCCGACGGGACCGTGGCATTTCCGTGGTCCCATCATGGACAAGAATGCCGTGGTGAAAACCATCCACCAGGCCATCATCGAATTTAACGGCAAGTCCTACGTCTTCTATCACAACGACAAGTTGCCCGGCGGCGGCGAATACCGGCGCTCCGTGGCTGTGGAAGAGCTGAAATACAAGCCGGACGGCACGATCGAATTCATCCATCAAACGGATGGCCCGGCAGCCAATCCCAGCGCCGCCTGCAAGGCATCCTGAACGCAGTTTGACGACGCTCAAAAAGGAGACACACCGATATCTGGAATATCGATATTGAGTTAAAACTGATATCGATCATGATATGATTTATTCATGGATACCCTCAACCCCAACTGGTTCTTGCGAGCCCGCCTGAAGACGCGGCAATTGCTGCTGTTGATCGCCCTTGACGAGCAGCGCAACATCCACCGTGCGGCGGAAGAATTGCACATGACGCAGCCGGCCGCGTCCAAGCAAATCAAAGACCTGGAAGAGATGCTCGACGTGCGCCTGTTCGACAGGTTGCCGCGCGGCATGGAGCCGACCATCTACGGCGAAACGATGATACGCCACGCGCGCATGGCCTTGACGAGTTTGTCGCTGGCGCATGACGACATCGTCGCGCTGAAGTCGGGCCTGACGGGCCAGGTGGAAGTGGGTGTCATCATGACACCGGCCATGGCCTTGCTGCCGCGCGCGATTGCCCGCATCAAGCAGCAGGCGCCGCTGATGCGCATCGGCGTGCACCTGGAGCACAGCAATACCCTGATGGACATGCTGCAACATGGCACGCTCGATTTCATGATCGGGCGCATCCTGGAAAAGGAAAGCAGCGCCGGCCTCATCTACGAGGAGTTGACGGAAGAGCCGGCCAGCGCCGTGGCGCGCAATGGCCATCCGCTGCTGTCGCGCAAGAATTTGCAGTTAAAAGATTTGGCTGGCCAGCCGTGGATCTTGCCGCCGCAAGGCAGCATCCTGCGCCACCGCTTCGACATGATGTTCCGCCGCGCCAGCCTGGAACCGCCCGTCGACGTCGTCGACACCACCGCCTTGCTGCTGATCACGTCCTTGCTGCAGCAAACGGATTCGCTGCACGTGATGCCGACGGAAGTGGCGCATTACTACGAATCGTTGAACGTGCTGAGCATTTTGCCCATCGAGTTGCCGTGCAAGATGGATGCGTTCGGCATCATCCGCCAGCAAGATCATTTGCTGTCACCGGGCGCGGATATGCTGCTCAAAGCCGTGCGGGCGACGGCGCAGGATATGTACTAGTCGGGCACTTCAAAAAAGAACAGCTGCACCAATCGCCCATTCTCCGGCGTGTCGCCAAACACCTTGCTGATCGAGTGAAAGTAGTGGCCCTTGTAGACGATCAATCGGTTGTGGCGCATGGGGACTTCCAGCAGCGCTTGCCAACTGTCGCGCTGTTCCTGCAAGTCGTTGAATTTCTGCACTTTACTGTTCGGCAGCCAGCGTTTCTGGAAATCCTTGAAGCTGGCGTAGCCGCCCGCCTTGACGTCCGCCTCGGGCAGGCGGCGGTACCAGCTGCTGGGCTGGTGGCGCCAGAAGGTGGTGCCGCCCTGGCATTGTTCAGGTGGGTTCAAGTACAGTACGCCCGCATAGAAATTGAAATTGTTGCCCGTTTCATTATCCACATGGATATCCGTGCGCGCCATGGCGTCGGCATAGCTGAGGCGGTAGGAACCGTTGTCGGGCGAGATAAAACGGATGGGGCGGCCCAGCGCCGTGGCGATGCGCTCCATGATGTCTTGACTGGGCTGGCCCGCCGTCTGGCTGCCCGGGTAGTTCTGCCCGGCATAGCGCTGCTGCTCGAACGGTAAAGTCAGCGCCTGCGCGCGCCAGGCGGCCGGGTCGGGCAGGAAATCGTCGAGGATGTGCAGGTCGGTTTCGCGCAGGAAATCGTGCAAGCTTGCCGCTACGTCGGGCGTGCTCAGCCGTTCCGTATTTTCAGTGCTGGGGCTGGCAAAGCCGATGCGGCACGTTTGCGCCAGGGCCGGGTGCAATGCCACGCCCTGCGCGTAGCGGGACAGCGCCAGTGCCTGCTGGCCCGTGCGGTAATACAGCTCGGCCAGGCCCTGCAGGGTTTGCCAACGCTGCGGGCGCAGGGCGTGGGCCCGTTCCAGCTCGGCGATGGTGTCGGCCAGACGTTGTTTTCCCAGCAGCAATTCCGCATGGCTGATAGCGAAATCGTGCTCGTGCGGCGCCAATCGCGCCGCCGTGGCGTAGCTGGCCAGCGCCGCCTCGCTGTCCGTACCGCGCAGCACATTACCGAGGTTGTAGTGGAACAGGGCGTTGTCGGGCTGTTGCTTGAGCGACAGTTTCAGCAAGCCCAGGCCGATGGCGCCCTGGCCCAGTTCCAGCATCGCCAGTCCCTGGAAATGCTGCGCTTCGGCCAGGGTCGGATTCAGTTTATAGGCGGCCTGGTAGGCATTGATCGCTTCGATCAGCTTGCCTTGCTGCTGCAGTTGCTGGCCCTTCGCCAGATGTTGTTCCGCCTGTGTTGGTTCGCCCATGTCGCTATCCCGATGCAATGTGGCGAACAGTGTAACCGAGCCCGTTCTAGCGCGCCTGACTGACGGGAATTTCTTCCCCATTCAGCTTGATCGCCACCTTGACGATCTGTGCCTTGACCTGGTTGCTGGCCATGTCCGCTTCCTGGGCATAGGCATACACGACGATGGCGAAATCCTTGTAGCCGCTGCGCGCCGCCTCGATCTTGCGCGCCGCCTCCTGGTCTACCTTCAGTAGCGAGTAACCGTCGCCATTCGTGAACGCCAGCTTGTAGTCGCCGTTGTCGTACATGTAGTAATACGTGCCCGCTTCGGCGAACTTGGCGGGGAAGGCGGCCTTGTCCATGGCGTATGGCGACAGCGCGCCCTGGCCATTGATCTGGTAGCGCAGGTAGCGCTTGGTTTTCGCTTCGCTGACCTTGGCGTCGATCTGCGGTTTCAGGGCGTCGAGCACTTCCTGCTTGCGGAAGGCATCGTTGCTGCCCGCATAGTCGCGCGAGATGCGCTGCGCCACGGCCGCGTAATCGGGCGGCACGCCGGACAGGGCGATGTAACTGTACATCAACTGGTTGCCGCTGGTGATGTCGACATAGCTGGACGTTGGCGTGGCAGCGTCCGCTTGCGGCAGGCTGGCGGCGGCCGCCTTCACTTGCGCCTTGGCGGCCATGTCGGCCACGCTGGTGGCGGGCGCAGAGGCCGCCGGCGTTGCATTGTCGGAGGGCTTGCCGCAGGCGGACAGCAGGATGGCGATGGCGAGCAGGGCGGGGAGGGTGCGTTGCATGGTATTTCCTTTAAAGTAGATGTGTGGGGGAGTGCGGGGCTTAGCCAATGCTCTTGCGTTTGTATTCGCCAACGCCGTAAGCGGCCAGGACAATGCTGGCTGCCAGCACCAGGTAAAAACCGATACCGAACGACAAGCCTTGCCACACTTGCCCCAGCATTTCGCTGGCCATCTGCTCGGCCATGCGGGCCGCGCGGCTACCCATGATGCCGCCCATGGCGTTGCCCGCATCGCTGACGGCGCCCTTGATCTTGATGAACAGCAAGCTGCTGTGGATGACGACGAACAGCAGCGGCGCGCATTTGCCCAGCGCCGCTTTCGGGTGGCTGCTGGCCATGGTGGCGCAGCAGCCGGCAATGGCCAGCAGGAAGAATAATTGTGCGGAGGTAAAACCGCCGCCGCCATCGCGGGCAAAGCTTTCCAGGCTGTCGGCGGACAGGCCCAGCAACTGCCAATAGGTGCGCGAAACGGAGGCGAACAAACGGATGCCGATGGTGTTGAAGACAAAGGCGCCGGCGATCAAGACGCCAAGGCTGGCCAGCACCTTGATGCCCAGCGCCGAGACTGCCTGGCCCCACAGTTGCTGGCCCTTGTCGCGCGCCAGCTTGGCCGCGCCGGCCATCTCTTCCTGCGCCAGTTGCTGCGTCGCCACGGCGCTGACGGTGGCGAGGCTGCCAGCGTCATCGAAGCGCACGTCTACGACGGCGTTGATGGCGGGTGCCACGTCCGAGCGCCAGTGGGTACTGACGTCGAAGGCATGTTGAATACCGGCCACGCTGACGGAACCTTGTCCGCTTGCCTGGTAGGCGAGGATGCGGCCCCGTTGGCCGGTGGTAATGGTTGCTGCCGTGCTCGATGCTTGCATGGGATTTCCCTGGTCACTGTCATGCTGTATTGCATGTACCCCCGGATAACGGGGGCAGTTCAGGGAAATCCAAAATTATTTTGAATTATTTTTTTGCGGCTGCATCAAGTCCTTGGCGGCGCCCTGGTAATCCTTCATCAAGCCCATGAAGGCGTCCTGCAAGTGGCGGGCCGCGTCCTGCCGCGGCGCGCCCGTGCGCCGCGCCAGGTCGAATTTATAGGCGTGGGCGGCCGTGTAGCCCGCCTGCGAGGCGGCGTCCAGCAGCACGCCGGCCCGCTTCAGCGAGGCAGTGTCGCCCTTGACCATCAACAATTCGGCCAGATAGGTCTGGGCAATCGGAAAATCTTTCGCGGCGGCCTTTTCCAGCCACTGCATGCCCGCCTTCGGCTGTTTTACTCCCGCATCGCCGCCGCCGATGCCGTAGCCGAGGGCCGTCAGCGCCACCAGGTCGCCGCCCCGCGCGCGCTTTTCCAGCTGCTGGCGGGGAAACGGCCGGGCCGCGATCTGCATGCGGATTTCATAGTTGATGTCTTGCAGCACGTTACCGGGCCACACTTTCGCGCCCGAGGCGGTGACGGCGGCAGGTGATGCTGGTGGCGGGACTGGCGCCGGGACCGGGGCACGCATGCCGTTGTTGCCCGATGCCAGTACGCCCGGCGTTGGCTGGCTGACGCCCTTGCCGCTGCCCATGTTCAGCACCAGCCGCGCCGACGTTTCACCGAACGAGACGCGCGGCTTTTGCACATCGTGCGTCATGGCGGCTACTCGCGCCGCCACCTGCGAAAAGACGTCGCCCATGGGCAAGCCCGGCGCATCGAGCGCGTCGAGCAGGGCGCTCGTGTAGGGGCTGTTGCGCGAATCGGGCGACCAGAAATCGCGCGCCAGGGCGCCCGGTCCCGCCGAATAGGCGATCACCACGCCGCGTGGCGCTTGCGTGTCGGCAAAGCCGTGGCTGGCCGCGTTGCCGCCGCCGGGAACCACCACGGCGCCACCGCGCGTATATTCCTGGCGGCAAGCGTCGAGGATCAGCACGGCGCCGCGCGCGCCCGTGCGCTGCAAATCGCCCGCCAGGCTGGAAACGGACACGCCCTGCGCGGCAATCGCGGTAGCGCTCAGCGCATTCATGTTGGCGCCCAGCGGCAACACATAATTGGCTTCGCCCGCCTGGGCGCCGTGGCCCGCGTAAAACACGAGGGCGATATCGGCGCCGCGCGCCTGCGTGGAAAACTCGGCCGACGCCTTTTGCAACTGCGCCGCCGTGATATCCGTGCGTAACAGCACTTTAAAGCCCAGGCGGCGCAGGCGTTCGGCCATGGCGCGCGCATCGTTCACGGGATTCAATAGCGGCTGCGGATAGGCCGCGTTGCCGATCACCAGGGCGATGCGCTTGCCGGCAGCAGCTTGCACCGGTGCTGGCACGGCGGCGTGCGCTACGTTGCTGCCCAGTAAAAATAACAGGCTCAAGAACAGGGGAATCAGGCGATGCATCGGCGTCTCGGGAATTGTCGTGAAAATAACAAAAGTTAGCGATTTCCAGTGTGATATGAGAAAATTGCTTAAATGCATTTTACCTTACTGACAAGTTTTTCTTGTCTGGCCAGCGCATAGCTTGATTGCCGGTGCGCGTCGTCGCCGGCCAGTGGCGCGTGCCGCCCAACACACGATCGGACCGGCTGTGCAATCGGAACAATTTGAACGGATTCACGCTTTCTGGACCCGCCGCCCGCAGCTGACGCAAGGCGAGCTGGGCGAGTTTTACCAGCGCGTCATCGCCGCGCTGACGCCGTGCCGCCCGCGCGAGGCGGCATCGCTGGGCGATTCCCTGGCGGATTTGCGCCACCAGTTTTTCATTGAAAAAGTCCTGCACAGCGACAGCGACGCCGCACCCCATCACGTCGGTGCTTTGTTCCTGTACTTCAAGCGCTTCATCATCGACCAGTTGCGTAAGCAGCGCGATGATGAGGATGCCGATGCGCAAGAGGGCTGTGACTTGCGCGCGCCCGACGCCTATGCCGAACCGCTGCGCGACTATCAGCTCACGCCACAGCAGGTGCGCGTAGCGGCCGACAGTTTTATCACCACCTTGTCCCGTGATTTGATCTTGCTGCTGCGTCATTGCGGCTGCGGCGGCATGCCCGTCAAGGAACTGGCCGAGCAGATCGCTTCCGCGCATTACCACGGCGGCAAGCTGGGCCTGGTGCACAAGCAAAAGGGAGATAGCCTCAGCGCGGGACGCCAGATCGTCGAGTCGGCCCACCGCGCTACCCTGCTGGGCAGCTGGGTCTTGACCCTGCTCAAGCTGCGCGTGGGGGACTCCTTGACCGCGCGCGACTTGCAGGCGGCGCAAATAGTTTTGGATATCTTGTGCGTGGCCGCGTTATCCCTGCACCTGGACCCTGCGTCCACTTCTCCCAACATTGATGAAAGGCCACCGGCATGACTGCATTGACGCCCTCGCTGGCCATCGTTGCCGCGCGCCTGCCATCTCCCCCATCTTCCGCCGAACTGCTGGACGCGGAGGTGGCTGGCGATACCCCCGACTGGCGCGGCATCGCCGTGCCGGAACACTTATTGGAACGCTTTGCGCGCCGCAGCGATGCCGCGCCGCTGGCCGCGCGGCCCATCGCGGGTGGACAAATCCATGTGCTGGCGCGCCGCCCCGGCTTTGGCGCCGTGCTGCTCGATGCCTGGGACAGTACGCGGCAGCGCTGGCGCGGCTGGCTCGTCACGCCCGATACGGCGTATGCGGATGCCTGCGGCCTGGTGGTCGAAGAGCGCGACGCGCCCGCCGACCCGCGTGCCGGTCTGGTGCTGTGCGACTTGCCGGTGATTCTGGCCGTGACGGACCTGGGCGCCTGCCTGGGCGTGTTCAGCCAGGAACGCCTGCAGGCGGCGCGCTGGCTGGAAACGCATGGCCGAGCGAATCGGGCCGCCAGCGCACCGGGCGTGATCGCCCGCGTGGCCTTGCCCGGCGACGACTATGCGCTGACGGGCACGCCGCTGTCGAGCGAGCTGGGCAAGGATGGCCGCGTGGCGTACCGGCAATTGCTGCGCCAGGGGCTGCAGCAGTTGCAGATCGCTTCGGCTGATGCGCTTGCACCGGTGTCGAAACCTGTGCAGGCGGCCAATGCGAATCGCTGGCTGAAGATCGTCACCGCCGTGGCCGCCAGCGTGATGGTGGTGCAATCGGCGTGGTTGTTCCTGCCGAAAGAGGGCGCCGTCGTCGGCAATGCGGAGTTCCGCAATGGTGCTCCACAGCGCAGCGGCGTCGAGACGGGCGTGCGCACGCGCGTGCTGTTCCGCGCCGAGGCCACAGAGGTGGAAATCCGCACGTGGCTGCAGCGCGAGCAGCTGGAAATTGTCGCCGGGCCGGACACCCTGGGCGCCTTTACCCTGCTGTCGCGCGACCGCCAGAAAGTCTTGCCGCCACCTGGCCCGGGCAATCCGCTAGCCGTGATCAATCCCTGAATTCAAAAATAAGAGAAAGTTATCAAGCATGACAATGTATAAGAGTTTTGCATCTGCCCGCTGGCGCAAGCTGGTCCTGAGTTTGGCCGCCGGCGTCCTGTTGACGGGTTGCGCCATGACGCCGAATGGCCGTGGCGGCGTGATGGTGGGCCTGGATACGGCCGAGTTGTTCGGCACGCCGATGTCCACCTTCCGCTTGCGCGACGGCACGGAAGGCACTTTGCGCAAGGATCCGAAAGGCAAGTATTCGATCAAGCTGTCGCAGGCTTTTCGCGTCGTGCCGCTGGACAAGGCCATCACGGCCCGCGTGGCGCGCGTGGAAAACGTGGGCGAGCGCACCGTGGTGATCGTGGAAACGAAGGAGCGCAACTGCGCCTACCGCTATGAAGTGCTGGCTTTCCAGGGCACGGACGTGCTGCAGTGGACGGTGGGCAATTGCAAGGACCGCCCCCGCGTGGAACTGGCGTCGGACGCAAAATCGCTGAATATCGACTTTCCCAACTACAACCGTTTGTCGCGCATGATCTACACGGACAATCGCCTGCTGAACGCCAGCGTGGCCGTGCCGCCCGGCGTCGATACGCGCGCACAGCCGTTTGCCGACGATGCCTTGCGCGCCACAGGTCCCGTCATCGCCACCCTGCCTGGGAGCGGCAGCGACAGCGGGCGCGTGATCCCGGCACCGCCTGCCGCCGCCCCGGCACCTTCCGCCGCGCCGAAAGCGGGCAGCCGCGCCAGCGCCAAGCCGCGCCGCCAGGAGAGCCAGGCCAGAGCGGCGGCGCCCGCCGTCAGCAGCCTGCCCGCGCAGCGCAGCGCAGCTTCTGCGCCGGCGGCGCCGATGATCTTCCAGGCCGAAGAGATCAAGCCCGTCGTCATCGATTTGAGGAAATAGGATGGCCGCGAGTTTGCGCAGTCTGCAGATCCGGCAGACCTTGATCCTGATCGTCCTGACGATTATTTACCTGTGCTTCGAGCTGGGCTTCAATGCCCGCTTGCTCGACGTGGTGGGCGGCAACGTCAAGCCGGAAGACGTGGAAGGCGTGGAATTCTATGGCCGCAGCCTGTCCGGCATCGCCGCCGCGTTGGTGGTGTTGCAGCTGATGTGGCGCCGCCGGCTGAAGAACAATGGCAGCGGCCCTGGCTGGCTAAAAATCATCGTCTGCTGCGTGGTCACGGCCGGCGTTGTCTTCGGCGTGCTGAAAACCACGGTGAATGTGCTGGTCAACACGCGCGACGCGGAATTTCGCCGCCTGGCCTTCAACACCACTTTGCTGCAGCGTTCGCTGGTAGGCGGCAGCTTGCAACTGCAGGGCCTGGTCGACGATCCCACCCTGTTCGCCAAGCCGGAAGGCAAGTCCTTCCTGGCCCTGTTCCCCTTCCTGGCTGTGTCGGTGCGGCATCTTGACGAGCGCATGGGGCCGGCCAAGGAGCAGCTGGTGCGCGCCAACCTGCGCCAGGTGGCGGGCGGCCCGTCCGGCTATTATGATAAATATCAAGAAGCCATGCGCGAGCTGGCCGGCAAGTGGGAACTGTATGCGGGCATCATCCCCGATAGCGATGCCGGCTTGCGGGCCAAGCAGCAATCCTCGTGGCAGGAGTATGTGAGCAGCCTGTCGCGGCGTGGCTGGCAGCCGCACTCCGTGCCGATGCGGCGCCAGGCGGCCGTCGTCAATAATGTGCGCAAGAAAGTGCCCGTGCTTGCCAACTGGCGTACTGATGACGAGCAGGGCTTCCGCGCCGCCGTCAAGCGCCGCTACACGGCCGAGGCGGCCAGCAAGGGCGTTACCGTGCGCGGTGAGCGCATTCCGCCGGGCTTGCCGTTTGCCGCCTTTGTCGTGCGCCCCGGCGTGCAGGCGGAACTGCGCGAAGCCTTGAAACTGCCGGCCAGCGCCACGGTGCAGGCATCGTATGCGAGTCCCGCCGAGTTCGGGCGCCTGTTCGAGCAGTTCCTGGATCGCCAGACGGCGGAAAAACTGGTGGAATACCGCGCCAGCCGCCCGGATTTTGAAGCGGGCGGCAGGTTCTTCCATGAAGGCAAGGAAGCGGCGCGCGCCGCCATCGTGCCGCCCGTGGCCCTGTTTTTCTCGCTGCTGGGCGCCATCGGCCACTTTTCCAAATTGCTGTACTTGATCGCCACCGTCGTATTATTGCTGCTGGCCATGCGCCGTGGCGAGCAGGCGGGTGCCGATGGACAGCTGAGCCGTCGTTCCGCCTGGATCGCCACGGGCGTGCTGGCGACGGCCTTTGCGGGCATCTGGGGCATGCTGTCCATTCTCGACAACAACGTCACGCGCAGCGACTTGTTCCGGCAAATGCTGGACTGGACGCGCCAGGGCGAGCCCGACAGCACGCGCTGGAATCTCGCCGGCAAGGCCATCCTGGCCAATATCACGCACGTCGTGGCGGTGGGGCAGGGCTACAGCTACCCCGTCAACGAAGCGATCCGCATCCATGTTTTGCAGGGAATTCATTATGGCTATCATCCGGGACAACAATAAGGCGGCCGCACTGGCTTTGCTGCTCTGCATGGCCAGTACGTTTGTCCAGGCCGACTGCCTGGGCATGAAGGTGCATGCCCACCGCGGCGCCGGCAATGCGCCGGAAAACTCGCTGAGCGCGCTGCGCAACACGTATTTCGGCACCTGGGACGGCGTCGAGACGGATTTGCAGCTGCTGGGCGACGGCAGCTGGGTGGTGCACCACGATCTGTTGACGGGGAGAGTCGTCGACACGGGATCGCCCCGCACCGTGAAACAACTGACGGCCGACGACTGGCGCGCCGCCAGCATGAAGAACCGCGGCGCGCTGACGGCGGAAACGCCGCCGTTCGTCAGCGATATTGCCGACCTGGCGACGGCGTTCCCGAATAAAACCCTGAATGCGGAAATCAAGGATGTCGTTTCGTCGTGCGCGCCCATCGCAACTTTGGTGGGGCAGTTGCGTGCGAACATCAAGCATGGCAACTGGTTCTTGACCTCGGGCGTGCCGAATAACCTGGCTTGTGCGCGCCGCGCCGATCCGCAAGGCTACCTGGGCCTGCTCGTGTTTGACGCGCGCAATGCGCAGGCGGCCGGCGCGAACCGAGTCAGCCGCTATATCGCAAAAAATGCCCGTCCGCCCAAGCTCGACAAGCCGTGGCTGCGGCGCGTGCAGCAGCAGATCGGCTTGCCCGCCGGCGTGCACGTGGATGCGCGCAGCCTGGATGCCAATCCGAATTTGCTGGGCGACGCTGCCAGCCTGAACATGCCCGTTTTCGTGTACGCCGTCGATGGCGACTCGGCCCTGGCCGCGTCCTTGCTGCGCGCCCAGCAGCGTAGCCACCGCTGGCCCAGCGGCGTCATTCTTGACGGCAATCCCGAAACGTTTTGCGCGATGATGAAATAAGTTATCCCTGATCTGCGATACGGTGGTTTTGCCGTGCAGCAGAGCGCCTTGCCGCCCCAGAAATAGCAGCGTCCAACGGCCCGCGCCGGGCCAGTTTTTGCACATCTTTTGCGCACCGCAGCATCGATAATGTTTGCATCGCGTGCGTGACTGGCTTATAAATGTAATCGATTACATTTTTCTGAAAAGCGCCATGCCCGCAGCCGTTCCATCACCTTTGCCCACAGAAACCGTCTCCATCAGCGCCGTTGCCGCGCATGCGGGGGTGTCGGTGGCCACCGTCTCGCGCGTGATGAACGAGCAGGCTGGAGTGCGGGCGCCCACGCGCGACAAGGTGCTCGCTTCCGTGGCCGCGCTCGGCTACCGCATGAACCATCTGGCGCGCAGCCTGCGCACGGCGGAGAGCCGCATGCTGCTCACCATGGTGCCCGACGTGGGCAACCCCTTCTATGCGCAGATCGTGCGCGGCATCGATACGGTGGCGCGCGAACACGGTTACTTTGTGCTGCTGTGCGACACGGGCGCCGACGCGGGCCGCGAGCGCTCCTATTTCGACTTGCTGCGCATGCACCGCGCCGATGGCGCCATCTGCCTGGACCCGGACACGGTGCAGCATGCCTTGTCGCATGAATCCGTCAGCCTGCCGTGGGTGGCTTGCTGCGAATTCGACCCCGCCGTGGCCGTGCCCTATGTCGGCATCGATAACCACCGGGCCGCTTCTGACGCCGTTGCGCACTTGCTGTCGCGCGGCCACACGCGCATCGGCCTGATCAATTCCGATGAACGCTATCTGTACGCGCGGCAACGCCAGCAAGGCTATCTGGACACCCTGGCCGCCGCCGGCCTGCCCGTGCAGCCGCAGTGGGTGCATACGGTGCAAAGCCTCGATTACGAAGCGGGCACGGCCGCCACTTTGCGGATGATGGCGGGACCGGATGCGCCGACGGCCATCTTTGCCGTGTCCGACACCCTGGCCATCGGCGTGCTGAGCGCGCTGCGCCAATTGAAAAAACGCGTGCCCGAGGATGTGGCCGTCATTGGCTTCGACGATATCGCCATCGCCGCGCAGATCGATCCCGGTCTCACCACCATCGCGCAACCGATGCGCGAGCTGGGCGAGACGGCGGCGCGCTTGCTGCTGCAGCGGCTGGCGGATCCTGCCGCACGGGTACCTGGGGTGTTACTCAACCATAACTTGGTCTTGCGAGGGAGTGCATAGTGAGCGTTGCCGTCGGTTTCGAGGGGGTCTGCAAGGATTTCGGCCCCGTGCGCGTCTTGCATGGCGTCAGTTTCAGCCTGGCACCCGGGCGCGTGTATGGCTTGCTGGGCGAAAACGGCGCCGGCAAGTCGACCCTGATGAAAATCCTCGCCGGCTACGAGAGCGTGAGCGAAGGGCAATTGCTGATCGATGGCCAGCCCCGGCATTTCACCAGTTCGCGCGCGGCGGAGCTTGCTGGCATCGTGTTGATCCACCAGGAATTCAACCTGGCCGAGCACTTGACGGTGGCGCAGAACATGTTCCTGGGCCACGAAAAGACGCGCGGCTGGCTGCTCGACGAAGCCGCCATGCGTGAAGAAGCGTCGCGCTATTTGAAACAAGTGGGCCTGGATGTGTCGCCTGACACGAAAATCCGCGACCTGATTGTCGCCGAGAAACAGCTTGTGGAAATCGCCAAGGCCCTGTCGCGCCGCGCTCGCTTTTTGATCATGGATGAACCGACGGCCACCCTGACGTCGTCGGAAACACAGCGATTGTTCGCCGTCATGGCGCAGCTGAAAGCGGACGGCGTCACCATCCTGTATATCTCGCACAAGCTCGACGAAGTGGAGCGCAACACGGACGAGGTCATCGTCATGCGCGACGGGCGTTTCGTCACGCGCGAGCCGACGGCCAGCCTCACGCGCCAGCAGATGGCGAACCTGATGGTGGGGCGCGAATTGTCGGACATGTTTCCCGCGAAAGCAGCACTGGCCTCCGATGCTCCCGTGCTCTTGAAAGTTGAAGGCTTGTCCGTTCCCGGCTGGTCCAGGGATCTGTCGTTCGAGGTGCGCGCCGGCGAGGTGCTCGGCTTTGCGGGCCTGGTGGGCGCGGGGCGCACGGAATCGTTCGAGGCGCTGCTGGGCTTGCGTCCGCGCAGCGCGGGCACGATCGAGCTCAATGGCCAGCTGGTGGATATCCGTACCCCCAAGCAGGCCATGCAGCACGGCATGACGTATTTGAGCGAAGACCGCAAGGGCAAGGGCTTGCACGTGAACCTGGGTTTACGGGAAAACCTCACCATGATGACGATGGAGCGCTATGCGCGGCCCTGGCTGAACTTGAAAGCGGAAAAGGGGGCGCTGGCCAAGGCAGTCGGGGATTTCAATATCCGCACGGGCGACCTCGACAGCCGCGCGCGCATGCTGTCCGGCGGCAACCAGCAAAAGCTGGCGCTGGCCAAATACCTGCATTCGGACCCGCGTGTCGTCGTGCTCGATGAACCGAGTCGCGGCGTGGACGTGGGCGCCAAGCGCGACATTTATTTTTTGATCCACCGTCTGGCCGCCGAAGGGCGCGCCGTGATCGTGATCTCGTCCGAACTGATCGAATTGATAGGCTTGTGCCACCGCGTGGCGGTGATGCGCGCCGGCACCTTGCAAGCCACCCTGGCTGCTGACCACCTGACCGAAGAGGAGTTGATTGCCCATGCAACCGGCACGCACTGACACCACCGTATCCCCGATTGCCGCTGCCGTTGCCAGCTTCGGCGCGCGCATCAAGGGCTTTGGCCCCGTGCTGGGCCTGCTGGCCCTGTGCATCGCGGGCACCTTGCTCAATGGCGACTTCGCCACCCTGGATAACCTGATGAACGTGCTTACGCGCACGGCCTTCATCGGCATCATCGCCGTCGGCATGACCTTCGTCATCATTTCCGGCGGCATCGACCTGTCCGTCGGCTCCATGGCGGCCCTGATCGCCGGCTGCATGATCTATTTCATGAATGCGCTGGCGCAAGGCGCGGGGGGGAGCCTGGCGCCGATCACCATGCTGGTGCTGGGCATCGCCATGGCCCTGGTGCTGGGCGCGGGATTCGGCCTGATGCACGGCTTGTTGATCAGCAAGGGCAATATCGAGCCGTTCATCGTTACGCTGGGCACGCTCGGCATCTTCCGCGCCGTGCTGACCTACCTGGCCGATGGCGGCGCGCTGACCCTGGACGCCACCCTGTCCGAGCTGTACAGCCCCGTGTATTACACGAGCGTGCTGGGCGCGCCGATACCGATCTGGATTTTCCTGTTCGTCGCGGCGGCCGGCGCCATCATCCTGAACCGCACGACGTTTGGCCGCCATGTGCAGGCGATTGGTTCCAACGAGCAAGTGGCGCGCTATGCGGCCATCAATGTCGACAAGGTCAAGATCGCCACCTACATGCTGCTGGGTATCTGCGTGGGCATCGCCACGGTGCTGTATGTGCCGCGCCTGGGTTCGGCCACGCCGACCACGGGCTTGCTATGGGAACTCGAAGCGATTGCCGCCGTCGTCGTCGGCGGCACGGCCCTCAAGGGGGGAGAAGGGCGCATCGTCGGCACCGTGATCGGCGCCATCCTCTTGTCCGTGATCAGCAATATCCTGAATTTGACCAGCATCATCAGTGTCTACCTGAATGCCGCAGTGCAAGGCGTGGTGATCATCGCCGTCGCCTTCCTGCAGCGAGGCCGCAAATAAAAACACAGCGGCGTTCTGAAAGGGCAGCCAACGGGCGCCCACAACCTTGGAGGAGAGCAGCATGAAGAGCTTTATACGGGTAGCAGGGATGGCAGTGCTGGTGATGCAGGCGTGGGCGCTGCCGAGTGCGCAGGCCGCCGCGAATGTGGAAAATAAGCTGGTGGTGGGCGTGGCCATACCCACGGCCACGCACAGTTTCACGTCGGGCATCGTGTGGTGGGCGAACCAGGCCAAGGCGGAGCTGGAAAAAGCCCATCCGGGCCTGAAAATCATCGTCAAGACGGCCGCCACGGCGCCCGAGCAGGCGAACCAGTTGCAGGACATGTTGACGGTGAACAAGATCAACACCCTGGTGATCTTCCCCATCGAATCGGCCTCCCTGACGCAGCCCGTGGCGCAAGTCAAAAACAAGGGCGTGTATGTGACGGTGGTCGACCGCGGCTTGACGAACACGCAGTCGCAAGATGCGTACATCGCCGGCGACAACACGGCCTTCGGCAAGCTGCCGGCCGAGTATCTGGCGAAAAGTTTAAACGGCAAGGGCAATATCGTCGCGCTGCGCGGCATGCCAACCACCCTGGACAACGAGCGCTACGATGCGTTTTCTGCCGTGATGAAGGGCCATCCCGAGATCAAGGTGCTGGACGCCAAGTACGGCAACTGGAACCGCGACGATGCCTTCAAGGTCATGCAGGATTACCTGACCCGCTTCAAGCACATCGACGCCGTCTGGGCCGCCGATGACGACATGGCCATCGGCGTGCAAAAGGCCATCGCGCAAGCCAAGCGCACGGACATCAAGCAAGTGTTCGGCGGCGCGGGTGCGAAGGGCGCCGTGAAGAAGATCATGGACGGCTCCGACCCGCTGATCGTGGCCGACGTGTCGTACTCGCCCAAGTTCATGTACGACGCCATCAAGCTGACGACGGAAGCGCGCCTGAAAGGTGATAAATTGCCGGCCAATATCATCATTCCGTCGGTGCTGATCACGCGCGAGAATGCCAAGCAGTTCTACTTTCCGAACTCGCCTTTTTAACTGACACTCCCCCAGGGCCAGCGTCCCGGGGGCTAAAGGATTCCGCATGAAAACCATCCAGGGCCCGGCCATTTTCCTGGCCCAGTTTCTCGGCGATGCGCCGCCGTTCGACTCGCTCGAACACTTGGCGCAATGGGCGGCCGGCCTGGGCTACAAGGGCTTGCAGCTGCCCACGGCGCCGCGCTTGTTCGATCTGGAACAGGCGGCTGCCAGCCAGCAATATTGCGACGACGTGAAGGTTCTGCTGGCACGTCACGGCTTGCAGGTGACGGAACTGTCGACGCATTTGCAGGGCCAGCTGATCGCCGTGCATCCCGCCTACGACGCGCTGTTTGATGGCTTTGCGCCCGAACACGTGCGTGGCGATCCCGCTGCCCGCACGGCCTGGGCCACGCAGCAATTGCTGTGGGCGGCCACCGCCTCGCAGCGCCTGGGTTTGCAGGCCCACGTGACGTTTTCCGGCGCGCTGGCCTGGCCCTACCTGTACCCGTGGCCGCAGCGCCCCGCCGGCCTGGTGGAAACGGCATTCGCGGAACTGGCGAAACGCTGGCTGCCCATCCTCGATGCGTTTGACGTGGCCGGCGTGGACCTCTGCTATGAATTGCATCCGGGCGAGGACTTGCACGATGGCGTGACGTTCGAGCGCTTCCTGGCCGCCGTCAATGATCACCCGCGCGCATCGATTTTGTACGACCCCAGCCACTTCGTGCTGCAGCAGCTCGATTATCTCGCCTTCATCGACATTTATCACGCGCGCATCAAGGCTTTCCATGTAAAAGATGCGGAATTCCGGCCCAACGGGCGCCAGGGTGTGTATGGCGGCTATGGCGACTGGCAAGACCGCGCCGGGCGCTTCCGCTCGCTGGGCGATGGGCAGATCGATTTCAAGGCGATCTTTTCGAAGATGGCGCAATACGACTTTCCCGGCTGGGCCGTGCTGGAGTGGGAATGCTGTTTGAAACATCCCGAGGATGGGGCGGCCGAAGGGGCGCGCTTCATCCGCCAGCACATCATCCACGTGGCCGAGCACGCGTTCGACGATTTTGCGGGCAGTGCGGTTGACCAGGATCAAATTCATCACTTGCTTGGCTTGAAATAAGGAGACGACATGCAGCGACGCTTACGGCTGGGCATGGTAGGGGGCGGACAGGGCGCATTTATTGGCGCCGTGCACCGCATCGCGGCACGCATCGATGACCAGTATGAACTGGTGGCGGGCGCCCTGTCGTCCGACCCGGAGCGTGCGCGCGAGAGCGGCGCCGCGCTGCACCTGGCGCCCGAACGCAGCTATTGCGATTACCGTGCCATGGCACAAGCGGAGGCTGCGCGCCCGGACGGCATCGAAGCGGTGGCCATCGTCACGCCCAACCATTTACACGCGCCCGTCGCCACGGCCTTTCTGGAAGCGGGCATCCACGTAATTTGCGACAAGCCGCTGGGCATTTCGCTGGCGGAAGGCCAAGCCTTGGCGGCGCTGGCGCAACGTCAGAACCTGCTGTTTGCGCTTACGCATACCTACAGCGGCTATCCGCTGCTGCGCCATGCGAAAGCCATGGTCGAGGCGGGCGAGATCGGCGAGCTGCGCCTCGTGCAAGTCGAGTATTCGCAAGATTGGCTGGCCGAGGCGATTGCGGTAGGCGGGTTGAAGCAGGGTAACTGGCATAACGACCCGCACAAGGCTGGTCCCGGCGGCACCCTGCTCGACGTGGGCTTGCACGCCTATCACCTGGCGCAATTCGTCAGCGGCTTCACGCCGCAATCCGTGCTGGCGGAATTGTCGACCTTTGTTCCGAACCGCACGCTGGACGACCACGTGCAGGTAATGTTGCGCTATGCGAATGGCGCCAAGGGCACGCTGTGGGCCAGCCAGGTGGCGACCGGTTGCGAAAACACAGTGCGCCTGCGCTTGTTTGGCAGCAAGGCGCAGCTGGACTTTGACCAGGAACAGCCGAACGAACTATGGGTTACGCCGCAGGGCGGCAACCGCCAGCTGCTGCGCCCGGGCCGGGTCGACAGTGCGGCCGCGCGCCACGCCACGCGCGTGCCGGCCGGCCACCCGGAAGGCTACCTGGAAGCGTTCGCCCAGCTCTACCTGGATGCGGCCCTGGCCATCCGCGCTCTGCAAGCGGGCTTGCCCGTGCCCGAGGCGGCGCGCTGGCTGCCGACGGTGGCCGATGGCGTGGCGGGCCTGGCCTTTGCCGAAGCCGTGCTGCGCAGCCACGCGGCGGGTGCCAGCTGGAGCACGCTGGCGGACTGTTAAACTGGGCGCATGAGCGCGCCCTTTACCACCACCACCTTTACCATCGCCACGTTTACTATCACTATCCTCCCGCAAGGCTGGCAATTCACGGCCGAGGCCGGCACTACTGTGCTGGCCGCCGCCGAGCTGGCCGGCATTCGCCTGCTCAGTTCCTGCCGCAACGGCACCTGTCGTACCTGCCTGTGCCACATGCCCGAAGGAAAGATACGCTACACGGTGGACTGGCCCGGCATCAGTCCCGATGAGCGGCTCGACGGCTACATCCTGCCCTGCGTGGCCGTGGCCGAAAGCGATCTCACGGTGCAGGCGCGCGCTGTGCGCACGGGTGTCTAATTCACGACGGCTTGCCGCCCTTGAGGCGCTGCAGCAGCGCGTCCACGCTGTCGCTGACGGGCAAGCCGTGGCGGCGCAGCAGTTGCACGTGCAGCACCAGGTTTTCCAGCACCAGCTTAGCGGCCACGGCCAGCAGGGCCAGGTTGCGGTCTTCCGGGCTGAAACTTTCCATCGCATCAGCCATCTCGCACAGGTGATTGGCGATCAATCCGCGCAATTCCTGCTCGTCGAAAGGCAGGTCGGCAAAATCGATGGGGTCGGCCACTTCCACTTCCTGCATCAGCACCGCTAATTCTTCCGGGGTAATCGTCATGCCTGGCCTCCTTGTGTGCTTGCCGCTATTTTAGCGGTAACGCCATTGTATCGTCGGCAAAGCGGACTAGAATGAGTCCAGGCCGACGACGTCGAAGGCAGCATGGCGCACTTGCATTTTACCCAACAACTGGCACGTTTCATGGACGTCCCCACCATGGACGTGGCTGCGCCGCGCCTGAGCGCCGCCCTCGATGCCGCGTTTGCGCAGCAGCCGCGCCTGCGCGGTTACGTGCTCGACGAGCAGGGGGCCTTGCGTCCGAATGTGGTGATCTTCATCGATGGGGCGCGCTGCCGCGAACGGCGCGTGCTCGACGACGCCCTGCGGCCCGACAGTCAGGTGTATATCTTGCAGGCACTTTCCGGAGGTTAATCATGGGGCAAGGCATGGAACGAGGCATGGAACAACGCGCGTATCTCGGCACCCGCAAGGGCTTGTTCCAGTTCGATGTCGACGCGGCTGGCGTCTGGCAGCTGGCGCTGGTGCAGTTTGCCGGCGATCCCGTCTCCATGCTGCTGCACGATAGCCGCGACGGCACCCTGTACGCGGCCCTGAACTTGGGCCACTTCGGCGCCAAACTGCACCGCCTGGACAGCGGCAGTTCCACCTGGCAAGAGGTCGCCGTGCCCGCCTACCCCGTCAAGCCGGAAGACAGCACCGATACCGTGAACTGGACCTTGCAGCAGGTCTGGTCGCTGGCGGCCGGCGGTGCAGACCAGCCCGGCGTCTTGTGGGCGGGGACCCTGCCTGGTGGCCTGTTCCGCTCCAGCGACCGCGGCGACAGCTGGCAACTGGTGGAGTCTTTGTGGAACGTGCCGCAGCGGGCGCAGTGGTTTGGCGGCGGCTACGACGTGCCCGGCATCCACAGCATTTGCGTCGATCCGCGCGACAGCCGCAAGGTGCTGGTCGGCATTTCCTGCGGCGGCGTCTGGCAAACCCTGGACGGTGGCACCAGTTGGGCCTTGAGCGCGACGGGCATGCGGGCCGATTACATGCCGCCCGAGCTCGATGAAAACGAAGCCGTGCAAGATCCGCACCGCATCGTGCGCAGCGCCGGCACGCCCGAGGCGCTGTGGTGCCAGCACCATAACGGCATCTGGCGCTCGCACGATGCGGGTTGGCATTGGCAGGAAGTGAGCACGGCGCCGCTGTCGCATTTCGGCTTTGCCGTGGCCGTGCATCCGCGTGATGGCGACACGGCCTGGTTCGTGCCGGCGCAGGCGGACGTGCTGCGCATTCCGCATGACGGCGCGCTGGCCGTCACGCGCACGCGCGACGGCGGCAAAACTTTCGACGTCTTGCGCGCGGGATTGCCGCAGCAGCATTGCTACGACCTGGTGTACCGCCACGGGCTGGCGCTGGCCGACGACGGGCGCAGCCTGCTGATGGCCTCGACCACGGGCGGCGCCTGGTATTCCGGCGATGAGGGCGAGCATTGGCAGACGCTGTCTGCCCATTTGCCGCCCGTTTATGCGGTCTGTTTTGCCACGCCGTAGTAGCACAGGAAGATATCGACGGCCAGTTCCGTCACTTCGCGTCGGCGTGCCGGGCCCAGCAGAGGCTCACCCAGGGTGATCTGCGGCCAGAAGGCAAAGGTCTTCAGTGGCGACATCAGCAGGTGCGCCACTTCCAGCGTCTCGCCCGCCTTGATGCGCCCATCTTGCTGCGCCGCACGGATCCAGATATTCAAGCCCGTTTCCTTTTCATTCAAGCGCGCCACCATGGCTTGCGCCCGTTCGGGCGAGTGGATGGTTTCGCCAAAGATCACGCGCGCCAGGTCGATGAATGCCGCGTCGCATAGCAAGGCCATTTTCTGCTCGACCAGGGCCAGCACCTGCGGGCGCAGCGGCTGGTCGGCAACATAAGGCACGGCAGGCTGGGCCATGCTGCTTTCCCACATGCGCTGCAGGATTTCCGCGAACAACTCGTCCTTGCTGGGGAAGTGGTTGTACACGGTGCGCTTGGAAACGGCAGCCGTGGCGGCGATCTTGTCCATGCTGGTCGCGTCAAAACCGTGCTCGCGAAACTCGGCGATGGCGGCATCGACGATGGCGACGCGCTTGCGGTCGGTGAGGCGTTGCGGTGCGGCCATGGCGGGAAATCTCCTTTGAAAACAATATTTTACACCTCTTGGTTTACTTTGCTAGAAATAGGAACTACACTGTGTAGTGTAATTTAATTCTTGTTAATTCTTTACCGGGCCGCATATGCACTTGCACCGCATCTTATTCTTGGGAGTTCTGATCATCATGAGTTCTTGCACCTTGCGCGCCGCACCTGCCGCGCCCGCTTCTTCCTCAACCTTGTCACCACAACGCCATGAAGGCAAGTTTCGCAATCCCGTGCAGATGCATAAACTGGACACGGCTGCAACGCTCAAGCTGATGTGGACATTTTTCTTTGATAAGCCCGACAGCACGGTGCCCGCTGCAGCCGTACCCGTGCAAGCCTTGAGCCAGGCGCAGTTGCTGGCCGCACCCGACAACAGCCTGTTTCGCCTCGGCCACTCGACCCTGCTATTCAAACTCAACAACGAGTTCTTCCTCACCGACCCCGTGTTTTCCGAGCGCGCCTCGCCGGTGCAGTGGGCGGGACCGAAGCGTTTCCACCAGCCGCCCATCAGCATCGCCGATCTGCCGCCGATCAAGGCCGTGATCCTGTCGCACGACCATTACGATCACCTCGACCATGCTGCCGTGCTGCAACTGGCCGCCAAGACCGAGCACTTCGTCACGCCGCTGGGCGTGGGCGATACCCTGATTCAATGGGGCGTGCCAGCGGCCAAGGTGCAGCAGTTCGACTGGTGGCAGGGCACGACAATTTCCGGTGTGAAACTGGTGGCGACACCATCACAACATTTCTCGGGACGCGGCTTATTTGATGGCAATCAAACCCTGTGGGCGTCGTGGGTCATCGACGCGCCGGACGTGCGCGTGTTTTTTAGCGGCGACTCCGGCTATTTCGGCGGTTTCAAGCAGATCGGCGACAAGTACGGGCCGTTTGACGTGACCATGATCGAAACGGGCGCGTATGACAAGCTCTGGCCGGACGTGCACATGCAGCCGGAGGAAACCCTGCAAGCCCACCTGGACTTGCGCGGCAAGTGGCTGATGCCCGTACATAACGGCACCTTTGACCTGGGCTTACATGCCTGGCATGAACCGTTCGACCGCATCACGGGGCTGGCAGCGAAGCAGGGCGTGAACCTGGCCACGCCGCAGATGGGCGAGGCGGTCGACCTGACGCAGCCGCAGAAGGGTGACAAGTGGTGGCTGGCGATGCTGGAAGAGGAAATGGCGAAGTAAGCTTGCTTTACGCCGTCACGTCGATCAGACGGCCCAGGGTCTGGCCATAGCTGTTCAGCTGGGGCGTGCTTTTCGCCGTCGCGGGGGCTGCTTGCTGTGGCACGGCCACCTTGATCGCCTGGTCCAGCCGCGGCGCCTTGATGGCGGCCGGGGCTTGCTGGCTGCTGCGCTGCGTCTGGCTTAGCGATTCCTGTTCCCGCGCCAGCGACTGTCGGCTTTGCGCCAGCTGTTCACTGTCGCGTCGTACCTGGTTCTGGCCTTGTTCGACGCGCTGTTGCGCCGTGGCCAGCGAGGCTTGCAGATTGTTGACGGACGTTAGCGTGACCACATTGTTCACCTTTGAAAGTATGCCCAGGCGTGCGCAGGAGAGGAAAAGTCAGGCCGGGGGGGCGCAACATGTCTGCAGGTAATCTTTACCTGAATCAAGAGTAGGACAAATTCTCGCATAGTTCCAGCTAATTATGCTTTCTTGATAATTTTTTTCTGCGCGCCTGATGTTGCAAACCCGGCACGCCGAAGCTGGCACCCTACTTGGTAAAGTGAGTACCCGCTGTCGCTTGCAGCCATTCTTAGTCAGCCATGAACGCTGCCATGCTGTGGACGAAGCAGACATGGCCGTCTTTAAAAAGTACTTTCTAGAGTGTCAATATGTTGTTGTTTTTCTACCATTGCGGCGCACGGTAATGCGCGGCCTGCTTGGCGCTCTGGGCTATAATTGACGGTCAGAGTTGGTTTCTTTTGCCATACAGACAGGTAGTTAACAGATGAATCTCAAGAGCCTCGCAATTGCCCTCGGCATGTCGAAAACGACAGTCAGCAGGGCGTTGAACGGCTATCCGGAAGTCAATTCCCGCACCCGTGAAATCGTCCTGGCCGCCGCCAAGAAAGTCGGCTACCGGCCCAACCCACTGGCGCGCAGCCTGGCCGTCGGCCGCACCAATGTGCTGGGCATGATCTATCCCCTGCTGCCCAGTGACCTGGGCGACAGTGTCTTTCTTTCCGTGGTGAATGGCATGTCCGACGCCGTCGAAGCGTCGAAGATGAGCCTCATCATCGCCCCCGTGTCGCCGCAGAACGAACAGCCCTCGTATGAAACCATGGTGCGCGGGCGCCAGGTCGATGGCCTGGTGGTAGGCCGTACCAAGGTGGTCGATGAGCGCATCGCCTACCTGACGAAGGTGGGCTTTCCTTTTGTTGCAAATGGCCGTACGCGCATCGATGCGCCCTACGCGTATTTTGACTACGACAACGACACGGGCATCGACCTGGCCGTGTCTTTCCTGGCAGCACACGGCCACCAGCGCATCGCGCTGTTGAGCGCGCCGCTGGATTTGCATTTCGCCTTTGAGCGTAAGGAAAGCTTTATCCGCTGCATGGCGCAGGCGGGCTTGCCGCTGGATTCCCGCTATCTGCTCGACAATACCTTCGACCGCCGCAGCGGCTACCAGGCCATGCAGCAATTGCTGGCCTGCTCGCCCCGTCCCACGGCCGTCATCGTCGATAATCACCTGTCCGGCGTGGGCGTGGTGCGCGCCCTGATGGATGCGGGCATCGAGATCGGCAAGGAAGTCTCCGTCATTGTCTGGGGCAATGTGGAAGACACCTTGATTGGCATCAACGTCACCACCATAGCCCAGCCCGACCTGCGCCGCGCTGGCGCCAAGATGGTCGAAATGCTGCAATCCCTGCTGGCCGGTACGCCGCCGGAACGGCTGCAGGAAATCTGGCAGCCCGTGCTGTTGCCGGGAGCGACGGTGGGGCGCTGCGCGGACGCATAAAAAAAACGCAGAGCCGAGGCTCTGCGTTTTTCATTGCCCTACCGGTTTGCTAGGCCGCGTGCTTGCTTCCATCCGCCAGCACCGCCAGCAATCTCGCCTTGTCCTTGCGGTAGGTGGCGACAGCGGCTTCCTTGACGTGGCCGAAGCCGCGGATTTTTTCGGGCAGCGATGCCAGTTCCACGCAGGTAGCCAGGTTCTCTGCCGTCAGGTTGACCAGCAGGCCGGCCAGCAGTTCGCGGTAGTCGACGATCAGGGCGCGTTCCATCTTGCGCTCGGTCGTATAACCGAAGACGTCGAAGGTGCCGCCGCGCAGGCCCTTGGCTTTCGCCAGTAGTTTGAAGGCGCGCCACATCCAGGAACCGAACTCCGCTTTCACGAGGTGCCCCTTCGCATCTTTCTTGGCGAACAGCGGCGGCGCCAGGTTGAATTTCACGGAGAAATTGCCTTCGAACTGCTGTTGCAACTGTTCCACAAAACGGCCATCCGTGTACAGGCGCGCCACTTCGTACTCGTCCTTGTAGGCCAGCAATTTGAAATAGCTCTTGGCCACGGCGGTCGACAGCTTCTGGCCCAGTCCCAGGGTATTCTCACGGTCGCGCACCTGGTTGACCAGGGTCAAATAACCGTGCGCATACGCGGCGTTCTGGTAGGCGGTGAGGAATTCCACGCGCTTCTTGATGACGCTATCGAGGCTTTGCGGCATTTGCACGATGATCGCTTGCGACGGCGTGGCGATTTGCGTGACTTTGCGCACATCGACGGCGGCGCGGCGGCCCCACAGGAAACTCTTCTTGTTCGACGCTATGCCCACGCCATTCAATTCGATGGCGCGCAGCAGCGCCGCTTCCGTCAACGGGATGCGGCCCTTTTGCCAGGCGTAACCGAGCATGAACAGGTTGGCGGCAATCGAGTCGCCCATCAGCGCGGTCGCCAGCTTGGTCGCGTCGATGAAGTCGGCCGCGTCGGCGCCGCCCACGGATTCTTCGATCAGCTGGCGCACTTCCGCCGTTGGATATTGCCAGTCGGCATTTTGCGTGAACGTGCCCGGCGGCTGCTCGTGCAGGTTGACGACGGCCAGGCTGCGGCCCGGACGCATTTTCGACACGGCATCCTGCGCGCCGGCCGTCAGCATGTCGCACCCTAGAATCAGGTCCGCTTCGCCCGTGGCGATGCGCTGCGCGCGGATATGCGCCGGCGACTTGGCGATTTTCACGTGCGACGTGACGGAACCGTTCTTTTGCGACATGCCTGTCATGTCCAGCACAGACGCGCCCTTGCCTTCCAGGTGGGCTGCCATGCCCATCAGCGCGCCGACGGTGATGACGCCCGTGCCGCCGATGCCATTAATCAGGATGTTGTAGGGCGCGTCGCAGGCGGGCAACTGGGGTTCCGGCAACGGGCCGAAGTTGTCCGTCTCGCCCGGCTTGCCGGCGCCCGTCTTGGTTTTCTTCAGGCTGCCGCCTTCGATGGTGACGAAGCTGGGGCAAAAGCCTTTGGCGCACGAGTAATCCTTGTTGCACGAGGATTGGTCGATGGTGCGCTTGCGGCCAAATTCCGTTTCCTTCGGCAAGATCGAGACGCAGTTCGACTGCACGCCGCAATCACCGCAGCCTTCGCAGACGGCGTCGTTGATGACCATGCGCTTGGCGATGTCCGGATACTCGCCTTTCTTGCGGCGCCGGCGTTTCTCGGCCGCGCAGGTCTGGTCGTAGATCAGCACGGACACGCCTTGCACTTCGCGCAATTCGCGCTGCACGGCATCCATGTCCTTGCGGTCGTGCAAGGTCAGGTGGGCGGGCAGGTTGCTGCGGTCGCTGTAGCGCGATAAATCTTCCGTGACCAGCGCGATGCGGGCGATGCCTTCGGCCGCCACCTGCTGCGCCATCATGGGCACGGTGATCAAGCCGTCCACGGGCTGGCCGCCCGTCATGGCGACGGCGTCGTTGTAGAGAATCTTGTAGGTAATGTTCACCTTGGCGGCCTGCGCGGCGCGGATGGCCAGGTAGCCGGAGTGGAAATACGTGCCGTCGCCCAGGTTCTGGAACACGTGCGGCAGTGTGGAAAACGCGGCTTGCCCGATCCACGGCGCGCCTTCGCCGCCCATGTGCGTGGTCAGCTTGTTCATTTCCGGGTAGATCGACGTGGCCATCACATGGCAGCCGATGCCGGCCAGCGCCAGGCTGCCGTCCGGCACCTTGGTCGAGGTATTGTGCGGGCAGCCGGAGCAGTAAAACGCGGGGCGGAACGGCGTGTTGACGGCTTTCTTCAATACCGCATCCTTGGCGTCGAGAAAACTCAGTCTCGCCTTGATCAGGTCGCAGGTGACGGGATCGGAAATCAGGCGCGCGATGCGGCTGGCGATGACGCGCGCCACTTGCGAGACGGAAAAATCCGCCTTGGAAGTGAGCAGCCATTCGCCGCGCGGCGCCACCCATTCGCCTTTTTCGTCGAACTTGCCGATGACTCTAGGGCGCACGTCGTCGCGCCAGTTGTACAACTGCTCCTTGAGCTGGTATTCAACGATTTGGCGCTTCTCTTCTACCACGAGAATTTCATCGAGACCTTGCGCAAACTCACGCACGCTGTCCGGTTCCAGCGGCCACGGCATGGCCACCTTGAACAGGCGCATGCCGACGTCGGCCGCCATCTGCTCGTCGATGCCCAGTTCTTCCAGCGCTTCGAGCACGTCCAGGTAGGACTTGCCGGAAGCGATGATGCCCAGCTTGGCGTTCGGACTGTCGATGGTGGTGTGGTTGAGCTTGTTTTCGCGCGCGTAGGCCAGAGCCGCATAGATCTTGTAGTCCTGCATCAGCGCTTCCTGGTTGCGCGCCTGCTGGCCCAGCGGAATGCTCGACAGGCGCGCGTTCAGGCCGCCTTCGGGCATGATGAAGTCTTGCGGAATCTTCACTTCCACGCGGAACGGGTCGGCATCGATGGAGGCCGACGATTCGACCGTGTCGGCCAGCGCCTTGAAAGCCACCGTGCAGCCGGAAAAGCGCGACATGGCCCAGCCGTGGATACCCAGGTCCAGGTATTCCTGCACATTGCAGGGGTACAAGACGGGGATCATCGAGGCGGAGAACAGATGGTCGGACTGGTGCGGCAGGGTCGAGGAATACGCGCCATGGTCGTCGCCGGCCACCAGCAGCACGCCGCCCAATTTGGATGTGCCCGCATGGTTCATGTGCTTGAAGACATCGCCGCAGCGGTCCACGCCCGGGCCCTTGCCGTACCACATGGCGAACACGCCGTCGTACTTGGCCGGGCCGATCAAGTCCACCTGCTGCGAACCCCAGACGGCCGTGGCCGCCAAGTCTTCGTTGACGCCGGGCACGAATTGCACGTGGTGCGCTTCCAGCTGTTTCTTGGCTTTCCACAGGTTTTCATCGAGGCCGCCCAGGGGCGAGCCGCGATAGCCGGAAATGAAGCCGGCCGTGTTGAGGCCAGCGGCCTGGTCACGCAGGCGCTGCATCATGGGCAGGCGTACGAGGGCCTGGATGCCGGACAGGAAGATG
The DNA here is from genome assembly GCF_049897325.1 of Janthinobacterium sp. DSP2-3-3. NCBI lineage: Bacteria > Pseudomonadati > Pseudomonadota > Betaproteobacteria > Burkholderiales > Oxalobacteraceae > Janthinobacterium > Janthinobacterium sp. DSP2-3-3. Next base: position 105,866 of record NZ_JAFCWA010000009.1, on the reverse strand, counting down.
GCGCCGGAAGTGGCCGTGTATTTGTCGTCGAGGCTGACGGTGGTCAAACGGGAAGTGTCGGGGGGCGTAGATGGCGCGGCACCGGCGTTTCTAGCGAACGCTGCGGAGCCGTTTTCCGTGGTCACGGACATGGCTGTCTCCAAAAGGGTGTTTCAGATAGCGGCTGTACAAGGGTCGCGCCCGGTAAGGCGCGCGCTGTGCAGACGGGATGGCCGCGTGTGGGCGGCACATAACTAGTTTAAATTTAAAATAGTTAATGTGGTCAGTGTAGAACGACCGAGGGGAAGGGGCAAATACGCTTTGGCGATGGGGGTATAAGAAATACTTATGCCATGGGCGAGAGCACGTTCGCCCCCACCCAGCGCCCGCTGCCGCACAGCTCGGCGGCCACTTGCAGCACGAGGTTTTTCACGGCGTTGCCCGCATTCGTCAGGGGAATGTTCTTTGACGCGCACAGGGCCACCGTGCGCGACAGCACGGGGCTGTGGATGGCATAGCTGCGCATGGCGCCGCTGTCCAGTTCGGCCAGCAGGGGGGCGGCCGGCAAGATGGTGGCGCCCATGCCGGCCAGGATGGCCGATTTCAGGATGGCGATCGAGTTGATCTCGATCACGTTTGCCGTCTCCAAGCCCAGTTCGCGGGCGCGGCTGTCGATGCGCGGACGCACGCCATGTTGCAAGCCCGGCAGGATCAGGGTGGCGTTCAATGCCTGCGGGAATGACAGTGCCTGGCCCGGGGGGGCGAACGGCGAATCGCTGCGGCAGATAAAACGCATCTCTTCTTCCACCAGGGGGCTACAGGCAAACGGCGTCAGCTGGCCATCGTCGAACAGCACGGCCAGGTTGATGCGGCCCGATTTGAGCTGTTCATTGAGGTTGCCCGTGATTTCTTCCGTCAGCTGCAGCGTGATTTCAGGATAGCGTTCGCGCACGGCCAGCAGCAAGGGCAGGGCCAGGGCGCCGGAGATGCTGTGCGGCAAACCCAGGGTGACATTGCCGGACGGCCGCGTGGCGCTTTGCGTGACGGCCGAGCGGGCGTCGGCCACCTGTTTCAGGATCGCTTGCGCGTGTTCGTAAAATACCTTGCCCGCGTCCGTGCTGAGCACGCCCTGGGCCGAGCGGTGCAGCAGCTGGACGCCCAGTTCTTCTTCCAGCTGGCGCAGCTGCTGCGTCAGGGCAGGCTGCGCCACATGCAGGGTCAGGGCCGCGCGCGACAGCGAGCCGTGGTCGACGATGGCAACAAAGTAGCGTAATTGGCGCAGTTCCATGGGTCCCAAAGCGGTGCATGCGCCATTGCCCGGCAAGGGTGCCGATAGCAGCGCGGTGAGCGGAAAAACAGGGTGTTGCGCCGCAGCGCCGAACGCGGCCAGCAGAATAACAATTTTGTTATACTCATTCTAGCGCCTTCGGTGCTCCAGACGCGTATTTGTGGGATGACAGCATGCTCAAGAAAGTTGATTCGTCTCAATTAAAAGTGGGCATGTACATTCATGACCTCAGCTGCGACTGGATGACGCACCCGTTCGTGCGCAACCGTTTCCTGTTGCGCAGCGACGATGAAATCCGCAAGATCGTGCAGGCCGGCATCCACGACGTGGTGATCGATAGCGGCAAGGGACTCGACGTGCAGGATGCGCCCACGGTGGCGCAGGCACGGGCTGCCACTGAACGCGAGCTGGTGCAGATCGCCACGCCGCCGCAGGTGGTCACGCGCGTGTCGCTGGGCATGGAACTGGCGCGCGCCACGCAGGTGCGGCGGCAGGCATCGAGCCTGGTGCGCACGGTGATGGCCGATGTACGCCTGGGCAAGGCCGTCGAGATCGACCGCGTGCAGCACACGGTGCAAGATATCACCGAATCGATCTTGCGCAACCCCGGTGCCCTGGTCGGCTTGTTGCGCATCAAGAACAAGGACGATTACACCTTCTTGCATTCTGTCAGCGTGTGCGCGCTGCTGGTGGCGTTTTGTCGTTCGCGGGGCATCGATGGGGCCACCACGCACCAGGCCGGCCTGGGCGGCTTGCTGCACGACACGGGCAAGGCGCTGGTGCCCGACAGCGTGCTGAACAAACCCGGTCCCCTGACGCAGGAAGAATTTGCCCTGATCAAGCGCCATCCGCGCGATGGCTACGACATCCTGTGCCAGTCGCCTGAGGTCGGCGCCATTCCCCTCGACATTGCCCTGCACCACCACGAACGGCGCGACGGCAGCGGCTACCCGGACCAGTTGGTCGGTGACGCCATCAGCGAGCTGGCACAGATGGCCGCCATCGTCGACGTGTATGACGCGCTGACGTCCGACCGCAGCTATCACAAGGGCATTCCCGCCGCCGAAGCCTTGCGCAAGATTTATGAGTGGAGCAAATTCCATTTCAATCCCGTGTTTGCGCAAGATTTCATGCGCTGCGTGGGGATCTATCCGGTCGGCACCATGGTGATGCTGGAATCGGGCCGCCTGGCTGTCGTCATCGAGGCGCACGAGAGCAATCTGCTGGCGCCGAAGGTGAATGTATTTTTCAGTACAAAGAGCAATGCCTACATCAAGCCCGAGACAGTCGACCTGTCGCGCGGCTTTGGCTTCGGCGGTGCCGACAAGATCGTCGGCCATGAGTCGGCCGCCAAGTGGCAGGTTGATCCCATGCGCTTTCTTTCCCTCGCGGACGCCTGATCAGGTTTTTTGTTTTTTACAGAGAGCGCCTGAAAAACTTTCAGGGCAAGGCGCAGGCGCGAAGACAGTACGACTAGTACGGCGAGCGCCTGCAACGACGCCATGGACGTTTTCTCAGGTGTTCAACACTCAAAAGAATGCCTAGAAAAATTCCGCGGTATCGTTCGAAGCGATGGTGGTGAGCAAGCCCTTGGCGACGAGTTCGTCATAGTGGCAAGCCAGGTTGCGGCCATGGCTTTTCGCGTAGTACAGGGCCTGGTCGGCGCGGCCGAGGATGATCACGGGCGCCTCGTAGGCGTTGATACTGACGAAGCCCACGCTGACGGTGACTCTGCCCACTTGCGGGAAATTGTGCGCCTCGACATTGGTGCGGAAGCGGTCGATGATTTTCTGCGCATTTTCCAGGGTGATCGAGCGCAGCAGTACGACGAATTCCTCGCCGCCGAAGCGGAAGATGCGGTCTTGCGAGCGGAACGACGATTGCAGCTGGTTGGCGATCAGGATCAGTACTTCATCGCCGTACAGGTGGCCGAATTTATCGTTGACCAGCTTGAAATGATCGACGTCGATCACGGCCAGCCATTGCCGTTCCGTGTCCGTATGGTGGCGCCGCTCTTCATCGACGGAACGCGGCTTCTCCGCTTCCGATTCGCCGCGGCTTTGCAGGATTTTCGCCAACTGGTCGTCGAAGGTCTTGCGATTCAACAAGCCGGTGAGCGAATCACGTTCGCTGTAGTCGAGCAGATTCTGGAAATTGCGGTACACGCTGACGATGCCGCCGATCACCTGGATGGTGGCGCCCGTGTACGGCGTGGGGTTGGTGATTTCCAGGCAGGTGGTGACTTGGTCGCCGATCCAGATGGGCAGCCACAGCAGGTGGCGGCCGTCGGCGCACAAGGTATCGGCGCTCGCTTCATGGCGCGCGATGCAGGCGGCCAGCGCCGGATAGTCCGACAGCGGTTCGCCCGGCAGGGTAGGGTCGTTATGCTCTTCCATGCGGGCCACGCTGCCCGCCACGATGATGGCCCGCGACCGCACGAACACCTGGCCACGTACGGTGGTCAGTGCCAGCACACGGGTCTGCGACGCGGAAGCGAGTTCTTGCACTGCCGAGATCACGGAGATGTCGAGCATCGTGTGGTCGCGGTGCCCGGTCATGTCCACCATGTGTTTCAGTAGGGAATCCATTGTCGATCTCTGGAAAGTAGTCACACAAGATTCTTCATACCAACATTGCGTCAAGCAATTCGCGTCCGTCTACAAGAAGCCAAGATTTATTTGGTGGCATGACGCTCTTTACCGCAGGGCGAGAGGCCTTTCCAAAGAAGAGCTAAGCAGGATAATGTCTTTTTGCCTAATAGGCAATTAACGTATGCAATATTTCATGTAAATACATGAGATTCATGCACTGCATTGCAAAAAACTTGCCTTGACGAAGGCTTTCAATCTTGATCGCAACATTTGTTTGCGTCAGCCGTCATATCAATAAGGTTTGATAATTTCCATGCGGAAACTTGTGGCGCGTCAATTTGCCAAAATGCGGACGCTTTATAGTCAATGCAATGGCGCAGAAATTTACGGAAGGAAACATATTAGCAGGTATGGGCAATGTTTCACACCCGATTGCGCCAGGGACTTGTGATTCACTTTTGGGAGCTTGTCATGCATACCTTCCTGTCGGCAGTACAGCAGTTTGTTAAGGATGAGGATGGCATTACGGCAATCGAATACGGCTTGATTGCGGCCTTGATGGCTACCGCCATCACGGCCGGTTTCTTGCTGATCAAGACCAACTTGGTGGCCGTCCTCACCGACATTTCGTCGAACCTGGTGTTGACGCCCTAAGCGGGTGCCCGCCATCGGCCGGCCGGTGGCGGGTTTTTCTTCGGGAGGTATGCCATGCCTGCAACTGCCTTGTGCGACCTGCTGTTATTGTGCTTTGTGACGGGGGCCGCCGTCAGTGATTTGATACGCCGCAAGATACCGAATGGCTTGGTGCTGTCCGGCATCCTCGCCGCGCTGGCCTTGCACCTGTGGCTGTGGCCGCAAAGCGTGCCGTCGTTGTGGCTGGGCGGCATGGCGACGGGCTTCTTCCTGTTTTTGCCTTTATATGTGCTGCGCGGCATGGCCGCCGGCGACGTCAAGCTGATCGCCATGGTGGGCGCCTTTGCCGGTCCCTGGCCCGTGTTGCAGATCTGTTTCGCCACCTTTGTGCTGGGCGGTCTGATGGCCGTGCTGATGATCACCTGGCAGGGCAAGTGGCGCGCCTGCCTGGGTAATCTGCGCCAGTTGCTGTGGCCCGTGATCGCGCGCATGGCCGGCATTCCCCTGGCACCCGCCGCATGGGGCAGCGGCGCCAGTGTGGGCAACATGCCGTACGGACTGGCCATTGCCCTGGGCTGCCTGGTTGTGCAAGCGCGGCATTATTTCTGATTGGTATTCATTGCTCTGAATCAATGGGCGCCAGTCCCCGCTGGCTAGAATGAAATCTGTTCAATGCAGTCTTAACCGGCTTGGAGACACAGCATGACCGAGGTCGTTTATTCCATGAGCACCGAGAGCGCGCCGCGTCCCGCCGACGCGAACCTGATGCCGCCCTTGCCGCCGCAGCCGAAGAGCTTGCGCGAAACGGGCCTGGAGCGGCCGCTGGTGGTCGAGCTGATCGCCAAGCTGATGTTTGTGAGCGGCAAGACGCACTTGTCCGCGCTGACGACGCGCTTGCGCCTGTCGATCAATGTCTTGCGGGAAGTGCTCGATTTCATGGTGGCCGAGCAGATGGCCGAAGTGGCTTGGCGCGGCGAATCCGATATCGACGTGCAATACCAGCTGACGGGTGCCGGCAAGCAGCGCGCCAGCGCCTTCCTCGAGCGCTGCGCGTATGTCGGCGCCGCCCCCGTCACCCTGGAAGCGTACCGCGCCATGGTGGCGCGCCAGTCGTGGCTGGTGCAGGAACAGCGCGTTGGCAGCGACGACCTGGCCGCCCTGCTGGGCAGCGCCCATGCGGGGCCGGGCATGCTCGACGTAGTGGGCGCGGCCCTGCATTCGGGGCGCTCGCTGCTGCTGTACGGTCCGCCCGGCAGCGGCAAGTCGACCCTGGCGCTGCAGCTGGGCCAATTGCTGCACGGGCTGGTCGCCGTGCCGTACGCCATCGTTGTTGGCCAGGACATCATCCAATTGTACGATCCGGCCCAGCACTTGCCGCCCGTGCCGCAGCATGTCAGCCATGCGCGCCAGGCGCTGGAGCGGCGTAGCACCGACATCCGCTGGGTGCTGTGCCAGCGTCCCGTGATCCATGTGGGTGCCGAGCTCGACGCGGGCATGCTGGAGCTGCGCCATGACGCCAGCGGCGGCTGCTACCAGGCGCCACCCCATGTGCGGGCAAATAACGGCATGCTGATCATCGACGACCTGGGCCGCCAGCGCCTGGGCGCGCAAGAGCTGCTGACGCGGCTGATGCAGCCGCTGGCGCGCGGCAGCGACCAGCTGGGCCTGTCCGGCGGCGTGCAGATCAGCGTGCCGTTCGACAACGCCCTGGTGCTGGCCACGAATGTGCCGCCGGGCGAGCTATTCGATCCTGCCTTGCTGCGCCGCATCGGCTACAAGGTGCAGGTGGGGGCGCTGGCCGAGAGCGCCTATCGCGCCCTGTTCCGCCAGCAATGCCGCCTGGCCGGCATGGCCATCGATGAACTGGTCCTGAATCATTTGTTGCAACTACATGGGGCGCAGGGACGGCCCTTGCTGGCCAGCTATCCACAGGAATTGCTGGCGCGCATAGGCGACTTTGCCGGTTTTGCCGGCTGTGAAGCGCGCCTGACAGTGGCCGCCCTGGAGCAGGCCTGGAACAGCCTGTTTGCCAGTTGCGACATGCCGGCCGCCAGCCTGTGCGAGCGTATCGCATGAAAAACCGGCGCGCCCTGCTGATGATGGCCCTGGCGGTGGTGCTGGGCCTGCTGGCCGTGTTGCTGGCCTCGCACTGGCTGCTGCGCCAGACGCCGGCCGGCAAGGGCAAGATCGTCGTCGCCGCCAGCGATGTCAACCTGGGCCAGCGCCTGACGCCCGAGATGCTGCGCCTGGCCGAATGGCCGGCGGAAAGCTTGCCGCAGGGCGCGCTGCAAGACCCGGCGACACTGGCGGGACGGGTGCTGAAAACCAGCGTGCTGCGCGGCGAACCGCTGAGCGAAGCCAAGCTGGCGCCGGTGGGCACCCTGGGCGGCCTGTCGGCCCTGATCACGGAAGGGCGGCGCGCCATCACCGTGCGCGTCAACGATGTGATCGGCGTGGCCGGCTTCGCCTTGCCGGGCAACTATGTCGACATCATCGTGAGCACCCAGCAGGATGCCGGCGACCGCGCGTTTCCGCAAAGCCGCAACATTTCCAAGATCGTGCTCGAACGCATCCTGGTGCTGGCCGTGGCGCAGGAAGTGGGACGCGACGAGACCAAGCCGCGCGTGGTCAATGCGGTGACCCTGGAAGTGACGCCGGAACAGGCCGAAAACCTGGATCTGGCGCGCAGCGTGGGCAGCTTGTCGCTGGTGCTGCGCAACCAGGTCGACCCGCAGCCGGGCGTGACTGCGGGCGCTACCAAGCTGACCCTGCTGGGCGAACCGCACGAAGCCGTGCCCGCTCTCGCCATCGCCGCGCCTGTGCTGGCCGCCGCGCCGCGCCCGGTGCGTGTGGCGAAGGCGCCGCTGGAACCGCCGCGCCAGTGCAGTGGCGTCATCGACGGGACGCGCCAGTCGCGCGAATGTTTTTAGTCTTGTTGCCTTGCTCAACCATGGACACGCTCATGAACCGCGCTCTGCTGACACTGTGCTGCCTGTTGTTGCCGCTTGCCGGCGCGGCGGCCGATCCTGGCCTGCGCTGCGGCGGAGAAGCGGCTACACCCGGCAACTTGCAGCTGCAGGTGGGCAAATCGAGCATGCTGCGCCTGCCCGAGGCGGTGCTGGCCCGCAGCGTCGGTAATCCGGCCGTGCTGCAAGCCATGCTGGTGGCGCCCGACACCCTGTACTTGGTGGGCGTCGATGTGGGCAGCACGAATATGATCATCCAGGGACGCAGCGGCGTGTGCAGCGTGGTGAACGTCAGCGTCAGCATGGACCCGGCCGGCTTGCAAGCCACCCTGGCGGCACTCATGCCGGAAGAAAAATCCATCCGCGTGACGGCCGTGGCCGATACCCTGGTGCTGTCGGGCACGGTGCAGGATGCCGGCGCCGTGCTGCGCGCCGTCGAGCTGGCGCATGCCTATGTGCGCCGCGCTACGCCGCCGCTGGCGTTGCCCAAGCCCGCCGATGGCGCTGCCTTGCCGGTGGTGACCGCGGCGCCCGGTGGCGGCGCGGGTGGCGCGAACAGCCGCGTCATCAATATGCTCGACGTCAGTGCGCCGCAGCAAGTGATGCTGGCCGTGCAGATTGCCGAAGTGTCGAAGTCGCTGCTGGAACGCCTGGAAGTGGGCGCCACCTTGCGTTTTGCGTCCGGCAGCTGGGCCACCACCTTGCTGTCGAATTTCCTCAGCGGCACGGCGAATGGCTTGCTCGACGTGCGCAAGTCGAATGGCCAGCAGCTGACCATCGAGGCGCAGAAACAGGATGGCCTGGTGCGCATCCTGGCCGAGCCGACGGTGATGGCGATCAGCGGGCAGGAAGGCAGTTTTCTGGCAGGCGGCAAGATCTTCATTCCCGTCGGCCAGGACAACAACAAGATCACGCTGGAAGAGCGCGAGTATGGCGTCGGCCTGCGCTTCACGCCCACCGTGCTGTCGGGCGGACGCATCAACCTGAAGGTGGCGCCGGAAGTGTCGGAACTGTCGCGCGAGGGGGTGGGCATATCCGCCGCCGGCGTCAGCGGACGTTCAATTTTGCCTGTCATCACCACGCGGCGCGCCTCGACCACGGTGCAGCTGTACGACGGCCAGAGCTACGCCATCGGCGGCTTGATCAAGAACAACCAGGTGAGCAACATCACGGGCGTGCCTTGGCTCAGCGAAGTGCCCATCCTCGGCGCGCTGTTTCGCAGCACGGATTTCCAGCATGACCGCACGGAATTGCTGTTCGTCATTACCGCGCACCTGGTGAAACCCTTGCCGGCGGACGCCGTGCTACCGACGGCGCAGCTGGCGCCCCCTTCGCGCACGGACTTGATGTTGGGCGGCAAGATGGAAGGGACGCTGGCGCCGCCGTCCGTGCCGACACTGCGCGCGGCCAATGGTTTCGAGTTGAAATGAGACGGGGAGACATGCCATGCCGAACTCGCTTTTGATATCGCTGCGGCGCCTGGCGGCGCTGCTGCTGGCACTGCAGCTGGCCGCCTGCGCGCATGGCAGCACGCCGCAGCTGGACCGGCGCTTCGGCGACGCCGTGCGCCTGGCTATGGCGCAGCAGGTGCGCGATCCGGCCAGCGCCGGCAACCGCACGCCGGCCGATGGCCTTGATGGCCCCAGCGCGCACGCCGTCATGCAGCGCTACCGCGCCTCGTTTGTCGAACCGAACGGCCAGGCGCCACAGCCAGTGCAATTCATGCTCGGAGGCGGCAATGGCAAATAGACGCCAGCGCCAATGCGGGGTGATGCTGATCGCCTTTTCCATCTTGCTCATCGTGGTGCTGGGCTTTATCGGCCTGGCGCTCGACGTGGGGCAGGTCATCGGCCGCAAGACGGAACTGCAGAACCTGGCCGACAACGCGGCGCTGGCGGCGGCGGCCGAACTGGTGGGCACACCCGAAGGCCTGCTTGCAGCCGTGACGAAAGCCAAGAGCAGTGCGGCCGACAGGAGCGCATGGCGGCGCCGCATGGAGGGCGCCGTGCTGTCGGACGCCAGCATCCGCTTCGCCAGCGCACCCGACGCGCCCGCCAGTGAGTGGCATGCGGCGGGCGCCGTGCCCGATCCTGCCACGGCGCTGTTCGTGCGCGTCGATACGCAGGCCAATAACCCGTCGCTGGGGCGGGTGGCGACGGCGTTCCTGGGCGCCTGGTCGCCGGCGCTGCGCACGCTGGACACGGGCGCGCGCGCGGTGGCCGGGCGGTCCAGCCTGCACCTGACCCCGCTGGCCATCTGCGCGCTGTCAGGCAGTGCCGCCAGCCCGCGTACGAATGCGGCCTTGCTACCGGCCGTCGAGCTGTTGGAATATGGCTTTCGCCGCGGCGTGGCGTATAACTTGTTGAAGCTCAATCCGCATGGCCCGGCAGCCGAACATTTCGTGCTTAATCCGCTGGGCCGGCCGGGCATGCTGGGACCGTCGTTGCAGGTCAGCGAGTCGAGCGTGCTGCCGTTTGTCTGCAGCGGCACGGTGCTGTATCGGCGCATCGGCAGCGCGTCGGTGCACGTGCACCGGCCCTTTCCCGCCGCGCTGTGGCCCGCCTTCAACGCGCGCTTCAACCAGCATGCGGGCAGTGGCTGCCATCCCGTCACGGCGCCGCCGGACACGAATATCCGCGCGTATCCGAATACGGCGGCGAACTGGTGGATGACGAATACGCCCGACGCGCCCAGCGCCCTGAGCACCGGCAACCCGCTGCTGTCCGTGGCCGATCCGGAATCGAACGTGACGCCTCCCACGGTCGCCAGTTATGGACCGCTATGGTCGTTTGCCAAGGCGGTCAGGTACAGCAGCGTGAAGCCGGCCGGCGGTTATTTACCGTTTGCCACCAGCGACTGGCCCAAGCTGTATCCAGCCCTGCCGGCCGCGCCGGCCGCCAAGTCCGGCTATCCTGCCACGCCGCCATACCAGACGCTGGCTTACCAGACCGCGCCGACCGGCAACACGGGCTTGGCGCAGCGGCGCCTGCTGCATATTCCCCTGCTGGCCTGTCCGCTGCCGGCCGGCAGCGACGTGCTGGCGCAGGTGCGGGGCATCGGCCGCTTCTTCATGACGGCGCCTGCCAGCAATGGCATGTTGAGCGCCGAATTTGATGGCCTGGTAGCCGAGGGCACGCTGGTGGGGCCAGCGGAGTTGCTGCAATGAAGCCGCCCTGCCGCGCGCCGCGCCGCCAGGATGGTATCGCCGCCATTGAGCTGGCGCTGATCCTGCTGTTTTTCATGGGCCTGTTGCCCTTCGTGCTGCTGTTCGGCCGCGCGCTGTTGGCGTACACGGCCTTGCAAAAAAGCGCGCACGATGCGGCGCGCTACCTGGCCACCATGCCGCTGCCGCAGATGGCCAGGAGCGACACGGCGAACCAGGGCGCCGTGTTTGCCCGGCAGATGGTGGTTGAGGCGATGGCCGAAAGCTGGCCGGACATGCAGCCATACCGGGTCAGCGTGGAATGCGTGTATGCCGACGATTCCTATACCTGCGGCACATACGCCACGGCACCGCTGCAGGTGCGCATCAAGTTGTCCGTGGACATGCCCGTCGATATCCTGCCCGAGCTGACGCGCAAGTGGCTGCCGCAGCTGGCGCCGATCCCGCTGCGTGCCAACGCGACATTGCGCTATGTCAACTAACCTGCCTATCCAGCAGCGGCGGCAGCGCCAGGGCGGCGTCTTCGCTGTCGAGTTCGCCATGCTGGCGCCGCTGTTCTTCCTCTTCCTGTTTGCCATGCTGGAAGTGGCGCGCGCCGTGTACGTGTGGAACATGGTGCATGAGATCACCCGGCGCGCGGCGCGCGCCGCCGCCGTTACCGACTTCAGCAATGCCGGTGCGCTGCAGGCCGTGCGCACGCAAGCCGTGCTGCGCGCCGCGCCGGGCACGCTGCCGCTGGGCGGCGGCATCAGCGACGCGTATGTGCGTATCGACTATCTGTCGCAGGCCGGTGGCGGCGCTGCGCTGGCGGCAGTGCCGGTGACGGTGATGCCAGGGTGTCCGCAACGCAACCGCATCAATTGCCTGGAGGATCCGCATGGCGCCAGCTGCATCCGCTTCGTGCGCGCGCGCCTGTGCATGCCCGGTGATGGCGCGCGCTGCGAGAGCGTGCCATACCGGCCCGTCTTGCCCCTGCTGGGGGTGATGTTTCCCTCCGGCCCAGGGGCCGTGCGTTTGCCCAGCGGGGCCACCATGGCGGTGGCCGAGTCGCTGGGCTATCCGGACAATCCCGGTTTTTGTCCATGAGCGTCGATCCGCTGGCGCAGCCGAATGTGTTGTATTAAATGAAGGAGGGGGGATGAAAGCCTTGATGATTACCCGCGACGCCAGCTTGCACGATGAAATCGCGGCGCAGGGCGCGGCCCGCATGCCGGTGCTGCGCCTGCTGGAGCGGCGCAGCGGCTTGCGCGACGCCGTCGAGCGCATGCTGCCCGAAGCGCCCGAGCTGGTGATCGTCGACGCCAGCGGCCTTGATGCCGAGGAGGCGGACTTGCTGGAACGGCTGGCGCGCCAGTATCCGCTGGCCGTGCTGATGCTGCTCACGCGCGGCCAGCAGCAGGATGTGCTGATCCGCGCCATGCGTGCCGGCATGCGCGAAGTGCTGCAGTTGCCGCTGGTGCACAAGGCTTTCCATGAAGCGATGGACCGCGTGGATATTCAGGCCGGCGTGACGCAGATGCGCGACGGAAAGGTCCTTGCCTTCATTTCCTGCAAGGGCGGCAGCGGCGCCACCTTTTTGTCGACGAATTTTTCCTACGCGCTGGCCAGCCTGGCCGGCTGCAAGGTGCTGCTGATCGACTTGCACGGCCAGTTCGGCGACGCCACCCTGTATGTCTCGGACCAGAAGCCGGCCATGACCCTGTCCGATATCTGCGCCCAGATCGCGCGCATGGATGGCGCCTTTCTCGCCTCGTGCCTGGTGCACGTGACGCCCAATTTCGGCGTGCTGGCGGCGGCCGACGACCCCGCGCACAAGGTCGACATGCAACCCGAGCACATGGACCGCATCCTGGCCGTGGCGCGCCAGCACTACGACTACATCGTGCTCGACGTGGGGCGCCAGATCGATGCGCTGTCGTTGCGCGCGCTCGACAACGCCGACGCCATCTATCCGGTGCTGCAACTGGCCTTGCCCGACATCCGCGACGGGCGCCGCCTGCTCGACATTTTCCGCTCGCTCGGCTATCCGGGCGAGCGCCTGCGCCTGATCGTCAACCGCTATGAAAAGGGCGGGCGCCTGCGCCTGGCGGACCTGGAACAGGCGCTGGGCGCGGACGTGGTGCACACGGTGCCCAACGATTACGTCGCCGCCACGGACTCCGTCAACCAGGGCATCCCGCTGCTGCAGCTGTCGCGCACCAGTGCCGTGGCGCGTAGCCTGGCCGAGCTGGTGGAACTGGTGACGGCGCGCCGCGTGACGGAAAGCCGCGGCCTGTTCGACCGTTTGTTCAGCCGTAGCGAGGCTTGACGGGGCAGCAGCTGATGGGTGTCAAGGCTCCCGCCGGGGGCCATCATGGGAGCCGAGATGACTTTACGCGAACGCCTGGCGGCGAATGAAACAGTGCGCCCCGCCAGCAATGGGCAAGGGGCGCTGGCGCTGCACGCCTACCAGGAGCTGAAAAAGACCATGCACCAGACGATACTCGACCGTATCGACCTGGAGCGCCTGAAGCGCCTGACGGCCGAGCAGTTCAAGCACGAGCTGGCACTGCTGGTGCAGCGCGTCATCGAGGAAGAGCGCATCGTGCTGAACCAGCACGAGCGGCATAGCCTGGTGCTCGACATCCAGCACGAGATGTTGGGCTTTGGCCCGCTGGAACCCTTGCTGGCCGATGCCAGCGTGTCCGATATCCTGGTCAATACCTGCGACAAGGTGTATGTCGAGCGGGGCGGGCGGCTGCAGCTGACGGACGTGACGTTCCACGACAATGCGCACCTGATGAAGATCATCGAAAAGATCGTCTCGCGCGTGGGACGGCGCGTCGACGAATCGAGCCCGATGGTCGATGCGCGCCTGCCGGACGGCTCCAGGGTCAACGCCATCATTCCGCCGCTGGCCGTCGACGGCCCGATCCTGTCGATACGGCGTTTTGCCGTGCAGCCGCTGACGATCGCCAACCTGCTCGACTACAAAAGCCTGACGCCGCCCATGGTGCAAGTGCTGCAGGCGCTGGGCCAGGCCAAGGTCAACATCCTGATTTCGGGCGGCACGGGCAGTGGCAAGACGACCCTGCTCAACGTGCTGTCCGGCTTCATTCCCGGCAGCGAGCGCATCGTCACCATCGAGGATGCGGCCGAACTGGCGCTGCGCCAGCCGCACGTGGTGCGCCTGGAAACGCGCCCGCCGAATATCGAGGGCAAGGGCGAAGTGAGCCAGCGCGCGCTGGTGCGCAATGCGCTGCGCATGCGGCCCGACCGCATCATCCTGGGCGAGGTGCGCGGCGCCGAGGCGCTCGACATGCTGCAGGCGATGAACACGGGCCATGAGGGGTCGCTGGCGACCATCCACTCGAACACGGCGCGCGATGCGCTGGCGCGGCTGGAAAACATGGTCGGCATGGCCAGCGTGAACCTGACGCCGCGCGCCACGCGCCAGCAGATTTGCTCGGCCGTGACAGTGGTGATGCAAGTGTCGCGCCTGACGGATGGCGCGCGCAAGCTGGTCAGCCTGCAGGAAGTGACGGGCATGGAAGGCGACATCATCGCCATGCATGAAATTTTCCGTTTCGAGCAGACGGGTGTCGATGCCGGGGGCAAGGTGTTGGGCCACTTTTGCGCCACGGGCGTGCGGCCTCGCTTCACGGAGCGCCTGCGCATGTTTGGCGCGCCGGTGCCGGACACGGTGTTTGACCCCGACCGCATCTACGAATAAGGACGGGCATCATGGACCTGGTCTTCTACGGTTTTGCCGTACTGCTGTTCGCCGCCTGCATCCTGATGGTGGAAGGCGCCTGGCTGTGGTGGGCGGGCACGCATGGCAGCGCGGCGCGGCGCATCAACCGGCGCTTGCGGCTGATGGCGGCGCGCGGCGAGGCGGGCGGGGAGCGGGTTTCCATCCTCAAGCAGCGCCGCTATGCGCGAGCGCCTGGCCTGGAGCGTTTGCTGCGGCGCGCGCCACAGGCGGCGCAGCTCGACCACCTGCTGTTGCAATCGGGCTTGTCCTGGTCGGTGGCGCAATTCATCGGCATCACTGCTGCCCTGTTGCTGGCGGCCTTGCTGCTGTTGGCGGCCTGGTCCATGCCCTTGCCTGGCGCCTTGCTGCTGCTGTCGGGCGCCGTGAGCGGACCGTGTTTGTTGGTGCTGCGCGCGCGCGCGGCGCGGCTGAAAAAGATCGAGGCGCAATTGCCGGAAGCGGCCGATTTCCTGGCCCGCGCGCTACGCGCCGGCCACTCGTTTTCGAATGTGCTGCAGATGGTCGGCGATGAATTGAGCGAGCCGATCAGCGGCGAATTCAAGATGGCGCATGAAGAAATCAATTACGGCGTGCCGATGAACGAGGCGCTGCAAAACCTGGCCGCGCGCATTCCGCTGACGGACTTGCGCTACCTCGTCATCGCCGTGCTGGTGCAGCGCGAATCGGGGGGGAACCTGGCCGAAGTGCTGGTCAGCATTGCGCGCATCATCCGCGCCCGTTTGAAACTGCTGGGGCAGGTGCGCGTGCTGTCGGCCGAGGGGCGCATGTCGGCCTGGGTGCTGGGACTGATGCCGGTGGTGATGATCGGCGTCATGGCGCTGGTCAACCCGCAATACATCCGCCTGCTGTGGACCGATCCCAGCGGCATCAAACTGCTGTGGTACGCGGCCGGCATGGTGGCGCTGGGCGTGGTCTGGATGCGCAATGTGATACGGATCAGGATATAACAACAGGGGGTGGCATGAACGGTTCGCAACTGCTGTTTCTCATGATTGTCTTCGCCGTGGTCGTGGCGCTGGCCCTGCTGGCGTGGCTGATTTTCTTTCCCGGCGCCTTGCGCCAGCGCCTGTTTGGCGCCATGGTGCCGTCCGCCAGCGACGCGGTGGCCGACCATGGCTGGGTGGAGCGGGTGGCACGCGTGGCGCAGCCGTTCAGCAAGCTGTCGCTGCCGGAAGAGGGCTGGGAGCGTTCGCCGCTGCGCACGCGCTTCATGAACGCGGGCTGGCGGCAAGCGAGCGCGCCAGCCCTGTACTTTGCGGCGAAAACCGTGCTGGCCCTGCTGTTTCCCACCGTGCTGGGGCTGTATGCGGCCAGTGCCATGGCGGCGCAGTTGCGCAGCGTGCTGCTGTTGCTGCTGTGCGTCAGTGCCACCATCGGCTATTACCTGCCGAACCTGGTGCTGGCCAGCACGGCCAAGCGGCGCCGGCGCGATATCTTCGAAAACATCCCCGATGCGCTCGACTTGCTGACCGTGTGCGTGGAAGCGGGCCTGAGCCTGGAGCGCGCGCTGGTGAAGGTGTCGGGCGAAATCCACATCAAAAGCATGGTACTGGCGCAGGAATTGCAACTGGTGCTGATGGAAATGCGCGCCGGCTTTTCCAAGGAAAAGGCGCTGCGCAACCTGGCCCTGCGCAGCGGCGTGGAAGATGTCGACACCCTCGTCGCGATGCTGATTCAATCGGAACGCTTCGGCACCAGCATGGGCGATTCGCTGCGCGTGCATTCGGAAAACCTGCGCAGCAAGCGCAGTCTGCTGGCCGAGGAGGCGGCGGCGAAGATCGCCCTGAAACTGCTGTTCCCGCTGATTTTTTGCGTCTTTCCCACCCTGATGCTGGTGCTCATGGGGCCGGCCGTGATCGAAGTCTATCGCGTGCTCGTGCCGGCCATGGCCAGCCGCTGAAAGGAGTCACCATGCGCTTGAGGCTCTCCCGCCTGGCCGCCGCCTGTGCCTGCCTGGGCTTGGCCGCCTGTACCACGCAATTGGCCCATGCACCGGTGCCGGCGTGGCCCGACGCCGATGCCGCCTATGTGGCGGGGCGCCAGCATTTCGAGCGCGGCAATCTGCCCGCCGCGCACGCGGCCTATGAGCTAGCCCTGCGCCATGCGCCGCTCCACGTGAACGCGCGCAACGGCCTGGCCGTGCTGCAGGTACAGCGGGGCGAACATGACGCGGCCATCGCCCAGTGGCAGGCGCTGACGCAGGAAACGGGCATGGCGCGGCCGCAGCAGGCCTATCTGTTCAGCAATCTCGGCCATGCCTATTATATGAGCGGGCGCGATGCGCAAGCCTTGCCCGCGCTGGAACAGGCGTGTTTGCTCGATCCGCTCAATGCGCTGGCCTGGCGGCATCTGGCGCAGGTGCTGGAGCGCCTGGGACAGCACGAGCGCGCCGCCCTCATGCGGCGCCAGGCGGCCAGCTTGCGGGAACACGACTTGCGGCGCGACATGGCCTTGTTGCGTGGCGCGGCGGCGCCGCAGCTTGTGCCGGCGCCAGCGCCTGCGCCGGTGCAGGATGCGCCCGCCATGGCGCGCGTGGAGATCACGCAGAGCGATGGCATGGCCCAGCTGCGGCGCGTGCCCGGCGTCGCGTCGCTGCGGTCCGTGGCGGCGGCTGGTGCGCCGCATCCGCGCCTGGAAATCGTGAATGGCAACGGCGTGCCGGGCATGGCCGCCGCGCTGGCGCGCAGCCTGACCGGCGCTCCCGTGCAAGTGGTGCGCCTGGTCAATGAAACCCGCTTCCAGGTAGCGCGCACGCGCGTCGAATACCGGCCCGCGCAAGAGCAGGCGGCGCGCCAGCTTGCCCGTCAACTGGGGAAGCAGGTGCAGACCCAGGCCGCCGACTGCCCTGCCAGCGAGCTGCGCCTGGTACTGGGGCGCGACCTGAATGACCCGGCCATGTTGCACCGCTATTATCTGCAGCAATTGCAGCTGGCGCGCCAGGCGCTGGCACGGCTCGGTTAACATGCCTCTGCTGGCGTAAAAAACACGCGGGGCCTTGGCGGGCGCGCGTGTTTTGAACATGCCGGTTGCTATGTCGGCTGGCGCCGGCGCGTGAAGGCCAGGGCGGTCAGTCCCAGACCCAGCAGGAACAGGCTTCCCGGCTCCGGCACGGCCAGGGGATCGATGACGACGATGTCGGTGCGCGTGGACTTGGAAAAGTTCAAGGTATAGCTGCCGGCGGGCAGGGCGAAATTCGAGGTCAGGGAAAACAGCGCAAAGCCATTCGTGAAGGCGCGTCCGGTAGCGGGGTCATTCGTGCCCGCCGTCAAGTTCAGGCTGAAGGGATCGAGGCTGCCGGCGCCATGGTTGCCGTTGATATCGCTGCCGTTGTTCGGGTTGCCGTCGGGGGCGAACTGGAAGATCACGCCATCGGCATTCGCGTTCGACAGGCAGCCGACGGGGCTGGCGCTGTTGCAGGAGATATTGAAGATATCCATGATCGACACGCTCGACTTGTCGCCCAAGGTCGTCACGTTGGTGCGCAGGTCGCGCCGTCCCATGAAACTGAAGGTGATGAAGCCGGCGCTCGACAGGGTCAGGTTGACGGAACCGGTGAGCGTGTCGCCAGCCATGGCCGTGGCGGCGCCGACGGTGTTGCGCTGTGCTTCCGCCACGGCTTGCACGCTGGCGCCGCCATTGAGCATGTTGCCGAAGGCGTGCGCATCGCCGCGTGCGAATTCCAGCGTGGTACTGGGACTGGGTGCGTAGCGGTTTTGCGGCAAGCCGCTGCAGCCGCCGCCCGAACACACTTGCAGCACGTCGGCGTTGGCGGCCGGCCCGGTATTGACGGCGCGCGGATTGACGGCCACGCCGCCTTCGAAAAACGCGCTGTCGCTGGCATTGCGGTTGGCGCCAGCCAGCGACAAGCTACCGGCACTGGTGGCGATGCGGAAATTGTTCAACTCATTGACGGCCAGGCCGTAGGCGCCGGCCTGCGCCTGGCCGCTGGCCAGCAGGCTTGCCGCCGCCAGTGCGCCCAGCCAGCCCAGGGTCTTGCTTCGTGTGTGATCGACGTTCATCGCAGCCTCTTATCGTGGTCAGTCTCGGAAAATCCGGGGCACAAAGAATCCAGAATGACTTGCCTGGATTCATCTCGTAGACAAAGATAAGCAGCTTGCGTGCCACACAAAAAAAGTAAATTGAATCAACTACTTGCGCAAAGCGGACTGAGCTGAAAAGGGCGAAGTGTAAGAAAGGCCGACGCCGCTTGGCGGGCGGCGTCGGTCCGCCTCAGGTACCGCGGTGATAGCCCAGGTGGCCACCCGAATTGCTTGCGCAGCCGCAACCGATGCGCGCCACTTCCTCACCTTCCGTCAATTTCCAGTTGGTGATGGTCGTGTGCTGCCAGTCGATGTCGCTTTTCTTGACAGGTTTCACCGTCAGCGTGCGTTGCACCACATCCGTGTATTCCATCAGCTCCTCATCGTCGGCAATATCGAAATGGCGGTGAATCAGGGAAATGCCGAAGCGGTTGAGCGCGCCATAGCGCTGCAGTACGTCGCGCAGTTCGCGGAAGCAAGCCAGGTCCTCGGACAGCAGCGGGTCGACGGCGGAAATATCGGCAACGGTTTGCCATTGCATGGCGTGGATGTTCAGGCTGTGCATGATGGGCTCCTGTGCCCCGTGATGAGTGGCCCAGGCTGCCGGAGGGGCGCCGGCACCCCTGGCGAAATACCCATCGTGGCCGCAAAGCTGGTGCGGCGCTTGCGCCAGATCAAAGGTGCGGCACATCGCGTCTCGCCCGATAATTGCCCGGTAAAATAGGCCATGGCAAACAAAACTCCCACCTTTCCCGGCGCACGCACGGGCCGCGGCCAGGTCCTGGCCGTGCTGCTGTCGAACCGCGACCAGTCCGGCGCCGAACCCCTGCAAGGCCGCGTCTCCCTGGCCGCCATCGTCAAAGCGCTCAAACGCAAATACCACTGGCCCATCGAGACGCACAGCTTTCCCGCCAACACGCAGGATGGCCGCGCCAGCTGGGCGACCGTGTACAGCTTGCCGGAAAAGGTCATTCAAGCCGCGCTGGAGGCCGGCGGCCGGGAGTGGCTGGAGAGCCGGGGAGAGGGCGGGCGGCGGTGAACGCGCCGCCTGTCTTACTCGATCCCTTTACTCGAGCCGGAAGCCGACCTTCAGCGTGACCTGGAAGTGCGCCACCTTGCCGTCCACGATATGGCCGCGTGATTCAGTCACTTCATACCAGTCCATGTGCTTGACCGTGAGCGCCGCTTTGGCAACGGCATCGCGTATCGCCTGATCGCTGCTCTCCGTCGACGTGCCGACCAGTTCGATCAGCTTGTAAGTGTGTGCGGACATGATGTTTCCCCAGGTAGGCAAGCCAGACATTGGAAAGTTCTTCTTCGCCAGCAAGTGCCCATAGTGCGCCTAAATGCGCTGGACGTCATTGCGCGGTGCAGCAATGCGTTGCGCAAGCTTATCTGGAGGGTGACGCGTGTTAATGGGCCTGGGAGTGTCCCGCAGGCAGGGGAAAGAAAAAAGGGCTACCGAGCCTGTCAGAAATTTTGTGTGAAAGAAGTCATACAATAAAATTTATCCCTGGAAAGGATACGTATGACCATCGACAAAGCGACACTCGACAAACTGCTTGGGGCGGAGACCCGCACAACCCGCAGTCCATGTTCACCGATGCCGGACTGTTCGGCCTGCAAAGTACTGGCCGCTTCTCGCATTTTTGCCCGGTGCGCGGCCGCGCCGTCTGCGAGGTGCTGGTCAGGCTGGCGGCATCCGTTGAAGGGCGGCTGCGGCATCAAGCAGGCCGCCCAGAATTTTGTCGGCCACCTTTTCCGAAAAACCCACAGGCAGTTCGCTGCGGACCTTTTCTACAATGGCGGGTGTGCAGGCAATGAAATCGAGCAGGAGCGGTTCGGCGTGCGCGCCATAGCCGACCGCTTTTGCCGTGCTGTTGAAGTGTCGCCGCTGTATGCCATGCGCGAGATAGTACCGGTTGTTTCCGAGTAGCGCCATCGCCATCTTGAGCTTGCGTTCGGCCCACTGGTTGGGTCCAGGACCGATCACAGGATAGCCGGACATCACATCATAGATGGGCGTCAGCTTGAACCGGCCGGCGCCCGCGAGTAGCTGGATACTGAAGTTTTTAGCATGGCCATCGGGGGCGCGCAGCATCCAGAACAGAAGTTGGGAGGCCATTAGCGTATGCATGTCTGCGGCGCTCTGCTGCGATTGCTGCAGCAGAGTAAACATCTGTTTTAACCCCGGCCCACCGTCATTTTCGTATTTCAGCAGTGGCGATGTTCCCGTTGCCTGGCAAAAATCCTCCTGAACCAGCCGAAACAGCTGCTTGCCATCGCTTGATCGCACGCGGTCAAAACGCTCGACGACGAGCACCCGTTGTGCGCCGAACGTCGCAATCTCGGCATTTGCCGTGGGCAGCCCGTACTCCTTGAACAGCCTCAGGCATAGCCACTCGTTATCGACTGACGTGGTGAAGTCGGCTTTTTTTCCGCCTACCATCCCGATCGGGAGCTTGACGATGTGCGTTGTGGGCGTCGCGCCACGCGGCTTCATCCATTGCCCATTCCACCACAAGAAGGCGTCCTTCTCTTGGGCGCCAGCCAGCGAAATGCGGAAATCATCGTTGGCATCATCTGTGGCGCCGTGTCGCTCTGAGCTAACCACTTCGAGCAGGTGCCGCTCGATGTCTTCCTCGTCAAGGGCGATGCCATCGACCTGGGCCAGTCCTTCCGGTTTGCCGCCTTCGGGCAGCAGTTGCAAGGCGCCGACACAGTCCCGGCCGATAGCCGCGAGCAGGTCGAACGGTTCGAGAGAGCCTGTCTTGAACCGGGTCGCAACGCGTTTGCGAATGATGTCACTGTCCGGCAGCAAGCCCTCAAAGTAGTTTGCAACACTGGCACCCTTGAGCGGTTCATTGCGTAGATTGAACGGCAGCGACAGCGAGATTGGGCGCCCCAGCCTTGAACTTTGCCAGGACGCATCGTACTGGAGTTCGGAGTCGCCGTTGGCTTTTACCGTCCAGCGTCCTACATAGTCGCCATTTGCCCAAAGATGGAGCGTCTGGCTGTGTGAGCGGCGGCCCATGGCTACCACTCGGCCGAATTGCTTGCGGCGGACGTATCGCGCTCGCCCAACTGTAGCTCCAGCTCGAGTGTGGAGCACCAGCTGAGTAACTGCTTGACGCTGATTTCGTCAGGATGGCTCTCCAGGTAGGAGATGCGGTTCTGGCTCAAGCCGACACGCGTGCCTACAGTCGCCTGGGTGATCTTATGCCGTTTGCGGGTCGATGTGAGCAACTGGCCGAGCTGCGACGCCGTTAGGAGACGGTGGGTGGTGGGTGAGAAGGACATGTGTAGTATCCGTTATTCAGATATATCAATATTATCTGAAATGCAGATAAAGTCAATATATCTGGATAACGGATGTATCAGAAATAGCTGAGGAACAGATAAAGCGGAGAAGAGATAAGGAACAGTTGACCAAAAGATGCTGCAGATTCTCCCCGTGTTTCACCGAGGTACCGGAGGTACCAAGGCCGACTATCAGGTGACGGTCGGCCTTGGATGTTCAATCAGTCGTAAAAAATGTATTCCGTCTCATCCGGTTGGAGTTTCAGCAGAAGCCTGGTGTACTTTGCCTGAAGAATCGCGGCGCTGATCGATACCACAAAGAATAGTGCAGTAATCGCGAGAATGTCCGCCCCAGAATCGTTGAAGAATATCGCGATCAGCATGACCGAGAGGAAACGCGCCATCTCTATTTCGTTTCTTGACTGACCGACCGACCAACGGCTTTCTACATCGGGCCAGTAGAACAATGAGCGACGCGTGGCAGATGCCAGCGACGTGTCACAAGCGGAGTATCGTCTCCAGCACCCGGCAAGCTTGTTTTCCTCATCCTGACGCTTCCCCTCATCAGCTCTAACTGGTCGTGTGTCGACGATTAGGGTTGGTCTGTTGTTCGGCGCTCAAATTTCGAGGCGATGGATGGATCAGCAACAACCGCAAGCAGTACAGCACCAGATGGCAGGTTCTCAATCTTGCCTGAGCTTCATGCCGCTTGACCTGGAACGGCGGATACATGTCGATACCGCATGTGCTGCTTACCA
Source organism: Janthinobacterium sp. DSP2-3-3 (assembly GCF_049897325.1). Classification (NCBI taxonomy): domain Bacteria; kingdom Pseudomonadati; phylum Pseudomonadota; class Betaproteobacteria; order Burkholderiales; family Oxalobacteraceae; genus Janthinobacterium; species Janthinobacterium sp. DSP2-3-3. The sequence goes on along the minus strand of NZ_JAFCWA010000009.1, from coordinate 83,394 downwards.
CTTGGGGAGAAAACCGCAGACCTTGCGGGTATGGGCGTCCGCCGAAAATGGACCTCTGCGACCGGTTCGGGTGAACGGCCGGCTGGCCTGGCCGGTAGAGGGTATCCGGCGCGTTCTTGGTGCTTGAGAGAAGGGCGTCGCACCTGTGCATGCGATGTATTCGATAAGAGCCCTTTTGGGCTCTTTGATCGCCTGTGCATGGTGGACAGGCCGCTGGCCCATCCGGCTGGATTGATCAAGCCGGGTTACACAGGGGTTACATGGCATCCAGAAAGCAAAAAGCCCAATCCTGAGGATTGGGCTAAGTGCTTGAATTTATTGGTGCCGACTGCCGGTTTCGAACTGGCCACCTGATGATTACAAATCAACTGCTCTACCAAATGAGCTAAGTCGGCAAAAACTGCGCGTTGCGAATTATACGCTATTTAATGCGTGTCAGGGTCGGGCGACCGCCTTTTTTTGGTGGCTCGTCGTCGCCGGGCGTGGCGTTGTCGCGTTGTTCAGGGGAACTGGTCGGCACGGACGACAAGGCCGGGGCGCTGGAGACCGGGGCGAGCGCTGGCGGCGGCAGGTCGCTTGATGCGGGGCTGTCCGTCGGTTGCGCGTCGGGGTCATCGTTGCCCAGCACGGGCTCGAAGGCCATGCCCTGGCCGTTTTCGTTGGCGTAGATGGCCATCACATTGTCGACCGGCACGTAGATTTCGCGCGAAATGCCGCCAAAGCGGGCGTGGAAGCGGATGGCGTCGTTGTCCATCTTCAGGCCGCTGGTGGCGCCGAAGCTGATGTTGAGCACGATTTCACCCTTCTTCACGTATTCCATCGGTACCGTGGTGCGCGAATCGACTTTGACCGCGAGATAAGGCGTGTAACCGCTGTCGGTGCACCATTCGTAGATGGCGCGCAGCATATAAGGTTTGGTTGAGATTTCAGACATGATAGGCACTGTGAGGCGGGAGCGCCCCCGTCAAGTATGAGGCGGGCGCACCGGTAATTCAAAAGACGCAGATATCCCGGCAGGCGCGGCCTGCCGGGATTATCTTTAGCGGCGCATGACCTTTTCGGAAGGGGTCAATGCCTCGATATAGGCCGGACGCGAGAAGATGCGTTCGGCGTATTTCATCAGCGGTGCAGCCGTCTTCGACAGTTCGATGCCGTAGTGGTCCAGGCGCCACAGCAGCGGCGCGACAGCCACGTCGAGCATCGAGAATTCGTCGCCCAGCATGTACTTGTTTTTCAGGAACAGCGGCGCCAGGGTCGTCAGGCGGTCGCGGATTTCCGCGCGTGCCTTGTCGTGGGCCTTGTCGTTGCTCTTGGCGCGTTCGCTTTCCAGCACGTGTACGTGCACGAACAGTTCTTTTTCGAAATTGAACAGCATCAGGCGCGCGCGGGCACGCATCAGCGGATCGGCCGGCATCAGTTGCGGATGCGGGAAGCGCTCATCGATGTACTCGTTGATGATGTTCGATTCATACAGGATCAGTTCGCGCTCGACCAGGATAGGCACTTGGCCGTACGGGTTCATGGTCGAAATATCTTCCGGTTTGTTGAACAGGTCGACGTCGCGCACTTCGAAGTCCATGCCTTTTTCAAACAGGACCAGGCGGCAGCGTTGCGAAAATGGGCAGGTTGTACCCGAATAGAGAACCATCATTTTTTATAGTTCCTTAGAAACAAAGGGGGTGAAGCCGCGAACGGCTCACCCCAGGTCGCTTGTCCACTCATGCGGACAACGCAGAAACAGGCATAAACCGGCCTATGGCCGGCGCCTCACTTATTTGACTTCCTTCCAGAACGACGCGTTAAGGCGCCATGCCAGCAGAGCAAATACCGACAGGAACAGCAGCACCCACACGCCCAGGCGCTTGCGTGTTTGCTGTGCCGGTTCGGCCATCCACTCCATGTAGCCGACCAAGTCGGCTACCGCATTGTCATACTCGATCTTGTTCAACGTGCCGGGCTTGACTTGCTCGAAGCCGGCAAATTTGTGGATCTTCTTGCTTGGCTCGTGGGGATCCGTCTCTTCCACGAACTTGGCAGTCTGGATACCTTGCAATTCCCATAATACATGCGGCATGGCAACATTCGGCACGACCATGTTGTTCCAGCCGGTCGGACGAGTGTCGTCTTTATAGAACGTACGCAGGTAAGTATACAGGTAGTCGCCGCCTGTGCCAGCGGAAGATGATTTCGCGCGCGAAATTACCGACAAATCCGGCGGTACGACGCCAAAGAAGGCCTTGGCGTCCTGCGGTGCCAGTGCCGTGGTCATCAGGTCGCCTACTTTATCGCCTGAGAACAACAGATTCTCCTTGATCTGGGTTTCCGTCAAGCCCAGGTCGCGCAGGCGGTTGTAACGCATCGACACGGCGGCGTGGCAATTCAGGCAATAATTGACGAACAATTTGGCGCCATGTTGCAGCGCTGCCATGTTGGTCTGGCGGTCAGGCGCCTTGTCCAGCGGAAAGCCGCCTTCGCTGGCGAGAGCCATGGCGGGCACGAAGGCCAGGATGGCGAGCAGTTTTTTTGCAATCTTCATATGATGTATGTCCTTTGAGCGTGGCGTGAGAGCGGCTTAGTGCGGGTGAAACGTCACACGCGACGGCACGGTCTTGAACTGGCCCATTGCACTCCACCATGGCATCAGCAGGAAGAAGCTGAAGTAAATCAGGGTGCACACTTGCGACACGATGGTTTTCGTATCCGTTGGCGCCTGGGTACCGAGGTAGCCCAGGATCAGGAACGACAGACCGAAGATGGCGTACACATATTTGTGCCAGGTCGGACGGTAGCGGATCGATTTCACCGGCGAATGGTCGAGCCATGGCAGGAACGCCAGGATCACGACGGAACCGCCAAAGAACACCACGCCCCAGAATTTCGCGTCCAGCACCTGCGGCAGCATGCCGATGATGGCGACGATGGCGATGCCGGCGATGGCCGACTTGACGGTCGTCGACAGGCGCGACTTGAGCCAGATGAACACCACGTAAGCCGCCACGACACCCATCAGCACGTACATGAAGTCGGCCGTGGTGGCACGCAGCACCGAGTAGAACGGCGTGAAGTACCAGGTTGGCGCGATGTGCAGCGGGGTTTTCAGCGAATCGCCGGGCAGGAAGTTGTTGTATTCCAGGAAATAGCCGCCCATTTCCGGCGCGAAGAACACGACGGCGCTGAAAATGACGAGGAAGATCGATACGCCGAACAGATCGTGCACGGTGTAGTACGGATGCGATGGAATCGAATCGACCGGGTGGCCATCGGCGCCCAGGTTTTCCTTCACCTCGATGCCGTCCGGGTTGCTGGAGCCGACTTCATGCAGGGCGATCAAGTGCGCTGCAACCAAGCCCAGCAGTACCAGCGGGATGGCGATCACGTGGAAGGCGAAGAAGCGGTTCAGGGTCGCGTCGGAGACAACATAGTCGCCGCGGATCCACAGGGACAGGTCAGGGCCGATGAACGGGATGGCGCCAAACAGGTTGACGATCACTTGTGCGCCCCAGTACGACATCTGGCCCCATGGCAGCAGGTAGCCGAAGAACGCTTCGGCCATCAGGCACAGGAAGATGGCGAAACCGAACAGCCAGATCAGCTCACGTGGCTTGCGGTACGAGCCGTACAGCAGGGCGCGCGTCATGTGCAGGTAGACGATGATGAAGAAGGCCGAGGCGCCCGTCGAGTGCATGTAGCGCACCAGCCAGCCCCACGGTACTTCGCGCATGATGTACTCGACGGAATTGAAGGCCAGGGCCGCATCCGGTTTGTAATGCATGGTTAGGAAGATGCCGGTGACGATCTGCAAGACCAGCACCAGCATGGCCAGCGAGCCGAAGATGTACCAGAAATTGAAGTTTTTCGGGGCGTAGTACTTGCCCCATTGATCATTCCACAGCTTGGTCAGGGGAAAGCGGTCATCGACCCAGCCCAGGGCTTTTTCGGCGACGGGAGCGTCTGCCGGGAATTTCGTTTCTTTAAAAGCAGCCATGATCAAGCCTCGCCTTTCTCGTCTTTACCTATCAGCAATTTGGTGTCGCTCAGGTACATATGGCGCGGCACTTGCAGATTGTCCGGTGCCGGCTTGTTCTTGAACACGCGGCCTGCCATGTCGAAGGTGGAGCCGTGGCAAGGGCACAGGAAGCCGCCTTCCCAGTCATCGGGCAGCGACGGTTGCGGGCCGGGGGTAAATTTCGAGGAAGGGGAGCAGCCCAGGTGGGTGCAGATGCCGACGGCGACGAGAATTTCAGGCTTGATCGAACGCGCTTCGTTCATGCAGTACGGTGGCGTAAATTCGTCGGGGTTGCGTTGGGAATTGGCATCGGCGACTTTGCCATCGGTTTGTTTGAGCGACGCGATCATTTCCGGCGTGCGCTTCAGGATCCAGACCGGCTTGCCGCGCCATTCGACGGTGCGCATTTCGCCGGGTTGCAAGGTGGTGATGTCTACTTCGACCGGCGCGCCTGCCGCTTTCGCGCGCTCCGACGGCTGGAAGGTGCTTACCAAGGCTCCCGCGGTTGCCAATCCAACTACACTGCCCGCCGCGCACGTGGCGACGAGCAAGCCGCGACGGCCTGAATCGACCTGCTTTTCGTTACTCATGCAAACCCCAATCAGTCAAAATGCGAATCTTTATTATGAGTGGCAGCCGCGAAAAACCCGTCGCCGAAGCTCTTTCCCACTGATTGCCGCAACCCGCATCTTTGTACGGTAAAGTGGCAACATCCCTGCGGAACTTCGGTCAATGGCGCAGCCCGTGCCAGTTTCTTGTTGATTATCCAGTAGCGGATAAACCCGTTACTGGCAACCGCAAATTATAAGTGAAGCAAACAACGAATAAAACAAAAACGTTGCTTGTACCATAATTTATATACTTTTGCAGGAGGTGGCTAGTTCTTTCGAACTAGATGCGCCCGGCTGTGCCCGAATTGGTCCTGACTACAACCACAAGTTGGTAGCACTGGGAATCAATAGTATGATCGGCATGTTTTTATATCTATCCGAAGGAGAAATTCATGGCAATGATGAAGGAATTTAAAGAGTTTGCAATGAAAGGCAACGTTGTCGATCTGGCGGTCGGTGTCATTATCGGTGGCGCCTTCGGCAAGATTGTCGATTCCTTGGTGCAAGACGTGATCATGCCACCCATCGGCCGCATTTTCGGCGGCCTCGATTTCGCCAATTACTACCTGCCCCTGAATGGACAAGCTACAACGATGACCCTGGTGGAAGCGAAAAAGGCAGGCGCCGTGTTGGCCTACGGTAACTTTCTGACCATTTTGCTCAACTTTGTCATTCTTGCTTTCATTATCTTTCAGATGGTGCGCCTGATGAACAAGGCCCGCCGCAGCGAACCGGTCGTGCCAGCAGTGGCAGCGGCCACGCCGGAAGACATCGTGCTGCTGCGTGAAATCCGCGACTCCCTGCAGAAGAACGGACAGAACAGCAACGATCTGGCAAAATAAGTCGTTCCGGCAATAGCCGGCTGACCTGGGCAGAGAACTGTATGCGACGATTCTGGTTATTGTTTGCGCAAACCGTGACCATCGCGTTGGCGCTGTACTTTGTGTATGGCGCGTTGCGCCCGGCCAGCCGGGTACAGCAGCTGGGTTCTCCTGCAAAACCGGTCCCCGTGGTGGAAACGGCGTCGAGCAGCCTGGCGCCTGGTTCCTACCGCGACGCGGCGGCGCGCGCCATGCCCGCCGTCGTCAATATCCTCACCCTGCAAGTGCCCAAGCGCGGCGCCCATCCGTTGGCGCGCGATCCCTTTTTTAAACGTTTCTTCGGCGAGCGCGACCCGGACGGCGAGGATGACGAGGGCTTGAAAAACAGCCTCGGTTCGGGCGTCATCGTCAGCCATGAAGGCTATGTGCTGACCAACAATCACGTGGTCGAAGGCGCTGACGAAATCGAAGTGGTGCTCACGGACGGGCGCAAGGCGCCGGCCAAGGTAGTGGGCCTGGATCCGGAAACGGACCTGGCCGTGATCAAGATCAACCTCGACAAACTGCCCGTCATCGTGCTGGGCCAGTCGGAACTGGCGCGCGTGGGCGACGTGGTGCTGGCCATCGGCAACCCGTTCGGCGTGGGACAGACGGTGACCATGGGCATCATCTCCGCCTTGGGCCGCAACAATCTGCACATCAACAGCTTTGAAAATTTCATCCAGACGGATGCGGCCATCAATTTCGGCAACTCGGGCGGCGCCCTGGTCGATACGCGCGGCAATCTGATCGGCATCAATACGGCGATTTACTCGCAAAGCGGCGGCTCGGTCGGCATCGGCTTCGCCATTCCCGTCTCGACGGCCAAGACGGTGATGGAAGCCATTATCAAGGATGGCCATGTGGTGCGCGGCTGGATCGGCGTGGAAACGCAGGACATCACGCCCGAGCTGGCGCAAAGCTTTGGCTTGCAGCGCACCAGCGGCGCCATCATCGCCGGCGTGGTGCGTAATGGCCCGGCCGACAAGGCGGGCATCGTGCCCGGCGACATCCTGCTGACGGTGGAAGGCCAGCCCGTCGGCGACACGACGGAAATGCTCAATCTGATCGCCCAACTGCCGCCCGGCGGAAAAGCTAAAATGACGGTGCTGCGCAAGAATCGCGAAGTGGCGCTCGACGTGATGGTGGGCAAGCGCCCCCTCCCGAAAGAGCTTTCCAAATAGTTGCTGATCGGAATTTGACACATGCATGTGCGTGATTTGACCCAATTTTTACGTGAACTGAGCGACAACAACAATCGTCCCTGGTTTGTCATGAACAAGCCCCGCTACGACATCCTGCGCGAAGAATTCCTCGCGCTGGTCACCAGCCTGATCGGTGAGTTGGGCAAGTTCGATCCAGCCGTAAAGTACTGCAATCCGAAGAAGGCCTTGTTCCGCATCAACCGCGACGTGCGTTTCGCGCACGACAAGAGTCCGTATAAAACGCGTTTTTCGGCCGCCATCGCGCCGAACGACATGCGCCGTCCCAGCAAGGCTGGCGGCCCCACGTATTATCTGCAGATCGATGGCCAGGGTAACCTGCTGTTCGGCGCCGGCGAATACATGCCGCCACCGGGCCGCCTGAAGGCGCTGCGCGAACATATGCTCAACGACGCGCCAGGTTTTTCCAAAGTGCTGAAAAATAAGCGTTTAAAAGCCCGTTTCGGCAGCATCCAGAACGAGGGCAAGTTGCAGCGCCCGCCCAAGGGCTTCGAGGCGGATGCCGAACATATCGAATTCATCAAGCTGAAAAGCTTTTTTGTCTGGACTGAAGTGCCGCTGCCCGTGAACGAACCCGAGAAACTGCTGCCGACCCTGGCGGAAGGCTTGAAGGATGCGTGGCCGTTGGTGGAGTGGATGCGCGGCGCGAAAGAGCCGGAGGAAGTCACCGAGTAATTGCTGAAGGAGCACATGATGGCACTGGAGCACGCAAGTTCAGGACAGGTGATCGAGGTGCTGCGCAGGGACGGCGACGACCTGTCGCAGTTTTCCGCCATCGCGCTGGCCAGGACGGATGAACTGGAATTGATCCGCATGTGCATGCCCAAGGGCAAGAGCATGCCCGAGCATCATGTCCTCGGTGAAATCACCTTGCTGTGCCTGCAAGGGCAGGTGGCAGTGGATGCGCATGGCAAGGAGCAAGTGCTGGGGCCGGGCCAGATGTTGTACCTGCACGGCGGCCAGGCGCATGCACTGGCCGCGCGCGAAGACAGTCTATTGCTGCTGACTATACTCATGCACAAGGCGGGACGCTAGATTCCCCTGGCGATGCAGGGCGTCTCAGGCCGCCTCATCGCGCGGATCGCGCGACAGTAGCTGTTGCACCATCACGTGCGGTAAATCGCCGTCGAACAGCACGCCGGCCACCGCATTCGTGATCGGCATGTCGACGCCCATGCGGCGCGCCAGTTCGCGCACGGCCTTGGCGCAGGGCACGCCTTCTGCCACGTGACCGAGTTCGGCCACGATGGTGTCCAGCGCCTTGCCTTGCGCCAGGCCCAGGCCGACCCTGCGGTTGCGCGACAGGTCGCCCGTGCATGTCAGAATCAAATCGCCCATGCCCGTCAAGCCCATGAAGGTTTCCGTCTGGCCACCCAGGACCGCGCCAAGGCGCGTGATTTCTGCCAGGCCGCGCGTGATCAGTGCGGCGCGCGCATTCAAGCCCAGGCCCAGGCCGTCGGCCACGCCGGTGGCAATCGCCAGCACGTTCTTGACGGCGCCGCCCACTTCCACGCCCACCAGGTCTTCGCTGGCATACACGCGGATGGTGCCGCCATGCAAGGCCGAGACGACGACGGCGCGCAAGGCGGCATTGTGTGAGGCGATGGTCAGCGCGCACGGCAAGCCGCGTGCCACTTCCTGGGCGAACGAGGGGCCGGACAGGGCGCCGCCGGCCACCGTGTCGCCCAGCACTTGCTGCACGATCTGGTGCGGCAGCAGGCCCGTGCCGCCCTCAAATCCCTTGCACAGCCACACCAGCTTGGTGATGGCCTTGTCTTTCAGTTGCAACAGCAGGGGCCGCAGGCCTGCTACGGGGCAGGCGGCGATCAGCAGGCCATGTTCGCCAGCGGCATGCGCGACGGCGGCGTCGAAATCGGCGACTATGCGCAGTTGCGGTGGTAAGGGGAAGCCCGGTAAATAGCTGTTTTCGCGGCTGGCGGCCATGGTGGCCATGGCGTCGCCATTGCGGCCCCACAGCAGCACGTCGTGGCGGCCGGCCAGGGCCATCGCCACGGCCGTGCCCCAGGCGCCGGCGCCCAGCACGGTAATGCGACGCGGCGCGGCCTTGGTGGATGCGGTGGTATCGGGAGTGTTTTCAGGGGGAATGTGCATGCAACCTCAGTCTGGCAGGGGGAGGGGCACGGCGCAGCTGGCCGTTGCCCGGATGAATCTGGCGGTGCTTAGAGCCTATCCCAGTAGGGATTATTCATCTACTGGGATAGGCTCTTACAGGCCCCACACTTCGCTGGTCTTGACGTAGCCGCTCTGGCCATCCTTGTGCCGCACCTTGACCCAGCCGGCGCTGGGCTGCTCGCTCATTTCCAGCAGCACGCCCTTGTCGACGAGGATGAGGGACGAGGCGGTGTCGTCGGGGCTGACGCGTACCTTCAGGTTCGCGGCGCGCGCCACGAGGTTGCGCTTGGCCGACAGGCCTTTGGCTTCCGTCCAGGCCATTTCGCCGCTGGCGTCGCGCACCTTGACCCATTCGCCGTAGCTGAGCACGACTTCCAGCGGCATGCCGCGTGGCGCCACGTACAGCTTGCCGCCCTTGGCGGACGGCGCGTCGTACAGGATCACGGGAGCCGCGCCCACCGTTTTGAAATCGACGGCGTGGCTGGCGACGGTGGCCAACAGCAGCACGGCGCCGGCTATCCAGCGGAACTTGCTCAAGAGCGCACTTTTCAACATGATATTTTTTTGAACCTTAACGAAACACGGCGGCCAGGCCGCCGTTTCTTACCTGCAGTATAGAGCACTCACAAAACCGTCGCGAGCGGCAGTGCATTGTGGCCGAGAAGCGCGGCTGTGCTAGAGCACAGCGAGCATCGCAGGCCGCAAGGCGCGCCGCGCAGCAGGTTTGGTGAGATGTTCTTAGTGCGTTTCGCTGGCTGCTGGCGCTGCGGCAGCGGCGTCAGCAATAGCTTGCAGACGTTGTTGGTAGAACACTTCGAAGTTGATCTCGGCCAGGTGCACTGGCGGGAAGCCGGCACGGGTGATCACGTCGGCGATGTTGGCGCGCAGGTAAGGGTAGATGATGTTCGGGCAGCCGATTCCCAGCAGCGGATCGAGTTGATCGGCAGGAATGTTGCGTGCTTCGAAGATACCAGCTTGCTTGCCTTCAACCAGGAAAGCGACTTTATCGCCGACTTTGGCGGTCACGGTGATGGTCACGGTGGCTTCAAAGATGCCGTCGGCCAGAGGCGCAGCGCCCACGTCCAGAGCCACTTCAATCGCTGGTGCTTCTTGTTCCAGGAAAATAGCTGGGGAATTTGGTTGTTCCAGCGACATGTCTTTCAGGTAGACGCGTTGGATTTGGAAGACTGGTTGCAGATTTTCGTCAGACATGGAACGCTTTCGTTGTAAAGGACAAGAACGGCACACCGTTCAAATATGGTGCTTGCGGTATGTAAACCGCGCCGGATAGGCGCGGCCAGATCAGGTGCAAGGGCAATTGTATCAAAACACTACGACAAAAAACCAAGCAATTTCTCGCACCCGCTTTATATCAGGCTGCCGTGCCATTTAACAAGGGGTCCAGCTTGCCGGCTTGATCGAGCGCATACAAATCGTCGAATCCGCCCACGTGGGTGTCGCCCACATAGATCTGCGGTACCGTGCGGCGGCCCGTGCGTTCCATCATCTTGATGCGCTCTTCCGGGTCGAGGTCAACGCGGATCTTTTGCACGGTCACGCCCTTCGATTCCAACAGGCGCTCGGCGCGCACGCAATACGGGCACACGGCGGTGCTATACACAATTACAGGTACGGTCATGATGATTCCTTCAATAAATGCTGGTTTACTTCGCCAGCGACAAGGTTTTCAATGGCAAACCTTGCTTTTTCCACTCGTCGAGGCCGCCCTCCAGGCTGGTGGCTTCCGCGAAACCGGCTTTGGTCAGCAGGCCGACGGCCGTTGCCGAACGCGAACCTTTCTGGCAAACCACTACAATGGGGCGCGTTTTGAATTTTTCCAGCTCGCCCAGGCGTTTTGCCAGTTCCGGCAGCGGCATGTTTTTCGCGTCAGGCAAGTGGCCCGTGGCGAATTCTTCCGCGTTGCGCACATCGACGATGACGCTCTTGCCACGGTTGATCAGTTGCGTGACTTCCAGCACGGTCGCGCGCTTGCCGCGCATCGACAGCAGTGGCCAGAGGAGGGCGCCGCCGGAAATAATGACGATGGCAAACAGAAAAATGTGGTCGATAATGAATTTCACGTAGGGTCCAATGGTTTAAGTCAATCCGCGCATTATAAAATAGAAGCTGGACGAGGTCTTTTTACGTTTTGCTTTTTTGATTTGAACCCCTTGAGAAGATAGAACTATGTACAAAATCGTTTTCATGCGTCACGGCGAGTCCACCTGGAACCTCGATAACCGCTTCACCGGCTGGACCGACGTCGATCTGACGGAAAAGGGCGTCAACGAAGCCAAGGCCGCCGGCCAGATCCTCAAGCAGGAAGGTTTTACGTTCGACGTGGCCTACACTTCCGTCCTGAAGCGCGCCATTCGTACCCTGTGGCTGGCGCTTGACGAGATGGACATGATGTATTTGCCGATCAAGAACGACTGGCGCTTGAACGAGCGCCACTATGGCGCCCTGCAAGGCCTGGACAAGGGCGAGACGGCCGCCAAGTATGGCGACGAGCAAGTATTGGTGTGGCGCCGCAGCTACGACACGCCACCGCCGCCGCTGGAAGCGAACGATGACCGCGCCTCGTTCAACGATCCACGCTATGCCGGCTTGCCGAAAGCGTCGATTCCGCTGACCGAATGCCTGAAAGACACCGTGGCGCGCGTGATGCCGTCCTGGGACGAAGAAATCGCCCCGGCCATCCGCGCCGGCAAGAAAATCATCATTTCGGCCCACGGCAACAGCCTGCGCGCGCTGATCAAGATGCTCGACGGCATCAGCGACAGCGATATCGTTGGCCTGAACATTCCGAACGGCCAGCCGCTCGTGTATGAACTGGACGCCGACTTGAAACCGATCCGTCATTACTACCTGGGCGACCCGGCAGCGATTGCGGCAGCACAAGCTGCCGTGGCGAACCAAGGGAAGGCCAAGTAACTTGTTGTCTTTCTTCCGCGGCACAGCGATCGCCCCCTCTGCTGAACGACCCCTGCCGGCGTGGCGCGCCGGTGCCATGCTGTGCGCAGCGCTGCTGTTGTCGAGCGGCGCCGTACAGGGTGCCAAGCCCACCGAACGCAGCAAGCAGAAAGCGGCCGCGGAAGCACAACGTGCTGGATTGCAACAAAAGCTGACGGCGCTCAAGCGCGACATCAGCCGCACGGAAAGCGCCAAGGATGACGCGGCCGATACCCTGGCCGAGTCGGAAGAGGCCATTTCCAACGCCAACCGCGCCTTGCGCGACCTGGCGCAGGAGCAAAGCGCGACGGGCGTGAAACTCAATGCGCTGGGGCAAGAGCACCAGCAGCTGACGGCCACCGTCGAGAAACAAAAAGCGCAGCTATCCAAATTGCTGCGTGAACAATATGTCGCCGGTAACGAAGACCGCATCAAGCTGCTCTTGTCGGGCGACAATCCGAACCGCATCAACCGCGACTTGCAACTGATGGCCTATGTGTCGCAGGCGCAGGCACGCCTGCTGGAAGCCTTGCGCGCCAACTTGCTGGCGGTGGAGAAAAACCAGGCCGACGTGCAGAACGCCAAGGATGAGCTGGAAGAAATCGCGCAGGAAGAGCGCGATCAGAAGGCCCTGCTGGTGCAGGAAAAGGCGCGCCGCGCCGCCTTGCTGACGAGCTTGTCGCAACGCCTGGTGGCGCAGCGCAAGGAAGTGGGCAATGTCGAGCGCGACGAGCAGCGCATGGGCAACCTGGTCGACAAGCTGGCGAAACTGATCGAAGAGCAGGCCGCCGCCGCTGCTGCCGAAAAGAAACGCCAGCAATTGCTGGCCGAGCAGCGCGCCGCCGCAAAAGCGGCCGCGGACGCCAAGATCGCTGCGGAAAAACGCGAACGCCTGTTGGCCGCGCGCGCCAAAGCCGCCCAGGCGCAGGCCGAACGCGAACGCATTGCGAAAGAGCAACAAAACAAATCGGGCAAGATCAAGCCGCAGACGCCGCCACCGCCGCCTGTGAAACTCGAACCGATCGATGACGACGAGCCGCCGCAAGTGGCCAAGGTGACGCCGAAGCCTGAACCGAAGCCGGAACCGGAGCCGGAACGCCCGAGCCTGGGGCCGGCCGCGCCGGCCGGCGCCTTTGCCAGCATGAAAGGGCAGTTGCGCGCGCCCGTGGCAGGCAAGATCGCCGCCCGCTTCGGCAGCAAGCGCGGTGACGGCCCCAGCTGGAAGGGTGTGTTCATCCGCACGGGCGAAGGCAGCGAGATCCACGCCATCGCCGGCGGCCGCGTGGTGTTTTCCGACTGGCTGCGCGGTTTTGGCAATTTGATCATCGTCGACCATGGCGGCCAGTACATGAGTATTTATGGCAATAACCAATCCTTGCTGAAACGGGTGGGCGATGCCGTCAAGGGTGGCGACGCCATTGCCAGCGCGGGCAACAGCGGCGGCAACGAGGAATCAGGGCTATACTTTGAATTGCGCCATCAGGGCCGCGCCTTCGACCCCGCCACCTGGGTGAAGTTTTAAGTTCCCCACCATTGCTGCGGCATCGAATTTGTAGATTGTGAAGAAGACATGGGCATCAAAGTCAAAAGTATCGGCCTGATCGGTCTGGGCGTACTGGCCGGCATCGGCATGTCGCTGCAGTTCCCGGCCGTGGCGCAAAAAATCACGAATGCCCCGCTGCCGCTCGATGAGTTGCGCCAACTGTCCGATGTCTTCGGCTTGATCAAGTCTGATTATGTCGAGAAGGTGGAAGACAAGAAACTCTTGACGGAAGCCATTTCCGGCATGGTCTCGTCGCTGGACCCGCATTCTGTCTACCTCGACAAGAATGCTTTCAAGGAAATGCGCGAAAGCGTGCAAGGCAAGTTTGTCGGCATCGGCATCGAAGTGAGCATGGAAGACGGCTACGTGAAAGTCGTCTCGCCCATCGAGGACAGCCCTGCCGCCAAGGCCGGCATCCAGGCGGGCGACTTGATCACCCGTCTCGACAATATCCCGCTGAAGGGCTTGCAGCTGGAAGAAGTCATCAAGAAGATGCGCGGCCAGCCTGGCAGCAAGCTGGTGCTGACGATGTCGCGCAAGGGCGAGAGCAAACCGCTGGTGTTCCCCATCGTGCGCGAGGAAATCCGCGTGCAAAGCGTGAAGGCGAAGATGGTCGCACCCGGCTATGCCTGGCTGCGCATCGCCCAGTTCCAGGAACCGACCGTCGATGACATGGTCAAAAAGATCAACGCGCTGTATGCGCAAGACCCCAAGCTGAAGGGCCTGGTGCTGGACTTGCGCAACGATCCCGGTGGCGTCGTGCCGGGCGCCATCGGTGTGGCGACAGCATTTCTTCCGGGTAACTCCGTGATCGTTTCCACCAAGGGCCAGTTGCCGGAATCGAAACAGGTGTTTTATGGCCGCCGCGAATTTTATGCGCCGCCGGGCGCCAAGGCCGACCCGCTGGCCAAGCTGCCGGCCGCGCTGAAAACCGTGCCGCTGGTGGTGCTGGTCAATGCCGGTTCCGCGTCCGCGTCGGAAATCGTCGCCGGTGCCTTGCAGGATTACCAGCGCGCCACCGTCATCGGTACGCAAACGTTCGGCAAGGGTTCCGTGCAAACCTTGCGCCAGATCACGGCCGACACGGCCGTCAAGCTGACCACGGCCCGCTACTACACGCCGAAAGGCCGGGCCATCCAGGCGCGCGGCATCGTGCCCGACTTGCTGGTCGATGAAACGGCCGAAGGCGATGGCTGGAACAGCCTGCGCGTGCGCGAGGCGGACCTGGAAAAACACTTGAGCAGCAACGATGGCAAGCCGGAAGCGGCCAAGCCGACCATGGAAGGCATGCAGGAACAACTGGAAGAAGAGCAGCGCCTGATCACCACGGCGAAAAAGCGCAAGCCGCTCGAATACGGCGCCAAGGATGACTTTCAATTGCAGCAAGCCTTGAACCACTTCCAGGGCTTGCCGGTGCAGCTGGCCAAAGCCGACGCCAAGGGCGAAAAGATCAGCGCCAAGCCGGAAATCGCTTCCGACATCAAGGCCGATGACAAGAAAATCCCTGTGCGAAAACCGTAGTCTCCGCCATGAATGACCATCAGCTGCTGCGCTATTCGCGCCATATCCTGCTAGACGAGATCGGCATCGAAGGCCAGCAAGCCTTGCTCGATGCGCATGTGCTGGTGATCGGCGCGGGCGGGCTTGGCTCGCCGGCCGCCATGTACCTGGCTGCCAGCGGTGTCGGCAAGCTGACCCTGGTCGATGACGATACGGTCGACCTGACCAATCTGCAGCGCCAGATCGCCCACACGACGCAGCGCGTGGGCCAGCCGAAAGTGCTGTCGGCGCGCGAAACTTTGATTGGCATCAATCCCGAGATTGACATCGTTGCCTTGCAAGAGCGTCTTGACGGCGCGCGCCTGGCCGAACTGGTCTGCTCCGCCACGGTGGTACTCGATTGCACCGACAACTTCGCCACGCGCCATGCCGTTAACCGCGCCTGCGTGGCTGCCAGGGTGCCGCTGGTGTCGGGCGCCGTGATCCGTTTCGATGGGCAAGTGAGCGTGTTCGACCCGCGCACGGGCACCCAGCCGTGTTATTCCTGCCTGTTTCCGCAGGAGCAGCAGTTCACGGATGAGGCATGCTCGAGCATGGGCGTGTTCGCGCCGCTGGTGGGCGTGGTGGGCGCCATGCAGGCGGCCGAGGCGCTGAAACTGATCATGGGCGTGGGGCAATCGCTGGCCGGACGGCTGCTGCTGCTCGACGGCGTGCACATGGAATGGAGCAGCATGCAGGTCGCGCGCGACCCCGGCTGCGCCGTTTGCGGTGTAGTGGTCTTGCCGCTCTGAGTAGCCGCGCACAAATTTTTCCCCATATGACAGGCTTTGTCATATTTCCGCTTTATACTCTGCACTCATTACTCACCTTCTTCTCTCTTTCTTATGCAAAACGCAGCAAACCATCCGACCCGCCAGCGCCGCGCGCGCGGCTTCACCTTGATCGAAATCATGGTCGTGGTGGTGATCATGGGCATCCTCGCGTCGCTGGTGGTACCCAAGCTGATCGCCCGCACGGGAGAGTCGAAAGTGGCGGCGGCGAAAGTCGACATCGCTACCGTGATGCAAGCCTTGAAACTGTATCGCCTGGATAACCAGCGCTACCCGACCACCGAGCAGGGCTTGCAGGCGCTGATCGAAAAACCGACCACGGGACCGGCCGCGAATGGCTGGAAGGCGGGCGGTTACCTGGAAAAGATGCCGAAGGACCCATGGGGCAACCCGTATCAGTTCCTGTCGCCGGGCGTGAAAGGCGAAGTCGACCTGATCTCGCTGGGCGCCGACGGCCAGCCTGGCGGTAGCGGCGACGATGCCGATATCGGCTCCTGGGAACTGTAAGTTTTCCATTGCATGCCTGCCATGACCACCGGTCGCGCACTGCCCCGGCCACGCGCCAGCGGCTTCACGCTGATCGAATTGCTGGTGGTGATGGTCATCATCGGCGTCACCCTGGGCCTGGTGTCGCTGAACGCCATGCCGAATGGCCAGCAAGCGCTGCAGAAGGAAGCCGAGCGCATCGCCCTGCTGCTGCAACTGGCGCGCGATGAAGCCATCGTGCGCAGCCGGCAGGTGGCGTTCGAGGCTGACGAAAATCAATACCGTTTCCTGGTCCTCAATGAAAAGCTGTGGCAACCCGTGACGCAGGATGATTTGCTGCGCGAGCGCGCGTTTGCCAATACGCCCATGCTGCTCAGCGTGCAGCCGTCGAACAGCGTGGCCCAGCCGCTACGCATCATCTTCGGCCGCGAACCGGTCGATAAGCCTTTCGTGCTAACCCTGGCCAGCGGCGAACGCAGCGTGGCCATCCGTGCCGACGGCATCGGCCATTTCACGGTCGAGCAATGATGGCTTGCTTCCGACAACGCCGCCAGTCCGGCTCGCAGTCCGGCTTCACTTTGCTGGAAGTATTGGTGGCCCTGGTCATCGTCGGCACGGCCCTGGGCGCTTCGCTGCGCGCCGTGGGCAGCCTGACGCAAAACAGCGACGGCTTGCGCAGCGCCATGATGGCCACCTGGTCGGCGGAAAACCATTTGGTGCGGCTGCGCCTGGCGAAGACTTTTCCGCAGACGGGCAAGCGCACGGTCGATTGCCCGCAAGGCGATTTAAAACTCATTTGCGAAGAAGAGGTGGTAGCCACGCCGAATCCCCGCATCCGGCAAGTGCGCGTCAACGTGTACGACGTGCAATACCCGGCCCGGCGCATCGTGCGCCTGGTGTTACTGGCGTTCAACGACTGATGGCGCGCCGCCATCACGCCGCCGCAGGTTTCACCTTGATCGAGCTACTCGTGGCGATCGGCATCCTGGCCATGGTCGCCGTGCTGGGTTGGCGCGGCCTGGACAGCATCATGCGTTCGCGCGAAGTGCTGACCAGCCAGCTGGAGCAGGCGCGCGGCATGCAGCTGGCGTTTGCCCAGATGCAGAGCGATTGCGACCACCTGGCCGGTGCCGGTCAGAGCAATACCCTGCTGAATGGGCGCACCAACCTGAGCGCCGAGACCGACCGCCTGACCCTGGTGCGTCTGGCCGCGTCGGAACAGGAACCGCAGCAGTTGCAAGTGGTCACTTACCGTTTGCGCGGCGGCGTGCTGACGCGGCGCGAGTCGAATGGCACGCGCGACTTGGCCGTGCTCGACACCCTGTGGCAGGCGGCGCGCGACGATACCGATACCTCCAACGCCGACGTGGCCCTGATGCGCGGCGTCGACAGCATGGTCATGCGCGGCTGGAGCAATGGCGCCTGGAACGTGCTGACGGCCGGCGCCACCATTTCCAAGCAAGTGCCGGGACTGGAAGTGACCCTGCAGATGCCGGGCCAGGACGCGGGCCTGTCCAAAGTCTTTTTATTGGGGCCGGGATGAAGCGCTTTTCGCTCCCCGCGCGCCAGCGCGGCGTGGCCGTCATCACGGCCTTGCTGCTGACGGCGCTGGCCATCACCGTCGTCGCCAGCCTGTTCTGGCAGCAGCAGGTGCAGGTGCGTTCGATGGAAAACCAGCGCTTGCGCCTGCAGACGCAGTGGGCCATGCGCGGCATGGTCGATTTTGCCCGTTTCTGGCTGCGCCAGGACAATCCCATGCTGACTGCGCTGGACGGCGTGTGGGCCACGCCCATCGAGGAAGCGCGGCTCGACGATTACGTCGACCGCGAAAAGGTCGACACGGAAAAATTCGATGCCACTGTTTCGGGGCGCGCGCTCGATGCCCAGGCGCGTTTTAATATCACTAACCTGGTTGACGCCACGGGCACCATCAATCTGAAACAGGTGCTGGCCTATCAGCGCTTGTTGTCAAACATGAAGCTCGATAGTAGCTTGGCGCAAGCCGCAGCCGATGCCGTGCTGCGCGCGCGGCCGAAGCCACGCACTGCCGACAGCAGCGCGGACGGCAAGACGCCTGCTGCCCCCGCCGCCTCGGGCGGCAGCAGCGAACCGGTGGCCTTCACGCAGGTCGAGGACTTGCTGGCCGTGCCCGGTTATACGCCGCAGATGATTGAGACGCTGCGCGATTTCATTATCGTGCTGCCGGAATTGACGCCAGTGAACGTGAATACCGCGCCGGCCGAAGTGTTGGCGGCCGTGACGATGATGTCCTTGTCCGAGGCCAGTGCCCTGACTTTGAGCAATCCGCGTAAAAAATTTGTTGATTTAGCAAACTTCAAGAATAATATTGATAGTAAGCAAGTGATTGAAGGTGTGGAACTCGACGTGAAGAGCCGCTACTTCCTCACCGTCATCCGCGTGCGGCTGGACCGCGCCGCCCTCGATGCCGTGGCGCTCGTCAATCGAAAAACGGATCCGCAGCGCACTACCAGCCTGGTCTGGTTGCGGGAAAATTAACAGCTGAAAGCGAGTCACTTTGACAATATTGTATATCCGTCACCCGGCCAAGGCGTCCACCGACAGCGCGCCTGCCTGCTCCTTCGTGCTGGCCGGCGACGGCGGTGCCCTGCAGCAGCAGGGCAGCGCGCCGCTGGGCAGCCTGGGGCAGCTGATTGCCGGCGCGAAGCAGGTGGTCTTGCTGCTGGCGGCGGCCGACGTGACGCTGCTGCGCCTGAAAACCCCGCCGCTGGCCGGTGCCCGCCTGCGCGCGGCCTTGCCTGGCCTGGTGGAAGAACACATCCTCGGTGACACCCAGGATTGCCTGCTGGCCGCCGGTGCGCCCGACGCTGCCGGCATGCGCACGGTCGCCGTGGCGCAGCGCGCCTGGGCCGAGGTACTGGTCAAGGCTTTGCTGGCGCAGGGCGCGCGCAAGGTGGCGCTGCTGCCGTCGCAACTGTGCCTGCCCTTGCAGCCGGGTAGCGTGACGGCATCCTTGCACGCGGCCGGCGACGGTCTGGAACTGGCCTTGCGCCAGGCGCCGCAAGAGGGTTTGGGCCTGGTCTTGCCAGCTCAGCCACAGCAGGCGCTGCTGACGACGCGCGCATTTGCCGGAGACGTGCCCCTGACGGTCTACGTGGCGCAGGCCGAGCTGGCGCAATATCAACAGTTCGCTGCCGGCATGGATGGCGTGACGCTGGAACCCGACCATTGGGCGCACTGGATCGCCGGCGCCAGGGGCGCGGGGCTGGACCTGGCGCCCGCACTGGGCACGGCCACGGGATCGGCCACCGAATGGCGCCGCTGGCGCTGGCCGCTGCGCCTGGCGCTGCTGGCCGTGATCGTCAACCTGGCCGGCATGAATATCGAATGGATGCGCTTGAAGCGCGAGGCAGCCACCGTGCGCACCTCGATGCAGCAAACCTTCAAGGCCGCGTATCCGAATGAAGCGCCCGTATATGGCCTGGAAGCGGAGCAGATGCGGCGCAATATCGCTGCTGCCCGCCTGCAAAGCGGGCAGGCGAGCATGGATGACTTCACCAGCATGAGCGCGGCGCTGGGCGAGGCGCTGGGCGGGCTGGCCGGGCGCGGCGTGGTAGCCTCGCTGGAATACCGCGAACGCAGCCTGATCGTCAAGCTGAAACCGGACATGGTCGACGCCAGCGCCCAGGCGCAGGTGCGCGAT
Source organism: Janthinobacterium sp. DSP2-3-3 (assembly GCF_049897325.1). Lineage (NCBI taxonomy): Bacteria > Pseudomonadati > Pseudomonadota > Betaproteobacteria > Burkholderiales > Oxalobacteraceae > Janthinobacterium > Janthinobacterium sp. DSP2-3-3. Next base: position 63,568 of record NZ_JAFCWA010000009.1, on the reverse strand, counting down.
GGCCTGGCCGCGCGCAAGCTGTCCTTGAATGAAACGGCGCCGGGCGTGTGGAAGATCACGCCGGCCACGGGAGCAAAAGCATGAGTGCAGCAGTCAACAAGGCGCGCGCCGCGCTGGTGGGCCAACAGCAAAATGTGCAGGCATTCTGGGCCGAACGCACGCAGCAGGAGCGCAAGCTCTTGACTATCGGCGCGGTGGTGGCGGGGCTGGCCCTCGTCTATGCGGTGTTCTTCGAGCCGGCCTGGTCTGGCCGCATCGCCTTGCAAAAGAGCTTGCCCGAGTTGCGCCAGAACGCGGCCCAGTTGCAAGCGCTGGCGCGCGAAGCGGGCGAACTGGCGCGCCAGGCGCCCGTGCAGGTCGCGCCCATGGGCCGTGAAAGCCTCGATGCTTCCTTGAAAGCGCGCGGCCTGGCGCCGCAATCGCTGTCGCTGACGGGCGAATATGCGCGCGTGCAGCTGAATGGCGTGCCGTTTGCCAGCGTCATGTTGTGGCTGGACGGCTTGCGCCGCGAAGGCCGCGTGGCGGTGCAGGAAGCGAAGATCACGGCGCAGGGCAAGGCGGGGCTGGTCGATGCCAGCCTGACCCTGCACCAGAGCCCGGGCGCGGCACGATGAGGCGCTTGCTTGGTTGGTTGCTGGCCATCATCGTCAGCGTCTGCATCACCCTGCTGGTGTTTTTCCCGGCCGGCTGGGTCGCCGGCATCGTGGAAAAGCAGACGGGCGGACGTTTGACCTTGGGCGACGCGCAAGGTACCCTGTGGCGCGGCTCGGCCTTTATCGGCGGGGCGGCCAGCGCGAACGGCGCCGTGACACCGCTGCTGCCGGGGCGCTTCAGCTGGCGCATTTCGCCCTCGGTGCTGTGGGGATCGGCGGATGTGGAATTGCAAAACCCGCAGGCGCTGTCGCAGCCGGTGAACTTGCGCGGTTCGTGGTCGCACTGGCAGGTCAGCCCGGCGGCCCTGCTGCTGCCGGCCGATGGCCTCGGTGGCCTGGGTGCACCGTTAAATACCGTGGCGCCGACGGGCAGCATGCGCTTGTCGTGGAGCACCTTGGAGCTGGCCCTTGAGCAGCGGCAGTTTTCCGCCGTCGGCCGCACCACCTTGCAGCTGACGGACATGGCGTCGCGCCTGTCGTCGCTGCGTCCGCTGGGCAGCTACGAGCTCGATTTCGATTGGCAGGGGCAGCAGGCGACGTTGACCTTGCGCTCCATCAAGGGACCGCTGCTGCTCGACGGCAGCGGCAGCCTGCAACAGGGGCGCATGCAGTTTTCCGGCCAGGCCCAGGCCGCAGCAGGATATGAAGAGACCTTGGCGAGTTTGTTGAATTTGCTGGGACAGCGCCGTAGCAATAGCGAAAAAAACATCATCGCCTTAGAGTTCAGACAATGAAAAAACCATCCGTGAGCCCCCATACTTTCTCCTTTTCGCTGCGCCGCCTGTCGGCCGCTGCCTTGCTGTGCTGTTCCGTAGCCGGCATGCCGGCACCCGCCTGGGCCGCGCCCGGCGATGAAGCGGCGCTCAATTTTGTCGGCGCCGACATCGAATCGGTGATCAAGGCGGTGGGCCATTACACCAACATCAATTTCGTCATCGACCCGCGCGTCAAGGGCACGATCACCCTGGTGTCGGAAAAATCCATCAGCAAGACGCAGGCCTTCGGGCTGCTGGCCTCGGCCTTGCGCCTGCAGGGCTATGCGGTGGTCTCTGGCGACGGTTACGCGAAAGTGGTGCCGGAAGCGGACGCCAAGCTGCAATCCGTGCCAACCCAGGTGGGCAATGGCGCCAGCCAGGTGAAGGGCGACCAGATCGCCACCCAGGTGTTTTACCTGAACTACGAATCGTCGGCCAACTTGCTGGCCGTGCTGCGCCCCTTGATCTCGCCGAACAACACGATCAACGCCAACCCGGGCAACAATTCGCTGGTGATCACCGATTACGCGGATAACCTCAAGCGCCTGGCGAAGATCATCGCCGCGCTCGACGTGCCCGCCTCGACGGACCTGGACGTGATCCCCGTGCGCTACGCCATCGCTTCCGACCTGGCTTCGATGGTCAACAAGCTGATGGAAGGTGGCAATGCGGGCGCCGGCGCGGCCGCCGACACGGGCAAGGTGTCCGTGCTGGCCGACCCGCGCACCAATTCGCTGGTGCTGCGCGCGCCATCGGCGGCGCGCGCCAACCTGGCCAAGTCGCTGATCTCGAAGCTGGACCAGCCCACCACGCAGCTGGGCAATGTGCATGTGGTGTACCTGAAAAACGCGGACGCCACCAAGCTGGCGCAAACCCTGCGCTCGGTGGTGACGTCGGATGGCACGGCCGCCACGGCGCAGCAGGGCACCAGCAACCAGGGCACGAATAACCAGATCAGCCAGAACAACAGTGGCATGAACAGCACTGGCCTGGGCGGCAATACGCAAAGCGGCACCTCGGGTGGCGCCTCGCTGAACAACGGGCCGCAGCAGTTGTCGTCCGGCGGCGCGGCCGGTTTCATCCAGGCCGACGCATCGACGAATACCCTGATTTTGACGTGCAACGAAGCCGTCTACCGCAACCTGCGCGCCGTGATCGACCAGCTCGACGTGCGCCGTGCCCAGGTCTACATCGAGGCGCTGATCGTCGAAGTGACGTCGGCCAAGGCATCCGAGTTCGGCGTGCAGTGGCTGGGCCTGTCGGGCGACAGCACCAGCAACTACCGCGTGGGCGCGCTGCAGTCATTCGCCTCGGGCACCAGCAACAACATCGCCGCCATCGCCACGGGCGGCGGCAAGGTCTTGCCGACGGGCGGCCTGACGGTGGGCATCTTCAAGCAGATCAACGGCGCGCTGGGCCTGGGCGCCGTGGCGCATGCGCTGGAATCGGACGGCAACGCCAACATCCTGTCGACGCCGAACCTGATCACCCTGGACAATGAACTGGCGACCATCAAGGTGGGCCAGAACGTGCCTATCCTGACGGGCCAGTACACCAGCACGGCCGGCACCAACACCAACCCCTTCCAGACCATCGACCGCAAGGAAGTGGGCCTGACCCTGAAGGTGCGTCCGCAGATTTCCGAAGGCGGCACGATCAAGCTGGGCATCTATCACGAGACGTCGAGCGTGGACAAATCCACGTCGACGGCCGTCAGCGGTATCACCATCAACAACCGCGTGATCGAAAACAATGTGCTGGCAGACGATGGCCAGATCATCGTGCTCGGTGGTCTGATCGAGGATAGCACGGGCGACAATGCGGAAAAAGTGCGCGGCCTGGGCGATATCCCCCTGATCGGCAACCTGTTCAAGTACCAGACGCGCGAGCGCAAGAAAACCAATCTGATGATCTTCCTGCGCCCTGTCATCGTGCGCAACAAGGAGCAGAGCGGCAGCCTGGCGGCCGACCGCTACGACTATATGCGCTCGGCCGAGACGGCCGCCGTGCCGGCGACGGGCAATCTGATGTTGAAAGACCTGGGCACGCCCGTCTTGCCGGCTTTGCAGGATGGCCAGCCGGTGGGCGGCAACATGGTGACGCGCCCTGTGCCGCCGGCACCGACGCCGCCGCCAGGCGCGCCGGCAAACGCGGCCACGCCACCGCAGCCGCTGCTGCAGCAATACCAGCAGCAGTCACAGCCGCAGCAGCAGAAGTGATGGGACAGCCATGAGTAATCTGCTTCCCTACGCCTACGCGCGCGATTTCGGCGTGCTGGCCCGGCCCGGCGCGCTCGATGGCGCCCCGGTCGAGGTGCTGGTGGCCGCATCGACGGCGCCGGCGGCGATTGCCGAAGTGTCGCGCCGTTTCGGCCGGATTCAATTGACGGTGCTGCCGCGCGGCGAACTCGATGCGGCGATTGCCGGCGCCTACGCGGGCGGCGGCGGCGATGCGTCGCAGATGGCCGATGAATTCGACGCCGACCTGGATCTCACCAAGCTGCTGCAAGACGTGCCGGCCATCGAGGATTTGCTCGAATCGTCCGACGACGCGCCCGTCATCCGCATGATCAACGCGCTGCTGACGCAGGCGCTGCGCGAAGGCGCCTCCGACATTCACATCGAGCCGTTCGAGCAGACCTCCGTCGTGCGCTTTCGCATCGATGGCAGCCTGCGCGACGTGGTGCGTCCAAGGAAAGCCATCCACGGCTCGCTGATTTCGCGCATCAAGATCATGGCGCAGCTCGACATCGCCGAAAAACGCTTGCCGCAGGATGGCCGCATCACCCTGCGCGTGGGCGGCAAGCCCGTCGACGTGCGCGTCTCGACCCTGCCCACCGGGCATGGCGAACGGGCCGTATTGCGCTTGCTGGACAAGGAAGCGGGCCGCCTCGACTTGCAGCACCTGGGCATGAGCGCGCCCATGCTGAAGCAATTCGATGGCCTGATCACGCAGCCGCACGGCATCGTGCTCGTTACCGGTCCTACCGGCTCGGGCAAGACCACCACCCTGTACGCGGCGCTGTCGATGCTCAATGCCACCACCACGAACATCCTGACGGTGGAAGACCCGATCGAGTATGACCTGGCCGGCGTGGGCCAGACGCAGGTCAATCCGCGCATCGACATGACCTTTGCCAAGGCGTTGCGGGCGATTTTGCGGCAAGACCCCGATGTGATCATGATCGGCGAGATCCGCGATCTGGAAACGGCGCAGATCGCCGTGCAAGCCTCGCTGACGGGCCATCTGGTGCTGGCGACCTTGCATACCAACGACGCGTCGGCGGCCGTCACGCGTTTGCTGGACATGGGCATCGAACCGTTTTTGCTGTCGTCGTCGCTGCTGGGCGTGCTGGCGCAGCGCCTGGTGCGCAAATTGTGCGGCTCCTGCAAGAGCTTCGATGGCCAGTACTGGCAGGCGGTCGGCTGCGAGCAGTGCGGCCAGACGGGCTACCAGGGCCGCGTGGGCGTGTACGAGCTGCTGCGCACGACGGAGCAGATCCGCGCGCAGATCCACAACCGCGCGTCGGAAGCGGACGTGCGCACGGTCGCCCTGCAGGATGGCATGACGAGCATGCGCGACGACGGCGAACGCTGGCTGCGCGACGGCACCACCACGCAGGCTGAATTGCTGCGCGTCACCAAAGACTAGGCCCGCCACCATGCCCGCATTCCGTTATGAAGCCGTCGATGCCCAGGGCGCTACCCGCAAGGGCGTGCTCAATGCCGACAGTCCCCGTGCCGCGCGTGCCGAGCTGCGCGTGCAAGGCCTGGTGCCGCTGGCGGTCGAACCGATCGCCGCGCAGGTCGACGCCGCCGGCGTCACCAGGCGGCGCGGCTTCGGCGAGCGCCTGTCGAGCACCGAGCTGGCCCTGTTTACGCGCCAGCTGGCCAGCTTGCTGGAAGCGGGCCTGCCGCTGGAACAGGCGTTTTCCGCGCTGTTGGAACAGGCCGAGCGGCCATACCTACGCGACCTGATCGCCTCGATCCGCTCGGAAGTGATCGGTGGCGCCGCATTTTCCGACGTGCTGGCGCGCCATCCGCGCGATTTCGCGGAAATTTATCGGGCGCTGGTGGCGTCGGGCGAGCAGATCGGCCATTTGTCGCGCGTGCTGTCGCGCCTGGCCGATTACATCGAGCGGCGCAATGCGCTGGTGCAGAAGGTCAAGCTGGCGTTTACCTATCCGGCCATCGTCACGGTGGTGGCGTTTTCCATCGTGATCTTCCTGCTCACCTACGTGGTGCCGCAGATCGTCTCGGTCTTCGCCAATACCAAGCAGAAGCTGCCGCTGCTCACCGTCATCATGCTGGCGTTGTCGGACTTTGTGCGCAACTACGGCATCGTCGTGGCGATTGCCCTTGTCGGCGCGTGGTTCGCCTGGCGCCGCGCGCTGCAGCAACCCGCCTTGAAACGGCGCTGGCATACCTGGCTGCTGACGGCGCCCCTGTACGGCAAGTTCGAGCGCAGCTTGAATACGGCGCGTTTTGCCAGCACCCTGGCCATCACCACGGGGTCCGGCGTGCCGATCTTGCGCGCGCTCGACACCAGCCGCGATACGCTGACGAATGTGGCGATGCAGGAACTAGTGGAAGAAGCCAGCGGCGCCGTGCGCGAGGGCGTCAGCCTGGCGCGCGCGCTGTCGGCGCAAAAGCATTTTCCGCCGATGCTGATCCACATGATACGCGCCGGCGAAATCACGGGCGAGCTGCCGGCCATGCTGGAACGCGCCGCCAGCGCGCAGGAGCAGGATCTGGAACGCCGCACCCTGACCATTGCCGGCCTGCTGGAGCCGGCCCTGATCCTGGCCATGGGCGTGGTGGTGCTGCTGATCGTGCTGGCCGTGCTGATGCCGATTATCGAAATCAATCAGCTGGTCAAATAAGAGACTCAAGGAAGCCATGAAGCGTTTGCCTCAATTTACAAGTTTGCTCGCCGTCGTGGCGCTGTCCGTGTCGCTGGCCTACTGGGCCATGCAGCTGTTCAAGGCACCGCAACGCCCCATCAATCCACCCGTCGTGCCGGTGGTGCAGGATGCCAGCGTGGAGGCGGGCGCCTCGTTGTTCGGTGGCCAGGTCAGCGTGGCCACGGCCAGCAATTACCAACTCAAGGGTGTGGTGGCCACCAGCAATGGCCGCCGCAGCGTGGCCATCATCTCGACTGACGGCAAGCCGTCCGTAGCCCTGCCCGAAGGCGCCGAGGTGGCGCCTGGCGTGACGGTGCTGGAAGTACATGCGCGCCATGTGCTGCTGCGTGATGGCGGCGTAAGCAAGCGCATCGACCTGGTGGCCGACGACAAGGCGCTGGCCTTGCCGGCGCAAATGTCTGCCACCCCATCGCCGTCCGCCGCCCCCGCGCCGACAAACAGCCTGGTGCCGCCGCCGCTGCCGATGGAGCAGCAGCGTGCGGCGACCATGATGCCGGCGCCGCAAGTGAGCAGCAGCGTGCCGCCGTCAAACTAACGCTGTTTTTATCGTATTTTGCCGATGGCGCCGTGCCGCCATCGCCACAGGAGTCAACATGTTCTTGATCCGTGCCGTCCTGGCGGGCTGCGTGGCGGCGCTGTGCGTCTTGCCGCCGGCTGCCGCAGCAGACGTCTCCGCTGCCACAGTCTCCCCCGCTGCCACCCTTGCCGTCCCCGCGCCGGTATCGGCGCGTCCGCGCATCGCCTTGGTGCTGTCGGGTGGTGGCGCGCGCGGCCTGGCGCATATCGGCGTCTTGAAAGTGCTGCAGGAGCTGCATGTGCCGATCGACATGGTGGTCGGCACCAGCATGGGCGGCGTGGTGGGCGGCGCGTATGCGGCCGGCGCTTCCGTGGCGGACCTGGAAAAGATGGCGCGCGAGACCAACTGGGCGCGCGTGGTGGCCGACCGGCCGCCGCGCGACGAGCTGGCTTTCCGCCGCCGCGAGGAAGATTTATTACTGCCGTCGCGCATCGAATTTGGTGTGAGCCGCAATGGCATTTCCACGCCGCCGGCCGCGGCCAGCAATGCGGCGCTGGAGATGGCCTTGAACCGGCTGCTGCCGGCCGGCATGCGCGACCGCCCCGCCAGCCAGTTGCCGCTGCCCTTCCGCTCGGTGGCGTCGGACCTGGTCAATGGCGAGCTGGTGGAACTGGTCGACACGCCGCTGTTCCTCTCGATGCGCGCCTCGCTGGCCGTGCCGGGCGTGTTTTCCCCCGTGCGCGTGAATAACCGGCTGGTGGTCGATGGGGGCCTGGTGCGCAACCTGCCGGTCGACATGGCGCGCGCCATGGGCGCCGACATCATCATCGCCGTCAACGTGGGCACGCCGCTGGCGCCGGAAAAAGATCTGGGCAGCGCCATCGGCGTGGCGCAGCAGATGCTGCAGATCCTCACGGAGCAGAATGTGCAGCGCTCGCTCAAGGAATTGCGCGCGCAGGATATCCTGGTGGCGCCGAATTTGACGGGCGTCAGTTTCCTCGACTTTGAAAACTATGCGCGCGCCATGCGCGCCGGCGAACAGGCGGCGCAGGCATTGGCCGCCCGCCTGGCGCCGCTGGCCCTGCCGCCGGAACAGTATGCGGCGCGCGAGCAGCTGCGCCTGGCCGCGCCGGCCTTGCTGGACGTGGCCCTGCCGCTCACGCGCCTGGCCGTGGAGAGCGAAGGCGACATCAATCCGCGCATCCTGCAGGCGCAATCGGGCCTGGTGGAAGGGCAGGCCGTCAGCCAGGAAGATGTGCTCAAGGCGGCGGCCAGGCTGTATGGCCGGGGCGACGTGGCGCGCGTGGAGACGGACGTGATCGATTCCGGCGACCAGCGCGCGGTCACCATCAAGGCGGTCGAAGCGCCGTGGGCCAGCAACCGCCTGCGCGTGGGCCTGGAACTGGCCAGCGATTTCAGGGACAGCAATAATTTCGCCCTGAAGCTGCTGCATGCGCGCTCGAACCTGAACAGCTGGGGCGGCGAGCTGCGCAGCACGGCGCAGATCGGTAATACGCGCGGCTATGGCGTGCAGTTCTGGCAGCCGCTGGGCGCCGGCAACCCGTGGTATATCGCGCCGCAGTTGCAATACACTTCGTCGGCGATAGATTTGTTCGACAATGGCCGGCGCAGCGCCCGCCTGGCCTATAACGGCCAGACAGCTGCACTGGTGCTGGGACGCCAGTTCGGTACCTGGGGTGATTTGCAGTTCGGCGTCGCTCGTACGGAAGTCAAGGGCAAGCTGGCGATTCCGGCCGACCCTACGCAGCCGGAGTCGCGCGCGCTGGGCACCACGCAGTTCGTGCGATTCCGCGCCGATACGCTCGATTCGCCGGGCTTTCCCACGCGCGGCGTCTTGCTTGAGGCCACCTGGGCGCGCGATACGACCACGGGGGCGGGCGAGGCGGCCCTGGGCCAATCGTCCATCACGGGGTTAAAGGCCTTTGGCCGCGGCAACTGGGCCGGTCACGTGTATGGCGAATGGGCGCGCTCACAGCGTGACGAAGCGCCGCTCAATCTCGGTGGTTTCCTGCGCCTGTCCGGCACGGAATTTGAATCGGTGAGAGGACGCAGTATCGCCTTCGCGCGCTTCGTGATGGCGCGCCGCATCGGTTCCCTGCCCAGCACCCTGGGCGGCGTCGTGCGGGCCGGCTTTTCGCTGGAGATGGGCGGCGGCTTCGATCAGAGCGAACGCTGGAAAGCCAGCAAGTTCACGCAGGCCAGCAGCGCCTTCATCTCCGTCGACACGCGCTTCGGTCCCGTGTATGTGGCGGCGGGCGCGACCAAGGGAGGCGAGAGCACGCTCTATCTGTTCCTGGGACCGGTCTGGTAAGCGGCGCCCGGCGCGGCGGCCGCCGTGCTGCGGCGCAGGGCCGTGAAGGCGGCAAATTCCCATGAGCGAAAGCCCAGCAGCAGGGTGAAGCCATCGCGTTCGGCGGGGGCCAGGCGCCGGTCGTTCTGGTGCAGCCGCGCCAGTTCCTCGGCCAGCTGGCGGATCTTTTGCACCAGTTCCTGCGCGCTCGACAGCGACAGGCGCGCCGGGATGCACATCAGGGTTTCGCCTGCGCCATCGAAATGCCCGCTGAAATAATCGGCCACCACGTGTTCGCGGAAGTACTGCTGCACCGGACCGTCGGCCAGCCAGTGGAAGGCGTTCGAGACGCGCAGGCTGTAGCGGTTCAGCGGTTTGAGTTCGATCAAGCCTAGCCGGTCCAGCTCGGCCAGGCAGCCGATGCATTCGGCCTGCGTCAGCGCATACGTTTCCACCACCTGCTCCAGGCTCCAGTGGCCCAGGCAGCAGATCGCCACCAGCAGCAGGCGCGGATGCGCCACCAGCGACTTTTCCTGCACCAGGGTGAGCGTGTCGGCATGCGGCGTGATGTCGGCCGCGCCGCGCAGCACGTCTTCCATGGCGATGCCCGAGGCCTTGCAGATCAGGGCCAGGCGCGACAGCGACATGTCGTGCTGGCCAAACATGCGCTTGACGCTCGACTCGCTCATGGCGATGCGTTCGGCCAGTACCTTGTACGTGATGCCGGCGGCGCGCAATTGGGTGCGCAGCACACGCAAAACCAGTTCAGGTGAACTCACGAGATATCCTTTTTTACAAGTTTAGTAGCGGATGACGGTACCGAATGTAGCCGCAAATGGCACTTTGCACAAGGTGATAGTACTTCTCGGCAAAAGAGATGACACTCCCGCTTGTGGCTCGCGCAGCGTGCTACAACCAGGCAATCCATCCACTTGTAGAGGTTATCCATGTTCCCATCTTTCCGTTTCCCCGCAGCGCTGCTGGCGCTGGCCGCCATCGCTCCCCTGCATGCCGTGGCGGCCGCAGCCGAGCCTGCACCGGGTCCCGTCTATGCGGGCGCCAGCTATGGCTTTCGCGCCAGTAGCGGCCTCGATTGCGTGCCAGGACAAGGCGATTGCGACAAAAGCAGCAAGCGCAATGGCAAGGCCTACCTGGGTTACAGTTTCAACGCGCTGCCGTTTCAGGGCGGCGTGGCCCTGCCTTCGGTTGAACTGGTGGGGTATCTGGGCGGTGAAGTCAAATCCGGCTTCGACACGGGTGCCGGCAAGCGCGCCGGCCGCGGCAAGTTCACGGGCGCCGGCGTGCAGGGCGTGCTTGGCTACCAGTTCGATGCTTTCACCCTGAGCGGGCGCGCCGGCGTGGCCTACACGCAGGGCAAGGTCGATTATGTGGGCGGCGGTTCCGACAAGAAGAACAAGGCAGGCCTGATCTATGGCATCGGCACGGCGTATGCGCTGAACCAGAACTGGTCGCTGCACCTCGATTGGGACCGCGTGCCCGTCAAGTACAACGACAAGCAAACGACCAAGGTCGATATGTTTTCGCTGGGCGCGTCCTACCGTTTCTAAGGGGATGCTGCTGCGGCAGAGAGTGGCCTGATGGCGGACGCCCCGATGGGGGGTGTCCGCAGGCGGCCTATTTATCCGTTGCGACCTTCAGCAGCAATTTCGCCAGCAGGCGTTTTTCCTGCTGGCGCTGGCCAGACACGGTTTTCACGTGCGCCCCGGCGGCGCGCTGCAAGGCCGCAGTGGCCACCGGATTGCGCGGTTTTTGCGAGGATTCGACGCGGAACTGCATTTTCTGCCGCGTCGCCAATGCCTTGTTTGCCATCGGTTTCCCCCTTTCTTCCTACAGCACGTAGCGCGACAGGTCCTCGTTGACCGACAGCGCTTCCAGGCGTTCGTTGACGTAGGCGGCATCGATCACCAGCAAGTTTTCCGTGCTGCTGCTGCCTTCGCTGGCTGTAAACGAGACTTCTTCCAGCAGTTTTTCCATCACCGTGTACAGACGGCGCGCGCCGATGTTTTCGGTGCGCTCATTGACCGAATAGGCGATTTCCGCCAGGCGCGTGATGCCTTCCGGCGCGAATTTCAAGGTCAGGTTTTCTGTCGCCAGCAAGGCTTCGTACTGCATCGTCAGGCAGGCGTCGGTGCTGGTCAAAATACGCTCGAAGTCCGAAATCGACAGCGATTCCAGTTCCACGCGGATGGGGAAACGCCCCTGCAGTTCGGGAATCAGGTCCGACGGCTTAGCCAGGTGGAAGGCGCCCGAGGCGATGAACAGGATGTGGTCCGTGCGTATCATGCCGTACTTGGTGTTGACGGTCGTGCCTTCGACCAGCGGCAGCAGGTCGCGCTGCACGCCCGCGCGCGAGACATCGGCACCGCCGGACTCCGAGCGCGAGGCGATCTTGTCGATTTCATCCAGGAAGACGATGCCGTTCTGCTCGACGTTCTGGATGGCTTTCTGTTTTAGCTCATCTTCGTTGACCAGCTTGGCCGCTTCTTCCTCGACCAGCAGTTTCAATGCTTCGCGGATCTTGACCTTGCGTGCCTTCTTGCGCTGCCCGCCCACGCCCGAGAACATGGACTTGATCTGTTCCGTCATTTCTTCCATGCCCGGCGGCGCCATGATTTCCATCTGCGGGCCCGCCTCGGCTAGCTCGATCTCGATTTCCTTGTCATCGAGCTCGCCCTGGCGCAATCGCTTGCGGAAGGTCTGGCGCGTGCTGTCGCCGCTACCGCTACCGCTATCCACTGCCGCTGGCATATTCGGCGTGAAGCCGAAGTCGCGTGCCGGCGGCACGAGAATGTCGATGACGCGGTCTTCCGCCGCATCTTCGGCGCGTGCGCGCACTTTCTTCATTTCCAGCGCGCGCGTTTGCTTGATGCCGATGTCGATCAGGTCGCGGATGATGGTGTCGACGTCGCGCCCCACATAGCCCACTTCCGTAAACTTGGTTGCTTCGATCTTGATGAAGGGCGCTTCGGCCAGCTTGGCCAGGCGGCGCGCGATTTCCGTCTTGCCGACGCCCGTGGGGCCGATCATGAGGATATTCTTGGGCGTGATTTCATGGCGCAGGGGCTCGGCCACCTGCTGGCGACGCCAGCGGTTGCGCAGGGCGATGGCGACGGCGCGCTTGGCTTTGGCCTGGCCCACCACGTGCTTGTCGAGTTCGGTGACGATTTCCGACGGGGTCATGTTCATGATCATAGTTAGCTTTCTGTCTTCTTTGCGTAGAGTGCCCGAAAAACGTTCAGGGCAAGGCGCGTGGCCGCAGGCAGTACGTTTTTGTACGCCCAGGCCATGCAACGCAGCCATGGGCGTTTTCTCGGGGACTCTTAGTCGAGGGTTTCGATAATGTGCGACATATTCGTATAGATGCAGAGTTCCGCAGCGATGGTCAGCGATTTCTTGACCACTTCGGCCGGCGACAAGTCCGTGTTTTCCTGCAGCGCCTTGGCGGCCGACTGGGCGTAGGTGCCGCCCGAGCCGATGGCGCCGATGCCGTCTTCCGGTTCCAGCACGTCGCCATTGCCCGTGATGACCAGGGTCGACTCGCTGTCGGCTACCAGCAGCATCGCTTCCAGGCGGCGCAGCACGCGGTCGGTGCGCCAGTCCTTGGCCAGTTCGACAGAGGCACGCAGCAGATTGCCCTGGTGCTTTTCCAGCTTGCCTTCAAAACGGTCGAGCAGGGTGAAGGCGTCGGCCGTGCCGCCGGCAAAGCCGACCAGGACCTTGCCCTGATACAACTTACGCACCTTGCGGGCCGTGCCCTTCATGACAATGTTGCCCAAAGTTACCTGGCCATCGCCACCCAGGGCGACTTGCTTGCCACGCCGGACGCAGAGGATGGTGGTGCCGTGAAATTGTTCCATAGTGACCTCAAAAGATTCGTGCCAATGCGTGCAGCGTCATGCGTCTGCGCGCCCATGACTCAAAAGTGGGGATGGAAAAGGCAATTGCAAGCGGCGCTTGCCGCTGCCGTGCCTGCTTCAGTGTAGTCGGCGCAGGACGAAAAAAAAGCACGCAACCGAGGTTGTGTGCTTTTTTTCGCCATCGCGGGACCGCCGGGGCGGCCGTGCAAGGGAAGGGGCGATCAGTCGCCGTACAGCTTTTGCTTCAGTTCGCGCCGCTGCTGGGCTTCCAGCGACAGGGTGGCGGTCGGACGGGCGATCAGGCGCGGGATGCCGATAGGCTCGCCCGTTTCTTCGCACCAGCCATAGTCGCCGGCGTCGATGCTGGCGATCGATTGCTGCACTTTCTTCAGCAATTTGCGCTCGCGGTCGCGCGTGCGCAGTTCCAGCGCATGCTCTTCCTCGATGGTGGCGCGGTCGGCAGGGTCCGGGACCAGCACGGTTTCACGCAAGTGTTCCGTGGTTTCGCCGGCGTTTTTCAGCAGGTCTTTTTCGAGCTGCTGCAGGCGCGCCTTGAAGAATGCCAGTTGTGCCGGATTCATGTAGTCATCTTCGCTCATGGCGCGAATTTGGTCTTCGCTGATGAGAGGGATGTCTTGGTTGGCGGCCGGGGTCGATTTATTAGTTTTGGTCATAACTTCGCTTACCTTCGATACGACAGAGTTTTCAAATTGATCAGTTGATGCGGCGATACCGAGCAACTGTACAGGTTCCGCTTGGCATTGCTGTCCCGCTGTACTGCTTGCGACCTTGGCTTGCCGGCGAAAGCCAGGATTACCGGCAGGCTATGGTGCCATGTTGATAACTTTTTACCGCTCTATGCCAGTCGCGCTATGCGCGCGCCAATGGGCGTGTTGGGTGGATCGCTTGCATGCCTGGCATGTGGCCAGTGGCAGTTTGCCAGCATTTCATGACAGGCGAACGACATGGGCCGTTTTCGTCGCTGATTTTGGCACGCTTTGCCTTATATTGCCATCCCGATTTGTTGCCTAGCCGATCAGAGACGGCTACTTGTTGGTTTATACCAGCAAGATGGGTGTCGGACAGCGGGAAAGCGTGCTTAACTTTCCCTTTTGTTTCTGCTTTGCAAAGGATAATTTGCAAAACCCGGCTAGTTTATACCAAACATTGTTCGAGTCCGCGAATAAAAATGTCTTTTGGTAGATTCTTGCCAATAAACACCATTTTGCTGCCACGCACTTCATTCTCGCCCCATTTGGCACCCAGGTCGCTGCCCATCAGCTGGTGCACGCCCTGGAATACCACCTTGCGTTCGGCACCCTGCATCAGCAGCACGCCCTTGTAGCGCAGCATGCGCGGGCCATACACTTGCACCAGGCCGCCGAGGAACTCGTCAAGCTTGGCGCTGTCGAACGGTTGCGTGCTCTTGAAAACAAAGGCGGCGATATCGTCGCTGTGCTGTGCATGGTGGTGGTCTACATGGCCACAATCGGTGGCGCAGGCGTCGCTGTGCTCATGTGCGTGCTCATCTGTGTGCTCATGTCCGTGTTCATGCTTGTGTTCATGTGCGTGATCGTGGTCGTGCGCTTTGTCGTGGTCGTGGACGTGTGCCGTTTCGGTGGCCAGGAAATCCGGGTCCAGTTCCAGCTTTTCATTCAGGTTGAAACCGCGAATGTCGAGCACTTCTGCCAGCGGCGCGCGGCCGAAATCGACCTTGGCAATGGGAGCGCGGGGATTGATGCGCTTTAGGCGGCGCGTCAGGGTGGTCACGTCCTCTTCACTGACGAGGTCGGTTTTCGACAGCAGCAGCTTGTCGGCAAAGCCCACTTGCCGCTGGGCTTCCTCATATTCATCGAGTTGCTTCATGGCATGGCGGGCATCGACCACCGTGATAATGGCGTCGAGCATGTAGTGGCTGCCCACTTCTTCATCGACAAAGAAGGTTTGCGCCACGGGGCCGGGGTTGGCCAGGCCCGTCGTTTCGATGACGACGCGGTCAAACGCCAGCAGGCCGGCGTCGCGCTTGCGCGCCAGTTCCGTCAGGCCCACGATCAGGTCGCCGCGCACGGTGCAGCAGATGCAGCCGTTGTTCATCTCGATGATGTGCTCGTTGCTATCCTGTACCAGGATTTCATTGTCGATGTTTTCCTGGCCAAACTCGTTTTCGATCACGGCGATGCGCATGCCATGGTCTTCCTGCAGTATGCGGTTGAGCAAGGTGGTTTTGCCGGCGCCCAGGAAACCGGTGAGGATGGTGGTTGGAATCAGTGCCATGAAGGATGCCTATGCTGTAATCGATGGTGCCGCCGCGCAAGCGGAAGAATGCGGACGATTATGCCGGAATTTTACAAAAGCTTGCAAATGCGCGCCCATCCGCTTGATATGGATCAGGCTGGTCTACTGGCGCGGCTGTCTATTTGAGCTTGGCGCGCGGATGCGCCTGGTCGTACACGTGCGCCAGGTGCTGGAAATCGAGGGCCGTGTAGACCTGGGTCGAAGTGATGCTGGAATGCCCCAGCATTTCCTGCACGGCGCGCAAGTCGCCCGACGATTGCAGCACATGCGAAGCGAACGAGTGGCGCAGCACGTGCGGGTGCACATTGGCGGG
This sequence comes from Janthinobacterium sp. DSP2-3-3, assembly GCF_049897325.1. Lineage (NCBI taxonomy): Bacteria > Pseudomonadati > Pseudomonadota > Betaproteobacteria > Burkholderiales > Oxalobacteraceae > Janthinobacterium > Janthinobacterium sp. DSP2-3-3. The sequence goes on along the minus strand of NZ_JAFCWA010000009.1, from coordinate 47,922 downwards.
AATCCCGGTGGCCAGCGCGTGCGCCTTCAGGCGCAGCTGCAATACGCGCGGCGAGATGCGCGTGCCGCGCGTGCTTAAAAACAAGGCGGCGCTGCCATCCGCCGCGGGCGGGCGCACGGCCAGCCAGGCGGTCAATGCCACGAGCGCTGCCTTGCCGACGGGCACCTTGCGCATCTTGCTGCCCTTGCCCGTGACGATGACTTCGAAGCTGGCCATGTCGAGCCAGCCCAGCGAGGCGGGCTGGCCGGCCTCGGCCTTGCAGTAATGGCTGTCCAGGCTGGTCAGTTCGGATACGCGCAAGCCGCTCGAATACAGCAGCTCGAACATGGCGCGGTTGCACAGTTGTTCCGGCTCGGCGTTACCCTGCTGGTGTTGCGCTGGCGCCACGAGTCGCACGGCATCGTCCACCGACAGGGCTTTCGGTAATGTTTTGGCCCGCTTGGGCGCGCGGATACCGTCGACAGGGTTGGCGTCGAGCGTGGTCTCGCCACTGAGCCAGTTGAAAAAGCCTCGCCACGACGAGAGCTTGCGGGCGATCGAACGTGGGTTGAGGCCTCCGCTGTGCAGCTTGGCCGTGTAGCGGCGTATTTCGTTGTGCGCCAGCGCCGTCCAGGGCGTATTGCCGCTCAGTTCCAGCAAGGCGCGCAAGTCGCGCCCGTAGGCGTCCAGCGTATGCGGCGACAGCTTGCGCTGCGTGGCCAGCTGCGACAGGTAGCTAGCCAGCCATTCGGCCTTGCCGCGCGCCTCGCCCATGGCTGACTCAGGCTGGCGAGCCGGCGCGCAGCGCGGCCAGGGCGGCGCTGCCCGTGGCGCCGATGTGCACGAGGAAGTCCGTGCCCATGCTGGAGGTAAAGCGTTCGCTGTCGGGCGAGCCGAGCACCAGCAAGCCGAAGGTGCCCGTGGTGCCTGGCGCGCGCAGGGCGATCATGACGGTCGATTCGATCTTGTCGGCCTGCAACCAATGTACGGCTTCGAAATCGCGGTTGCTGCCGCAGTACGGCGCTTGCAAGCTGTTGGCGAACATGCGCACATCGGCCGTGACATCTTCCGTGAACCAGCCGTTGGCGTGTTCCGGCAGCACTTGCCACAGGCGCAGGCTGACATAAGGCACGTCGAAATTGCTTTGCAAGGCGTCAACCAGCACGCGCGGCATGTCTGCATCGTTGCGCACTTGCAGCATGGCCTGGTTCCAGCCATGGAATTTGCTGGCGATATCGCCATTTTCCTCGGCCAGGCGGCTCAGCTTGGACATGCGCAGTTCCAGTGCCTTGTACTTGTCGCGCATCACTTCCATCTGCCGCTCCTGCAGCGAGATGGTGCGTCCCGTCAGCGGGCTGCTCAGCTTGACCTCGCCGAGCAGGGCGGTATGCTCTTCGAAGAAATTCGGGTGCTCGCTCAGGTACTGGGCGACGGTGCTGGAATCGAGTGTGGCGGTCATTGATAAGGTCTGTCAGTGAAAGTTGAACACTTCATTCTAACCGAGAGTGCGGCGGCATAGGCGCAAAGGGCGCGGCATCGGTGCATTTTCCATGCGTCCATGAAAAAAGCGGCATGGTTGCCCATGCCGCTTTGTATTCCATGTACAGCGCATGTCACCCGCAGCGGGTGACATGCGACAGCATTAGAAGTTGTGGTGCAAGCCGAGGCCGACGTAGTTGGTCGTAGTCGAAACGTTGTAGTTGGTCGTGCTAGCAGCTTTCTTGTTCGAAATATCTGCGTACAGGTAGGTACGTTTCGACAGATTGTAGTCGTAGCCCAGCGATGCTTGCTTGGTTTTGACTACGCCATCCGGTGTTTTTTGACCATAGCCAGCGCGGATCTTGCCTGGGCCGACGTCATAGTTGGCGCCCAGTACCCACGATTTGGTGCCGGTATTGATGATTTTGAAGTCGTCATCTTTCTGGTGCTGAATCGACAGCATGACTTTCAGTTCAGGAATCGGATTGACCGACGCACCGACCGACCACAGCTTGGCTTGCAGGCCATTACGCTCGTAGGCAGCCATGGCTGCAAATCCTGGCGAGGCGTATGTCACGGATACCGAGTACGGATTCGATGCAGGCACGACATTGGCAGGCACGCCGAAGTTGCCGGAAGCATTCGTCGTTGCGTTAGGTACGGTCGCCAGGAAGACATTATTGTTGTTCGCTTCCTTAGCGGCCACGGTGGCGTTGAACTGGAAGCCGCTAATGACTGGCGAGTTGTAGAACACGGCGTTCGAGAAGCGGTTACGCGAGTTGCCTGGCGCGCTCAGCGGATCGCTGGTGTAGCCGGCCACGGTCAAGTCGGTTTGGAAACCGGCTGGCGTAGGCATGCCCGACCATGGTTCGAAACCGGTGCTCGTTTCCTGGAAAGCGGTCAGGCCACGGCCCAGGCGGACGGTACCGAAGTCGCCTTGCAGGCCGACGCGGCTTTGACCCTGGAACAGCGGACGCGAATTGGTGCCCGAAGTGTTCTCTACGGTGCCGGTATCGGATTCATAGCGAATTTCCAGTTGAAAAATAGCTTTCAAGCCATTGCCCAGATCTTCCGTGCCCTTGAAACCCAGCTTGTTGTTGTCGCGCTTGGTGACTTTGGTGGTTTCACCAGTCAATTTACCCAGGCCAGCATCGATCGTGCCGTAGATTTGGACGGACGACTGCGCTTGTGCGGTGGCGGCAAAAGCGCCGAAGAGTGCGAGGGCAACGAGTGATTTTTTCATGTCTTATTCCCTATTAAAAGTGAGTTCCGTCCGAGATCCGAGCAGATTGAAATGCGCTAACTGTCGCGTTTCGATGAATGAACCTTAATTCGTCGGCACGCAAGACGTGCGGGATTGGTCAAATATGCGTGAAAAAATTGGTGAAAAGCGTCATAAATCCATGGTCCTGTTGTATTTTTGTAACGCGCGGTTTCTGCCGATCCTGCGCCGATGGCCAGCGTTCTCCCATCGCCACGGTGGCGGCGCCTTGCCATCTTGGCGTGTTCCGGCCAGGAGATTGTTGCGTTGAATCAAGTTCTTAAGCCGGCTTTGGCGGATTTATGACACAAGAACGTTACACTAAGGGACGGCCTGCACTGATGGGCCCTGAGACGACGCACTATTATGAGAATCATTGACTCAATATCGAGAATCGATGGCAAATCGCGAAACATTAGGATTGATCAAGGGCGCACGTGCGGGCAATGTGGCTTGCCAGCTGGCGTTGGGACGGCTGTATCTGTTCGGGCAGGGTGTGCCGCAGAGCTTGCCCACCGCCTTGCACTGGCTGGCGCGGGCGGCCCAGGAAGATAGCCAGGAAGCATGCTTGCTGATTGGTATGCATGTACCTTTCGCAGTGGCGCAACCGGCAGCCAAGACGCTGATTCCGTATTACGCGCAGGCGTTCGATGCGGGCCAGGTGCAGGCGGGCTTGGTGCTGGCGCAATTGGTGCTGGGCAACGCCGCCAGCAGTTGTGAAACCTTGCGCGCCAAGGCGCGCGTGGCGCTGGACGCCGCCGTGCGCGCCGGCTTGCCCGATGCGCAATGGTTGTTATCCATGCAAGAAGGATCGTCCGAAGCCTCCGTACCGGCTACCAGCCTTGTTGCCGAGCATGCTCTCGATGGCGATACGCCGCTGTACGCCGGTCTGGAGCAGGCCTGGAGCCAGGGCGACCATGCAGGATTCCTGTCGCAAGGTTTGCCGCTGGCGCGCCAGCTGTTACAGCGCCAGGCAGCGGCCGGTGCGCGTGCCATCGCCCTCGACGCGCAGCAGTTACTGTTGTTGTCGCGTTGCGCCCAGGCACTGGCGCCTGTCGGCGATGCCGAGGGCTGGCAGTGTTGCGAGTTGGCCGCGCATGGCGGCGACCGCACGGCGCAGCTTGAGCTGGGGCTCGGCTATGCGCGCATGGATGCGCATGGCCAGCGCCTGGCCACGCGCAACGGCGCGGCCAATTTCAAGCGGGCCGTGCGCTGGCTGACGCAGGCGGGTGAGCAGGGCCTGGCAGAAGCCTGGTTCGTGCTGTCGCGCATCTATACAAAACCGGAATTTTCCCAGCGCAATGTGATCGAAGCCCATTCCTGCCTGGAGCGTGCCGCCGACCTGGGGCATGGCCCGGCTCAGCTCGAGTGCGGCATGCATGCCTGGCGCAATCGCCGCGATGGGCTCAACAACGATGTGCGTGCTGCCTATTGGTTGCTGCAGGCGCAGGCGCAAGGCAGCAGTGAAGCGGAGGTGGCGCTGGCGAAGATCGCGCCGCACGGCGAGCCCGGCGACTGGGGCCAGTACGCCGCCTTGCAAGCCGATGGGCACTTGCGGCAATTGGGCCAGCTCCACCCCCTGCTGGCGGCGCGGCTGGAGCTGGCGCGCCGCTTTCATCTGTCGCGTGCCGAGGCACTGCTGCTCGATCTCCATGCGGCCGACCAGGGGCATTGTTTATTGATCGATATTAGCGCCACGCATGGGCGCGGCAAGCGGCGCCTGGTATTGATCCGCACGGCGCAGGAGCGCCAGCTGCTCGATCAGGTGGTGCGCCTGTTCGACCGCGTCGATTGCGGCGTGACGGGGCCGGAAGGCAATTACCGGCAACGCCTGTACCGCCTGAAGTGTTACCTGGCCGAGCTGGGTGTTACGCAGGAACAGCAGTTCCTGGTGGCATGATGTGCGGCGGCTTGCCGCTTTGACTACAGGTCGATCGTGCCTTCGAACACGGTCACGGCCGGGCCCGTCATTAGCACTGGATGGCCCGGGCCTTGCCAGGCGATCGACAGTTCCCCGCCACGCGCGCTGATGCGCACAGGCGAGTCGAGCCGGCCGCGCAGGATGCCGGCCACGGCAGCGGCGCAGGCGCCCGTGCCGCAAGCGAGCGTTTCGCCCGCGCCCCGTTCAAACACGCGCAGTTTCACGTGACGGCGGTCGATGATCTGCAGGTAGCCGGCGTTGACGCGGCGGGGAAAGCGCGGATGGTGCTCGATCAGCGGACCCGATTGTTCCAGGTCTTGCGCGTCGACATCCTCGACAACTTGCACGGCATGTGGATTGCCCATCGAGACGACGGACACCAGCACGGTTGTATCGTTGCCCGGCAGCGCCAGGTCCAGCGGCCACAAGGTGTCGTTGCCTTCTGCTACACCGTCCAGGCCGTTTGCATCGAATGGCACCAGCTTTGGCTCCAGCACGGGCGCCCCCATGTCGACCGTGATGCTGCCATCGCGCTCCAGGCGCGGCGCAATGATGCCGGCCATGGTTTCCACGCGGATGCTGTCCTTGCTTGACAAGCCTTTTTCGCTGACGAACTTGACGAAGGCGCGCGCGCCGTTGCCGCATTGTTCGACTTCGCCGCCATCGTTGTTATAGATGCGGTAGCGGAAGTCGCAGCCAGGCAGGCGCGGCTTTTCCACCACCAGGATCTGGTCGGCGCCAATGCCGAAACGGCGGTCGGCCAGACGCTGCCACTGGGCCGGCGTGAAGGCTATGTCTTGATTGATTGCATCGATGACGATGAAGTCATTGCCGGCGCCATGCATTTTGGTAAATTGGAGTTTCATGGTCTGCCGTATCACTTGTGCTGGTTATAGAACGAGGCTTCGCCTTCCGGACGCGTCTTGAAGCGTTTATGGGTCCAGAAATACTCGGCCGGCGCTTCGCGCACGCGCTCTTCGATGAATTCGTTCATGCGGCGCGTGGCGGCCGTGATGTCGTCGCCCGGATAATCGTCCCAGGCTGGGTAATAGGTCACTTTCCAGCCCTGGTAATTGGGCAGGAAGGTGGCGATGACGGGAATCACTTGCGCCTTGGCGGCCAGCGCCAGGCGCGCCGTGGCCGTCAAGGTGGCGGCGGGCACGCCGAAGAAGGGCACGAATTCCGCATCCTTCTCGCCGAAATCCATGTCCGGCAGCATGAAGTACGGCAAGCCGTCGCGCAGGGCGCGCAGAATCGTCTTGATGCCGTCCTGGCGCGTAAACAGCTTGGGCGGCTTGAAGCGCGAACGGCCATTGCGCAAGGCCTGGTCGAAGGCGGCATTCTTTTGCTGCACATACATCGACGAAGCGGAAATTTCCATGGCCGTGGCGGCGCCGGCCACGTCGAGGCAGACAAAGTGCGGACACAGCAAGATGGTGGGCTTGGCCGCGATCTGCTGGCCCGGGAAGGCGGGCACCTTCTTGATCAGGCGGTTCAGGCGTGTTTCTGACGACCACCACAGGATGCTGCGCTCCCACACGCTGCGCGAATACGCCTGGAAATGCTGGCGCGCCAGGGCCACGCGTTGCTGTTCCGTCAATTCCGGCATGCACAGGCGCAGATTCGTCAGGGCGATCTTGCGCCGCGTGGGCATGGCGATGAATAGTACGTTGCCGACGGCCACGCCGAAGCGGCCGAGGATGGGCAAGGGCAGCCAGTGCAGCAGCCACATGAAGGCGATCAGCAGTCTCATGCCTGCTCCTTGGCGGCATCCGACGCCGCTGGCGTGGGTGGCGGCGCGCCGCGCGGTACCTTGTAGCGATTGTAGCTCCACAGGTATTGCGCGGGACTGCGCGCGATCAATTGTTCCATGGCCGCATTGATGGTGCGCGCCTGTTCGGCCGAGGTGCTGGCTAGCGACTCGGTGAAAGGCACGAAATGCACTACATAGCCGCGTCCGCCCGGCAGGCGCTCGGCGTAGGTGATGATGACTTCGGCGCCGCCCATCTGCGCCAGCTTGGCCGGCAGGGTCATGGTGTAGGCGGGGCGGCCGAAGAAATCGGCCCACACGCCTTCGCCCTCTTGCGGAACCTGGTCGGGCAGCAGGCCGATGGGCTGGCCTTTTTTCAGGCATTTGGCAAAGATGCGCACGCCCGACATGTTAGCCGGCGCCAGCATCAGGTTTTCGCGCGCACGCGCCCCTTCGATCAGCGGTTTCAGTGCGGCGCGCTTGGGCGGGCGGTACATCACGGTGAGCGGCGTGCGCAGGGCGATCTGCTGGGCGACGATTTCAAAGCAGCCCAGGTGTGGTGTCAGGAAGACGATGCCGCGGCCGTGCTGCAACGCTTTTTCCACCAGCTCCCAGTTTTCCACCGTCGCGTGGCGCGCCACGCGTTCGGCTGGCGCGCACCAGATAAAGGGCAATTCCAGCACGCTCTTGCCCGCTTCGGCCACGGCCGTGTGCAAGTGTTGCGTAAACCCCGCACCCCGCATATTCTCGCGCATGCGGCGCCGGTAGGACGGGGAAATGGCGTAAATCACCCAGCCTAGTGCAGCGCCCAGGCCATGCAGGACGGGCAAGGGAAAGAGGGATAAGAAGCGGAAAATTGGGACTAACATGAATAAGCTGTTTCCAGGAATGGCGTGTTGCTGTGCCAAAATTTTTTAAGAAGCGTAAAATACCACGTATGCAGTAACCGCTGAGTTAATAGACAACTTGCGAAGCGGAATATAAATATCGCTAAAGCGTCGCAGGCAACATCCTCTTTACTGCGACAGAACATTCACATAGTAATCAGGAGCTTGCAATGTCAAACGACTATCTCTTCACTTCCGAATCCGTCTCGGAAGGCCATCCCGACAAGGTTGCCGATCAAATTTCCGACGCCATCCTTGACGCCATCCTGACCCAGGATCCGACCGCCCGCGTGGCTGCCGAAACCCTGTGCAACACGGGTCTGGTGGTGCTGGCTGGCGAGATTACCACTTACGCCAATGTGGATTATATTCAAGTTGCGCGCGAAACCATCAAACGTATCGGCTACGACAATACGGAATACGGCATCGACTACAAGGGTTGCGCCGTACTGGTGGCCTACGACAAGCAGTCGCCGGACATCGCGCAAGGCGTCGATGAAGGTGCGGGGATTGACCTGGATCAAGGCGCTGGCGATCAAGGCTTGATGTTCGGCTATGCCTGCGATGAAACGGCCGAGCTGATGCCTGCCGCCATCCACTACGCGCACCGCCTGGTCGAGCGCCAGTCGCAGCTGCGCAAGGATGGCCGTCTGCCATGGCTGCGTCCGGATGCAAAATCGCAAGTAACCCTGCGCTACGTCGATGGCCGTCCCGTCGGCGTGCACACGGTCGTGCTGTCTACCCAGCATGCGCCGGAAATCTCGCACAAGCAGATCGAAGAAGCCGTCATCGAAGAAATCATCAAGCCCATTCTGCCGCGCGAATGGCTGACGGAGACCAAATTCCTCGTCAACCCGACGGGCCGTTTCGTCATCGGCGGTCCGCAAGGTGATTGCGGCTTGACCGGGCGCAAGATCATCGTCGATACCTACGGTGGCGCAGCCCCGCACGGCGGCGGCGCGTTCTCGGGCAAGGATCCATCGAAAGTCGACCGTTCGGCAGCGTATGCGGCCCGCTACGTGGCGAAAAACATCGTCGCCGCCGGCTTGGCGCGCCAATGCCAGGTGCAGGTCAGCTACGCCATCGGCGTGGCCAAGCCGATCAACATCACCGTCTACACGGAAGGCACGGGCGTGATTCCTGACGCGGAAATCGCCAAGCTGGTGCTGGCGCACTTCGACCTGCGTCCAAAAGGCATCGTGCAAATGCTCGACCTGCTGCGCCCGATCTACCAGAAGAGCGCCGCCTACGGCCACTTCGGCCGCGAAGAGCCGGAATTCACGTGGGAGCGCACCGACAAGGTCGCCCTGCTGCGCGATGCTGCCGGCCTGAAATAAGCTAGTCCGCTTGCAAGAAAAGCGCCCCGGCCATCTGGCCGCGGGCGCTTTTTTTATGGGTGCGCCCGCGACGGCGCGTACCGAACGGCGCTGCCATGGGGATACACTACAATTTATTGCAAATAAACTAATTGGAGAATTCCATGACCTTGTTGCGCGTACGCTCGTTGGCTGTTGTCCTGCTGGCCACATGGGGCCTGTCCGCTGTCGCGGCCGCGTCAGTCACGCCGCCGGCCACGCTGACGGTGGGACAATGGCTGGACAAGGCGGAGGCTGGCGATGGCCATGCCGTGCTGATCCTGGCGGCGGCCGGCAAATTTGTTTTTCCCGAGGGCTCGCGGGCAACGCCGGTCCAGATGCGGCCCGAACTCACCGAGTTGATGGGGCAGATGTCGGCACGCCAGGCCTTGCATGTGCTCACTATTTATGCGGACAGTGGTTTTCTCGCCACGGATCCCGATGCCTGGCGCTCGAATATCAAGCCCGATCCCGTGATCACCTGCAAATGGGCCATGCGCGCCGCGAATTACCCGACCGACGGCAGCAAGGCCGATAAAGACATGCTGCCCATCCTGCGCGACCTGGCCGATGAAATAGCGCGGCGCCTGGACGCTGACGAGCGCGCCAGTTGTATCAGTCAGGGCAAGAACTGGCCGCCGCAGAAACCATAGCGCGCCAGCGCGCGTCGCGGACCTGCCAGGCGGCCGGCCCGCTTGACTAATGGTTGCCGTCGGCACAAGGCCGATGTTATGATGCAGGGTCCGAGGAGCGTTGCGACGAAGAAATTCGCCAGGCTCGGAATTTCCTGCAACTGCGCTCACGTACCTTTTTCAACTGAAAGGAGGGCGTGATGAACGCCGTACTCAAATCGCAACACGACTACACCATCGCCGATATCACTTTGGCCGCATGGGGCGACAAAGAAATCAAGATTGCTGAAACGGAAATGCCTGGCCTGATGGCCATCCGCGAGGAATTCGCGGCAGCGCAGCCCCTGAAAGGCGCGCGCATCACCGGTTCCATCCACATGACCATCCAGACCGCCGTGCTGATCCATACCCTGGAAGCACTGGGTGCGCAAGTGCGTTGGGCATCGTGCAACATTTACTCGACGCAAGATCACGCTGCCGCCGCCATCGCTGCCGCCGGCACGCCGGTCTTCGCCGTCAAGGGCGAGTCGCTCGATGACTACTGGGAATACACGCACCGCATCTTCGAATGGCCGAACGTGGACGGCAAGGCTGTCTACTCGAACATGATCCTCGACGATGGCGGCGATGCGACCCTGCTGCTGCACCTGGGCGTGCGCGCGGAAACCGATCTGTCGGTGCTGGCCAACCCGGGTTCGGAAGAAGAAATCTGCATGTTCAACTCGATCAAGAAACACTTGCTGGTTGACCCGACCTGGTACTCGAAGCGTCTGCCGGAAATCCTCGGCGTGACGGAAGAAACCACCACCGGCGTGCACCGTTTGTATCAAATGCACAAGGAAGGCAAGCTGGCTTTCCCTGCGATCAACGTGAACGATTCCGTCACGAAATCGAAATTCGATAACCTGTATGGCTGCCGTGAATCCCTGGTCGACGGCATCAAGCGCGCCACCGACGTGATGATCGCCGGTAAAGTGGCCGTCATCGCCGGTTACGGTGACGTCGGCAAGGGTTCGGCCCAAGCCATGCGCGCCCTGTCGGCGCAAGTATGGGTGACGGAAGTTGATCCGATCTGCGCACTGCAGGCGGCGATGGAAGGCTACCGCGTGGTGACCATGGATTACGCCTGCGAACACGGCGACATCTTCGTGACCTGCACGGGCAACTATCACATCCTCACGCACGATCACCTGACGCGCATGAAAGACCAGGCCATCGTCTGCAACATTGGTCACTTCGACAATGAAATCGACGTCGCTTCGTTGAAGCAATACGAGTGGGAAAACATCAAGCCGCAAGTCGACCACATCATCTTCCCGTCGGGCCGCCGCATCATCCTGCTGGCCGAAGGCCGCCTGGTCAACCTCGGTTGCGGCACGGGCCACCCGTCGTACGTGATGAGCTCGTCGTTCGCCAACCAGACGATCGCCCAGATCGAGCTGTACGCAAACACGGCCAACTACCCGGTCGGCGTGTACACCTTGCCAAAACACCTGGATGAAAAAGTCGCTCGTTTACAACTCAAAAAGTTGAATGCGCAGCTGACGGAACTGACGCAAGAGCAAGCCGACTACATCGGCGTGCGCACGGAAGGTCCATACAAACCAGAGCATTACCGCTATTAATTGGTTGCTTGCCTCGGGAACCTACTGCGCGGCGCGGGGCGCGGCCGGCGATGCTCGCTGTACCTTCGTACAGCTGCGCTTCTCGGCCACGCCGCGCATCCGCTCGCTACGGTTCGCGAGGCAACGAGGCTCACTTGTGTAATTTGAAAAGTCCGGCCTTCGCCGGTCTATTATCACTTTTGACAGGCTAGAGAAATGCGCTTGCTACTGATTTGGTTTATCAATGCGGCAGCCCTGTTTGCCGTCCCTTATTTGATGCACTCGGTGACGATGAGCAGCGGCTGGACCGCGCTGCTGGCCGCTGCCGTGCTGGGACTGGTTAATGCGCTGATCCGTCCTTTGCTGATCTTGCTGACCCTGCCCGTGACGTTCTTGTCGCTGGGCCTGTTCATTTTGATCATCAATGGCTTCATGTTCTGGCTGGTGGCGCAAGTGATCGACGGTTTCCATGTCGCCAGTTTCTGGTCTGCCGTGGGCGGTGCCATTTTGTACAGCATCATTTCCTGGGCCCTGTCGACCTTACTGTTGAGTAATGACGATGGAAAAGCATAATTTCAGTATTGAGTTTTTCCCGCCGAAAACCCCGGAAGGGGCGGAAAAGCTGCGCGCCACGCGTATCAAGTTGTCTGAATTGCATCCGAAGTATTTCTCGGTGACGTTTGGCGCCGGTGGCACCACGCAGCAGGGTACCCTGGACACCGTGCGCGAAATCCTGGCGGCCGGCGAACAAGCCGCGCCCCATCTGTCTTGCGTCGGCGGTTCGCGCGCATCGATCCGCACCGTGCTGGCCGACTTCAAGGCGGCCGGCGTGAGCCGTATCGTGGCCTTGCGGGGCGACTTGCCGAGTGGCTACGGCGCCTCGGGCGAGTTCCGCTACGCCAACGAGCTGGTGGAATTCATCCGCGCCGAGACGGGCGACCATTTTCATATCGAAGTGGCCGCCTATCCGGAAGTGCACCCGCAAGCCCGTTCGCCGCAGGATGACTTGAACGCGTTTGCGCGCAAGGTGCAAGCCGGCGCCGATGCGGCCATCACCCAGTACTTCTACAATGCCGACGCGTATTTCCAGTTTGTCGAGCAGACGCAGAAGATGGGCATCAACGTGCCCATCGTGGCCGGCATCATGCCGATCACGAATTACACGCAGCTGATGCGCTTTTCGGACATGTGCGGCGCGGAAATTCCACGCTGGGTGCGTCTGAAACTGGCCAGCTTCGGCGACGACAGCGCCTCCATCAAGGCCTTTGGCCTGGACGTGGTGACGGGCTTGTGCGAGCGTTTGCTGGAAGGCGGCGTACCAGGCTTGCATTTCTATAGCATGAACCAGGCGGCTGCCACGACGGCTTTGTGGCAGCGCCTGGTGAAGTAATATCGTTCTGATTCGTCAGAACAGATCGCCCTCGGTCATGATGTGATCGAGGGCGATGTCGTATTCGCCGTTGGGAAAGCTGGCCGCCTGGCAAACATAGGCGATGCCGAGCGTGCGCGGACGCGGCGTTTGCGCCAGGGTACGGTCGTAGTAGCCGCCGCCATAGCCGAGGCGATACCGTTCTCCATTGAATCCCAGGCAAGGCACCAGCAGGGTGGCGGGCGCCGGGCGCAGGCGCAATTGTGCCGGCACGGCCACGCCCATGCCATCCTTCACCATGGGCTCGCCCGGCGTCCAGGCGGAAAAGGCCAGCGGCGCATGCTTTTCCAGCACCACCGGCAAGCTTAATTGCACGCCGCGAGCGGCCAGCTGCGCATACGCGCCGTGCAAGTCCGGCTCGCCATGCAGGGGCCAGTACACGCCCAGCTCCTTGACGTTTTCCTGCGCGCACCAGTCCAGCAGGCGCTGCGCGATGGCCGTATCCCACCCTGCGCGCGTGGTCTCGGGCAGGGCGCGGCGGGCCGCCAGCAGGGCCTTGCGCAAGCCGGCCTTGTCCTGTGGCGCAATGGGTGGCCGTGTAGCCGGATCGCATGTTATTCTAGGGTCGCTATTCATATCACCATCAAGTTAAGATTGAGAGTCGTACATTGATTTCCCCACTGAAATGGATTGCCGGCACGATGCTGTGTGTTGCATCGGCCTTGTCTCCCCTGGCCGCCCTGGCCCAGGTATCCGCCACCGTCTCTCCTGCCGCCCCCGACACGCGCAGCGAGGATGATGCCTTCCTGCTGCTGCGCGACGCCGCGCGCAAGGATGACGCCGAAAAAGCCGACTTTTATGCGGGACGCCTGACGAATTACCAGATTCCATCGTATGTTGACTATTATCGGCTGAAACCGCGCATCAAACAGTTGACCGAGGCGCAATTTCGCGATTACCTGAATCGCTACAAGGGCAGCGCCATCGCCGACCGTTTCCGCAACGACTGGCTGCTGGAGCTGGGCCGCAAGCGCGACTGGGTCGTGTTTGACGAGCAATATCCGCAATTCGCCCTCGATGACGACACCCAGCTCAAGTGCTACGCGCTGATGTCGCGTGCCGCCAAAGGCCAGAACGTGGCACCCGAGGCGCGCAACCTGCTGGTGTCGCCACCCGGCTATGGCGAAGCGTGCGGCAGCCTGATTGCCGCCTTGGCGCAAAATGGCCAGTTCGACACGAATGACCTGTGGGCGCAGATCCGCCTGGCGGGCCAGACGAATGCCACGGGCCCGGCGCGCCGCATCGCGCTGCTGCTGGGTGCGTCCGATGCGAAGATGGCGCAAGCCATCGATTTGCCCGCGTTGATGCTGGCCAAAGGACCGGGGCCAAGTCGCGCCGACCATGAGATGTACCTGGTGGCCGTGGGGCGCATGGCGAAAAGCACCCTGAAGCTGGGCGTGGTGGCGTTGCAAAAGGCCAGCGGACAACTGACGGCGCAGGAGCAAGCCATCGGCTGGGCCAGCCTGGCCTTGCAGGCATCGTATTCGCTGGCGCCGGAAGCGTTTGAATATTGGCAAAAAACCAATGGCGCACCGTTGACCCAGGAGCAGATGCAGTGGAAAACGCGCATTGCCTTGCGCGAAGGCAACTGGCCCATGGTGAAGTCGTCCATCCAGGCCATGCCGGCCTCCCTGCGCACGGACCCCACCTGGGTCTATTGGCTGGCGCGCGCGCAGCAGGCGGAAACGCCGGACCGCCCGAATGCGCAAGCCGATACCCTGTATCGCACGATTTCCGAGCAATCGAACTTTTACGGCTTGCTGGCCAATGAAGAGCTGGGCAACCATTTGGTGCTGCCGCCGCCGGGCCAGCCCGTCACGCCGGCGGAAATCGCCGCCATGGCCGCCAATCCGGGCTTGCAGCGGGCCTTGAAATTCTTCAACATGCGCTTGCGCTTTGAAGGCACGCGCGAGTGGAACTGGGAATTGCGTTCGATGACGGATCGCCAACATCTGGCGGCTGCGGAATTTGCGCGTCAGAAGAACGTGCTCGACCGCATGGTCAACACCTCGGACCGCACGCGCCTGGAAGTCGATTACACGCAGCGCTATCCGACGCCGCACGACGACGTCATGCACCCGGCCACGCAAACCCTGGGCCTGGACAAGGCCTGGGTGTATGGCTTGATCCGCCAGGAATCGCGCTTCATCATGGATGCGCAGTCGCATGTGGGCGCCTCCGGTTTGATGCAGGTGATGCCGTCGACGGCCCGTTATGTCGCCAAGAAGATCGGCCTGACCGATTTCGTGACGGAAACCTTGAGCGATGTACGCACCAACGTCTTGCTGGGCACGAATTACCTGAACATGGTGCTGGGCGGCCTCGATGGTTCGCAAGTGCTGGCCAGCGCCGCCTACAACGCGGGGCCGGGGCGCTTGCGCATCTGGCGCGCCACCATGACGCGTCCGCTGGAAGGCGCCGTCTTCGCCGAGATCATTCCGTACACAGAAACGCGCGGCTATGTGAAAAACGTGATGGCCAACGCCACCTATTACGCGGCCCTGTTCGAGAAGCGCCCGCAATCGCTGAAAGCGCGCCTGGGTACCGTGGGGCCGAAAAACAGCGCCATCGCGGCCGATTTGCCTTGAACCATACCTTTGATACCCGACCATGCAAACGACCATCCTTGACCCCAGCCTGACGCAAACCCTGGCCGCCGCGCGCGAGCCGGGCCTGACCCTCATCATCGGCAACAAGAATTACTCTTCGTGGTCGATGCGCCCGTGGGTGGCCATGACGGCCTTCGGCATCCCGTTCCAGGAAGTGCGCGTGCTGCTCGACCAGAGCGACACGGCCACCAACATCGCCGAGTATTCCGCCTGCGGCCGGGTCCCCGTGCTGCTGGCGGGCGAGATCACGATCTGGGATAGCCTGGCCATTTGCGAATACCTGGCCGAGCAGTTTCCCGATAAACACATGTGGCCGCAAGATGTGGCCGCGCGCGCCATGGCGCGCTGTGTCTGCGCGGAAATGCATTCCGGTTTCTCCGGCTTGCGCACGGATATGTCGATGAATATCAAGGCCAAGTTGCCGGGACGGGGCCGCACGGCCGCCGCGCAGGCCGACATTGGCCGCATCAGCGAAATCTGGGAAGAGTGCTTGTCGCGTTTTGGCCACCACCAGTTCCTGTTTGGCGAGTTTTCCATCGCCGATGCGTATTTCGCCCCCGTCGTCATGCGTTTCCGTACCTATGGCGTGAGCCTGGCGCCGGCGCTGAACGCGTATTGCGAGCGCGTGCAGGCGCACCCTGCCGTGGCCCGCTGGATCACGGAAGCGCTGGCGGAGACGGAAGTCGCTGCCAAGCACGACGCGGAATTGCCCGATTAAAGAGAAGTTCACCATGAAGATTTACACGGTCGGTGGCGCGGTGCGCGACCAACTGCTGGGCTTGCCCGTGAAAGACCACGACCACGTCGTCGTGGGCGCTACGCCGGAAGACATGCTGCGCCAGGGTTTTCGCCCCGTGGGCAAGGATTTCCCCGTGTTTTTGCACCCGAAGACGCAGGAAGAATACGCCTTGGCCCGCACGGAGCGCAAGACGGCGCCCGGCTATCGGGGCTTTGTCTTCCACACGGCGCCCGACGTCACCCTGGAAGATGACTTGGTGCGGCGCGATCTCACCATCAACGCCATTGCCCGGGCCGAAGACGGCAGCCTGACCGACCCGTTCGGCGGCATCGAGGATATCCAGAATAAAATCTTCCGCCACGTTTCCGACGCGTTCGGCGAAGACCCCGTGCGCATCTTGCGCCTGGCCCGCTTTGCCGCCCGTTTCGACGCTTTTACGGTTGCGCCCGCTACCATGGCGCTGATGCGCCAGATGGTGGCCGACGGCGAAGTCGACGCCCTGGTGGCTGAGCGCGTGTGGCAGGAAGTGGCCAAGGGGCTGATGGAAAGCCACCCTTCGCGCATGCTGACGGTGCTGCACGAATGCGGCGCGCTGGCGCGCATCATGGGAGAAATCCAGCTGAGCGAGCACTTGCTGCAGGTCATCGATCATGCCGCCGCGCAAGGTCATGACTTGCCCGTGCGCTTCGCCGCCTTGATGCTACATATAAGCAAGGATGCCATCGAGCAGCTGAGCGAGCGCCTGCGCGTGCCCAACGAGTGCCGCGCGCTGGCCGTCATGGCAGCGCGCGAGCTGGACCATATCAATGGCGCGCTGGAGTTGAGCGCTGAAGCCATCGTCGCCTTGTGCGAACGCTGCGACGGCTTGCGCAAGCCGCAGCGCTTTGCGCAACTGCTACAGGCCGTGGCTTGCGATGGGCTGGTCAGCGGCGACTTTGCGCCGGCGGCACGGCTGCAGGGTGGCCTGGACGCGGCGCGCGCCGTCAACGCAGGGGCGCTGGCGCAAGGTTGCGCGGAGCCGAAACGCATCCCTGAAGTCATCCATGCGGCGCGGGTGGCGGCCGTGCAAGCATTCCTGGCCCAGGCTTGAATGGCGGGAATAGGCTACAATGGCGCCACAATGTTGCGCTGCACAATGCCGGCCTGACGTGCCGCAGCACCGCCCCCAGGAGTCGTCGTGACCTTACCCAAGCTGTTTCAAAACCCGTTTCGCCGTTGGCTCAGCCGTAGCGGCGGTGGGCGTCCGACCGTGCTGGTCAAGCAGTTGCATGAGCGCGACCGGCGCCGCATGATGAAGCATTTCCTGTCGCTCGAGAAAAGCGACCGGCTGCTGCGCTTCGGCAGCGCCTTGCCCGATGAACTGGTGGCGCAGTACGTACAGAAGATGGATTTCTCGCGCGACATGATTTATGGCGTCTACAACAGTCTGTTCAAGCTGGTGGGCGTGGGGCATCTGGCGTTCGCGCCGAAAGACAAGTCGCCGGCGAAAAGTGTCGTCACGGACAAGGAGCAGGTGGCCGAGTTTGGCGTGTCCGTGTCGAAATCCATGCGCGGCATGGGCGTCGGTTCGAAACTGTTCGAGCGGGCGGCGATTCACTGCCGTAACAACGATGTCGATACCCTGTACATGCATTGTTTGTCGTCGAACAAGACGATGATGCATATCGCCAAGAAGGCGGGCATGGAAATCCAGCGCGACTATGGCGAAGCCGATGCCTATTTGAAACTGTTGCCGCCGAATCCATCCAGCATGCTGCAGGAAGCCGTGCAGGAGCAGTTTGCCATGTTCGACTACACGCTCAAGGCGAACGCGCGCGCCGCGTATAAACTGTTCGAACGCTTGCCGGGACGCAAGAGACCAGCGCCGCCCCCGCCATCCCCGCCAGCAGAGTAATTACAGCAGCGGCAGGGCCGTCGTATCCTTGATGCGCTGCAAGGCAAAGCTCGATTTGACGTCCAGCACGGCCGGGTGGCGCA
Organism: Janthinobacterium sp. DSP2-3-3; assembly: GCF_049897325.1. Classification (NCBI taxonomy): domain Bacteria; kingdom Pseudomonadati; phylum Pseudomonadota; class Betaproteobacteria; order Burkholderiales; family Oxalobacteraceae; genus Janthinobacterium; species Janthinobacterium sp. DSP2-3-3. Next base: position 30,300 of record NZ_JAFCWA010000009.1, on the reverse strand, counting down.
GCAGGGTCGCCATCATGAAGCGCGAAAAGTGCTCCATGTCTTCTACGTGCACGCGCAACAGATAATCCATTTCGCCCGTCATCGCATAGCAAGCCACCACTTCCGGCCAATGCGCCACGGCCACGGCGAAGTCGGCGCGCGGCGAGGTATTCGTCACCAGGTTGGGCGCCAGCACGCGCGCCGTGCTGTGGGCGGTGGCGTCGCTGTGCTTTTCCAGCCGCACATTCACGTAAGCGAGCAAGCCCAGGCCGATCTTTTCCGGGTCCAGCAAGGCCACGTACTGGCGGATGACGCCCGCTTCTTCCAGCCGTTTGACGCGGCGCAAGCATGGCGACGGCGACAGGCTGACCTGCTCGGCCACGTCCTGATTCGACAATCGGCCATCGGCCTGCAGGACGGCAAGGATCTTGCGGTCCGTTTTATCCAGCGTAATTTTGCTCATGCTCCCTCCGGTGGTTCTCGTTTCACGCAATATTATTGCGCAAATCATGATTGTTCGGGAGATCTTTGGCATTTAATGCCCGTGACCCACGCCTATACTGTGCGCTACTTCTTGGAGGAGACATCATGCAATTTCAGCCTTGGGATAACCCGATGGGTACCGATGGTTTCGAGTTCGTCGAGTATGCAGCACCAGACCCAAAAGCATTGGGCAAGCTGTTCGAGAACATGGGCTTCACGGCCATCGCGCGCCACCGTCACAAGGATGTGACCCTGTACCGTCAGGGCGACATCAATTTCATCATCAATGCCGAACAAGATTCGTTCGCGCAGCGTTTTGCCCGCCATCATGGCCCGTCCGTGTGCGCCATCGCCATCCGTGTTGACGACGCGGCCTTTGTGTATCGCCGCGCGCTGGAACTGGGCGCCTGGGGTTTCGACAATAAAACGGGGCCGATGGAGCTGAATATCCCCGCCATCAAGGGCGTGGGCGATTCCCTGCTGTACTTCGTCGACCGCTGGCGCGGCAAGGGCGCCGACAAGCCGGACGCGGCCGCTCCTGGCGGCATCGGCGACATCAGCATCTATGACGTCGACTTCGTCGCCATTCCCGGCGCCGTCGCCAACCCGGTCGGCCATGGCCTGACCTATATCGACCACCTGACGCACAATGTGCACCGTGGCCGCATGAAGGAATGGGCGACGTTCTATGAAAGCCTGTTCAATTTCCGCGAGGTGCGCTATTTCGACATCGAAGGCAAGCTGACGGGCCTCAAATCCAAGGCCATGACTTCGCCGTGCGGCAAGATCCGCATTCCGATCAATGAATCGTCGGACGATAAGTCGCAGATCGCCGAATACCTGGACCAGTACCATGGCGAAGGCATCCAGCACATCGCCCTGGGCACGGACAATATCTACGCGTCGGTGCAAGGCATGCGCGATACGGGTATCGATTTCCAGGACACGATTGAAACTTACTATGAACTGGTCAACCGCCGCCTGCCGAATCACGGCGAACAGCTGGAAGAACTGCGCCGTTTGCGCATCCTGATCGATGGCCACAGCACGGAAACGGAACGCGAACTGTTGCTGCAAATCTTCACGCAGACGGTGATCGGCCCGATCTTCTTCGAGATCATCCAGCGCAAGGGCGACCAGGGCTTCGGCGAAGGCAATTTCCGCGCCCTGTTCGAATCGATCGAGCTGGACCAGATCAAGCGCGGCGTGCTGAAAGATACGAATGCGGCGTAATGTTGCTTTGTAACAAGCAGTAGTGAAAATAGCAGCAAAAAGGTAACAACGCAGGAGTGCAGCGCAGCAAAGAACTGCGCGCATTCCTGTGGTAGTCTACGACAAACAAGTCATTTTTCCGCACCGGCATGCTCACAAAGCGCGGCCGGTACGTGTGAGTTCAACCGACTTTGCACGCGTAGCACAGAGAATAATGGAGACAAGTAATGAATGCACCAATCAAGGGCTCGAGTCTTGAGCCGGGCGCGCACGCGTCTGAAATTTCCCTGAACGACAAATACACGCTAGAGCGTGGCCGCGCCTTCATGACGGGCACACAAGCGCTGATCCGCCTGCCCATGTTGCAGCGCGAGCGCGATCTCAAGGCTGGCCTGAATACGGCTGGCTACATCACCGGTTACCGCGGTTCGCCTGTGACGTCTGTCGACATGACGGCGATCAAGGCCAAGAAATACCTCGATGAACACCACGTCAAATTCCACCCGGGCCTGAACGAAGACCTGGCCGCCACGGCTGTCTGGGGCACGCAGCAAACGAATCTGTTCGAAGACGCGAAATACGACGGCGTGTTCGGCATGTGGTACGGCAAGGGTCCCGGCGTCGACCGCTGCGGCGACGTCTTCAAGCACGCGAATAACGCCGGCTCCGCCAAGCACGGCGGCGTGCTGGTGCTGGCCGGCGACGACCATGCGGCGAAATCCTCGTCCACGGCGCACCAGTCCGACCATATCCTGAACGCTTGCGGCATCCCCGTGCTGTACCCGTCGTCGGTGCAGGAGTACATCGATTACGGCTTGCACGCCTGGGCCATGAGCCGCTACACGGGCCTGTGGGTCTCGATGAAATGCGTGACCGATATCATCGAGTCGGGCGCCGCCGTCGATTTCGACCCGGACCGCGTGCAGATCACCTTGCCGACCGACTTCGAGATGCCGGCTGGTGGCTTGAACATCCGCTGGCCCGACACGGTGCTGGAACAAGAAGTCCGCATGAACAGCTACAAATGGTATGCGGCGCTGGCCTATGCGCGTGCCAACAAACTCAATAAAATCATCTGGGACAGCCCGAAGGCGCGCATCGGCATCATCACGGCCGGCAAATCCTACCTGGACACGCGCCAGGCGCTGGCCGACCTGGGCATCGACGAGCAGACGGCGTCCGACATCGGCATCCGCCTGTACAAGATCGGCATGACCTGGCCGCTGGAAGCGGACGGCGTGCACGAATTTGCCAAGGGCCTCGATGAAATCCTCGTGGTGGAAGAAAAGCGTCAAATCCTCGAATACGCGCTGAAGGAAGAACTGTATAACTTGAAGGATGGCGAGCGTCCGCGCGTGGTCGGCAAGTTCGACGACACGGGCGAATGGAGCAACCAGAAGGGCACGGGTCACGGCGACTGGCTGCTGCCTGCCACGTATGAGCTGAACCCGGCCATGATCGCGCGCGCGATTGCCAGCCGCATTTCGCGCTACTATGCGGGTCATCCGGTCGAGCAGCGCGTGAAGGAACGCATCGCCTACCTGGAAGCCAAAGAGAATGTGCTGAAAGCGATCAGCGTGAAACCCGATCCGCAAAAAGACCGCACGCCGTTCTTCTGCTCCGGCTGTCCGCACAATAGCTCGACCAAGGTGCCGGAAGGCTCGCGCGCGCTGGCCGGCATCGGCTGTCACTACATGGTGCTGTGGATGGACCGCGAGACGTCGACGTTTACCCACATGGGCGCCGAAGGCGTCACGTGGGTGGGGCAGGCGCCGTTCACGAATGAAAAGCACGTGTTTACCAACCTCGGTGACGGCACGTATTTCCACTCGGGCATCCTGGCGATCCGCGCCGCCGTCTCGGCCAAGGTGAACATCACTTACAAAATCCTGTTCAACGATGCGGTGGCCATGACGGGCGGCCAGGAATTCGACGGCCCCCTGTCGCCGGCCATCATTTCGCGCCAGATCGCCGCCGAAGGCGTGGGCCCCATCATCGTCGTCACTGACGAACCGGAAAAATACCCGGACGATTACGCCTGGGCCGAAGGCGTCACCGTGCGCCACCGTTCGGAACTGATGGACGTGCAGCGCGAATTGCGCGACATGCCCGGCGTGTCGGCCATGATTTACGACCAGACCTGCGCCTCGGAAAAACGCCGCCGCCGGAAACGCAATGAGTATCCGGACCCGGCCAAGCGCGCCGTCATCAACGAAGCCGTCTGCGAAGGCTGCGGCGACTGCTCCGTGCAATCGAACTGCCTGTCGGTGGAACCGCTGGAAACGGACCTGGGGCGCAAGCGCCAGATCAACCAGTCGTCCTGCAACAAGGATTTCTCGTGCACGACGGGTTTCTGCCCCAGCTTCGTGACAGTGGAAGGCGGCGGATTGAAAAAGCCGAAGAAAGCGGCGAGCGCCGACAAGGATGCGCCAGCCGCACCGGCCTTGCCGACGCCAGTCATTCCTTCGACGGCGGAGCCGTTCGGCATTTTAGTCACCGGCATCGGCGGCACGGGCGTGGTCACTGTCGGCCAGATCCTGGCCATGGCGGCGCACGTGGAAGGCAAGGGGTGTTCCGTGCTCGACATGAGCGGCCTGGCGCAAAAGGGCGGCCCCGTGATGTCGCATGTGCGCCTGGCGGACCGCCAGGAAGATATCCACTCGACGCGCGTCGGCACCGGTGCGGCCGATCTCGTCATCGGCTGCGATTTGATCGTCACGGCCAGCCGCGACGCCCTGTCGCGCATGGGTGAAGGACGCAGTTGGGCCATGATCAACTCGACCAGCTCGTCGACGGCCGCCTTCGTGAAAAACCCGGACTGGCAATTCCCCGGTGCTTCCGCGCGCATGGAAATCGAAAAGGCGTGCGGCAGCGACCACGTCGACTTCATCGACGCGGGCCAGATCGCTACGGCGCTGATGGGCGACTCGATCGCGACGAATATGTTCATGCTCGGTTATGCCTGGCAAAAGGGCAAAGTGCCGCTCACCGAAGCGTCCATCATGAAAGCCATCGACTTGAACAACGTCTCGGTGGCATTCAACAAGGCCGCCTTCAACTGGGGCCGCACGGGCGCCCACGATACGGCCAGCCTGGTGCGCATGACGACGCCGGCGAAAGTGGTGGAATTCAAGCGCATCGACACGCTCGACGACATCATCGAAAAGCGCGTGGCTCTGCTGACGGCCTACCAGGATCGCGCGTATGCGCAACAGTACCTGGACTTCGTCGGCCAGGTGCGCGCGGCCGAAAGCGCCCTGAATGGCCCGCAGCTGCGCCTGACGGAAGCCGTGGCCCGCTATTTCTACAAGCTGATGGCTTACAAGGACGAATACGAGGTGGCGCGCCTGTACACGGACGGCGCCTTCCAGGCGAAGATCGCCGCCATGTTCGAAGGCGACATCAAGCTCAAATTCCACCTGGCGCCGCCGATCATGGCGAAAACGGATGCCCAGGGCCATCTGATCAAGAAGGAATATGGCCCGTGGATGCTGAAGGCCTTCGGCGTGCTGGCCAAGTTCAAGGGCTTGCGTGGCACGGCCTTCGACGTGTTCGGCCACACGGCCGAGCGCAAGATGGAACGCGCGCTGATTCTTGAATACCGTGCAACGGTGGGCGGCTTGCTGCCGAAACTGACGACGGCCAAGCTGGCGCAAGCCGTGGCCATTGCCAGCATCCCGGAAGACATCCGCGGCTATGGTCACGTGAAGGAGCGTCATTTGAAGGCGGCGAAAGAGAAGGAAGCCAGTTTGCTGATCGCCTTCAACGCGCCGACGCCGCTGCCGCCCATCGTGGCAGCACCCGTGGCGGCCACCGTGGCGTGATGGTGAGCGAGACACTCTAGCAATGGCGCCTGCGGGCGCCATTGTGTTAAAGAAAACAACGCCTGTTGGTAAAACGCCTTATAATTTTTCGATAATTTCTTTTCGGAAAGTTTGCTATGTCTTCCCTGCGCCTCTCTTCCCTGGCCGTTCCTCTCGTATTGTTGTTGAGCGCCTGCGGCGGTGGTGGCGGCAGCAGCGACAGTGCGGCCGTCGTGCCGCCCTTGACGCCGACGGGTCCCACGGCGCTGGTCGCTTCCTCCACGGTCGCGAACCGCTGCGAGGCACCGCGCAGCGGCAGCAGCATCGACAAGCAGGGTAGCTTGCTCGATGAACTGACGTGGGTGCGCAGCTGGATCGATGAAACCTATCTGTGGTACCGCGAAGTGCCGACCACCTACCAGCCGCAAAGCTTCACCACGCCCATCGCGTATTTCGACGTGCTGAAAACAACGGCCACGATGGCGTCCGGCAAGCCGAAGGACCAGTTCCATTTCACGTACACGACGGCGGAATGGGAAGCCTCGCTCAATGGCGTGGAGTTGGGCTACGGCATGTTGCTGGCGCTGACGCGCACCACGCCGCCGCGCAAGGCGGTGATCTCGATCGTCGAGCCGGGCTCGCCGGCGGCACTGGCGGGTTTGCAGCGCGGCGACCTGCTGCAAACCATCGATGGCGTCGATTTCGTCTATGCCCCCGATACGGCCAGCGTGAAGATCATCAACGCGGGACTGTTCCCCAAGGCACAAGGCACGCACACGCTGGGATTCAGCCGCAACGGGGCACCCATGTCCGTGAGCCTGACGGCGGTGGACGTGAACACCAGCGCCGTGCAGAACGAGCGTATCATCGACACCCCCACGGGCAAGGTGGGCTATCTGACCTTCAACACCCACAATAATGTCGCCGAGCGCCAGCTGGTCGAGACCATGCGCCGCTTCCAGGCGGCCGGCATCAGCGACCTGGTGCTTGACGTGCGCTACAACGGCGGCGGCTACCTGGATGTCGCCAGCGAACTTGCTTACATGATTGCCGGCCCGCAAGTCACCACCGGCAAGACCTTCGAGCAGGTGCTCTTCAACGACAAGACGCGTCCGGAAGCGCCCGTGCCATTCCATGCGCAAAGCCAGGGCTTTGCCGGGCCGAACCCTCTGCCCAAGGGGACGGTGCTGCCCTCCCTGGGGCTCAAGCGGGTGACCTTGCTGACAACGGGCAATACCTGCTCGGCCAGTGAAGCCATCATCAATGGCTTACGCGGCGTGGACGTGCAAGTCAACCTGATCGGCGGCACGACGTGCGGCAAGCCCTACGGTTTCTACCCCAGGCCGAACTGCGGCACCACGTACTTCGCCGTGCAGTTCCAGGGTGTCAACGCCAAGGGCTTTGGCGACTTCGCCGATGGCATGGCGCCGACCTGCGACGTGGCGGACGATTATCAGCACCAGTTGGGCGACACGGCCGAAGGCATGCTGGCGGCGGCGCTGCGCTACCGCAGCAGCGGCAGCTGCACGCCGGCCACGGGGGCGACCAGGCTGTTGAGTTCGATGCAGAATCCGGCCGATACGTCCATGCGCCTGCTGCGGCCGGCCTACCAGGAAATTGCGATAAGGCAACGATAGCGCGCGCCTTTTTCTCGAATATATTTCTATATAACAATTATGATATATGGAAAGACAAATCCATTCGTTCTATAAACACTGGCATTTTGATATCTTTCGCTTTCTCCCTAACCTTGAGAAGCGCAAAGATGCCTATACAATTCAAGTTGCCACCGCTCACCATCGCCGTACTGGCCATCCTGGGCGGCTCCGCATGGCAGGCGCATGCGCAAACACAAGCGCCCGCAGCGGATCAGCAGCCGGCGGCCACCCCGCCAGCCGTCGTGGTCACCGGTTCGCGCATTCCCCGCGCCAGCCTGGAAGGCCCGTCTTCGGTCACCATCCTGACCGGCGATGAAATCACCAAGCAGGGCTACAAGAACGTCTTCGATGCGCTGACCAACCAGGTGCAGAACAGCGGCTTCACGCAAGGCGAGGACTTTGGCAATACCTTCACGCCATCGGCAAATACCATCAGCCTGCGCGGCCTGGGTCCGAACCATACGCTGATCCTCTTGAACGGCCGCCGCCTGGCCGATTTCCCCGTCGCCTATGAAGGCACGGTCAACTTCACCAACCTGGCCAATATTCCGTCGAGCATCGTCGATCGCATCGAGATCCTCAACGGCGGCGCCTCGGCCATCTATGGCTCGGACGCGATCGCCGGCGTGGTCAACGTGATCCTGAAAAAACAGACGGAAGGTTTTGACATCAACGTCAAGGCGGGCGGCACCACGCGCGGCGGCGGCGGCAACCAGCGCGTGCAACTGACGGGCGGCGGCAATTTCGACAAGCTGCACACCCTGTTCAGCGTGGAGCTGAGCCAGCGCGATCCGCTGTCCAGCCTGGACCGCGACTTCATGTCCAGCAAATCGGGCACGCCGACGAATATCGTTTCGCGCCGCGTGGTGCAAGCCGGCACGTCCGGTACTTACGTGGACCTGGGCGACACGTGCAGCCAGTTTGGCGACATGTACGGCGGCAGCGTCATCAAGTACCAGGCCAAGAACGGCAGCTATTGCGCCAGCCCGAAAGTGGGACCGACCTACTGGACCACGCAGACCAAGAACCGCAGCCAGAACGTCTTCGGCAGCGCCAACTACGAGCTGTCGTCGGAAACGACCCTGTTTGCCGACTTCCTGATCGGCAAGAACTCCACGGAAAACAATACGCGCGGCCCCACGTGGACCTCGTCGTCGACGGGCAGCAGTTATTTCCGCAACCAGAATACGGGCAAGTATGAAGCGTGGACGCGCTATATTTCGCCTGAGGAAATAGGCGGCGTATCGCGCTACAACCGCAAGTGGGACGACTTGGCCACGGCCATCTCGCTGGGTGCCAAGGGCCGCATTCCAGGCACGGCATGGCAGTACGAAGCCAATTACAATGCCTCGATGTACAAGAGCGAAAGCCATACGCCGCGCGCGCTGGCCAATATCGACAGCTTCTTCCTGGGTCCGAAACTGGGCGTGGACGCGAGCGGCGTGCCGATCTACGCACCCGATCCGGCCCGTTTGTCGCGCCGCGTGACGGCGTCCGAGTTCGACAGCATCACCGGCAATTCCGACAGTGACGACAAGGCCTGGACGAATACCCTGAGCCTGGCCACGAATGGCGACCTGTTCCAGCTGCCGGCCGGCGTGGCAAAGATCGCTACCATCGCCGAAGTGGGCAAGCAAGGCTTCAGCAATGTGCCCGACGCGCGCCTCAACGACGGTTATTTCAACGTCGCCACCAAGTCTGACATCACGGCCGGCACGCGCACGCGTTATGCGCTGGGGGCGGAATTGAATCTGCCGCTGCATGAAAAGCTGATCGGCACACTAGCAGGCCGTTATGACCGCTACAGCTTTGCCGGCCGCCACGAAGGCAAGTTCACCTATAACGGCGGCCTGGAGCTGCGTCCGGCACCGGACCTGCTGTTCCGCGCCAACTACGCTACCAGCTTCCGCGCGCCGGACATGAACTACATTTACAAGGCGCGCGGCACGGGCTATTACTCAAGCACCACCGACTACTACCGCTGCAACGCGGCCGGTCAGGCCATCGACAAGTGCGAGTTCGCCAGCAAGTCGCCGGGCGCCGACTATGTGCAGAATGGCAGCAAGGATCTGCAGTCGGAAAAAGGCAAGTCCTTCGGCGTGGGCGCCGTCTGGTCGCCAAGCTCCAATTTCGACGTCTCGATCGACTACTGGAACATCCAGATTGACGACCTGGTGACCAACCTGAGTTCTGACAAGATCTTGCGCGATGAATCCGATTGCCGCCTGGGCAAGCTCGATATCGCTTCGCCGACCTGCGTCGACACCCTGGGCCGCGTGGAGCGCTTTGCGGCCAATGCCTTGAACCGCGCCGGCGAGATCAAGACCATCACCGTCAATCCCATCAATGCGGCGAAACAAAGCAGCAGCGGCATCGACGTCAGCCTGAAGTATTTGCTGCGCACGACGGACTATGGCCGCTTTGCCTTCAAGGCCAATTACGCCAAGGTGCTGAGCAACAAATCGCAGCAATTTGCCGGCGACGAGGAGATCGACGAGCTCAAGTCGCTGAACAATTCGGATTGGCGCGACAAGCTGAACCTGAGCGTGAACTGGAGCGCTGGCGACTGGTCGAACACCTTGCTGGTCAGCCGCTACAGCAAGATCCCGAACGCTGCCGGTAAGGGCTATTTGACGCCGACGGCCCTGGCCAATATCAGCACGGTCTACCGCATCAATGACCGCGCCACCCTGTCGCTGATCGTCAACAATGTGTTCGACAAGATCAAGCGCGACGACAGCGGCGGCTGGCCGTACTATCCTGTGGGCAGCTACAGCCCGCAAGGTCGCCAGGGCTGGGTTGAATTCAACTATCATTTCGGCTCATAATGCGATCTGCCAGTAGCTAGGCACATCAAGCCGGGACAGCAATCGCTGTTCCGGCTTTTTTGCTTTTCGGCGCGTTTTTCCCCGGCCCGCCATCCTATAATTGCTCGCTTGTCCCTCTTGATGGAGCTAGCCCGATGCTACGCCATGTCCTGCTGTCCGCCGCCGTATTTTCCCTGTTTTCCGTCAACGCGCATGCCGCGCGCGATATGCGGCAGTTTTCCCTGAAGACGGTGGCCGAGTACTCGGGTTTCCAGAATACGGGCCGCTACGAGGAGGTGGAAGCCTTGTGCCAGCGTTTCGAGGACCACCATCCGAAACAGGTGCGCTGCTTTGAGTATGGCCGCACACCGGAAGGACGGCGCATGCTGGCGCTGGCCGTTTCCAACACGGGCGCGCTGACGCCGGAGGCGGCCAAGCTGCGCAAGATACCGGTACTGCTGGTGCAGGGCGGCATCCATGCGGGCGAAATCGATGGCAAGGATGCGGGCTTCCTGGCCCTGCGCGAAGTTTTGGAAGGCAAGGCAGCCGCCGGCGCGCTGGACAAGCAGGTGCTGCTGTTCGTGCCTGTCTTTAATGTCGACGGCCATGAGCGCTTTGGCGCGTGGAACCGCCCGAACCAGCGGGGGCCGCAGGAAATGGGCTGGCGCAGCACGGCGCAGAATTTCAATTTGAACCGCGACTATATGAAGGCCGACTCTCCCGAGATGCAGCACATGCTGGCGCTGGTCAATGCCTGGGATCCACTGGCGTATGTCGACCTGCACGTGACGGATGGCGCCCAGTTCGAACCCGATATCTCGATCCAGGTTGAACCCGTACATGCGGGTGATGCGGCCTTGCGCGTGGCGGGGAAGGCGCTGCGTGACGGTGTGCTGGCCGACCTGGCAAAGCAGGGTTCCGATCCGAAGCCGTTCTACATGTCGTTTGCCGAAGAAGACAATCCGCAGTCGGGTTTTGTCGATTCGACGCCGAACCCGCGCTTTTCGCACGGCTATTTCCTGTTGCGTAACCGTTTCGGCGTGCTGGTGGAAACTCACTCGTGGAAGGACTACCCGACCCGTGTGCGCATCACGCGCAACACCATCGTTTCCCTGCTGTCGCACATGGCGCAGCACGGCGCCGCATGGCGACAAACCGCAGTGGAGGCTGACCTGCGCGCGATGCGGCTGGCCGGTAGCCAGCTTCCCCTCAGCTACAAGACGACGGAGACAAGCCGCATGATCGCGTTTCGCGGCTATGCCTATACGCGCACGCCGTCCGAAGTGTCGGGCGCGCTGATGACGCGCTATGACGAAAAGACGCCGCAAATCTGGAACGTGCCGCTACGCGACGAGATCGTGCCCGACCTGCAGGCGACCGCGCCGAAGGCCGGCTACCTGGTGCCATGCGCGCAGGCGAAGATGGTGGGCGCCAAATTGCGCCAGCACGGCATCGCTTACAAGGAAATGACCGGCTTCTTCTCCAGGCAGAATGTGGAAATCTTCCGCGCCACGCAGGTGAAGTTCGGCGCGCAGTCGTTCGAAGGACGCCAGACGGTGGCGGTACAGGGCGAATGGCAGAAGGCAGTGCGCCTGGTCGATCGCTGCGTGCTGTACGTGCCCGTTAACCAGCCGAAGGCGCGCCTGGTGATGGCGCTGTTCGAGCCGCGCGCGCCCGATTCGCTGCTGGCCTGGGGCAGCTTCAACACGGCGTTCGAGCGCAAGGAATACATGGAGGACTATGTGGCCGAGGATGTGGCGCGCGCGCAGCTGGCGGCCGACCCGGTGCTGGCGGCGCAGTTCCGGCAGAAGCTGGCCGATGAGCCCGCGTTTGCAAAGAATCCGCACGCGCGCCTGGAGTTTTTCGCCCGCCGCCACGCCTCGTGGGACGAGCGGCTGAACCTGTATCCGGTCATGCGCGTCGACGTGGCGCCTGTCAGTTTCATGGATTTACAAGGCCCAATATGAGCGCGCCCGATGCACGCTGCCGCCGCGCGCGCACGGAAGTTGCCGGCGCATGCAGATTCACTTGAAGAAATGCTATCCTGCGCCCGATCATGGCGCCGCCACGACGAGCAAAGGCCAGCGATGGGCAACAAGACACTGTACAACCAGCACCGGGAGGCATTTTTTCGCCTCTGCGACGCCGTGGGCGAGAATCAGGTGGAACAGGTGCGCAGCCTGCTCCAGGCCACGCCGCTGCTGTTGACCTTGCGCCGCTACAACATGGATGACGGCGAATCGCTGCTGCATCTGGCCGCGGCCGGCGGCAGCCGCGACGTCTGCGCCCTGCTCGTATCGCTGGGCATGGACATCGATCTGCCCTTGCCCGGTTATCGCAACCATACGCCGCTGGACGCGGCGGCAGGCGATGGCCATCTCGATACCTGCCGCTGGCTGCTCGAGCATGGCGCTGCCGTCGATGGCCTGCCGGACAATATCCTGTCGCCGCTGGACAGCGCCTGCGTTGGCGGCCACCAGGACGTCGTCGCATTGCTGCTGCAGCGGGGCGCCAATCCGAACCGCCTGCATACGCGCTGGAACCAGGCGCCAGTCGATATCGCCACTGGCTGGGGCTTTCCCGCTATCGCCCAATTGCTCGCTGCCGCCGGCGGCATCAGCATACTGGACGTGCCGCAGCAAGCGTCCGCCTCGCCGCCGGATGTGATCCGCACCTTCATGCACAATAGCGCCGGCTGGGTACTGCCTGCCGTGTTCAGCCCGGACAGCGGCGACCCGCGCTTTTCGCTGGGGATCAGCTGCATTGCCGGCAAGGGCGATTTCAAGCTGCTGTTTACGGTCGGCCTGTTCCAGCAATCCCCGATGACCGAACTGGCCATTTGCCTGCCGGCCCGCTGGCCGCTGACCGTGCACGGCTTCACGGAACACAGCCCATGGCGCTTTCCGGTGGCGCTGCTGGCACGCCTGGGACGGCGCACGCTCGACCAGGCCAGCCTGGCGGCGGGCGAGCTGCTGCGGCGCGACGATCCGCGCCTGACGGACCTGGCCTGGCCGGACGGTGTCGATGCGCTGCTGGCCATCGACAAGCGGTGGAATCCGGCGCCAGAGGAAGAAGACATGGCCGACGATGACAAGGTCACCATCTATCTGCTGATGCCGGTGAAATTCACCAAGAAAGGCGCGCCCGACGCCAGCACCATGCCGGCTTTGATGGAGCGCAAGCTCAATGGCAGCTGGAAAGTGTCGGCCTTGCCCGTTCCCGTCATTGCTTAGGGCCGACATGCACGCGCGCGTGGCCATATCAATCCGGCCGGCTTGCGGCAATGTTATCCTGCCAATTCCTCTTCCGCGTCCGCGCTAAGCTGTTTCACGCATCGGTTTTTCATGACAAAAAAAATACTTCTTTTGAGCGTCTCGGCCGGCGCAGGCCACATGCGCGCGGCGCAAGCCATCGAGGCGTATGCGGCGCGCGATGGCGGCACCGGCCCTGCGGCGCAAGCCCTGCATCTAGACGTAATGGATTTCGTCACGCCCGCATTTCGCAAGCTGTACACGGATTTCTATATCAAGCTGGTCAACAAGGCGCCCGCGCTGTGGGGCTATCTGTACCATGCCACCCACGATGCGCCGCGCGACAGCTCGATGCAGCGCCTGCGCCGCGCCGTCGAACGCCTCAACACGCGTGCGCTGATGGCGCAGATCGCAGCCTTCCAGCCCGACGCCATCATCTGCACGCATTTCCTGCCGGCCGAACTGCTGTCGCGCGCACTGCGCCAGGGACAGCTGGCTTGCCCCGTGTGGGTGCAGGTCACCGATTTCGACTTGCATCGCATGTGGGTGCACGAACAGATGCAGGGCTATTTCGCCGCCACCGACGAAGTGGCATTCCGCATGCGCCACGAAGGCATCCCCGCCGACCGCATCCACGTGACGGGCATCCCCATCATGCCCGCGTTTGCGCAGTTGCCCGAGCGCGTGCAGTGCGCGCACGCATTTGGCCTCGATCCGCAGCGCACGACGATACTGTTGATGGGCGGCGGGGCGGGACTGGGCAGCCTTGAAACGGTCGCCGCGCGCCTGCTGGCCTTGCCCGGCGACTTCCAGCTGATCGTGCTGGCGGGGAAAAACGCCGCCGCGCTGGCGGCGCTGCAGGCACTGGCCGGCCAGTATCCGGGCCGCCTGCTGGCGCAGGGATTTACCAGCGAAGTCGAGCGCCTGATGGCGTGCGCCGACCTGGTGATCACCAAGCCGGGCGGGCTGACCACCTCGGAATGCCTGGCCTTGGGCTTGCCCATGATCGTCAACTCGCCGATTCCAGGGCAGGAAGAGCGCAATGCCGATTATCTGCTGGAGCAGGGCGTGGCATTGAAGGCGTTTGACGCCGTGACCCTGGAGTACCGCGTGCGCCTGTTGCTCGATCATCCTGAGCAGTTACAATCGATGCGCGCAAAAGCGCTGGCCCTGGGCCGCCCGCGCGCCGCTTGTGACGTGCTGGCGCAAGTGCTGGCGTGATGGGCGCCGTGGCAAAACCCTGGCAGATCGCCCTGACCCTGGCCTGGGTGGCGCTGCTGGGATTATTTTTTGCGCAGGTGGAAATCCAGATCGAAGGGGCGGCCGGCTGGGCCGCGAACCTACCCACCTGGCGCATCGAAAGCCATTGGCTGCTCGATATTTTCTGGGGCGGACGGCCCATGACCGGCTACCATGCCTGGGTCTTTCCCTTTATCGCCCTGTTCTTCCATTTCCCCATGATCTTCCTGGCGCAATGGTCGCTGCGCCTCGAGTGCCGCGCCATCGGCTGCATCATGCTGTTCTGGATCATCGAGGATTACCTGTGGTTCGTGCTCAATCCCGCCTATGGCGTGGCGCACTTCAATCCGGCCCACATCGCCTGGCATAAGCACTGGCTGTGGTGGGCGCCGACCGATTACTGGGTATCGCTGTTGCTGGCCGGCGTACTGCTGTGGTTTTCATACAAGAGGAAGTCATGACCTTGTCGCATCTCCTGCTGTTCTCGCTGGCCATGGCGGCCAGTTCCGCCGACGCGCAGGCGCCGCTGTCACCGGAGCGCAATACCGCGTGGGCCACACCGCTGCCGCAGGTGTCGAATCTGCACCAGGTCACGCCCGTCCTGTACCGCAGCGCAAAGCTGGACAGTACCGACGTGGCCCAACTGCAGGCACTGGGCGTGAAGACGGTGATCAGTCTGCGCTCTTTCCACTCCGATACGCAGGTTCTGGAAGGCAGCGGCATCCGCGCTGTCCGCATTCCCATCAATACCTGGGCCATCCGCGATCGCCATGTGATCGAAACCATGCGCAGTATCCGTAGCGCCGAACAGCAAGGTCCCGTGCTGCTGCACTGCCTGCATGGCGCCGACCGCACGGGCATGATGGCCGCCATATACCGCATGCTGTACCAGGGCTGGCCGCGCGAGAAGGCGATCGATGAGCTGAAACATGGCGGTTACGGCTACCACGCCGTGTGGAAAAATATCGAAAGCTACCTCAAGCGCGTCGATGTGGCAGCACTGCGCGCGCAGATCGACGGGGAAAAGCCATGAAGACCTTGCTGTTCGCATTGGCCGCCTGTTCCGCTTGTTATCCGCTGACCACACGCCTGCGCTGGATTTGCGCGATGTCAGCAAAGCTGGCATGCCCGGCAAGACCTTTGCCGCCACGACCAGCATGCCGGCCAGCGTGGCCACCGTCTGCGCGGCCATCCAGGATTTTGCCGGCTATCCGCAATTCATGCCCAACGTGGACAAGATCAAGGTGACGGCAGCGGGCGGCGGCGCCTCGCTGGATCGTCGACAGCATGAGCCGTGACAGCATCCCGAAAAATGTTCGACGCGCTGCGGCTGCGGGTGGCCGCGCGTAAATAGCCGGCCTGGCGCGGCAGCAAATTCATGCTGGTGCGTCACTTCAGGCATGATGTCGTTTCATCCACATATCTGCCCTGAATCCGCATGGAACACCACAGCTTTCTCATCAACATACTGTTTTACCTGGTGGCCGCCATCATCATGGTGCCGCTGGCCAAGCGCCTGGGCATGGGCGCCGTGCTGGGCTACCTGGTGGCTGGCGTCGTCATCGGCCCCTGGGGCCTGGGCCTGATCAAGAATGTCGAGGTGATCCTCAGCTTTTCCGAATTCGGCGTGGTGCTGCTGTTGTTCCTGATCGGCCTGGAGCTCGAACCCAAACGATTGTGGCTGTTGCGCCGCCCCATTTTCGGCTGGGGCGGGGCGCAGGTGGGCGTCGTCAGCGCGGGACTATGCGCAGCCGCCATGGCGTTCGGCGTGGACTGGCGCACGGCGCTGGTGGGCGCGCTGGGGCTATCGCTGTCATCGACGGCCATCGTGCTGGCCACCCTGGGTGAACGAAAACTGATGAGCACGCCGGCCGGTTCCGCCGGCTTTTCGATTTTGCTGTTCCAGGATATCGCCGCCATTCCCATGATCGCGCTGGTGCCGCTCTTGGGCGGGCTGGTCACGCATAGCGGTGAACCGGGCTGGCTGCGCGTGGCCAAGCTGGCCGCCGTGCTGGCGGCGCTGGTGATCGGCGGGCGCTTTCTCGTCAACCCCATCCTGCGCTTCATCGCCAAGACGGACTTGCGCGAAATCTTCACGGCCTTTGCCCTGCTGCTGGTGATCGCCATCTGCGTGCTGATGGAATCGGTGGGCTTGTCGATGGCGCTGGGAACCTTCATGGCGGGCGTGCTGCTGGCCGATTCCGAATACCGGCATGAGTTGATCAGCGACCTGGAACCGTTCAAGGGGCTGCTCTTGGGTCTGTTCTTCATCGCCGTGGGCATGTCCGTCGATTTCGGCGTGCTGCGCGCCCAGCCGCTGCTGATACTGGCGCTGGTGGCCGGTCTGTTGGCGGTCAAGATCGCCTTGCTGTATGGCCTGTCGAAGTTTGTCGACATTCCCCGCGGCCAGCAGCTGTTCTTCGCGTTGCTGCTGTCGCAAGGGGGCGAATTCGCCTTCGTCGTGTTTGCCGCCGCCGAGGCGGCGCATGTCTTTGCGCCGCAGACGGCCGCGCTGCTGGTCGTGGTGGTGACCCTGTCGATGGTGGCTACGCCCTTGCTGCTGCTGTTGCACGACAAATTCGTCGCGCCGCGCCTGCAAGGCGAAAAGAAGCGCCGCCCCGACGACCATATCGAGGCGCAGGACAACCCCATCGTTATCGCCGGCTTTGGCCGCTTCGGCCAGATCATCGGCCGCCTGCTGGCAGCCAACAAGATCGGCGTGACGGTGCTCGACCACGACCCGGACCAGATCGAGCTGCTGCGCAAGTTCGGCTTCAAGGTGTTTTATGGCGACGCCACGCGCGTGGACCTGCTGGTGGCGGCGGGCATCGAGAAGGCGAAGGCGCTGGTGATCGCCATCGACAATGTGGACGACAGCCTGGCCCTGGTCGACGCCGTGCGCCTGCGCCTGCCCGAACTGACGATATTGGCGCGCGCGCGCAATGTCACGCATTACTATGAATTGATGAAGCGCGGCGTGACCCTGATCGAGCGCGAGACCTTCGCCGCGGCGCTGCTGCTGGGCGAGCAGACCTTGCTGCAGGTGGGCTACAGCGCGGAACGGGCGCAGCGCGCCGCCGGCATCTTTGGCCGGCATAACCTGAAGACCCTGCTGGAAGTGGCGCCGCACTTCCAGGACCAGCAAAAAGTCATGTCGCTCACGCGCCAGGCACGCGAGGAGCTGGAAGACATGTTCGAGAGCGATGCGGCCGCGTTTGCGGCGGCGGAAGCGGAAACTCCGGGGGCAGAGCCTCGGGTCTGACGGGGACGCCGAGTCCCCGGCCTTTGCCTGGGGTTTTATTTCCCCCGGCGGCTTTCGATCGCCTCGATTTGGTCCATGATGGCGTTCATGCGCGCCACCATCGCCTGGTATTGTTTTGCGGCAGATAGCTGGCATTTACACGAAGTGGCTATCCGACCAACCTGACGGGAATGGGAGACGAACCGGGAGAGGAAGCTCCCCCGGATGCAGCTGCCTGCTTACTGTTTCTTGCCCAGCAAGTCGAGCAGGATCGACGTTTCCGCCGTGATCGCCGCCTTGATGGTCGGCTGGTACTCGGGCGCCCATTGCGGCGAGTGCGGGCCGGCCAGCGGTTTGCCGCTGGCCTTGGCGGCCGCCAGCTTGCCTGGCTCCACCGCGCCGATATGCAGCAGCACCGCCTTCACGCCGGCCTGGCCGTAGTTGGCGAAGTCTTCCGATGTCATCTTGGCCGGCATTTCCGTCACGTTGGCCGCGCCCAGCGATTTTTGCAGGGTAGACACCATGCGCTGGGTCAGTTCCGGGTCGTTGTAGACGGCGTCCGTGCCGGGGCGAATCTCCACCAGCGGCTCTTTCGGCGCACCGGCGGCAAACGCCTCGCCCTTGACTTCGCGCGCGATGCTGGCCAGCACGCGCTTGCGCACGGCATCCTTGAAGGTACGCACTGTCAGTTGCATGGCGACCTGGTCGGGCACGATGTTGGCCTGCGTGCCGCCATGGATGCTGCCTACCGTGATGACAACGGGGTCCATCGGATTGTTTTCGCGCGAGACCAGCGTTTGCAGTGCCAGCACGATGCGCGCGGCCATCACGACGGGGTCGCGCGTGTCGTGCGGTGCGGCGCCGTGGCCACCCTGGCCATACACGGTGATGCTGATGGTGTCGGCGGCGGCGCGGAAGTAGCCGGCATGGTAGCCGACGGTGCCCGATGGCAGCGTGGCTTCATCGTGGAAGGACAGCGCGTAGTCCGGTTTCGGGAAGCGCGTAAACAAGCCGTCCTTCAACATGGCGGCCGCGCCCAGCAGCGGTTCCTCGGCCGGCTGACCCACCAGCATCAAGGTGCCGCTCCATTGCTGGCGGTTGTCGGCCATCAGCTTGGCGCTGCCATACCAGGCCGACATGTGCACATCGTGGCCGCAGGCATGCATCACGGGCACGCTTTCGCCGGCCGCGTTCTTGGCGACCGCGCTGCTGGCAAACGGCAGGCCGGTTTTTTCCAGCACGGGCAGAGCGTCGATTTCCGTGCGCAGCATGACGACGGGGCCGGGGCCGTTGCGCAGGATGGCGACAACGCCCGTGCCGCCGACGCCGGTGGTCACGTCAAAACCGAGCGCCTTGACCTTGTCGGCCAGCTTCTTTGCCGTTTGAACTTCCTGGAACGCCAGCTCCGGGTGGCGGTGCAAATCCAGGTACAAGCTTTCGACGGCCGGGTAGTTGGCCGCGAGCTGGGCCGCGATGGCGTGCGGCAGGGCTGCGCCCTGGGCGCTGCCGGCACAGACGAGGGTGGCGGCGAGGGTAATTTGTTTCAGGGGCAATGCGGAAAATTTCATAGATTTCTTTGAGAGACAGACGGGCGGATACGCACGGCGCGCCTGTAGTTGCAGAGGAGATTTTTAACTTAACAGAAACATTTCCCAAAATCAATAAATCAGCTACATATATTTCAATAATGTATAATCTGCAATATATTAAATTCCATATGGAATTAAATATATCTTCGATGCACTTACTTAGAGAAAAGACACCATGGGCTTTATCGCAAATATCAAGATCGGCAAGCGCCTAAGCATCGGCTTTGTCCTGATCCTGGCAATGACCGTTCTGATCGCTACTGTGGGCGTGTGGCGCCTGAATGAGGTGGCGACGTCGACGCGCGCCATGATGGCCGAACCTCTGACCAAGGAACGCCTGATTACCGACTGGTATGGCTTGAACTTTGCCTCGATCCGCCGCACGGCCGCCATCGTCAAGAGCAGCGACCCGGCGCTGGGACCGTATTTCAAGGAAGACTCGGCCGCCTCGGTGAAGAAGGCGGCCGAATTGCTCAAGCAGATCGAGCCGCTGGTCGCGGGCGACAAGGAAAAAGCCCTGTTCGCCAAGATCCTTGAGCAGCGCAAGGTATACAGCGCCTCGCGCGACGGCGCCGTCAAGGCCAAGGCCGATGGCGACGTGGAAGGCGCGGCGAAAATCCTCGACAGTGCGTTCACGCCGGCCGCCCAGGTTTACCAGGATTTGCTGCAGGAACTGGTGACCTTGCAGCGCGAAAGCATCGATGCGACGGCCAAGCAGATCGATGCCTCCGCCGTGCATGACACTACCGTCATCAGCCTGCTGACCCTGTTTGCGGTAGCGTTCGGCGTATTGTGCTCGTGGCTGCTGACGACGGGCATCATGCGTCCGCTGCGCCAGGCGCTGGCGCTGGCCGAAACGGTGGCTGCCGGCGACCTCACGCAGACCGTTGCTACGACGGCAAAGGATGAAATGGGTGCGCTGCTCACGGCCCTGGGCAATATGAACAACAACCTGGTCAGCATCGTCAGCCAAGTGCGCAGCGGCACGGACAGCATCGCCACGGCATCGTCGGAAATCGCCGCCGGTAACCTGGACCTGTCATCGCGCACGGAACAGCAGGCCGGTTCGCTGGAAGAAACGGCGTCGTCGATGGAAGAACTGACCAGCACCGTCAAGCAGAACGCGGACAATGCGCGCCAGGCCAACCAGTTGGCGATCACGGCGGCCGGCATCGCCAGCCGCGGCGGCTCGGTGGTGGCCGAAGTGGTGGCGACCATGGGCTCGATCAACGAGTCGTCGCGCAAGATCGTCGACATCATCAGCGTCATCGACGGTATCGCCTTCCAGACGAATATCCTGGCGCTTAATGCAGCGGTGGAAGCGGCGCGGGCCGGCGAGCAGGGGCGCGGCTTTGCGGTGGTGGCGTCCGAAGTGCGCAACCTGGCGCAGAGGTCAAGCCAGGCGGCCAAGGAAATCAAGGGCTTGATCGACGATTCCGTCAGCAAGGTGGGCATGGGCGCCAAGTTGGTCGACCAGGCTGGCGCGACGATGGATGAAGTGGTCTCCAGCGTCAAGCGCGTGACCGATATCATCGGCGAGATTTCCAGTGCCAGCCAGGAGCAGACGCACGGCATCGAGCAAGTCAACCAGGCCATCACGCAGATGGACCAGGTGACCCAGCAAAATGCGGCGCTGGTGGAAGAGGCGGCAGCGGCCGCCGGTTCGCTGCAAGAGCAGGCGCACGGCCTGGCGCAAGTGGTCAGCGTATTCAAGTTGCGTGAACAGCCAGGCTTGCTGCGCCGCCCGGCACCACAGCCAGCAGTGGCGCGCCCTGCGCCGGCGCCGCGTGTTGCAGCGCGCAGCATAGCCGTCAAGGCGAAGCCACCTGCGCCCGCGAAAGCGCTGGCCGGCGACGACTGGGAAGCGTTTTAAATTAGGACAGGCGATGGCGCCATCGCCATGATGGCGCCGTGCCTCAATGTCAGCCTTGCTGCAGCGCGATGGTACCGAACGTCGTCGGCGTCGAGCACGGCTCTTCATCGAAGGCGATGTCGCCCATGGGGTTGGCCATGCCATCGGCCTTCAAATCTTTGAAGCCGAACAGTTTCGGGTCCATCAGGTGCGATGGCGCCACGTTTGACAGGGACGAGAAGATGCTTTCCACGCGGCCGGGGAATTTCTTGTCCCATTCGCGCATCAGGCCCTTGATCTGCTTGCGCTGCAGGTTTTCCTGCGAACCGCACAGGTCGCATGGAATGATGGGGAAGCCTTTGACTTCCGCATAGCGCTGCGTGTCTTCTTCCTTCACATAGGCCATCGGGCGGATGACGATGTGCTTGCCGTCGTCCGATTGCAACTTGGCTGGCATGCCTTTCAGTTTGCCGCCGAAGAACATATTCAGGAAGAACGTTTCCAGGATGTCATCGCGGTGGTGGCCCAGGGCAATCTTGTTGGCGCCCAGCTCGTCGGCCACGCGGTACAGGATGCCGCGGCGCAGGCGCGAGCACAGCGAGCAAGTCGTCTTGCCTTCCGGGATCAGGCGCTTGACGATGCTGTAGGTATCCTGGTTTTCGATGTGGAAGGCCACGCCCAGTTCCGTCAGGTAGGCGGGCAGGATTTCCGGCGGGAAGTTCGGCTGCTTCTGGTCCAGGTTGACGGCGACGATATCGAAGTGTATCGGTGCGCGTTCGCGCAAGGTCATCAGGATGTCCAGCAGCGCGTAGCTATCCTTGCCGCCGGACAGGCACACCATCACCTTGTCGCCGTCTTCAATCATATTAAAATCGCCGATGGCTTGCCCCACCAGGCGGCACAAGCGCTTGTGCAGCTTGTTGTTTTCCAGGGCGATCTTTTCCGCCTTCTTGCGCGCCAGTTTCTGCGCTTCCACGTTGGCCGGGAATTCCACGGCCGTTGTCGTCGTTTCCATCACTGCGTTGTTGTTCATGTTGCTCATGCTTCATCCTTGATCTTGAATACTTCCACGCCCACGCCTTCGCAGTCGGGATACACGTCCGGTTTCATGCTCGACACGCGCGCGGCGCGCACGCGCGGGTGCGCCAGCATGGCAGCGAGCACGTCGTCGACCAGGCTTTCCTGCAGCTGCACGTGGCCTTGCGCCATGCGTTTGGCGATGGTTTCGCGCATGAAGTCGTAATCGACCACCTCGTCCAGCTGGTCATCCTTCGGCGTCGACAGGGCCAGGGGAATGTACAGGTCGACGTTGATGAGGACGCGCTGCTCGCCCTTTTTCTCGAAGTCATAGACACCGATGTTGATGAGGACTTCGTAATTGCGCAGGAACAGGCGGCGGCAATCGGCCAGGCGAGGGTGGGACAGGGCGGACGACATAGTTTTACCTTTTAGGGGATGCTGGAATGCTGGTTGTTTGGTATGGCTACTGATTATTTGGTCAAAAACATGACGTCGCGCGGCAAGCCGATCAAATGCTGACCGCCATCGACCAGCAGGGTCGTGCCCGTCAGCGCGCGCGCGCCGGCCACGTAACAGACGCAGTCGGCCACATCCTCGGGCGTGCTGGAGCGTCCCAGCGGCGTGTTTTCATGCGCCTTGGCAAAGTTCGCTTCCGTCTGCTCGCCGGAAACCATGGTGATGCCGGGGGCGATGCCCACCACGCGCACTTTCGGCGCCAGCGCCTGGGCCAGCATGGTAGTCGCCGACAGCAGCGCCGCCTTGGACAGGGTGTACGATAAAAAATCAGGATTGAGATTGTACAGTTTTTGATCCAGCAAGTTGATGACCACGGCTTGCCCGCCGCTTGGGGTGGCCTGGTACAAGGCTTGCGCCAGCAGGATGGGGGCGGCCAGGTTGGTGTGCATGTGGGCGTCGAGCGCGGCGACGGAAAAATCGCCGGCATTGTCGTATTCAAACAACGAGGCGTTGTTGACCACGCAAGTGACCGGTCCCAGCGCCGCCTGTGCTTGCGGCAACAGCTGGCGCACGGCGTCTTCCCGCGCCAGGTCGCAGGGGAACGCTTGCGCGCGGCGGCCCAGCGCAGCGATTTCCGCCACCAGGCTGAGCGCTTCCTCGTGCGAGTTGCGGTAGTGCACGGCGATATCCCAGCCGTCGCGCGCCAGGCCCAGCGCGATGGCGCGGCCGATGCGGCGCGCCGCGCCCGTGACGAGGGCGACTCGGTGAGTGCTGTGTGGCAGTGTCGATGCTGGAGTCATGTCTTTATTTACTGTGCTTGAGTGTGAAGTGCGCCTGGCCACCATGGCCTTCATAGCCGACACTGGCGCCGTGGCCCGCCGATTCGCTACAATGCGGGAATGTCTCTTCCCGCACCCGATAGCGACGCGCTGGCCGCGTCCCATGCCTTGCAGCACCAGATTGCCGCCGAAATCGCGCGCAATGACGGCGCCATTCCCTTTGTCCGCTTCATGGAGCTGGCGCTGTATGCGCCTGACCTCGGCTATTACAGCGGCGGCGCCGCGAAGCTGGGCAAAGATGGCGATTTTACAACCGCGCCGGAGATTTCGCCCCTGTTCGGCGCCACGCTGGCCCATGTGGCAGCCGCTATTATGGCGCAAACGGCCCCGCGCATCCTCGAATTCGGCGCCGGCACGGGCAAGCTGGCCTGCGATATCCTGACGGAAGCGGCCAGCGCCGGCATCCCTGTCGAACAGTATGCGATCGTCGAATTGTCCGGCGAATTGCGCGCGCGCCAGGAGCTGGCGCTGGCCAGTTTCCCGCAAGTGGTGTGGCTCGACGGCTTTCCCGACAGTTTCGAAGGCGCCGTGTTCGGCAATGAAGTGTTGGACGCCATGCCCGTCAACCTGATTAGCAAGACGCCCGCCGGCTGGTGCGAACTCGATGTCAGCATTGCCGATGGCCAGTTCGTGTTTGTCGAGCGCCTGGCCGGTGCCGACGTGGCCGCGCAGATCGCCGCCCAGGTGCCTGAGGCTGATGCCTTGCCGGTCGGCTATGTCAGCGAAATCCACGGCGTCGCCTGCGGCTTCATGCGCTCGCTGGCGCGCATGCTGACCAATGGCAAGGGTGGCGCGGCCGTGCTGTTCGATTATGGCTTCCCGGCGCATGAATATTACCTGGACTTGCGCGCCACGGGCACCCTGATGTGCCATTACCGCCACCACGCCCATGCGGAGCCGTTTTATCTGCCCGGCTTGCAAGACATCACGGCCCACGTCGACTTCACGGCCATGGCGGTGGCGGCGCAGGATGCGGGTCTCGATGTGCTCGCGTACATGAACCAGGCGTCCTTCCTGCTGGGCGCTGGCATCGGCGACTTGCTGCTGCGCACCGATCCGGAGCAGGTCAAAACGTACTTGCCGCAGGCCAGCGCCGTACAAAAGCTGGTGTCGCCGGCCGAGATGGGGGAATTGTTCAAGGTGCTGGCGGTGGGGCACCGCGTGGAGTTGCCGGAAGCCCTGTTGTCCGCTGACCGCAGTCATCGCTTGTAAGCACTGCAATATCAAGGCAGGGCAGTCTCGCCCTGCAATTTCCTCTCCGCCGGTGGTTATTATCTTGTCATATCGTTTATGATGACCGACACAGCACGGTTCCATCCTGCAAGAACCCGTCGCCGCGCACCGATTTCAAGATAGAACGATGGGAAAGATACATACACACTATGACAACCTGAAAGTGGCGCGCCTGGCGCCGCAGGAAGTCATACGTGCCGCGTACAAAGCCCTCAGCCAGAAATACCACCCGGACAAGAATCCCGGCGACGAAAAGGCCGCCCGCATCATGGCGATCCTCAACAGCGCCTATGGCACCTTGTCCGATCCACAACGTCGCAGGGAACACGACGAGTGGATCGCTGCCGAGGAGTGGGAAATCGAATGGCTGGAAAGCACCCACCAGGAAGAGGGCAAGAGCCGCGATGGCCGCGCGAAAGGTCATGCCCAATCGCATGAACACGCCTGGGCGCAGGACGTGCCGCCACCAAAGGGCCAGCCGCGGCGCGGCCTGCAGCCCGTCTGGCGCAACTGGCGTTGGTGGCTGAGCCTGTTTGTCTGCCTGTTGCTGGGCTGGCTGGGCGCCTTGCTGATGCTCGATACCTCCCAGCCCGTGCCGGCCGCACTGGCATCGGCCTGGAGCGGGCTGGCCCGCGATGGCGCCAAACTCCATGCAGAAGCGGCCACGTCAGCGGCCACTGCCGCGCCGCCGCCATCGAAAGACGAGACCGTGGCAGTCGACAGTTGGGCGGTGGGCAAGCCATATGCACCGGAACCCCATGAAGCGAAGACGCCCGAGATCCGTGTGCTGGCCGTTTCCCAGCTGAGTCTGAAAGCCATCCAGCCTGCCTGCGATGGCGCAGGCAAGGCAGAATCCGCATCGCTGGTGGCGCCGAACGGCGAACCCTGGCCAGTGCATTCCGGCTATGTCGATGGATTTCCGATCAGTAACAAGGGTGAGGAGCTGGCCGTCAGCATCGACAACAGCAATAATGCCGCGCCCGTGTTCGTCAAACTGTATGACACGGAGCGGCGCTCGAACGTGCGCTACCTGTATATCCTCGCCAACGACAAGCTGCTGGTGGAACAGCTCAGCGCAGGCAAGTATGAAGTGCGCTACCAGGCAGTCGGGCCGGGCCAGGACAATTGTGGCGGCACCACGCGCGGCGGTGCATCGGTGCCAGCGCCGGCCGCTGGCGAAGGCGGTACGCAGAATCCTGTTGTAAGCAGCATCTAATCTGATTATGCTTGCTATGCCTCAACGCAGCGTCCACATCGAACTTATCCATTAGGAGTATTCATGACCGACCTCAAAGCCGATGCAGATGATAACTGGCTGCTCGACGAGGATGAGCCGGTGGCCAGTCCTGCCGGGCTGGCCGCGCCCGACCAGCGCCTGTGGCGTGTCTTGATCGTCGATGATGATGTGGATGTGCATGCGGTCACGCGGCTGGCGCTGCGCAATGTCAGCTTCAAGGGGCGCGAACTAGAACTGTTTTCCGCCTACAGCGGCCGCGAAGCGTATGACATCCTGCGCGACACGCCCGATATCGCGCTGGTGCTGCTCGACGTGGTGATGGAAACGGATGACGCAGGCCTGATCCTGGCCAAGCGCATCCGCGCCGACCTGAACAACTCCATCGTGCGCGTCGTGCTGCGCACGGGCCAGCCGGGCCAGGCACCCGAACAGCGCGTCATCATCGAATACGACATCAACGATTACAAGGCCAAGACGGAACTGACGACGCAAAAGCTGTTTACCACCGTCATCTCGGCCCTGCGCGCCTACGAGAGCCTGATGATGCTCGAGCGCAGTCGCATCGGCCTGGGCAAGATACTTGCCGGCGCCACCAATCTGTACCAGATCCATTCGCTGCGCGAATTCGCTTCCGGCGTGCTGAACCAGGTCAGCGCCATCCTCGACGTGGGTGCCGACGGCGTGCTGTGTCTGATGCAGGGTGGCGCCGGGCGGCCCGAGGTGGTCGCCGCCACGGGCAGCTATGCCATGTTGGCCGAGTCGGAAGCCCTGCCGGCCGACCATGCGCTCACCCCTACGATCGCCAAGGCGTTTGCGGAAAAGCGCAGCCAGTTCGAGCATCCGGCCAATGTGCTGTTCATCCACACGGAAGGCAACCGCGAGCTGGCCATCTCCGTCACGCCGCCGTGGCCGCTGGCGCAGATCCAGCGCGATTTGCTGGAAGTGTTTTGCCAACGCATCGCCGCCGCCTTTGACAACCTGTACATGTTCGGCCAGCTGCGCAAGGCGCAGGAAGCGACCGTGGTGGCGCTGGCCGACCTGGCCGAATTCCGCGACAGCAACACGGGCGGCCATGTGCGGCGGGTGCAGCAATTGTCTGACGCCATCGCCCGACGCATGCAGCAGCGCGGCGTGTACCCGGACGAGCTCACGCCGCAACTGCTCGACATGATCGGCCTGGCCAGCATCTTGCACGACGTGGGCAAGGTGGCCACGCCGGACGCCGTGCTGCTGAAACCGGGCAAGCATACCGACGAGGAGCGGACGCAGATGCAGCTGCATGCCAGCGTCGGGCGCACCATCCTCGAGCGGGCTGCCAACATGGTCGACGGCGATAGCTACCTCACGTATGGTGCGCAAATCGCCGGCGGCCACCACGAGCATTTCGATGGCGCCGGCTATCCGAATGGCATCAAGGGGCGCGCCATTCCCGTGGCTGCGCGCATCGTTGCCGTGGTCGACGTCTTCGATGCTTTGCTGCACGAGCGGCCCTACAAGGAGCCGTGGCCGTATCCGCAGGTGCGCGAATACATCGAACAGCGCAGCGGCAGCCAGTTCGATCCGGAAGTGGTGACGGCGCTGCTGGACCTGATCGACTACGCGCCGCAACTGTGGCATCCGGAGCGCGCCACCGCTTGAGTTGCAACTTCCTTGCCAACTTCCTTGGCGTTTTTTGGCACGACACCATTCCCTTGCGGGCGGCGCCGTCATATACTCGGCTGCCTCATGCTGGCCGGCGCCACGCACCAGTGTGGCGCGCCGCAGAGTTTTCGGACATTACGACATGAAAGAACTCAAGGGCCTTAGCGCACTGATCATCGAGCCGCATCCGGGCATGCGCGCCAGCCTGCACAATATGCTCAACCTGTGCGGCCTGGCGAAGATCGATGACGCGGCCAGCTCGGGCCAGGCGATCCGCATGCTGGGCAGCAAATCGTATGATTTGATCTTGTGCGAATACGATCTCGACGGCGGGCAGGATGGCCAGCAGATGCTGGAAGACTTGCGCCACCACAAATTAATGCACGCGTCGACCATGTTTTTCATGGTCACGGGGGAAGGCAGCTTCGCCAAGGTGGTCAGCGCTGTCGAACTGTTACCCACCGACTACATCCTCAAGCCATTTACCGCTGACAACATGCTGGAGCGTATCGGTCGCGCGCTGGACAAGCGCAATGCCTTCGTGCCCGTGTATGAGTTGATCGACGTGGGCAATGAGCGCGCGGCGATTGCCGCCTGCGCCGAGGGCGCCAGCCTGTATCCCCGCTACGCCACCGATTTCCTGCGCCTGCGCGCGGAATTGCATTTGCTGCTGGGCGAGGCGGCCGACGCTGAGCCGATCTACGCAGCCCTGTACGACGCCAAGGCCATCGGCTGGGCGCGCCTGGGGCAAGCCAAGACGCAGTTCCTGTTGGGCGAGTACGAAGCGGCGCAGGGCACGTTGGAAGGGCTGCTGGAAAACAACAAGCGTTTTCTCGACGCGTATGACTGGCTGGCGCGCACGCATTTGGCGCAAGGCAAGCCGGCACTGGCGCAGGCAGCCCTGAGCGAGGCGGTGGCCCTGTCGCCGCATGCCGTGCGCCGCTTGCGCCGCCTGGGCGAGGCGGCCCTGGCGGCCGACGATGTCGAGATGGCGGAAAAAGCCCTGAGGCTGGTGGTCAGCAAAGCCAAGTATTCGGAATTCCGCGACCCGGAAGACCATGTGCGCCTGGTGCAGACCCTGGTGCGCAAGGGCGACCCGCTGCAGGTGGGTGCCGTGATCCGTGACCTCGACAAGTCGATGGGCGGGCAAAAGAATACGGAACTGTGCAGCGCCCTGTGCAGCGCCATGCTGCATGCGCATACAGGCAACGAGGAGCGGCTGCAGCAGTCGCTCGACGCCGCCCTGACCGCCAACCGCCACAGCGTGGGCGGCTCGAACATGCTCAAGACGGAACTGGCGCGCCATTGCCTGGCGCATGGGCGTGAAGACGGCGCGGCCGAGGTGATGCGCGAAGTCATGCGCAATGCGCCCGACAGCGCCGCCATGACGCGCGCCATGGCCGTGTTCGAGCAGGCGGGGCGCGAGGAGCTGGCCAAGGCGCTGGCGCGGCAAAGCCGCCAGGAAGTGGCCGACATGGTGGCGGCCGGCGCCGCCAAGGCGGGAGAAGGCGATTTCCGCGGTGCCGTCGATCTGATGGGTGAAGCCGTCACGCGCCTGCCCGACAATCCGCAAGTGGTGTTCAATGCGGCCGTGGCGGTACTGAAATGCCTGGAACACGAAGGCTGGGATGAACGCATGGGGCAGCAGGCGCTGACGTTTATTGCCGGTGTACGCCGCCTGGATCCGCGCAACCCCAAATTGCCCGTGCTGTCCGGCCTGCATCAGCAGTTGTTGCGTAAATATAAGCCCCTTGGCAACGCCTGGATGCATCCGCCTGACGCCCGGTAAACAGGAAAAATGCGGGGTGAATGACGGAGAAATGCGGCTTGCCGGCAGGGGCGATAAAAAAAATGCGAAAAAAGTCGACTTTTTCGCGCCAACCCTTGCACATTCTCAAATCGGGAGCTTATAATCACGCCCCGAAGCAGCCAACTTCTTCTTTATACGCAAATGCAGCAGTCAGGCATCAGTAAATAAGGTTGACAGTTGTGAGTAGATGCTTCATACTCTGCGGTTCCCGCGGAGGGGTGGCCGAGTGGTTAAAGGCGACAGACTGTAAATCTGTTCTCTATGAGTACGCTGGTTCGAATCCAGCCCCCTCCACCAAGTTTTTGCAAGGAAAACTGGGTAGTAGCAAAGTAATAGCAAGTAAGTGAAGATAAAGTGAACGATACCTCGCGGGTGTAGCTCAATGGTAGAGCAGAAGCCTTCCAAGCTTACGACGAGGGTTCGATTCCCTTCACCCGCTCCAGTTTCCGTTCAGATGCTTGATGCATCGCATGCAACAAATTACAGCCCTTGTAGCTCAGTGGTAGAGCACTCCCTTGGTAAGGGAGAGGCCACGTGTTCGATCCACGTCAAGGGCACCAGAATTCGCAGCAGGCAGCACAGAAGCAATTCAAACCAGACCGTCGGGCGTGTGCCTGAGCAATCTAATCAAATCATTAGGAGTTCAAAATGGCAAAAGGTAAATTCGAACGGACCAAGCCGCACGTCAACGTCGGCACCATCGGCCACGTCGACCACGGTAAAACCACGCTGACCGCTGCAATCGCAACGGTTCTGTCGAAGAAATTCGGCGGCGAAGCTAAAGCATACGACCAGATCGATGCGGCACCAGAAGAAAAAGCGCGCGGTATCACGATTAACACCGCTCACGTCGAGTACGAAACGGCAGCGCGTCACTACGCGCACGTTGACTGCCCAGGCCACGCCGATTACATCAAAAACATGATTACCGGTGCTGCGCAGATGGACGG
>NZ_JAFCWA010000008.1:0-312291 GCF_049897325.1 Janthinobacterium sp. DSP2-3-3 | reverse complement strand
ATCAAAGGTTCGGCACGTATGGCGCTGGAAGGCAAAGAAGGCGAAATGGGCGTGGATGCAGTGTTGCGTCTGGCCGATGCCCTCGATTCGTACATCCCAACGCCAGAGCGCGCTGTTGATGGTGCCTTCCTGATGCCAGTGGAAGACGTGTTCTCGATCTCGGGTCGCGGTACCGTTGTGACCGGTCGTATCGAGCGCGGCATTGTTAAAGTCGGCGAAGAGATCGAAATCGTTGGTATTATCGATACCGTCAAAACGACTTGCACCGGCGTGGAAATGTTCCGCAAGCTGCTGGACCAAGGTCAAGCAGGCGACAACGTTGGCCTGCTGCTGCGCGGCACCAAGCGTGAAGACGTGCAACGTGGTCAAGTTCTGGCAAAGCCAGGCTCGATCAAGCCACACGCCCACTTCACCGGCGAGATCTATGTTCTGTCGAAAGACGAAGGCGGCCGTCATACGCCATTCTTCAACAACTATCGTCCACAGTTCTACTTCCGCACGACGGACGTGACTGGTTCGATCGAGTTGCCAGCAGACAAAGAAATGGTCATGCCAGGCGATAACGTGTCGATCACCGTCAAGCTGATCAACCCGATCGCGATGGAAGAAGGCCTGCGCTTCGCTATCCGTGAAGGCGGTCGTACCGTCGGCGCTGGTGTTGTTGCAAAAATCCTGGCCTAATTCTTAAGCCTGCATAAAAGAAGACGCGTCGTCGCCCGGCGCCCTTCTTTTTATTCAACTGCCGGGGTTGGCAAGCATTTTGGTGCTATCATGTCGACCCTGACGGTTGTTGCGTCAGAAATTCCCGTATGACCTCATTGCCGTGCAGACCGCGCGGTTCGTTCTTTTAAGGAAATATCATGTCGGCACCAAACCAAAAAATCCGTATCCGCCTGAAGGCTTTCGATTACAAATTGATCGACCAGTCCGCTCTGGAAATCGTTGAAACCGCGAAGCGCACCGGCGCTGTCGTCAAAGGCCCAGTACCACTGCCTACCCGTATTCAACGTTTCGATGTGCTGCGTTCCCCGCACGTCAACAAAACTTCGCGCGATCAGTTCGAGATCCGTACGCACCAACGCCTGATGGACATCGTTGACCCAACGGACAAAACCGTTGACGCGCTGATGAAGCTGGACCTGCCAGCTGGTGTTGATGTTGAAATCAAACTGCAATAAGAGTTTCAAGGGCGGCTGACAATACCGTAGCATCAGGTGTTGACAGCTGTTCCAGGCCGGCGGGGTGTCCCGCTGCCTGATGATGGGGCCGGGCCTGCTCACAATCGTGAGTGCGCCCGGCCCCATTGCTATTGGTGCATGGCTAGCATGGGCGGCTTCGCCGTACGCGTGCAAAATCGCTTTACAGTGTTGCGGCCGCTCGATAAAGTTGCTGCATGCTCAATGCCCTCGATACTCACCTGTTAAATGCCGCGCCCCGTAGCCGCTTGCGCGGCTGGCCGCGTTTCCTGACCGAATTCCTGTATTTCGGCATTAAGGAGGCGAGGTCGTGCCTGTTCGTGGGGCTGTTTTTTGCTGCCGTGTTCCTGGTGCCACGCGCCGGCTTGTTCGGCCTGCCGCGCTATGACGTGCTGCTGCTGGTGGCGCTGGCGATCCAGGGCGCGATGCTCTGGAGCGGACTGGAAACGTGGGATGAGTTGAAAGCCATCTGTCTGTTTCATGCTGTCGGCTTTGCGCTGGAGGTGTTCAAGGTATCGGGGACGATCCAGTCGTGGAGCTATCCCGACTTCGCCTACAGCAAGGTGCTGGGCGTACCCCTGTTTTCCGGCTTTATGTACGCAGCCGTCGGCAGCTACATCATCCAGACCTGGCGCCTGCTCGATATGCGCATACGTCACCATCCGCCGTACTGGATGGCGGTGCTGATCGCGCTGCTGATCTACGCCAACTTCTTCACCCATCACTACATCGGCGACTATCGCTGGTATCTGGCCGCCTGCGCGCTGGGCCTGTACGCGCGCACCACCGTGGTGTTCCGCCCGCTCGACCGCGACCGCAGCATGCCCCTGCTACTCGGTTTCGTGCTGGTCGGCTTTTTTATCTGGCTGGCCGAAAACATCAGCACTTTCTGGGGTGTGTGGCGCTATCCGAACCAGCTTGGCGCCTGGTCGGCGGTGCATGTCAGCAAATGGAGCTCATGGTCGCTGCTGGTGGTGATGACGTTCACCATCGTGGCCCACCTCAAGCACATCAAGGCCAGCATCCACGTCGCCCAGCCTTAGGCCGGCCCGGGAGCGCCTACAGGCTGGCCGCCACCACCTCGAAGCGCGTACCCAGCGCGGCTTGCGGGCCGCCCTGCAGCTGTTTGGCATACTGGCGCAGCACTTCTGCCGAATACGTGCGCGAGGCTGGCGACAGCTGCGGCAACAACGGCAGCACGCGTTCCAGATAGCCCGTGCCTTCCTGCCACTTGCCTTGCGCCGCCAGCGCCGACGCCAGTTCCACCATGCGGCGGCCGACGCGCGCATCGTTGCGTGGCTGCGCTGCTTCTTCCGTGGCCAGGGCTTGCCGGTAAAGTTGCTCCGCTTCGGCATTCTTGCCTTGCAAGCGCTTGATGCGGCCCAGGTTGTACTGGCGCTGGGAGAGGATGTCTGCACTGGCCCCGGCCTGCTCGGCGCTGCGTAGCGCCTGCACACAAGCCAGTTCCGCTTCGCCAAACTGGCCTTTGAGTTCGGCCGCGTTGCAGGCGTCGTGTTGTGCGTTGGAGGTGGTGAGTGTCGCTGGCGCCGCGCAGGCGGCCAACAGACTGACGGCGCATAGCAGGCTGATGGTATGGGTCTTCATAGTCTCCTCGTACGGGTGTTAGACACGGTGTATCAGTGGAGTCATGCTGTGATAAATATACTATAAGTTTTTTCGGCATGGGCGGCTTTTCGCCAGCGCACGGCAAGGCGCGCGATTGACGCCGCTTGCCCGCTTCAGGGATACTCCGGGCTTGTCCATTAATGCGTGCCGCCGCCATGTCCAAGACTGTCCTGATCGTGGAAGATGAACAGGCGATAGCCGACAGCATCGCCTATGCCTTGCGCACGGACGGCTTTACGCCGCGCCATGTGATGCTGGGCGAACAGGCCCTGGCCTTGCTGCGTCCCACTCCCGGCGACGCTGCGCCATTGCCCGTGCTGGTGGTGCTCGACGTGGGCTTGCCAGACATGAGCGGGCTGGAAGTGTGCCGCCGGCTGCGCCAGTTTTCCGAGGTGCCGGTGATCTTCCTGACGGCCCGCAGCGATGAAATCGACCGTATCGTCGGCCTGGAAATCGGTGCCGATGATTACGTCACCAAGCCGTTTTCGCCGCGCGAACTGGTGGCGCGCATCCGTGTCATTTTGCGTCGCGCAGGCGTGGTCCAGAAGCCGCCGGAGACTGGCATGACGATAGCTGCTGCCGTCCCGCCAGGTGCGCCGGTG
Organism: Janthinobacterium sp. DSP2-3-3; assembly: GCF_049897325.1. Lineage (NCBI taxonomy): Bacteria > Pseudomonadati > Pseudomonadota > Betaproteobacteria > Burkholderiales > Oxalobacteraceae > Janthinobacterium > Janthinobacterium sp. DSP2-3-3. The sequence continues at coordinate 308,867 of NZ_JAFCWA010000008.1, read as the reverse complement.
CCGGCGCGCTTCGAGTTGCGCGCGCTTGAGGCAAGGGTGTTATTCCATGGTCAGCCGCTGGACCTGACCCGCTATGAGTATCTGCTGCTGAAGGCCTTGCTCGAGCATCCCGGCCACGTCTTGTCGCGCGCGCAGCTGATGGAGCGCGTGTGGAGCGGGGCGCCCGATACGCTCGAGCGCACCGTCGACGCGCATGTCAAATCGCTGCGCGCCAAGCTGCGCACCATCGATGCGCAGGTTGATCCCATCCACACCCACCGTGGCCTCGGCTACAGCCTGGCCGGCGCATGAAGATCGGCCTGCGTATCCTGCTCGGCTACTTCCTGATCGTGGGCCTGGCTGCTTGGTTCCTGCTGAATGTCTTCATGGAACAGGTCAAGCCGGGCGTGCGCTCGACCCTGGAGGATACGCTGGTCGATACCTCGCAACTGCTGGCCAGCCTGGTGGCGCCCGACTTGAAGGCGGGCACGCTGGCGCAGTCGCCCGTGGCCGAGCGCATGCAGGACTATGCGCGCCATGGCGTGGACGTCAATATCAATGGCGTGCGCAAGCGCACGCTCGATTACCGTATCACCATCACTGACCGGCACGGCATCGTCCTGTTCGATTCCAGTGGCCGCGACGTGGGGCGCGATTATTCGCGTTGGAATGACGTGTATCTCACCTTGCAGGGCAAGTATGGCGCGCGCAGCACGCGCAGCCGGCCCGATGACGAAATGTCGACCGTGATGCACGTGGCTGCGCCGATTCGCGACGGCAATGAGGTGATCGGCGTGCTGACGGTGGCCAAGCCGAATGCCAGCGTGCAAGCCTTTGTCGAGCGCAGCCAGCGCAAGATATTGCAGCGCGGCGCCATCCTGTTGCTGTTGTCGCTGCTGATCGGCCTGGCATTTGCCTGGTGGTTGCACCATGCGCTGGGCAAGCTGATGCGTTACATCGGCGACGTGGAAGCGGGTCGCAAGGTGGCGCTGCCGGCGCTGGGCAAGAACGAGATCGGCACCCTGGGACGGGCGCTGGAGGCGATGCGCACGCGCCTGGAAGGCAAGGAATATGTGGAGCAGCTGATGCATACGCTGGCGCATGAGTTGAAAAGCCCGATCGCCGCCATCCAGGCGTCGGCCGAACTGCTGCAGGAAGACATGCCGCCAGCCGAACGGCGCCAGTTTCTGGCCAGTATCCTGGAACAGAATGCGCGCCAGCGGCAACTGATCGACAAGCTGCTGGCTCTGGTGCGCGTGGAAAAGCAGCAGCGCCTGGAGCATCCCGAGCGTATCGCGCTGGGGCCATTGCTGGCGCAAGTGGCGCAGGATGGTGCGGCCACCCTGGCGGCGCGTGGCGTGCGCCTGCAACTACAGGCCGACGAGGCGAGCGTGGCGGGCGATACCCTGCTGCTGCGCCAGGCGCTGGGTAACTTGCTCGACAATGCGGCCGGCTTTGCGCCGCCGGGCAGCTGCATCGACTTGACGGCGCGGTGCCAGGGCATGCAGGTGGAAATTACCGTGCGCGACCGGGGTGCAGGCATCCCCGCGTATGCGCTGGAGCGTATCTTCGAGCGCTTTTACTCCTTGCCGCGCCCCAGCGCCGGCAAGAGCACCGGGCTGGGTCTGCCCTTCGTGCGCGAGGTCGCTTCCCTGCATGGTGGCACGGTCGAGGTGTTCAATCATGCGGAGGGTGGCGCCTGCGCACGCCTGTGCCTGCCGCTGGCTTAGCGTGCATCTATTTCCAGACTTCACACGCAGCGCATCATCAGCGCATATGATTTTTCTACACTGGCGTCCTTACTTCAAGGATGCGCCATGCAAAAAACTTTACTCGTCAAAGCGTTGATCGTGTTTGGCCTGATGCTGCTGATCGGCCTGCCTTTGCTGATGATTCAGGAAACGATCAAGGAGCGGATGGAATTCCGCCAGGAAGCTGTCAACAGCATCGCCGCCGATTCGGTGCGCGAACAAACCATCATCGGTCCCATCCTGGTGATTCCCTACACGGAGCAGTATGAAGAGCGCGTGGAGGTGGGCAAGGGCGATGACAAGACACAGGCAGTGAGTGTGCCTGCGCGCACGGAGTTGCAGCGCCGCACGGTGCAGCGTCGCTTGTTGGTGTACCCGAACTTTTTGCTGCAGGAAGGCACCATCGAGACCGACCGCCGCTACCGTGGCATCCACCAGGTGCTGGTGTACAGCGGCCAGCATGCGTTCAGGGGCGACTTCACGGTGCCGAGTCTTGACCAGTTGCCGCGCAAGACGCCAGACTCGCGCATTGCCGTCGGCCAGCCTTTCATTGCGCTATCGATTGAGGACGTGCGCGGCATCCGCAATATCCCGAAAATCGATTGGGGCGGGCGCCAGATCGAGTTCGAACAGGGCACCGACCTGTTTGCCTTCCGCAGCGGCCTGCACGCGCCGCTGGGAGCGATGCCGCTGGCGCAAGCGCAACAGGTAAAATTCAGCTTTGCCCTGGGATTGGATGGCATCGAACGCCAGCATTTCGTGCCGGTGGCGAAAAACAGCCAGATCAGCATCAAGTCGAACTGGCCCCATCCGCAGTTTGGCGGGCGCTTCCTGCCATCGCCGAAATACCGCCAGATCAACGCCGATGGCTTTCAGGCCGAGTGGAATATCTCCTCGCTGGCCACGAATGCGCAAACGCAGCTGAGCACGATCGAGGGTGAATTCAAGGTGCCCGACAGTGCGCCGCTGGGTCAGGTGGACCGCTTCAGCGTGGGCTTCATCGAGCCGGTGAATGTGTATTCGCAATCGGACCGCGCCACCAAATATGGCTTGCTGTTCGTGGCGCTGACCTTTGCCGCCTTCTTCATCTTTGAAATCCTGAAAAGCCTGCCGATCCACCCGGTGCAGTATTTGCTGGTGGGCTTGTCGCTGGTGATCTTCTTCCTGCTGCTGGTAGGCCTGGCCGAGCATATCTCCTTCCTGGCCGCCTACCTGATCGCCAGCGCCGCCTGTATCGTGCTGACCAGCTTTTATCTGGTGCACGTGCTGCACAACGCCTGGCGCGGCATCGGCTTCGGCGTGGCGCTGACGCTGCTGTACGGCGCGCTGTACGGCTTGCTAAGCTCGGAAAACAATGCACTGGTAATGGGCAGCATCCTGTTGTTTGCCGTCCTGGCCGCCATCATGGTAGCGACGCGCAAGGTGGACTGGTATCAGATTGGCAAAGGAGCACCGCAGGAGTAAGAGCCACTCCGGCGCCATGTGCCTTCTTCCAGCCAGCCCGAACGGTGATATGTCCGGGCTGGCGTTTTATGTTGTGCGGGAAGCACGGCACCGTAAATTGGTAGTTGGTTGGTATTGTTTACGGTATTCTATTGGCATTGCTTTTCAAGCAATGGCGGGTGCTACGGTGTCTGCCCGGGCGGTGCGAGGATGGCGTGTCGTTCAGGTTGTTCTTCCATCTGATAAACGGAGATGAAATATGATCAAGAAGACGATGGCTTTCCTGTTTGCGCTCGGCCTGAGTGCCTCGTATGCGTTTGCTGCCGGCGATGTCACGCAGTGCTATAGCGAGTGCGGGCAAAAAGTGGCCAATTGCCGGGCGCACCTTGGCGGCAGCCCCATTTGCGAGGAGTTGTACGAGCATTGCCTGATCAACTGCCAGCAATAAGCTTTTTCGGGCGCCACGTCCGGGAGGGGAAGGGCGGCGCGCGCATGCCATGGCGCGCCTTGTGTGTTTCTGTCATCACCCGCCAGGGCGCATGCCGCCGTGCTTTGCGCCCGCCAAGTTGCCTTGCGGCAGCGTTTTTCAAGCGCGCTGAGAACTCCCGCAGGGGCGTCGCGCAACACTTTGACATACCTCGTGTTAACTTGTTGCGTCAAGGGTTTTTGTGCTATATACTAGCCGGCTTCGGTATGGATTCGTCTTTTTTTGAGTCCTACGTTACTTTGTAGTTAAACAAGCCCCGCCCAATCGCAGGTGGGAATGGAGAAAAAATGAGCCTAGGCCTTCTCGGTCGCAAGGTTGGTATGATGCGCATTTTCACGGATGAAGGGGATTCGATCCCGGTCACCGTGTTGGACGTATCGAACAACCGTGTTGCGCAAATCAAAACCCCTGAAACAGATGGCTACTCCGCTGTTCAGGTCGCATTCGGTCAACGTCGCGCTTCCCGCGTGACCAAAGCTGTTGCTGGTCATCACGCTAAAGCTGGTGTTGAAGCCGGTACTCTGTTGAAAGAGTTCCGTGTCGATGCTGCTAAAGCCGCTGAACTGAAAGCTGGCGATGTTGTCGCTGCTTCCCTGTTCGAAGTCGGTCAAAAGATCGACGTGCAAGGCGTTACCATTGGTAAAGGCTATGCAGGCGTTATCAAACGTTACCACTTCGCTTCTGGCCGTGCAACGCACGGTAACTCGCGTTCGCATAATGTTCCAGGTTCCATCGGTATGGCACAAGATCCAGGTCGCGTTTTCCCTGGTAAGCGCATGACCGGTCATCTGGGTGACGTTAACCGTACGATCCAGAACCTCGTGATCGCCCGTATCGATGCCGACCGTCAGCTGCTGCTGGTCAAAGGCGCGATTCCAGGTGCGAAAAATGGCCAGGTAGTTGTCTCGCCAGCCATCAAAACCAAAGCCAAGAAGGGAGCTTAAACGATGGAACTCAAGCTTCTGAATGCGCAAGGTCAAGCCGCCTCGAACGTTGCTGCAGCCGATACGATTTTCGGCCGTGATTACAACGAAGCGCTGATCCACCAAGTCGTCATCGCTTATCAAGCGAATGCACGTAGTGGTAACCGCAAGCAAAAAGACCGTGAAGAAGTTCACCACACGACGAAAAAGCCATGGCGCCAAAAAGGTACCGGCCGCGCTCGTGCTGGTATGTCGTCGTCGCCACTGTGGCGCGGCGGTGGTCGGATTTTCCCGAACTCGCCTGACGAAAACTTCACCCACAAAGTGAACAAAAAAATGTATCGCGCAGGTATCTGCTCGATCCTGTCGCAGCTGGCTCGCGAAGAGCGCCTGATCGTCATCGACGATCTGACGATCGACGCGCCAAAAACCAAGCTGCTGTCGCAAAAATTGAACGGTCTGGGCTTTGATTCGGTTCTGATCATCACCGACGTTCTGAACGAAAACCTGGAACTGGCATCGCGCAACCTGCCTAACGTACTCGTCGTTGAGCCACGTCACGCAGACCCGATGTCCCTGGTGTTCTACAAGAAGATCTTGGTCACCAAAGCTGCATTGGCTAAGATTGAGGAGATGCTGGCATGAGCGCGATTTTGAAACATAGCGAAGAACGCTTGATGAAGGTGCTGTTGGCGCCGGTCATTTCCGAAAAGGCCACCATGGTCGCGGAAAAGAACGAGCAAATTGTATTCCGCGTACTGCCGGATGCAACCAAGCCTGAAATCAAGGCAGCGGTCGAACTGCTGTTCAAGGTTGAAGTTCTGTCTGTGCAAACTGCAAACCGCGAAGGTAAGCAAAAGCGCACCGGCAAGTTCAACGGTCGTCGTAACCATACCAAGCGTGCTTTCGTGTGCCTGAAGCCTGGCCAGGAAATCAACTTCTCCGAGGAGGCTGCATAATGGCACTCGTTAAGATGAAACCAACCTCGCCAGGCCGTCGCGGCATGGTAAAGGTGGTGAACCCAGACCTGTACAAAGGTCGTCCGTTCGCTGCCCTGGTTGAAAAGAAATCCAAGACCGCTGGTCGTAACAACAACGGTCACATCACCACCCGTCATATCGGTGGTGGTCATAAGCAACACTATCGCTTGATCGACTTCAAGCGCACCAAAGACGGTATTCCAGCGAAAGTGGAACGTATCGAATACGATCCAAACCGCACCGCGAATATCGCTCTGTTGTGCTACGCCGATGGCGAACGCCACTACATCATCGCAACCAAAGGCATGGCCGTTGGCGATAGCGTGATGAATGGTTCGGAAGCGCCGATCAAATCGGGTAACTGCTTGCCAATCCGCAACATTCCAGTCGGCACCGTGATGCATTGCGTCGAGATGCTGCCAGGTAAAGGTGCCCAAATGGCACGTACCGCTGGCGCTGGCGTTGTGCTGATGGCGCGTGAAGGTACTTACGCTCAAGTGCGTCTGCGCTCGGGTGAAGTACGTCGCGTGCACATCGAGTGCCGTGCTACGGTTGGTGAAGTCGGTAACGCCGAGCACAGCCTGCGTAAAATCGGTAAAGCTGGCGCGATGCGCTGGCGCGGTGTTCGTCCTACCGTTCGCGGTGTGGTCATGAACCCGGTCGATCACCCGCACGGTGGTGGTGAAGGTAAAACAGCAGCTGGTCGTCATCCAGTTTCGCCATGGGGCCAACAGACCAAGGGTAAGAAAACACGCAGCAACAAGCGTACGACTTCCATGATCGTCTCGCGCCGCGGCAAGAAATAAGGGGTAGCACATGACACGTTCATTGAAAAAAGGGCCGTTCTGTGACGCCCACCTGGTGAAAAAAGTTGAAGCCGCGCAAGCAGCCAAAGACAAAAAGCCAATCAAAACCTGGTCGCGTCGTTCGACGATCATGCCTGACTTCATCGGCCTGACGATCGCGGTTCATAACGGCAAGCTGCACGTGCCGGTTTATGTTTCCGAAAACATGGTTGGTCACAAGCTCGGCGAATTCGCACTGACCCGTACGTTCAAGGGCCATGCAGCTGACAAAAAGGCTAAGAAATAATGGAAACTAAAGCTATCCTCAAAGGTGTGCGCCTGTCGGACCAAAAGGGCCGCCTGGTTGCTGACCTGATCCGTGGCAAGAAAGTTGACGCTGCACTCAACATCTTGCAATTCAGCCCGAAAAAAGGTGCTGCGATCATCAAACGCGTTTTGGAATCCGCTATTGCGAATGCCGAGCACAATGATGGCGCGGACATCGACGAATTGTTCGTGAAAACGATCTACGTCGAAAAGGGCCCGGTCCTGAAGCGCTTCACCGCGCGTGCAAAAGGCCGTGGCGACCGTATTTCGAAACAATCCTGTCACGTTTACGTGACTGTCGGTAACTAAGGAGCCACGATGGGTCAGAAAATTCATCCAACCGGTTTCCGTCTGGCGGTCACCCGTAACTGGGCTTCGCGCTGGTATGCAGGCAACGGTAATTTCGCTGCCATGCTGAACGAAGACTTGAAAGCACGTGCTTACCTGAAAAAGAAACTGAAGAACGCATCCGTTGGTCGCATCGTTATCGAGCGCCCAGCCAAGAACGCGCGCTTCACGATCTACAGCTCGCGTCCAGGCGTGGTCATTGGTAAAAAAGGCGAAGACATCGAAGTACTGAAGTCCGCGCTGACCAAGATCATGGGCGTACCTGTTCACGTGAACATCGAAGAAATTCGCAAGCCAGAAATCGACTCGCAACTGATCGCCGATTCGATCGCTCAGCAGCTGGAAAAACGGATCATGTTCCGCCGCGCCATGAAGCGTGCAATGCAAAATGCAATGCGCCTGGGTGCTCTCGGTATCAAGATCATGTCGTCCGGCCGTCTGAACGGTATCGAAATCGCGCGTAAAGAGTGGTACCGCGAAGGCCGCGTGCCTCTGCATACCCTGCGCGCCGATATCGACTACGGTACCAGCGAAGCGTCGACCACCTACGGCATCATCGGTGTCAAGGTGTGGGTATACAAGGGTGACCGCGCGCCTAACGGCGATGCACCAGTCATCGATACCCCAGCTGACGAGAAGAAAAGCCGCGGCCCACGCCGTGACGATGGTAAGCCAGCTGGCCGCCCACGTCCAGCCGGTGCCGGTGCGAAACCATCCACAGCACCAGGTGCACGTGTGCGTACCGCCGCTAAACCGGCCGCCGCAGCAGCACCAGCTGAGAAAGCAGGAGAATAATCATGCTGCAACCAGCACGCAGAAAGTATCGTAAAGAGCAGAAAGGCCGTAATACCGGTATTTCGCACAGCCGCGGCACCGCCGTGTCGTTTGGCGAATTCGGTCTGAAGGCAGTTGCGCGCGGTCGTATCACTGCGCGTCAAATTGAAGCGGCGCGTCGTGCAATGACGCGTCACATCAAGCGCGGTGGCCGTATCTGGATCCGTATTTTCCCGGACAAACCGATTTCGAACAAACCGGCTGAAGTCCGTATGGGTAACGGTAAAGGTAATCCTGAGTACTACGTCGCTGAAATTCAGCCAGGCAAAGTACTGTATGAAATGGATGGCGTTGATGAAGCGCTGGCACGGGAAGCTTTCCGTCTTGCCGCCTCTAAACTGCCACTGGCTACGACGTTTGTCGTACGTCAAGTCGGCCAATAATTGGAGTTGAATATGAAAGCAACTGAACTCCGCGGCAAGGACCAGCCAGCTCTGCAAAAAGAGCTGAATGACCTGTTGAAGGCACAGTTCGGCCTGCGTATGCAAATCGCTACGCAACAGCTGAGCAACACTTCGCAGCTCAAGAAGGTACGCCGCGATATCGCGCGTGTGAAGACGGTAATGAATCTGAAGGAAGCCAAATGAACGAACCAGTGAAACAGTCGCTCAAGCGCACGCTGATCGGTAAAGTGGTTTCGGACAAGATGGACAAAACCGTTACCGTTCTGATCGAGCGCCACGTGAAACATCCTTTGTATGGCAAGATCATCATGCGCTCGAACAAGTATCATGCGCATGACGAGACCAACCAGGTCAAAGCCGGTGATACGGTTGAGATCCAGGAAGGTCGCCCGATCTCCAAAACGAAGGCATGGACGGTGACACGTGTGGTTCAAGCCGCACCAACCGTTTAAATAAAAACCACCGTTTCGGCGGTGGGTTTTAATTAGTACTTGCAGGCCCGCAAATTGTATGTAATACTTGCGGGCTTCGTTCATGTAACGCCGCAAAGTGTCTGGCCACAGACAGTAGCATTCGCGGTCAGTTGATGTATGAAGGTCATGCACCCAAACAGTGAAGCCCAGCAGGGCGGCTCTGGCGGGACCAAGACTGACCGTGGGTCTACATTGTGTGGATTCTTCGGCTTAAGTTGGGAAAGAGAATACTATGATTCAAACTGAAAGCCGGCTCGAAGTGGCTGACAATACCGGTGCCAAAGAAGTAATGTGCATCAAGGTATTGGGCGGCTCCAAGCGCCGTTATGCTGGCATTGGCGATGTGATCAAGGTAACCGTTAAGGTTGCTGCGCCACGTGGCCGTGTCAAAAAAGGTGAAATTTATAACGCCGTGGTTGTGCGCACCGCTAAAGGTGTTCGCCGCCAAGACGGTTCCCTGGTGAAGTTCGACGGCAATGCCGCCGTACTGTTGAACGCCAAGTTGGAACCGATCGGTACCCGTATTTTTGGACCTGTCACGCGCGAACTGCGCACTGAGAAGTTCATGAAAATCGTGTCCCTGGCACCGGAAGTCCTGTAAGGAGTCGTAATGGATAAGATTCGTAAAAACGACGAAGTCATCGTTCTGACCGGGAAAGACAAGGGCAAACGTGGTGTGGTACAGCAGCGTATCGATGCTGAACATATCGTGGTTGACGGCATTAACATCGCTAAAAAAGCGACTAAGCCAAACCCGATGACTGGCGTAACTGGTGGTATCGTCGATAAGACCATGCCAATTCACGTGTCCAACGTTGCATTGTTTAATGCAGCGACTGGCAAGGCAGATCGCGTGGGTTTCAAAGAAGTGGATGGCAAAAAAGTCCGCGTCTTTAAATCCTCCGGCGAAGTAGTGAAGGCTTAAGAAATCATGGCACGTCTCCAAGAATTCTATAAAGAAAAAGTCGTTGCCGACCTGACCAGCAAGTTTGGTTACAAGTCGGTAATGGAAGTTCCACGCCTGACCAAAATCACCCTGAACATGGGTGTTGGTGAGGCAATCGCGGATAAAAAAGTTCTCGAGCACGCAGTTGCTGACTTGACCAAGATCGCCGGCCAGAAGCCAGTGACCACCAAGTCCCGCAAAGCGATCGCAGGCTTCAAAATCCGTGAAGGTTATCCGATCGGTACGATGGTCACCCTGCGCGGCGCTCGCATGTACGAGTTCCTGGATCGCTTCATTACCGTGGCTCTGCCGCGCGTACGCGATTTCCGTGGTGTGAACGGCCGTGCATTTGATGGTCGTGGTAACTACAACATCGGTGTCAAGGAACAGATCATTTTCCCTGAAATCGAATACGACAAGATTGACGCGTTGCGCGGTATGAATATCAGCATCACGACAACCGCTAAGACCGATGACGAAGCCAAAGCTTTGCTCGCCGCCTTTAAATTCCCTTTCAGGAACTGATCATGGCCAAACTGTCACTGATTAATCGTGAGATCAAGCGTGCTGACCTGGTGGCGAAATTCGCCCCTAAGCGCGAAGCTCTCAAGGCCATCGTCGATGATCAATCGAAATCGGAAGAAGAGCGCTACGAAGCTCGCCTGAAATTGCAGGCGCTGCCACGTAACTCGAACCCGACGCGTCAACGTAATCGTTGCGCCATCACCGGTCGTCCGCGCGGCACATTCCGTAAATTCGGTCTGGGTCGTATCAAGCTCCGTGAATTCGCCATGCGTGGTGAAATTCCGGGTATGACAAAAGCAAGCTGGTAATAGGAGAATATGCAATGAGTATGAGCGATCCTATCGCCGATATGCTGACCCGCATTCGCAATGCACAAGGCGTGCAAAAGACGACCGTGGCCATGCCATCGTCGAAAGTCAAAATTGCGATTGCCAGCGTCCTGAAGGACGAGGGTTACATTGAAGATTTCGCTGTTACCGAAGCTGGTGGCAAAGCGGAACTGAAAATCGGTTTGAAGTATTATGTTGGCCGTCCCGTTATTGAGCGCTTGGAGCGCGTGTCCCGTCCGGGTCTGCGCGTCTACAAGGGTAAAGACGAGATCCCTGTTGTGATGAATGGCTTGGGTGTGGCGATCGTGTCGACTCCGCAAGGCGTCATGACTGACCGCAAAGCACGCGCTACCGGTGTCGGCGGCGAAGTTATTTGCTACGTGGCTTAAGGAGTTACACATGTCTCGAGTAGCTAAAATGCCTATCGTAGTGCCAGCTGGCGCCGAAGTCGCCATCTCCGCACAAGCGATCACCGTAAAAGGCCCGCTGGGCGTACTTTCCCAGGCCCTCACCGGCCAGGTCAAAGTGGAAAACAATGCAGGAACCCTGAGTTTCGACGTGGCGAACGACAGCCGCGAAGCCAATGCCATGTCCGGCACGCTGCGCGCACTGGTCAACAACATGGTTGTTGGCGTCACCAAGGGTTTCGAGAAAAAGCTGAACCTGGTAGGCGTGGGTTACAAGGCGCAAGCTCAAGGCGACAAGTTGAATCTGTCCCTGGGTTTCTCGCACCCTGTAGTGCATGACATGCCAGCTGGCGTTACCTGTGCAACACCAACCCCGACCGAGATCCTGATTAAAGGTATCGACCGTCAACAGGTTGGCCAGGTAGCCGCTGAAGTTCGTGCTTACCGCGCTCCTGAGCCTTATAAAGGCAAGGGCGTTCGCTATGCGGACGAAGTGGTTAAGCTTAAAGAAACCAAGAAGAAGTAATTAGGGGCTGACGATGGATAAGAAAGAATCACGGCTTCGCCGCGGACGCCAAACCCGCATCAAGATTGCGGAATTGAAAGTAAATCGCTTGTCGGTGCATCGCACCAACCTGCACATTTACGCCAACCTGATCAGCCCGGACGCTAAAGTTCTGGTTTCGGCCTCGACGGCTGAAGCGGAAGTTCGCGCTGAACTGGCAGGTCAATCCGGCAAAGGCGGCAATGCCGCTGCTGCAGCCTTGATCGGCAAGCGCGTCGCTGAAAAAGCGTTGAAAGCAGGGATTACCGAAGTTGCGTTTGACCGCTCCGGTTTCCGTTACCACGGCCGTGTGAAAGCGTTGGCAGAAGCCGCACGCGAAGCCGGTCTGAAGTTCTAAGGATCAATCATGGCAAAAATGCAAGCAAAAATGCAAAGCGACAAGCCGGATGATGGCATGCGCGAAAAAATGATCGCGATCAACCGCGTGACCAAAGTGGTCAAGGGTGGTCGTATCATGGGTTTCGCCGCGCTGACCGTAGTTGGTGATGGCGATGGCCGCGTCGGCATGGGCAAGGGCAAATCGAAAGAAGTGCCAGTTGGCGTGCAGAAGGCAATGGAAGAAGCCCGTCGCAACCTGATCAAAGTGCCGCTCAAAAACGGTACCTTGCATCACACGGTTGTTGGTCGTCACGGCGCTTCCAAGGTCCTGATGAACCCAGCTAAGCCTGGTACTGGCGTTATCGCTGGTGGCGCAATGCGCGCTATCTTCGAAGTGATGGGCGTGACGGACGTGGTGGCGAAATCCACCGGTTCGAACAACCCATACAACCTGGTACGCGCTACGCTGGACGGCCTGTCGAAAATGAGCACTGCTTCCGATATCGCTGCCAAACGCGGCAAGTCGGTCGAAGACATTCTGGCTTAAGGTGGACAAAATGACAAACACAGTCAAAGTGCAATTGGTCAAGGGCTTGATCGGTACGCGCGAATCGCATCGCGCTACCGTGCGCGGTCTGGGTCTGCGTCGTGTAAATTCGGTTTCCGAATTGCAAGACACCCCATCCGTACGCGGCATGATCAATAAAGTATCGTATCTCGTTAAAGTTGTCGGGTAAGCCTTCGGGCTTACACGAACGGAGCAAATCATGGAATTGAATACTATTGCACCAGCCGAAGGCGCTAAGCACTACAAGCGTCGCGTCGGTCGCGGTATCGGCTCCGGCCTGGGTAAAACCTCGGGTCGTGGTCACAAAGGTCAGAAATCGCGTTCGGGCGGCTTTCATAAAGTCGGTTTCGAAGGCGGTCAGATGCCTCTGCAACGCCGTCTGCCTAAGCGCGGTTTCAAATCGATGCACGCAACCTTCAAAGCTGAAGTGCGCCTGTCCGATCTGAACAACCTGGCTGTTGGCGATGTCGACATTCTGGTCTTGAAGCAAGCTGGCGTTCTGGGCGTGTTGGCCCGTGACGTGCGCGTGATCTTGTCCGGCGAAATCACCAAAGCGGTGAATTTGAAGGGCTTGAAAGTGTCCGCTGGCGCGAAAGCCGCCATCGAAGCAGCCGGCGGCTCGGTAGCCTGAGTTGACCGCTAACAGCTTGATCGGAGCGAAAATTGGCGACTAATCCACAACTTGCTAAAAGTGCAGCGGCCGGTTTCCCTTGGGGACGGCTCTGGTTTTTGCTTGGCGCATTGGTGGTTTATCGTATCGGTGCTCACGTCCCGGTTCCCGGGATTGACCCGACACAATTAGCCTCGCTGTTCAAGGAGCACGAAGGCGGCGTCCTGGGCATGTTCAACATGTTCTCGGGCGGTGCCTTGTCTCGTTTTACAGTGTTTGCGCTGGGTATCATGCCTTATATCTCGGCCTCGATCATCATGCAATTGCTGTCGATCGTGTCACCGCAGATGGAAGCGTTGAAAAAAGAAGGCGAAGCAGGTCGTCGCAAGATCACCCAGTACACCCGGTATTTCACGGTTGCCCTGGCACTGTTCCAAGCGTTAGGCATTGCAGTCGCACTGGAGTCGCAAGCTGGTCTGGTGTTGGAACCTGGTCTTGCATTCCGCTTCGTGACGGTCGTCACTTTGTTGACCGGAACAATGTTTTTGATGTGGTTGGGTGAGCAAATTACCGAGCGTGGTTTGGGTAATGGCATCTCGATCATCATTTTTGCCGGGATTGCAGCAGGTCTGCCGTCGGCGTTGGGTGGTTTGTTCACTCAGGTGTCGAATGGTTCGATCGGCAGCTTCAGCGCGATTTTCATCGTGATCCTGGTAGCACTGGTAACGTACTTCGTCGTATTCGTCGAACGTGGTCAGCGCAAAATATTGGTCAATTACGCGAAGCGCCAGGTAGGCAACAAGATTTATGGCGGTCAAACCAGCCATTTGCCGTTGAAGCTGAACATGGCCGGCGTGATCCCGCCGATCTTTGCTTCTTCGATCATCTTGTTCCCGGCCACTATCGTGGACTGGTTTTCAAAGGGCGCCGACAACGCTAACCCTGCGGTGCGGTTCTTGAAAGATTTGGCAGCATCGATGGGGCCTGGTGAGCCTATCCATGCGCTGTTGTACGCAGTGGCGATCGTGTTTTTCTGTTTCTTCTATACAGCGCTGGTGTTTAACAGCAAGGAAACAGCAGATAACTTGAAGAAAAGCGGTGCGTTCATTCCCGGGATTCGTCCAGGCGAGCAGACAGCCCGTTACATCGACAAGATCCTGACACGCTTGACACTTGCCGGCGCAGTCTACATCACCCTGGTGTGTTTATTGCCGGAATTTATGCAAGCCCAGTGGAAAGTACCATTCTATTTCGGCGGTACTTCTTTATTGATTATTGTAGTTGTCACCATGGATTTCATGGCGCAAGTACAGAACTACGTGATGTCGCAGCAATATGATTCGCTGCTGCGCAAAGCAAATTTCAAGGGCGGAATTCCGACGCGTTAAGCGCGGTAAACATACCGAATGGCAAAAGACGACGTCATACAGATGCAGGGCGAGATTCTTGAGAATCTCCCAAATGCAACATTTCGAGTGAAGCTGGAGAACGGACACGTGGTGCTCGGGCATATTTCAGGTAAAATGCGGATGAATTATATTCGCATTCTCCCTGGAGACAAGGTGACGGTGGAGTTAACGCCGTACGACCTGAGCCGAGCCCGCATTGTGTTCCGTACTAAGTAACACACTGAATCAAACCAAAGAAGCGAAAGAAAGAGCCCAAAAATGAAAGTTCTCGCATCAGTCAAGCGGATCTGCCGCAACTGCAAGATCATCAAGCGCAAAGGCGTAGTCCGCGTAATCTGCGTGGAACCACGTCACAAGCAGCGTCAAGGTTAATCGAGGAATAACAAATGGCACGTATTGCAGGGGTTAATATCCCAAATCATCAGCATACCGTTATCGGCCTGACGGCCATCTACGGTGTGGGCCGTCCACGCGCAGAGAAAATCTGTGCATCGACCGGTGTAGCAACCAACAAAAAGATCAAAGATCTGGATGACAGCGAACTGGAAAAACTGCGCGATGAAGTAGGTAAATTCATCGTCGAAGGCGATCTGCGTCGTGAACTGTCCATGAACATCAAGCGTTTGATGGATCTGGGTTGCTACCGCGGCATGCGTCATCGTAAGGGTCTGCCTTGCCGTGGCCAGCGTACGCGTACGAACGCACGTACCCGCAAGGGACCGCGTAAAGCCGCTCAATCGCTGAAAAAATAATCCGCTAGGGAATAATTATGGCTAAGTCGCAAAATAACGCCGCATCAGCACGCGTGCGTAAAAAGGTTAAAAAGAACGTCGCTGAAGGCATCGCACATGTCCACGCTTCGTTCAATAACACCATCATTACCATCACCGATCGTCAAGGCAATGCCTTGTCGTGGGCTACCTCCGGCGGTGCAGGCTTCAAGGGTTCGCGTAAATCGACCCCGTTCGCAGCGCAGGTCGCCGCGGAAGCCGCTGGTAAAGTGGCTGTTGAGTGTGGCGTCAAGAACCTGGAAGTACGTATCAAGGGCCCAGGTCCTGGTCGTGAATCCGCCGTTCGCGCGCTGAACAACCTGGGCATCAAGATCACCGAGATCCAGGACGTGACGCCGGTACCGCACAACGGTTGCCGTCCACCGAAACGTCGTCGTATCTAAGATAGTGTTGCAGAGGGCGCTTCGGCGCCAGCTGCTTTGTTATCTGTTGTAACTTAGTACAGTTGTGTGAAATCGCTGGAGCAGGGAGCCGGAAACGGTTATACTGCCCGGCTGTTCTTGCCTGTCAAATTCAATTTGGCGGGTTTTTCGTTTTCAGCCACCGTCTGATTGAAGCTGAGTCAGACTAGCGCCTAACCGCAGCAGCGTGTTTAATCATGCATGTGGCTGGGGCGTTATCATTAAAAAAAGGAAGTATCGTGGCACGTTATATCGGACCTAAAGCAAAACTCTCCCGCCGTGAAGGTACTGACCTGTTCCTGAAGAGCGCCCGTCGCTCGCTGGACAGCAAGTGCAAACTGGACGTCAAACCAGGCCAGCACGGTGTTAAATCCGGCGCCCGCACCTCGGACTACGGTAACCAACTGCGCGAAAAGCAAAAAGTAAAACGCATGTACGGCGTGCTGGAACGTCAATTCCGCCGCTACTTCGCTGAAGCAGACCGTCGTAAAGGCAACACCGGCGAAACGCTGTTGAAGTTGCTGGAAACGCGTCTGGACAACGTTTGCTACCGCATGGGCTTTGGCTCGACCCGCGCTGAAGCGCGTCAATTGGTCAGCCACAAAGCGTTCACCGTGAACGGTATCGTTGTCAACATCGCTTCGTACGCGGTCAAAGTTGGCGACATCGTTGCTGTTCGTGAAAAATCGAAAAAGCAAGTGCGTATCGTTGAAGCACTGTCGCTGGCTGAACAAGTTGGTATGCCTAGCTGGGTTTCGGTTGATGCCAAGAAAATGGAAGGTACCTTCAAGTCCCTGCCAGAGCGTAACGAAATCGCTAACGACGTCAACGAATCGCTGATCGTCGAGCTGTACTCGCGTTAATAGTAGTTAGCACCATCACCGCCCACTCGATCGAGTGGGCGTTTTACTAATGCCATCAGCCTTATCGGTGTAATGAGCCGAGGGTATTGAAAAGGACATTTCATGCAAAACAGTTTGTTGAAGCCACGTATTATCGATGTTGAAGCTCTCGGTGCAGGTCACGCCAAAGTCGTGATGGAACCGTTCGAGCGCGGCTATGGCCACACATTGGGTAACGCGTTGCGCCGCGTTCTGCTGTCGTCGATGGTAGGCTACGCGCCGACCGAAGTGACGATCGCTGGCGTCGTCCACGAATATTCTTCCCTCGATGGCGTGCAAGAAGACGTCGTCGATTTGTTGCTGAACTTGAAGGGTGTGGTTTTCAAAGTCCACAACCGCGATTCGGTAACTCTGACCCTGAAAAAAGAAGGCGAAGGCGCCATCCTGGCCTCCGACATCGACCTGCCGCATGACGTCGAACTGATCAACCCTGACCACGTGATCGCCCACCTGACCGCTGGTGGCAAGCTGGACATGCAGATCAAGGTTGAAAAAGGCCGCGGCTACGTTCCTGGTAACGTGCGTCGCCTGTCGGAAGACACGAACAAGACCATCGGCCGCATCATTCTGGATGCGTCGTTCTCGCCAGTGCGCCGTGTATCGTACTTCGTTGAATCGGCTCGCGTCGAACAGCGTACCGACCTGGACAAGCTGATCATCAACATCGAAACCAACGGCGTGATCTCGCCGGAAGAAGCGATCCGCCAGTCGGCCCGCGTTCTGGTGGATCAGTTGAATGTGTTCGCTGCCCTGGAAGGCACGGAAGCTGCCGCCGAAGCGCCATCGCGCGCTCCGCTGGTCGATCCTATCCTGTTGCGTCCAGTCGACGATCTGGAGTTGACCGTGCGTTCGGCGAACTGCCTGAAAGCGGAAAACATCTATTACATCGGCGACCTGATCCAACGTTCGGAAAACGAACTGCTGAAAACGCCAAACCTGGGCCGCAAGTCCCTGAACGAGATCAAGGAAGTGCTGGCATCGCGCGGCTTGACCTTGGGCATGAAGCTGGAAAACTGGCCACCTGCAGGCCTGGAAAAGTAATTCGTAGTTGTAGCAAACTGCCTGGGACAGGTGTCCCAGGCTTTTATTTTGAAGCACTAAACCGGCCCGCGATGTTGCACTAGCTTCATCGATCGAAGAGCTGGAATTTAAACACTCACCGAAAGGATTTATCATGCGTCACGGTCACGGCCTCCGTAAACTGAATCGTACCTCGTCCCACCGTCTGGCAATGCTGCGCAACATGACAGTATCGCTGCTGCGTCACGAAGCGATCAAAACCACCCTGCCAAAAGCAAAAGAACTGCGCCGCGTTGTCGAGCCAATTCTGACCCTGGGCAAAACTGACTGCCTGGCAAACAAGCGTCTGGCCTTCAACCGCCTGCGCGATCGTGAAATGGTCTTGAAGCTGTTCGCTGAACTGGGCCCACGTTACGCCAACCGTAATGGCGGCTATGTGCGTATCCTGAAAATGGGTTTCCGCGTCGGCGATAACGCTCCTATGGCGTTCGTTGAACTGATGGATCGTCCAGATACGACCGAAGCAGTTGAAATCGCTGGCGAGTAATCCCAGTAATTGCATCTGAGAAAGCCAGGCCTAGCCTGGCTTTTTTGTTTTCTGCTGCGGCGATCACAGCTGCGGTGTACTATTCTTCTTTCGCGCCGGCTCTGCAGCCACTGCACGCTCCGCGCGTCTCTTGTTGAATGGCACAGCTGATGCCGCAGAAAAAGGTAGTCCATGTCACGTTTCGCCACCAGCGCCGCCGCGCGCGCCCCCACGTCCTTGCAATCTGTCCTGGCCTGGCTCACCGCCTGCCTGGTGTTGGCCATGCTGGCTTTCGGTGCCGGCCATGCCCGTGCCGATGAGGAATTCCTCGACCCCGAACTGGCTTTCAAGTTTTCCGCGCGCATGCAAGACCCGTCCACCATCGCCGTCACCTATGTGATTGCCGATGGTTACTATATGTACCACGAGCGCTTCAAGTTCGACGCCGTGGGCGCCAAGCTGGGCACGCCCGTGTATCCGGCCGGCAAGGTCAAGTTTGACGACACCTTCCAGAAGAACGTGGAAACGTTCCGCAAGACCCTGACCATCACGATTCCCGTTCAGGCGGCTGGCGCGTTTACCCTGAAGGCGACGGGACAGGGCTGCTCCGACAAGGGCCTGTGCTATGCGCCGCAAGACGCCACGGCCCAGCTGGTGGGCGGTGGCGGCGGCCAGAGCATGGCGCCGGGCGGCTTGCCGTCGAAGTTTGCCTTGCCGGCCGCGCCGGCGGTCGACACGGCGGCCGTCAACGGGCCGCAGGCGCAAGCGTCGCCTGGCGTATCCGTGCTGAGCATTCCCCAAGCGGATATCATCAGCACGCCCGAGCCGGTAGCGGCGGTTCCTGTGGCGGCACGCCCGGCGCCGGCGCAAAACGAGATGGGCAAGATCGAAGCGGCCCTGAAGGGCGGCAAGCTGATGGTCATCGTGCCCCTGTTCATGCTGCTGGGCCTGGGCCTGGCCTTTACGCCGTGCGTGTTGCCGATGGTGCCGATTTTGTCGTCGATCATCGTCGGCGATGGCGCCAAGGTCAGCCGCGCGCGGGGCTTGCTGCTGTCGCTGACCTATGCGCTGGGCATGGCCATCGTCTACACGGCGCTGGGCGTGGCGGCGGGCCTGGCTGGCGAAGGGCTGGCGGCCAAGCTGCAAAACCCGTGGGTGCTGGGTTTCTTTGCCTTGCTGATGGCGACCCTGTCGCTGTCGATGTTCGGTTTTTATGAATTGCAAGTGCCGGCTTTCCTGCAAGGCAAGCTGACGTCTGTGTCGAATCAGCAATCATCGGGACGCCTGGCGGGCGTGTTCGTCATGGGCGCCATCTCGGCCCTGATCGTGGGGCCGTGCGTGGCCGCGCCGCTGGCCGGCGCTTTGCTGTACATCAGCCAGACGCGCGACGTCGTCATCGGCGGCAGCGCGCTGTTTGCCATGGCGGTGGGCATGAGCGTGCCCTTGATTTTAGTGGGTGTGTCGGCCGGTACCTTGCTGCCGCGCGCAGGCGCCTGGATGGATGCCGTCAAGCGCTTCTTTGGCGTGCTGCTGCTGGGCGTGGCCTGGTGGCTGGTCTCGCCTGTCTTGCCGGGCGCCGTGCAGATGCTGGGTTGGACGGTGCTGCTGGTCGGCTACGGCATGTATTTGCTGGTAGGTAATAGTGGTGCCAGGAATGCGTGGCTGGCCAAGGCCTTCGGCCTGGTGTTTGCCGTGCTGGGCGTGGTGCAACTGGTGGGCGTGGCCAGCGGCGGCCGCGATCCGCTGGCGCCGCTGGCGCACCTGGGCGGTGGCCAGGTGCACGCGCAACCGTTTATGCGCGTAAAGACCGTGGCGCAGCTCGATGCGGCGCTGGCCCAGCTCAATGGCAAGCCAGCCTTGCTGGACTTTTATGCGGACTGGTGCGTGTCTTGCATCGAGATGGAAAAGCTGACCTTTGTCGATCCCGCCGTGCGCGAGAAGATGGGGCAAGCCGTGCTGCTGCAAGTGGACGTGACGGCCAATGACGCCGACGACAAGGCCATGCTGAAGCGTTTCCAGCTGTTCGGCCCGCCGGGCATCATCATGTTCAACCAGCAGGGGCAGGAGATTGCCCAGTCGCGCGTGATCGGTTTCCAGAATGCATCAACTTTCCTGACCTCCCTGCGCAAGCTCGACGGACAGTAAGCAGTCACTTGTGTGCCCCATAAGAAAAAGCCTGCGTCGCAGGCTTTTTCGATTCTTGCGTACCGCTAATTTAGCCGGCTTTCGGATGCTCCTGCATGCCGTGGTGAGCTCCGCGGTGGCCACCGTGCTTGCCGCCAGGCACGCTGTCGTCAAACACCTTCTTTTGCTCCGGCGTCAGCACGGCATAGAAGGTTTTCAGCGAGGCTAAACGGCTTTCCTGGCCGGCGATGCGCTCTTTCGACATGGCGATCCATTGCTCCATGCGTTCCGGCGCCGACAGCTTGGCCATCGCTTCGCGCTTGGCTTTCCAGTCGCCCATCGGCTTTTTCGGCGCGTTGGCGGCCGTGAACGTGGCCCAGGCCGGTTCTTGCGCCGCCGTCAGCTTCAGCTTGTCGTGCAGGCGAGCCTGGTATTTGGCCATGCGCTCGGTCGGGTTGCCGCCGCGGTGCTGGCCGCGCTGGCCATCATGTTGCATCTTGCTGCTGGCGGCAGGCGCGCTGGCGGCCGCTTCCTGGGCGTGGACGGTCAGCGATGCCGCACCCATGCCGAGTACGCTCATGGCGATGATCAAATTCTTGCGCAAGGTTGTCATTGAGGCGTTCATCTGGATTCCTTTGTAAAAGATGAGGGATGTACATGTTGCTGCACATGAATCCATGTTGGACGTGCCATGTTTCCCTGAAGTGTCCGCTGTCAGACAGTTTGTATCTATATGTTTCTTCGGGTCTTCTATATACAAGACGATACAAATGCGCTGTGCAAGGGTGGGGGAAGTGGGGATAATTCGTACCATGGAACCCACTTCTACAATTCTCATCGTCGACGATGACCGCGACATCCGCAGCTTGCTGGCGGACTACCTGGAAACGAACGCCTACCGCACCCTGGGCGCGGCAGATGGCACGGCCATGTGGAAAATTCTCGACGAAACGCGGCCCGACCTGATTGTGCTCGATTTGAACTTGCCTGGTGACGACGGCCTGACCTTGTGCCGCAAGCTGCGTGCCCAATCGACGGTGCCGGTGATCATGTTGACGGCGCGCAATGAGCCGCTGGACCGCATCCTGGGCCTGGAAATGGGCGCCGACGATTATTTGCCGAAACCTTTCGAGCCGCGTGAATTGCTGGCGCGCATACGCAGCGTGTTGCGCCGCAGCCATGCCATGCCGTCGAACGTGCCGTCGGACAAGGCGCAGCAAATCCGCTTTTCCGGCTGGACGCTGGACTTGACGGCGCGCCACCTGCTCAATCCCAGCGGCCTGGTGATCATGCTGTCGGGCGCGGAATTTCGCTTGTTGCGCGTGTTCCTGGAACACCCGAACCGCGTGCTCAACCGCGACCAGTTGCTGAACCTGACGCAGGGACGCGACGCCGACCCGTTCGACCGCTCGATCGATATCCAGATCAGCCGCTTGCGGCAAAAACTTGGTGAGGATGCGCGTTTGCCGCAAATCATCAAGACCGTGCGCAATGGCGGCTACGTGCTGGCCGGGCAAGTCAATGTGGAGCCGCACGCGTGAAGGCCTTCCTGGGCTCGATGACGGGCCGCGTATTCATGTTTCTGCTGATCGGCATCGTCGCGTCGGCTGCGCTGACGCAGTGGCTGGCCGTGGGCGAACGCCAGCGCGCCATCGAGCAATACCGTGACTACCACGCCGTGGAGCGGGCCGAACAGCTGGTGATGGCGGCCGACGTGGTGCCGCTGGCCTCGCGCGCCGCGTACCTGAAGGTGGCCAACAAGGGCAGCGTGCGCCTGGAATTGCGTCCCGACACAGAACATGTGCCCGGCGCGCCGACGGAATTTTCCAGCGCCCTGCAGGCCAAGCTGGGCGAGGGCTTCAAGGTCAGCGCGCTGGCTGAACGCCCTGCCGCCTGCGTCAAGCCGCGGCAGACGCCGGGCATGTTTCCCGCCAAGCCATGGGGCGGCACGTGCGAAAACCTCGATGTGCGCATGCAGGATGGCCATGTGCTGCGCCTGATGGTCTTGCCGCCACGCCAGCAGCCGCCGTTCAATGAACATAACGACTGGATGACCTTGCTGCCTTTCCTGATCAGCATCGCCATCCTGGCTTACCTGGTCACGCGCATGACCATGCGCCCGCTCAAGCAATTGGCGCAAGCGGCGAAAGACCTGGGCAACGACATCAACCATCCGCCGCTGACCTTGTCGGGCGCCAGCGAGATCCGCCAGGCCAGCGCCGCCTTCAATGCCATGCAGGCACGCATACGCCAGCACATTTCCCAGCGTACACAAATGCTGGCCGCCATCACGCATGATTTGCAAACGCCGCTCACGCGTTTGCGCTTGCGCCTGGAAAAAGTGGCGGATACGGAATTGTATGAGCGCCTGGTGGGCGACCTGTCGGCCATGCAAAGCATGGTCAAGGAAGGGCTGGACCTGGCCCGCTCGATGGATAGCACCGAAGCGATGCAGGCGCTCGATCTCGACTCCCTGCTCGACAGCGTCTGCTCGGATGCGGCTGATGCCGGCCAGAATGTGACCCTGGCCGGGCAGGCCAGCATGGCCTTGATGGCCCGTCCCATCGCCATGCGACGCTGCCTGGTGAACTTGATCGACAACGCCGTCAAATATGGCCAGCACGCGCAGGTGACCGTCGAGCGCATCGCCGGTGCGGCCCGCATCCGCATCCGCGACGGCGGGCCGGGTATTGCACCAGATCAACTGGCCAAGGTATTCGAACCGTTTTACCGCATCGAGACTTCGCGTTCGCGCGAATCGGGCGGCACGGGCCTGGGCCTGACCATTGCGCGCAATATCGCCGAGCAGCATGGCGCCACGGTCTTGCTGGCCAATCATGTCGACGGTGGACTGGAAGTCACCCTGATCGTGCCAGAGTATTACGCTGGAAAGTGAGCATTTCCGTGCGACAATATTGTGCTTTATGCCCCCTGGCAACTATATTCAACCTGCAGCCCTGCGCTGCAACAGCGTGACAGAACAATGAAAAAGACTAGCCTGGCAATCCTCGTGGGGGCGGCCCTGTGTATCGGTGGCGGCATCTGGTATTTCAATCATCAGTCCGGCGTGGCGGCCGGTGGCCAGGATGGCAAAGGGGGCAAGGGCGGGCAGGGGCCAACGACGGTGAGCGTGGTCGCGCCGTTGCGCCAGGATGTGCCGATGGTACTGCAAGCCAATGGCAGCGTGATGCCGATCAGCAGCGTCGACCTGCATCCGCAGACGACCAGTACGATTACCAAGGTGCACATCCGCGAAGGACAGTTCGTCAAACAGGGCGATCTGATGTTCACGCTGGACGCCCGCAGCGAGCACGCGAACGTCGACAAGGCGCAGGCGCAAGTCTTGCGCGACCGCGCCTCGGTGCTGGACCTTGAACGCCAGCTCAAGCGCAACCAGGATT
Source organism: Janthinobacterium sp. DSP2-3-3 (assembly GCF_049897325.1). Classification (NCBI taxonomy): domain Bacteria; kingdom Pseudomonadati; phylum Pseudomonadota; class Betaproteobacteria; order Burkholderiales; family Oxalobacteraceae; genus Janthinobacterium; species Janthinobacterium sp. DSP2-3-3. The sequence goes on along the minus strand of NZ_JAFCWA010000008.1, from coordinate 285,291 downwards.
TGCTGAGCAAGAACTTCATCGCCCAGGGCGCCGTGGACACCCTGCAAAGCCAGCTCGATGCGGCACGCGCCTTGCTGGCCGCCGACCAGGCCGCCTTGCGCGCCGCCCAGGTTGATTCCAGCTACACCGTCCTGCGCGCGCCACAGGGGGGCCGCGTGGGCGCCATCAGTGTGTACGCGGGCAGCCTGGTGCAGCCGACCACTTCGCTCACCAGCATCACCCAGCTCGACCCGATCGATGTGGTCTTCACCTTGCCGGAAAGCAGTCTGTCGGGCTTGCTGGCGGCGCAGAAGGCGGGCGAGGTGGCGGTCAAGGCGCTGCTGGCCGATGCCGGCGGCAAGCAGCTCGATGGCAAACTGAACTTTATCGACAATGCCGTCGATCCCGCTACGGGCGTGATCAAGATCAAGGCCCGTTTCAATAATGCTGGCACCGACCTGTGGCCTGGTCAGTATGTGAATACGCAACTGACGGTGCGCACGCTCAAGAATGCGCTGGTCATCCCGCAAAACGCCATCATCACCAATACCACGGGCATCTTCGTGTATTCGATGGAGCCCGATAACACGGCCAAGGTGCGCAAGATTGCCCGCGTGTATGCGTTCGGCCCGAATGCGGTCGTCAGCGGATTGAACGGCGATGAAAAAGTCATCGTCGATGGCAAGCAAAACCTGCGTCCGGGCGGCAAGGTGCGCCTGGCGGAAAAACACAAGGCCGCCGATGGCGCCGTCGCACCGCAAGGCAAGCCAGCATGAACCTGTCTGAACTGAGCATTCGCCGCCCCGTCATGGTGGTGCTGTTGTCCCTGAGCATCATCCTGGCCGGCGTGCTGGCGTATGGCCACATTCCCGTGGCGGCCTTGCCGAGCTATAACACGCCCGTCATCAACGTCAGCGCCGATCTGGCCGGCGCCAGCCCCGATACCATGGCCTCCTCCGTGGCCTTGCCGCTGGAAAAACAGTTTTCCACCATCGCCGGCCTGAGCCTGATTACTTCCACGAGTACCTTGGGCAATACGTCGCTGACCCTGGAGTTTGACGCCAGCATCAATGTCAACGAGGCCGCCGTCGACGTGCAGGCGGCCCTGCTGCGCGCGCAGCGCCAGTTGCCGACGGAAATGACGGACTTGCCGTCCTACCGCAAAGTCAATCCGGCCGATGCGCCCGTGCTGTTCATCCAGATGACGTCGCCATCGCTGAACTTGTCGGATCTGAATGATTATGCGGAAAACCTGATTGCGCCCAGCCTGTCGACCCTGCCTGGCGTGGCCCAGGTCAGCGTGAATGGCCAGAAACGCTTCGCCGTGCGCGTGCGTGCCCGTGCCGACCTGATGAATGCGCGCAACCTGACCATGGACGAGCTGGCCACCGCACTGCGCGCGTCGAACACGAATTCGCCGCTGGGCATCCTCGATGGCCCCAGCCAGACGCTGACCATCCAGGGCAACCCGCAGATGATGAAGGCGGCCGATTTTGCCGAACTCATTGTCGCCACGCGCAATGGCCAACCCGTGCGCCTGAAGGAAGTGGCCGAGGTGGAAGACAGTTTCCAGTCGACCAAGACGGCCGGCAGTTTCAACGGCGAGCGCTCGATCACCTTGCTGGTGCAGCGTCAACCGAACGCCAACACCGTGCAAGTGGTTGATGCCGTGCGCAAGCTCTTGCCAGGATTCAAGGCGCAGTTGCCCGCGTCGATCCAGATCAGCCTGGTCAACGACCGTTCCGTCTCAATCCGCGAAGCCATTCACGACGTCAACCTGACCCTGGCCCTGACGGTGATTCTGGTGGTGCTGGTGATCTTTTTGTTCCTGCACCGCGCGGCCGCCACCTTCATTCCTGCCGTTACCATGCCGATTTCCCTGCTCGGCGCGCTGGCCCTGCTGTACTGGCTAGGCTACAGCCTCGACAACATCTCCTTGCTGGGCATTACCTTGGCCGTGGGCCTGGTGGTCGACGATGCCATCGTGGTGTTGGAGAACATCGTGCGCCATATCGAGATGGGCAAGAAGCCGATCCAGGCGGCGCTGGTGGGCGCCAGGGAAATGGGATTTACCATCATCTCGATTTCCGTCTCGCTGGTGGCCGTGTTCATTCCCATTTTCTTCATGCCGGGCGTGATCGGCTTGCTGTTCCACGAGTTTGCCGTCGTCGTCTCGCTGTCCATCCTGGTGTCGGCCATCGTGTCGCTGACCCTGGTGCCGATGTTGGCCAGCCGCTTCCTGCCGGCCGATACCCGCGAACACAATGACAGCGACCCCACGCATGGCGAAAAGTCCTTCATCGGCCGCCACTTCGAGGCGGGTTTCACGACATTGCGCAATGGTTACGTGCATCTGCTCGATAAGGCCCTGGCGCACCGCAATGTGGTGCTCTTCGTTGCCGTATGTACCTTTGCGCTGACGGTGTTGCTGTACGCCACCATTCCGAAAGGTTTCTTCCCCGAGGAAGACCTGGGCCAGATCCAGGTGAACACGGAGGCGTCGGAAGACATTTCTTCGGCGGCACTGCAAGACTTGCAAGCCCGCGTGGCGGCCGTGCTCAAGGCGGACCCCAGCGTGCAGGATGTGACCTCGTTCGTCGGCGGTGGCAATACGGGCCGCATGTTCATGGTCTTGAAGCCGCGCAGCGAACGGCCGAAAATGCCCGTGGTACTGGAAAACCTGCGCCGCGCGACGAGCGCCGTGCCCGGCATGGCCGTGTATTTCCGGCCCGTGCAAAACTTGCAGCTGGGCGGACGCCAGAGCAAGAGCCGTTACCAGTACACCTTGCAAAGCGTCAGTCCCGACGCCTTGAATGACTGGGCGGAAAAGTTTATTGTCGGCATGCGTGCCGATCCCGCTTTCCGCGACGTCACCAGCGATTCTCAGATCAAGGGCTTGCAAGCGTCCCTCAGGATCGACCGCGACAAGGCCAATCTGCTGGGCGTGCAAATGTCCGACATCCGCACGGCCCTGTACAGCGCCTTTGGCGAGCGGCAAGTGTCGACCATTTATTCGTCGGCAGCAAGCTATTACGTGATCCTGGAAGCGGCCACGGCCGACCGCCAGTATGACGATGCGCTCACGCGCGTGTCGGTGCGCAGCAAAACAGGCGAACTGGTCAAGCTGTCGAGTATTGCCTACGTGGAGCGCACGATCGGCCCCACTTCCGTGAATCACCAGGGACAGTTGCAGGCCGTCACCATCGCCTTCAACCTGGCGCCGGACGTGCCGCTGGGCATCGCCACGGGCAAGATCGATGCGATGGCCAAGGACATGAGCTTGCCGGCTTCCATCATCACGCGCTATGGCGGCGACGCGGCCGTGTTCCAGGATTCGCAGTCCAGCCAGATTATCCTCATCATCGCCGCGCTGGCCGTGATCTATGTATTGCTCGGTGTCCTGTACGAAAGCTATATCCACCCGCTGACCATCCTGGCCGGCTTGCCGTCGGCGGCCGTGGGCGCCTTGCTGACCTTGCGCCTGTTTGGCATGGACCTGACCATGATCGCCATCATCGGTATTTTGATGCTGATCGGTATCGTCAAGAAAAACGCCATCATGATGATCGACTTTGCCCTGCATGCGCAGCGCAACGAGGGCATGAGCCCGCCTGAAGCCATCCGTCAGGCTTGCATCCTGCGTTTCCGCCCCATCATGATGACGTCGGCGGCGGCCCTGATGGGCGCCTTGCCCATCGCCCTGGGCCTGGGCGCCGGCGCCGAGCTGCGCCAGCCGCTGGGCCTGGCCGTGGTCGGTGGGTTATTGTTTTCACAAGTCATTACCCTGTTCATTACCCCCGTCATCTATTTGTTCCTGGACAAGTACAGCGGCACGGGGCCGGTGACGGACGAGCAACTGGTCGCACTCGATAACAAAGCTTGAGTGCCTGCGTGACTCGTGACCCGTAGCCGGCGTCCCTTTCCTGCGTGAATGGGGCGCCGGTTTTGTATGGGCAGCGATACATACGGTAACAACCGTTAAGGGGCGGCTCGGGTACTCTGGTGAGCGCTGCAAGGAATGCCGCTATCCTGTACGCTTCGGGTTGGAAATGCCGAGGAAGTGTTCCCAAAAGCAAGGGACTCTGGCACTATGGCTGCCCTGTAAGATTACTTTTGTCGCTACACAGAAAGCACGATTCATTTTGCATGACACGACCCATTTGATGGCTGCCGATTCCGACGTTTGTCCCACTTGCGGACAAGTGATCCAGCCACCACCGGCCTACGGGTCCAGGACCAGCACCATGCGCAAGGTGGCGCTGGGCGTGTCCGTCTTGTTGCATGTGTTGCTGGCGGCGTATGCCCTGTTGCGCAGCGACACGATCGAAAAAATCCCACCGCCGAAGAAGGAAAGTGCGATGGTCTACATCGCGCCGCTGAAGGACAAGCCGCAACCGAAGCCGCAGCCGAAACCCACGCCGAAACCGAAGGACACGAAAGTGGCCAAGGTGAAACCGCCGCCGGCGCCGAGCAAGCGCGTGGTGACCAAGGACGTGCCGCGCGACAAGCCGAAACTGGAAACGTTCACGCCGCCGCTGGTGTCGAAAGTGCCGTTGCCGCCGCCGCCGGCCGAAGATATGAGTTCGATGATCGAGCAGCGCCGCAAGCAGCGCCAGGCGCAAAATCCTGCGCCGCCGGCTGAGGAAAGTGAAAATGACCGCGCCATGCGCGTGGCCAAGGCGAATATCGCCGGCGCGCAGGGACGCAATTCAGGCAGCGACCGCGAGGATTCGGGTGGCGTGTTTTCCATCGTCAACCAGACCTCTTTCAGTGCCGAAGTCAAGTTCAAGGGCTGGAATGGCAACTTCAAGCGCAATTGGCTGAAACAGGAAAAAGTCGAACTGGGCAATGAACCTGATATCGAATCGGCCATCATCAAGAAGATGATCCAGCTGATCCGTGCCGAAAAGCCGGGCGATTTCGTCTGGGAATCGCGGCGCCTGGGGCGCAACGTCAACCTCAGCGCCCGCGTGGAAGACACGGCCGAGCTGAGCGCCTTCCTGCGCCAGGAATTCTTTTCGGAAAAGCGGCCAGGGCCGGGCCGGCGCTAAACGCTCAGCGCAATAAAAAAAGGCTGCACCGTGTGAACGGGCAGCCTTTTTGTCATGTGGCGCTGATGATGATCAGGCCGGTTTGTCCGATTCGGTTCCCGGTGCCGCTTCCACGTCGTCTTCCATCTCGATGAGTTCGACCATTTCGGCCGCGCCGTCTTCGCTGATGCCAGCCAGTTCCATGATCTTGTCATTGGCTTCGTCGATGCCGACGCGCTTGAGGGCCGAGAACAGTTGCACGGTGAACGGAAAGCCGACGCCGTCTTCATCGACATAGCTGTCGAGCTTGGCTTTCGCCTGGCGCAGCGCGTTGACCGATTCATTGCGGTTCAGCTTATCGACTTTCGTCAGGATGCAGTGGATCGGCTTGCCCGTGGGGGCGAACCATTCCAGCATCTGGACGTCCAGGTCGGTGAAAGGACGGCGCGAATCCATGATAAGAACCAGGCCCGCCAACTGCTCGCGGCGCTGCACGTAGTCGCCCAGCAAACGTTGCCAGTGCAGTTTGGCCGAGCCCGAAACTTCCGCGTAGCCGTATCCGGGCAAGTCGACCAGCAGGCATTCGATCTCTTCGACGATGGTGGCATCCTTGCGGTGCTGCGCCACATGGGCGCCGCCGATGGAGAAGTAGTTGATGTGCTGGGTACGGCCAGGTGTCTTGGAGGCGAACGCCAAGCCTTTCTGATTACACAAGATGTTGATGGCGGTCGATTTACCGGCATTGGAGCGGCCGGCAAAAGCGATTTCCGGCACCGTGGTATCGGGCAGGTCACGCAATTGGTTGACGGTCGTAAAGAAGCGGGCTTGCCAGAGTTTTGACATGGGAGTAGTAAAGCAACAAAATGGAGCGATAAGGGAGCGATAACGCCAAGAAGCTATTGTACAATAAGGGATTGTTAATTGTTGCCGGCGTAGCAGCGATGCGGCTTGCGGCCCTGAAAATAAATCAAAAATCGCAGGAGCGCGGCAATGTCCACCACTAATTTCTCACTGTCTCAGGGTGCCTGAATGAATCGTGCGTTTTCACCGTTTGTCCAATCCATGCTGCTCGCTTTGCTGGCTGTATCGGCAACTGCTTTCGCGGTCGAAGCACCGAAACCGGCCGTCAAGGCCGACGCTGCCAAGGGCGCTACCCTGTACGCCGATGGCGATGCGGCGCGCGGCTTGCCTGCCTGCGTGTCTTGCCATGGTGCGGCCGGCAATTCGACCATCACGGTCAACCCGAAGCTGGCCGGCCAGCACGAAAGCTATATTTACAAGCAATTGGTCGACTTCACCACGCCGGAGCGCAACCAGCCTGTCATGACGACGTACGCGAAGATGCTCAGCGACGCCGACAAGAAGAATATCGCAGCCTACCTGGGTGCGCAGCTGTCCAAGCCGGGTGCCGCGAAAAACAAGGATACGATTGACCTGGGCAAGAAAATCTACCGTGGTGGCATTGCTTCCAAGCAAATCGCCGCCTGCGCCAGCTGTCATGGCGCGACGGGCAATGGCATGCCCGTCCAGTATCCGCGCATCGCCGGTCAGCACCAGGATTACACGGTGGCCCAACTGGCCATGTTCCGCAGCACCAAGGCCGACGCCCGCAAGAACAGCGCGCAAATGCACACCATCGCCGCCCGCATGTCGGATGACGAAATCGCCGCCGTGGCCGACTATATCGCCGGCCTGAAGTAAGTTTTCATATTGGCAAGAAATTGCCAGGCGCACCAGCGCGCATGAACAAGGGCGGCCATCTCAAACAGGCTGCCCTTTTTTATGGCAGGGGCCAAACAGGAGTATGCTGCCGCTTTGCCCGCAGACATACTGTGTGCTCCTTGCCACTTTCCTCAAGATTGCATATCCAGTATGAGTATCAACGTATGAGCACAGGCACGACCGGAATCGAGTTAAAGACCCAACGCCGCAGCCTGGCTGAATTCGTCGAGCTGGTCTCGTCGATGCGCTTTGCCATCAGCCTGCTGACCCTGATCGCCGTCGCCTCCATTATCGGCACCGTGCTCAAGCAGAACGAGCCCATGCCCAATTATGTGAATCAGTTCGGTCCATTCTGGTTCGCCGTCTTCGACAAGCTGAGCCTGTATTCCGTGTATTCGGCCTGGTGGTTCCTGGTGATCATGGCTTTCCTGGTTGCCTCGACCTCGCTGTGCATCGTGCGCAATGCGCCGAAGATGCTCAAGGACATGCGCAGCTGGCGCGACAATGTGCGCGAGCAATCCTTGCGCAATTTCCATCACAAGATGGAATGGCAGGTGCCGCTGCCGCGCGCCGTGCTGGCACAGCAGATGGTGATGCGCCTGAAAGACAGCGGCTATGCGACCAAGGTGGTCGAGAAGGACAACGCCACCCTGGTGGCGGCCAAGCGCGGCGCGGCCAATAAATGGGGCTATATCTTTGCCCACGGCGCCATCGTCATCATTTGCGTGGGCGGCTTGCTCGACTCCGAAATGCCGATCCGCGTACAGCAATGGTTCTTTGGCAAGACACCGTTTTCCGGCAGCGGGGTGATCGCCGACATTCCAGCCCAGCACCGTTTGAGCCTGTCGAATCCTACTTTTCGCGGCAACACCATGATCCCGGAAGGCTCGTCAAGCAATACGGCCATCATTCCCCAGGCCGATGGCGTGCTGATCCAGGATCTGCCCATCACCATCCTGCTGAAAAAATTCCACATCGATTTCTACAGCACGGGCATGCCGAAGCTGTTCGCCAGCGATGTCGTCATCACCGATCATGTCACGGGCGAAAGTTTTCCTGCCACTATCAAAGTCAACCAGCCGTTGCTGTACAAGGGCCTGGCCCTGTACCAGTCCAGCTTTGAGGATGGTGGCAGCAAGCTCAAGTTGACGGGTTTTCCCATGGTGGGCAAGACGACGAAACGCTTCGATATCGGCGGCGAAGTCGGCGGCAGTACGCCGCTCGAGCGCAGCGATGGCAATTCATACACGGTGGAATGGTCGGCTTTCCGTCCGTTTAACGTGGAAAACCTCAGCGCCGGCCAGGATGTGCGCGCCGTCAGCAAGGCGGAAAGTTTCAACGATAAATTTGCCGTCGGCCTGGACAAGCGCCTCGGTTCGGCCGCGAAGAACGCGAACAACAAGGATCTGAAGAACGTCGGTCCTTCGGTGCAATACAAATTGCGCGACAAGACGGGCCAGGCGCGCGAATACCAGAACTACATGCAGCCTGTCACCGTGGACGGCACGACGGTGTTCCTGGCCGGCATGCGCATCAACCCCAGCGATGCCTTTAGCTTCCTGCGCATTCCCGCCGATGACAATTACAGCGTAAACGAGTGGATGCGTTTGCGGGCCGCGCTGCAAGATCCCGCGCTGCGCCAACAAGCTGCCGCGCGCTATGCGGCCCGCGCCATGCCGCAACCGGGCGCGGAAGCCCTGCGCGGCCAGTTGCAGGAATCGGCGGCGAAAAGCCTGGGTATCTTTGCCGGCAATGGGCAAGAGGGCGGTTTCCTGGCCATTTCGCGTTTCCTGGAGAAAATTCCTGCGGCCGAGCAAGAAAAAGCGGCCGATATCTTCATGAAGATCTTGAATGGCAGCCTGTGGGATTTGTGGCAGGCGGCGCGCGCCCAGGACGGCTTGAAAGCCATCGAGGCCGATGACAAGCACGGCCGCTTCCTGCAGCTGGCCACGAATGCGCTGTCCGACAGCTTCTTCTATGGCGCGCCCGTGTATCTGCAGCTCGACGAGTTCACGGAAATCAAGGCGTCCGTGCTGCAAGTGACGCGTTCGCCGGGCAAGAGCGTGGTGTACCTCGGTTGCCTCTTCCTCGTGATCGGCGTGTTTTCCATGTTTTACATCCGCGAGCGCCGCCTGTGGGTGTGGATCAAGGATGGCGAGGGGGCCAGTGTAGCGTTGATGGCCATGAGCACGCAACGCAAGACCCTGGATTTTGAAAAAGAATTTGAGACTTTGAAGGCAAAGCTGCCGCAATCGGCGTAAGCTGCGCTGTGTCTGGGACGCTTGCGCGTCGCCGGAAATGGAGAAAATATGGAATTGGCAAACAAGCAAATATATACGCAGGAACCAGGCTTTTTCAAGCGCCTGAGCCTGATCGATTGGCTGTATGGCGCCGGCTTGCTGGCCGCCTCCCTGTTTGGCCTGATGCGCTTTGGCGCCTTCATGGATATCTATGAAAAAGCCATCTTGCTGGCAGCGGCGCCCACGTTCGCGTGGCTGGGCTGGTACTGGAAGCCCGTGCGCTGGCTGATCCCCCTGGCGGCCGTGCTGTCGCTGTCCGCCATCGAGCTCTACGCCGGCCACCTTGAGATGGCGAACCAGAAATTCTTTCTGAAATATATTTTGTCGAGCCAATCCGCCATCCTGTGGATGGGCACCCTGTTCGTGCTGTCGACCCTGTTCTACTGGATCGGCCTGGTGGCGCGCTCGGAATTCGGCTCCTCCGTCGGCTCCCTGCTGTGCTGGGCCGGCGTGGTACTGGGCCTGACGGGCATGCTGGTGCGTTGGTACGAGTCTTACCTGATCGGTGCCGACGTGGGCCATATTCCCGTGTCGAACCTGTATGAAGTGTTTATCCTGTTTTCCTTGATCACGGCCATGTTCTACCTGTACTACGAGCAGCATTATGCGACGCGCCAGCTGGGCGCCTTTGTCATGCTGGTCATTTCGGCGGCCGTGGTGTTCCTGATGTGGTACACGGTCACGCGCGATGCGGCAGAAATCCAGCCGCTGGTGCCGGCCCTGCAAAGTTGGTGGATGAAGATCCACGTGCCGGCTAACTTCATCGGCTACGGCACCTTCGCCCTGTCGGCCATGGTGGCGGCGGCATATCTGCTCAAATCGAGCGGCTACCTGGTCGACCGCCTGCCGTCGCTGGAAGTGCTCGACGACGTCATGTACAAGGCGATTTCCGTGGGCTTCGCTTTCTTTACGGTAGCGACCATCCTGGGCGCCCTGTGGGCGGCCGAAGCGTGGGGCGGCTACTGGTCGTGGGACCCGAAAGAAACCTGGGCGCTGATCGTCTGGCTCAACTATGCAGCTTGGCTGCACATGCGCCTGATGACGGGCTTGCGCGGCCGCGTCGCTTCGTGGTGGGCGCTGGTGGGCTTGCTGGTGACGACGTTCGCGTTTTTAGGCGTGAATATGTTCCTTTCCGGTTTGCATTCTTACGGCAAACTTTAATGACAGAAGCGTCATGAACGGCCTGGGAAAACTGGTGTAAGGTACAAATAATCACCTTTTTCCCGGAGCCGCCATGTTGATCAAGCGCAGTCCCAACGGCATTGAATTGCCGTATTCTTCCGAAATCACGCCGCGCGCCGTGTTTGAATCGCGCCGCAGCTTCATCAAGCAAGTGGCGCTGGGCTCGATGTCCAGTGCGGCCTTGCTGGAAATGGCCAGCCGCGAAGCCTTCGCGCAAGGCACGAATCCCAAACTGGCCGCCAAGCTCAATCCCGCCTATTCGGCGCTGGAAAAGCAGACGGCGTACAAGGACGCCACCAGCTACAACAATTTCTACGAATTCGGCACGGACAAGAGCGATCCGGCGCAAAACGCGGGTACCTTGCGCACGCGGCCGTGGACGGTCAGCATCGAAGGTGAAGTCAAGAAGCCCATGACGCTGGACCTCGATGCGCTGTTGAAACTGGCGCCGCTGGAAGAGCGCGTCTACCGGCTGCGCTGCGTGGAAGGCTGGTCGATGGTCATCCCGTGGGTTGGTTATTCCTTCTCGGAAATCATCAAGAGGGTCGAGCCGACGGGCAATGCCAAGTATGTGGAATTCATCACCCTGGCCGACAAGAAGCAAATGCCGGGCGTGGGTAGCCGCGTGCTGCAGTGGCCCTATACGGAAGGCTTGCGCATCGATGAAGCGAACCATCCGCTGGCGCTGCTGACCCTGGGCATGTATGGCGAAGCCTTGCCGAACCAGAACGGCGCGCCCGTGCGCATGGTGTTGCCGTGGAAATATGGTTTCAAGTCCGCCAAATCCATCGTCAAGATTCGCTTCGTCAAGGAACAGCCGCGCACGTCCTGGAACCTGTCGGCGCCGTCCGAATACGGTTTTTACTCGAATGTGAACCCGAACGTCGATCATCCGCGCTGGTCGCAGGCTTCCGAGCGGCGCATCGGCGAAGACGGTTTCCTCACGCGCAAGCGCAAGACCCTGATGTTCAACGGCTACAACGATGTCGCTTCCTTGTACGCGGGCATGGATCTGAAGAAGTTCTTTTAAGGAAAGACCATGGCCCTCAACCCCACGCCGAGACAATTGTCGCTATTCAAAAGCCTGCTTTTTCTGCTGGCGCTGCTGCCGTTTGCACGCATGGTCTGGCTGACGTACACGGGGCAACTGGTGGAGCCGCTGGAATTCATCACGCGTGGCACGGGCGACTGGACCCTGTATTTTCTCTGCATCAGCCTGGCTGTGACGCCCTTGCGGCGCTTCACGCAATGGAATTGGCTGATCAAGCTGCGGCGCATGCTGGGCCTGTTCGCGTTTTTCTACGCGGCACTGCACTTCACCACCTTCCTGTGGTTCGATCACTTTTTTGATGTGCGGGAAATGTGGAAGGATGTGCTCAAGCGCCCGTTCATCACGGTGGGCTTCATCGCCTTCGTCTTGCTGATTCCGCTGGCCGTGACGAGCACGAACGGCATGGTGAAACGCCTGGGCGGCAAGCGCTGGCAGTGGCTGCACCGCTTGATCTACGTCATCGCGCCACTGGGTATCCTGCACTTCTGGTGGATGAAGGCGGGCAAGCACAATTTCGCGCAACCGATCCTGTTTGGCAGTATCGTCGCGCTACTGTTGTTAATTCGCGTATATTTCGCCTGGAGCAAGCGTGTAAAAAGCGCCAGGGCGGCGCATGCCGCCACCCCGGTGCGTTCGCTTTAGGTCGCCGGCACGATCACCGGCGGCGGTGGCACGGGCGCCGGTTCGACAGGGCCTTTGGCTGGCGCGCCCTTGGCCGCCGGCGGCTTGGGCAGGTACAGGGGACCGGGCTGGCCGCAGCCGGCCAGGATGCTAGAAACCACAATGGCGGTACCGATATAAAACGCTGAGGATGACTTCACGATTAGAATCACGGTTTGATTAAGATCTTTGGAGTGTAGCATGAGCGAATCGGAATTCCTGGCCCTGGCCGAAGCCACCCTGACCCAGATCGCGGCGGCGCTGGACCGGCTGAACGATGAAGACGTGCTCGACGTCGAATGCAGCCGTAGCGGCAATGTACTGGAAATCGAATTCATCGATAACGGCACGAAAATCATCGTCAACAGCCAGGCCCCCATGCGTGAAATGTGGGTGGCGGCCCGTTCCGGCGGTTTCCACTACAAGCGCGTGGGCGATGAGTGGGTCAACACGCGCGACGGCTCGGAACTGTTTGCCGCCCTGTCGGCCATGGCCAGCGAGCAGGCGGGCGCGCCGGTGGTCCTGAAATAACGTTTCGCCAAGGAATAAAAAAGGCAGCCTCTTCAGGCTGCCTTTTTTACATCAAGCGAACTTAAAACAGTTCATTCTTGACCGCTTCCTTGGCTTTTTCTTCCTCCGGCGTGCCGCGCGCCGCGCCTTCCAGGCTGCCCACCCCGGTGCCCGGCGGATTTTCCGCATAGTAGTATTCGTCGCCCACGCGTATCAAGCCTTCCGGTACGGCGCGTTCCTCGACGGGAATGCTTTTCAGGGCTTTCGCCATGTAGCTGATCCAGATCGGCAGGGCCAGCCCGCCGCCCGTTTCCCGGTTGCCCAGGTTGCGCGGCTGGTCGTAGCCGATCCAGGCGATGCCCACCAGCTTGGCCTGGTAGCCGGCGAACCACGCATCGATGGAATCGTTGGTGGTGCCCGTCTTCCCGGCCAGGTCAGGGCGCTTCAAGGCCATGGCCTTGTTCGCCGTGCCGAAGCGCACGACGTCGTTGAGCATGCTGTTCATCATGAAGGCATTGCGCTCGTCGATGACGCGGTTGGCTTCCTCGCCCGCCAGATCCGGCTTGGCTTGCGACAGGATATTGCCGTCGCTATCGGTCACCTTGGCGATGAGGTAAGGGTTGATCTTGTAGCCGCCGTTGGCGAAGACGGCATACGCGCCCGCCATCTGTAGCGGCGTCACGTTGCCGGCGCCCAGGGCCAGGGTCAGATATGGCGGGTTCTTGTCCGCGTCAAAGCCGAAGCGCGTCGCGTATTCCTGGCCATACTTGGCGCCGATCTTGTGCAGGATACGTATGGAAATCATGTTCTTCGATTTCATCAAGCCCTTGCGCATGGTCATCGGGCCATCGTATTTGCTGTCGTAGTTCTTCGGTTCCCACGCCTGGCCGCCCGTCTGGCCCGCGTCGAACGAGATCGGCGCATCGTTGATGATGGTGGCTGGCGACAAGCCTCGTTCCAGCGAAGCGGAATAGATGAAGGGCTTGAAGGCCGAGCCGGGCTGGCGCCACGCCTGCGTGACGTGGTTGAATTTGTTGCGGTTGTAATCGAAGCCGCCCACCATGGCGCGGATGGCACCGTCGGTGGTGCTGGCCGACACAAACGCCGATTGCACTTCCGGCATTTGCGTCAAGACCCAGCTGTTGTTTTCTTGCATGACGCGGATCACGGCGCCACGCTTGATGCGGCGGTTCGGCGCCGCTTTTTCCGACAGCCAGGCTGCGCCAAATGTCAGGCCCGGGCCGGTAATGGTGATTTCCTCGCCTGCCGACGTGACTGCCTGCAACGATTTTGGCGACGCTTGCAGCACCATGGCGGCGATGATGTCGTCGCTGTCCGGGTGGTCGGCCAGCTCCGTTTCGATCGCATCATCCGCCTCAGCCTTGGTTTTCGGAATCTCGATGTAGGCTTCCGGGCCGCGGTAGCCGTGGCGTTTCTCGTAATCCATCACGCCCTTGCGCAAGGCAATGTAGGCGGCGTCCTGGTCGGCCTTGGTGATGGTGGTGTAGACGTTCAGGCCGCGCGTGTAAGTATCTTCCTTGAATTGCTCGTAGACCAGCTGGCGCGCCATTTCCGAGACATATTCCGCGTGCACGCCAAAGGCGCTGCTGTCAGTTTTTACTTTCAGCTCTTCATTCTTGGCTTCCGTGTATTGCTCAGGCGTGATGTAGCCCAGTTGCGCCATGCGCTGCAGGATGTATTGCTGGCGCATGCGCGCGCGCTTCGGATTGACGACGGGATTGTAGGCCGACGGCGCTTTTGGCAAGCCGGCCAGCATGGCCGCTTCGGCCACGGTGAGGTCCTGTATATTCTTGCCGAAATAGATTTGCGCGGCCGAGGCGAAGCCGTAGGCGCGCTGACCCAGATAAATCTGGTTCATATACACTTCGAGGATCTGGTCCTTGCTGAGGTTTTTCTCGATCTTCCACGCCAGCAAGACTTCATACGCCTTGCGTTTTAGCGTCTGTTCGCTGGACAGGAAGAAGTTGCGCGCCACCTGCTGCGTGATGGTCGAGGCGCCTTGCTTGGCGCCGCCCGTCAGGTTGTGCAGGGCCGCGCGGGTGATGCCCAGATAGTCGACCCCGCCATGTTCATAGAAGCGGTCATCTTCGATGGCCAGCACGGCTTTCTTCATGACATCGGGAATATCCTTGATATGCACCATGTTGCGCCGTTCTTCACCGAACTCGCCGATCAACACACTGTCGGACGTGAACACGCGCAGCGGCATTTTCGGCTTGTAATCGGTCAAGGTATCGAGCGCCGGCAGGTTCGGATAGGCCATGGCCAGGCCAAAAACTACCAGCAAGATGCCGACGATGCCCAGGCCCAGCAGCGATACCAGGGCCATCAACAGAAAACGTTTGGGTTTGCTGCCCTTGGTGGGCGGCTTCGAGCCAGCGGAGCCAGCGGAGTTTGAAGATGTCATGCGTCGTATGTCTTTCGGTTAATTATGCCGGTCAATTATAAGCGAGCTTGCCGGGCGGGCAGCGCGCCGTGGCGCTTGCCGGGGGGAGTGTCGACACTTGTCGATACTCTATATAAGCGTGTATTGGCCCGCTGGCAACCAGGATTTGGTAACAATTATTCTGCGCCAGATCATAGCCTGGCCAGATAGGCGCGCCGCGCCGCAGACACCAGTGTGAAATCCATTTACAAGCCAGCGCTGCCAGGACTAGGCTTTCGGATGGCAGCAACCCCTCCCACGGTCACGTTTCTCTATGAAAAACATGTCTATCCGCAGTTTTCTTGGCATCGGCTTGCTGGGCGTCGACATGGCGGACGATGCCGTGCGCGTGGTCGAGTTGAGACGCCGGCGGGGAAAACTGTCGTGCCGGCATTGCGGCAGCGCCGCGCTGGCTGAAGGAGTGATGCTTGAAGGCAATGTTGAAGATGTGCAGGGTCTGACCACCGCCGTGCGCCTGGCATGCCGCAACAGTGGCAGCGCCTGCACCCGCGTGGCATTGGCCATGCCGGCCACGGCCTTGATCGCTCATGTGATCCGTCTGCAGGCGGGCTTGCCCGAGGAGCAACTGGAAATCCTGGTGGAACTGGAGGCGGCGCAATACATGCCGTTTGCGCTGGAAGACGCCAGCCTGGATTTTTACCAGCTCGGGCCGGCGCCACCGCTTGCCGGCCAGACGCAGCGGGAGATCGAAGTGCTGCTCGTGGCGGCGCGCCGCGCCAGCGTGCAGCGTCGCCTCGATGCGGCTACGGCGGCTGGCTTGACGCCCGTTGTCATGGATAGCGAGGCGCTGGCACGCCAGGCGGCTGTTGCACAAGGGGGATGGCAAGCCTTGCCGGACAGCGGACTGGCATTTCAGCTGGCCTGGGGGCTGGCTTTGCACCGCTACGCCCGATGAAGAGCGTGGCGCAAGTGCCATGCATCAACCTCTTGCCGCATCGCCAGGCGGCGCGGCGCAGGCGTATTCAGATGCTGCTGTGGCAACTGGCCGGTGGGGCGCTGCTGGGCTTGCTGCTGGTGCTGGCGGCGGGCGCTTGGCTGCAGCAGCAGCTCGATGCGCAGTTGCGCCGCCAGGAGGGCTGGCGCAACGCCACGCAGCAAGTAAATGCCATCCTTGACACCGGCAGGCGGGTGCAGAGCGAGACGGCGGCGCTGGTGCTGCGCCAGCAGGCCATTGCCGATTTGCAAGAACAACGCAATGCCTGGGTGCGCATGCTGGACGCGCTGGCGCGGGCGATGCCGACCGGTGTGGCCTTGCACAGTGTGCGCCAGGAATCGGCGATGCTGCGCTTGCAAGGGCATGCCATTTCGCAGGAACAGGTCGCAGCATTGCTGCAGGCGCTGGAGCAAGCGGCGCCCTGGTCCCGGCCGGAATTGGTGGAAGTGCGGCTGGAAGTGCGCGGTGCGGGCGACGGCGCGGTGGAGTGGACGATACGGCTGGCTTTGGCAAGCGCTGGACGCCTGTCCAGTAAACCTAGCCCTGGAGGTTGATCATGCTGAGCTTGAAGACCGCGTCGCTGTGGCCGCTACCGGTGCGCCTCGCTTGCGCCGCCCTGTCTGGCATGCTGGTGGCCGCTCTGCTGCACGCCGCCTGGCTGGATGGCATGATGTCTGCCGTGCAGGTGGCGCAAAGGGAAGAAGGCCGCTTGCGTGCCGCGTATCTGTCGGCGCAGGCCAGGGCGAGCCTGTTGCCGCAGTGGCGTGCGCAGCAGCGCCAGGCTGGCGCCGAGCTGGCTCTCCTGGAACAGCAGTTGCCCGACCAGCAAGCGATGGCGGTGCTGTTGACGGACATCAACGCCGCAGGCCATTCGCGCGGTTTGCAATTTTCGCTATTCAAGCCGGGGGCGCCCCGGCCGCAAGCGCCATATGTCGCCTTGCCGATCGCCATACAGTTGCGTGGCGGCTATCACGCCATGGGTGCGCTGCTGGCAGACCTGGCGCGCTTGCCGCGCATCGTCACGGTGCATGAGCTGGCCTTGACCCTCGGCAAGGATCGCCTGCTGACGCTCGATGCCGTGCTGCAGGCGTATCGCTTGCCCGACGCGGGGGAACGGGCGGCGCAAGCGGCATTGTTGCCCAAGGCCGGCACGCCTGCAGTCGCGCCCGTATGGCATCCGCTTGCCGTAGTCGCGCCGTATCCCTACGAAGCCGCCGCCTTGGTCGATCCTTTTGATGCATTGCCGCCCGCCGGCGCGCCGGCTCAACATGGCAGCGTGGCGGGGCCCGACCCGCGGCGTGTGCGCGAAGCGCTGGAAAGCGTGGCGCTGCCGGCCATCAGCATGGTCGGTAGCGTGCAACAGGCCGGGAGCCTGAGCGCGCTGCTGCTGGCGGGCCAGCGCGTGTACCGGGTGGCGGTGGGCCAGTATCTGGGGCCGGACCACGGCCTGGTCACGCGCATCAGCGAACAGGCGCTGCAGTACAAGGAGTTGCTGCCGCACGCGGGCGGCGGGTGGCGCGAACGGCACGCCAGCCTGTCCCTGCAAAAAACCGGTGACGCCAAGGCCGGCATGCCGGAGGTCACGCCATGAAGCCGTATATGTGGATGTGTTCGATGTGCTCGATATACTGGACCTTGCTGCATGGCGTCGCCATGGCCGGGGACGAGGCGGTGGTGCAGGTGACGGCGCCGCGCCTGTATGCCGGTGAGAAAATCTCCGTCGATTTCCAGAACGTGGGCGTGCGCGCGGCCCTGCATATCCTGGCCGATGCATCGGGGCAAAACATCATCGCCAGCGACAGCGTGGTGGGCAACCTGACCCTGCGCCTGCGCGACTTGCCGTGGGACCAGGCGCTCGACGTGCTGCTGCAGGCGAAGGGCCTGGACATGCGGCGCAATGGCAACGTGCTGTGGATCGCGCCGCGCGAGGAAATGCTGGCGCGCGAAAAACTCGAACTGGAGCAGCGCGCGCAGATCGCGGAACTCGAACCCTTGCAGTCGGCCATCTTCCAGCTCAACTACCAGAAGGCGGAAGCGTTCCGCAGCGTCTTCGGCCTGGACGCGGGCGAGGGCCGCAGCCGCTTGCTGTCGCGGCGTGGCAGCGTGCTGATCGAGCCGCGCACGAATCAGGTGTTCGTGACCGACGTGCCGGCGCGGCTAGAGCAGATCCGCCAGTTGATCGCCAAGACGGATATTCCAACGCGGCAAGTGATGATCGAGGCGCGCATCGTCGAAGCGAACGACAGTTTCAGCCGCAACCTGGGCGCGCGCCTGGGTTTCACGGACCAGCGGCAGGCAGCGGGCCAGGTACCCGGCTTTTCCCTGGGCGGCAGCGGACGCCGCGCGGCCATCGGCGGCAGCTACCAGGGGGTGGGCGAGGCGACGGGGCAAACGGTGGCCGGCGCCGGCGCCTTTGTGCCAAACACGCAATTCGTCAACTTGCCGGCCGCCAGCATCAATGGCTTGCCGCCGGCCAGCTTCGCCCTGAGCCTGTTTTCGGCGGCCGCCAACCGCTTCCTGAACCTGGAACTGTCCGCGCTGGAAGCGGACGGCAAGGGCAAGATCATATCCAGCCCCCGCGTGGTGACGGCCGACAAGGTGCTGGCGCTGATCGAGCAGGGCATCGAGCTGCCGTACCAGGTGGCCACCAGCAGCGGCGCCACGTCGATTACATTTCGCAAGGCGAACCTGCGCCTGGAGGTCACGCCGCAGATCACGCCGGACGGCAATGTGGTGCTGGAAGTGGACGTCAACAAGGATAGCGTGGGGCAGGAAACGCGTTCCGGGTTTGCCATCGACACCAAGCACGTGCGTACGCAAGTGATGGTGGAAGACGGCGGCACGGTGGTACTGGGCGGCATTTATCAGCAGTCCGAACGGGGCACGGATAGCAAGGTGCCGATTCTTGGCGACATCCCCTTGCTGGGGATTTTTTTCCGCAGCACGGGCCGCAGTCAAGAAAAAACCGAACTAATGGTGTTTATTACGCCGAAAATAGTGGCAGATCGGCCAGCAACACGTTAATGTCACATCTTTACGTTTAAGTAACAATGCAAACGAAAGCGAACTGATGGCGACTATGCGGAATTTTTCTTTAGGCAATACTTCTTGGAGTAGGGCATTGAATTGGCTGGCTCTGCTGGTCATGAGCACTGTACTGGCCGCTTGCGGCGGCGGTGGCGGTGATCCGACCATCGATGGCGGCAGCAGTGGCGGCACGACGGGTGGCGTGGCAGCGACGGTCACGGTGAGCCTGTTTAACGCTGGTGGCCAGCCTAGCAATGCATTGAGCAGTACAACGCCGCTGACGGCCAATGCGCTCGTCAACGATAAAAATGGCGTTCCTATCAGCAATGCAGTGGTCACGTTTTCGGCCGACGCCGCGTTGGTAACGTTGTCATCGACCAACGGCACGGCGCTGACCGACGCCAAGGGCTATGCCAGCATCACCGTCTCGGCCCTGAACGCCACCGTTGCCGGTGCGGGCAAGCTGACGGCCACTGTCGCGGCGGGCACCGCCACGATAAGCGGCGAGGCGAGCTATGAAATCAAGACTGCGCAGGCATCGGGCGCCAAAATGACGCTGTCGCTGTTCAGTGGTGCCAGCGCCAGTAACGCGCTGTCGAGCGCCACGCCGCTGACGGCCAAGGCACTGGTGACCGATTTGAACGGCAAGCCACTCACCAACGCCCTGGTCGCGTTCTCCACTGACAACACCCTGGCCGTCATGTCGTCATCGGTGGGAACGGCACTGACCGATGCGACAGGCACGGCCAGCGTCACGCTGCGGCCTTTCAGCCTGTCCGCCAGCGGCGCGGCCACTTTGCAGGCGACGACGACGGCCAATGGTGCCGTCGTCAGCAGCCAGATCAATTATGTGCTGGGAGCCACCGACCTGACGGTGAGCGACATACATTTTTCGCCCGACAGCATCCCGGCCTATGGCACCACCAACGTCACGGTCGATGTCATGGCTGGCACCAGCCTGTACACGGGATCAGGCCAGACGGTAAATTTCAGTTCGACTTGCGTGGAGGCCGGCAAGGCTAGCGTGACCAGCGGCGTGCCGGTAGTCAATGGCAAGGCCACAGCTGTTTTCCGCGACCTGGGTTGCAATGACTACGATATGGTCAATGCCACAGTGATGGGCAGCGCTTCCATGTATCACGCGACGCTGCCGATCGGTCGCGTCGCGCCGGCATCGGTACAATTTTCCAGCGTCAGTCCGGTAGGCAAGTCGATCGTGATTCAAGGGCAGGGCGGCATAGCGCGCACGGAAATGGCTACGCTCACTTTCCGCGTATTCGATACTTTCAACAAACCGCTGGTCGGCCAGGAAGTGACGTTTTCGTTGTTGAACGGTCCTGGCATGACGCTCAATAAAGTGAAAGACACCACGGATGCCAATGGTGACGTCATCACCACCGTCAATTCCGGCACCACCCCGACCACCTTCCGTGTTAAGGCCAGCCTGGCCTCTGGCATTTCCACCTTGTCCGATTCCATCTTGGTAACGACGGGTTTGCCTGTGCAAACGGCGTTTTCGCTCAGCTCCGTCAAGTCCAGCGTGGAAGGCTGGTCGTATGACAGCCCCGTAGGCACCCCTGCCACGACCGTCACTATCTTGCTGGCAGACCAAGCGGGCAACCCTGTTCCTGACGGCACGCCGGTGGTATTTCAGAGCAATCTGGGCGCCATCGGCTCATCCAGCATGGGCGGCTGCACTACCATGAACGGCGGCTGCTCGGTCGACTTCCGCAGCCAGAACCCGCGTGTGGCGACCAATCCACCTGTCACGCCCTGCAATGACGTCAGCCATGGCGGCACGCCCGACAGCCTGTGGCCAGGCCTGGCAACCGTCTGCGCCAGCACTTCGGACGGCAGCAAGACGCTGTTCGCGAAGATCGCCATCTTTTTAAGCGGTAGCCATCCCGAAAATGTCACGCTGTTCGATCAGTCGGCCCAGGTAAGTCTGGATCGCAGCACCTATGATTTGGGGAGCGTTTCGGCTTCTGCAGTGCGTCAATTCAGCCTGCGATTGAGCGATTTGCATCAAAATGCCATGCCTTCCGGGACGACTGTCGCGATCACGAATATGATCAATGGAGTCGGATCCATCACACCGGATAGCATTCAAAATATCTATCCGCACAACACGCTTGGCGTGGATGACCGTACCGGAGGCAACATTCAAGGTAACCAGGGAGGCCGGCATGCCGTTACAATTAACAGCCTGACGCCGACAAATTGTGTAGCGAATGTGGTCAGCACGTTTAATGTGACAGTGACGACGCCGCTGGGTAACGCCACCAGTTACCCGTTTAGACTGACATTCTCCTGTCCTTGACGCAAGGGGAAACGGGCGCCGTAAAGGCGGCGCCCGCTTATTTTCTGATTGATATTAAAAGTGTCCGAAATTTCCAACAGTAATATTTTCCTTGTCGGCCTCATGGGCGCAGGCAAAACCACGATCGGGCGCATCCTGGCCCGCAAACTGGGCTTGCGCTTTGTCGATTCCGACCACGAGATCGAGGCACGCACGGGGGCGACCATCCCGTGGATCTTTGAAATCGAGGGGGAAGCGAGCTTTCGCCGGCGCGAGGCCGAGGTGATCCGCGACCTGAGCGCCCAGGAAGGCATCGTCATGGCCACCGGCGGCGGGGCCATCCTCAATGCCGACAGCCGCGCCTACCTGAAGGAGCGGGGCACGGTCGTGTACCTGCGCGCCAGCGTCAGCAACATCCTGGCGCGCACCAGCCACGACAAGAACCGCCCCCTGCTGCAGACGGCCGACCCGCGTCGCAAGCTGGAAGAATTGACGTCACAGCGCGAGCCCCATTACATGGAAGTGGCCGACATTGTGATCGACACGGGCCGTCCTAACGTACAATCGATGGTTCAGACCATCCTGATGCAGCTGGCCAGCCTCGAATGCGAGGCTTCGCCCAACTGCGTCATTCATGCAGAGCCTTCGATGAACGAGCAATCCAAAATGTTGTTGAGCGTAGACCTCGACGAACGCAGTTATCCGATCGCCATCGGTCCCGGCCTGCTGGCCGACGCCGATGCGCTGCTGCGCCATATCAGCGGCCACAAGGTGGCCATCGTCACCAATACCACCGTCGCGCCGCTGTACCTTGGGCGCCTGCAGGCCGCACTGGCCAGCGATGGCCGCGAAGTGATCTGCATCGTCCTGCCGGACGGCGAAGAATATAAAAACTGGGCCAGCCTGATGCAGATCTTCGACGCGCTGCTGGCCAATAAATGCGACCGCAAGACCACCCTGGTGGCGCTGGGCGGCGGCGTGATCGGCGACCTGACCGGCTATGCGGCGGCCAGCTACATGCGCGGCATCGGCTTCGTGCAAGTGCCCACCACCCTGCTGGCGCAGGTCGATTCCTCCGTCGGCGGCAAGACGGGCATCAACCACCCGCAGGGCAAGAACATGATCGGCGCCTTCTACCAGCCGCGCGCCGTGATCGCCGACACCTCGACCCTGGAAACCCTGCCGGCGCGCGAGCTGTCGGCCGGCCTGGCCGAAGTGATCAAGCATGGCGCCATCATCGATGCGGCGTTTTTCGACTGGATCGAGGCGAATATGGCCAAGCTGATGGCGCGCGACAAGGGGGCTTTGGCGTATGCGATTGCCCGTTCGTGCGAAATCAAGGCTGACGTGGTGCGCCAGGACGAGCGCGAAGGCGGCTTGCGCGCCATCCTGAACTTCGGCCACACCTTCGGCCACGCCATTGAAGCGGGCCTGGGCTATGGCCACTGGCTGCATGGCGAAGCCGTCGGCTGCGGCATGGTGATGGCGGCCGACCTGTCCTGCCGCATGGGTTATATCGACCAGGCAGCCGTGGAGCGCGTGCGCAAGCTCGTCGACGCCGCCGGCCTGCCGGTCAAGGCGCCGGACCTCGGTGTCGAGCGCTGGCTGGAACTGATGGAAGTGGACAAGAAGAACGAGGGTGGCGCCATCAAGTTCATCCTGTTGAAACCGCTGGGCAGCCCGTGCATCACGTCCGCGCCGCATGAACTGGTGCTGGCCACCCTGGCCGCCGGAGTACAGCAAGCATGACCCCCGAAGACTTCCTCGCCCCGTATGCGGCCCATTCGGCACAGGGGCAGGGACGTCGCTTTGCCGAAGCGGCACACGCCTCGCGCAGCCAGTTCCAGCGCGACCGCGACCGCATCATCCATTCCTCGGCCTTCCGCCGTCTCGAATACAAGACCCAGGTTTTCCTCAACCACGAGGGAGACCTGTTCCGCACGCGCCTGACGCACAGCCTGGAAGTGGCGCAAGTGGGTCGCTCCATCGCGCGCAACCTGCGCCTGAACGAAGATCTGGTCGAAGCCATCGCCCTCGCGCATGACCTGGGTCACACGCCGTTCGGCCACGTGGGCCAGGACGTGCTCAATGAGTGCATGCGGGAGCACGGCGGCTTCGAGCACAACCTGCAAAGCCTGCGCGTGGTCGACACGCTGGAAGAGCATTACGGCGCCTTCGACGGCTTGAACCTGATGTTCGAGACGCGCGAAGGTATTTTGAAACACTGCTCGCTGGCGCATGCGCGCGAACTGGGCCCCGTGGCCCAGCGTTTCATCGACCGCACGCAACCGACACTGGAAGCGCAGCTGACCAACCTGGCCGATGAAATCGCCTACAACAGCCACGATATCGACGACGGCCTGCGTTCCGGTCTGATCACCATCGCCCAGCTGGAAGAAGTGGAATTTTTCGGCCGCCTGTGGCGCGACGTGCAGCAGGCGTTTCCCGGCCTGTCGGGCCGGCGCGCCATCTACGAGACCCTGCGCCGCCTGATCACGGCGCTGGCCGACGATCTGATCGTCACGTCGAATGCCTTGATCCTCGACGCGGCGCCGCGCGACGTTAGCGAAGTGCGCGCCAGTGCCCCGCTGATCCGTTTTTCCGACGCCATGCGCACGGACGCGACAGAACTGAAACGCTTCTTGCGGGTCAATCTGTACCGCCACTACCAGGTCAACCGCATGCGCGTGAAAGCGAGCCGCATCGTGCGCGAACTGTATGACAGCTTCATGGCCGAACCGGCCCTGCTGCCGCCCGACTATCAACTCAAGGATGGCGACCTCACGCAGCAGGCACGCAAGATCGCCGACTACATCGCCGGCATGACGGACCGCTATGCGATCCGCGAGCATCGCCGGCTGTATTCGCTTGACGAACTGTAGGCGCAATACCCTCATTTTCCTCCTCTGTCAATTGGCATGATCATCTAGGCCCCCACCCGATCACCCCAATATCCGTACGGCAACTTCTTTTCTATCATGGCAGCAAGTCAACAAGGGCTTGCCGCCCATAGTCAAGGAGAGTGTCATGATTGAATCGCGCCGCAGTTTCTTGCGCGCCTTGCCAGCCGTCACCATCGGGGCGGCCATCGCGCCGCTGCCCGGCAAGGCTGCCGCCAAGGGCGAGGGTGGGCAGCGCTGGGCGATGGTGGTCGATGTGCAGAAATGCATCGGCTGCCAGGCTTGCACGGTCTCCTGCATCATGGAAAACGCCGTGCCGGAAAACAGCTTCCGCACCGTCGTTTCGACCTATGAAGTGAAGGAAGAGAACCGCTGCGGCACCTACATGCTGCCGCGCCTGTGCAACCACTGCGCCAATCCCCCCTGCATTCCTGTCTGTCCCGTGGGCGCCACCTTCCAGCGCAAGGATGGCGTTGTCGTCGTCGACGGCGACCGCTGCGTGGGCTGCGCCTACTGCGTGCAGGCCTGCCCGTACGACGCGCGTTTCATCAACCACGAAACGGGCAAGGCCGACAAATGCACGTTCTGCGCGCACCGGGTCGACGAAGGCCTGCTGCCGGCCTGCGTGGAAACCTGCGTCGGCGGCGCGCGCATCTTCGGCGACCTGAATGACCCGGAAAGCATGGTGCATCAGCTGCTCACCGAGAACAAGGTGAAAGTGCTCAAGCCCGAACAGGGTACCCAACCCCATGTGTTTTACCTGGGACTGGACACGCGCTTCGCCGGCCACGTCGAGGGCGAAGCGACACTTTGGCAACCGAGCAAACACGGGAAATAAACCATGGACAGCCACATCACCGAAATTATCAACGTCACGCGCGAAGCGGCATGGCTGCCGTGGGCGGTGCAGTATTTTTTCCTCATCGGCCTCAGTTATGGCAGCTTCATGCTGACCTTGCCGTACTTTGTCTTCGGCCGCAAGGCGTATGAGCGCCTGGGGCGCATCGCGCTGCCGGCATCTCTCGTCTGCGGCATGACGGCGCCCGTGGCGCTGCTGGCCGACCTGCACGGGCCGGGCCGCTTCTACCATTTTTATATTTACTTCCAGCCGCAGTCGTGGATGTCGTGGGGCTCGTTCTTCATTCCCCTGTATCTGGGCTGTCTGATGCTGTACGCGTGGCTGGCGCTGCGCGTGGACTTCGCCACGCGGGGGCAGGGCCAGGACCGTCTGGCCTTCCTGTACCGCCTGGCCGGGCGCGGTGGTGCCGCCTCCCTGCGGGCCATCCGCCTTGCCGCCGCCTTCACCTTGCTCGCCGCCTTTGTCGTGGGCCTGTACACGGGCATGGAAGTGATGGTGGTGCGTGCCCGTCCCCTGTGGTACACGCCGTTCCTGCCGGCGCAATTTGCCGCCACGGCCTTTGTCGGGGCGATCGGCCTGGCGCTGCTGTTCAACCGCTTCCTGCCGGGCCGCGACAAGGCGCTGGAAGTGTCGCTGAACCGCGCGCTGGCCCTGTCGCTGGCGTTGGTGCTGGCCCTGGGCGGCGGCTGGCTGTTCGTGAGTCTCTCTGGCGTGAGCGCCAGCCACAGCATGGCCTTTACCCAGGTGGCCGGCATGCCGCAATGGCAGTTCACCGCTGTCTGGGCCGTGCTGTCGTCCATCGTGCCGATGGCCCTGGCCATCTGGCGCCCGGCCACGAGTGGCCTGGTCAATGGCCTGATCGCGCTGCATAGCGCCTGGATGATGCGCTGGACGATTTTCATCGGCGGCCAGACGATCCCGAAGACTGGCGCGGGCCTGTACGACTACCACCTGCCGATGGGGAGCGACGGCTTGCTGGGGATCATCGGCACGGCCGGCCTGTGGATCGCGCTGCTGTTGCTGATGCTGGAATTTTTGCCATGGGCGGGACGCGCGATCACTACACGCAGCCGTACCGCCATGGCCACGCACTGAGGAGTTAAAGATGAACGATCAAGTACATAACGACGCAAACAATGACGTCCCTGAAGACGAAAACGAAAAGCGCCGCAAGCTGCTGCGCTACGGCGCCATCGGCGGCGGTCTGGCCGCGTTTGCCGCCAGTTTTTCCACCACGGCCGGCCGCATGGTCGACCATGCGCTGGGCAAAGACAAGCCGGTGCAGAAACTGCACGGCAATTCCCTGCCGCCCGAGTTTTCCGTTGATACCGCCACGGGAAAATTGACGGTCAATCCCGACCAGCAGGTCAGCTACACCATGTGCATGGGCTGCACCACGTTTTGCGGCGTGCGCGTGCGCCTCGACAAGAAAAGCGGCAAGGTGTTGCGCGTGGCGGGCAATCCGTACAGCCCCATGTCGGCCGACCCGGCGCTGCCATACCAGACCTCGATACGCGACAGTTTCGTGTCGCTCTCGCGCTTCCAGGAAAAGGGCTTGAAAGGGCGCTCGACCGCTTGCGGCCGCGGCAATGGCGTGCTGGAGCAGATGGAGTCGCCGTTCCGCGTGCTGGCGCCGATGAAGCGCGTGGGACCGCGCGGCGGCGGCCAGTGGGAACCGATCGCCTTCGACCAGTTGGTGAAGGAAGTGACGGAAGGCGGCGACCTGTTTGGCGAAGGCCACGTGCAGGGTTTGCGCGCCTTGCGCGAGCAGGAAAAGCCCATCGATCCGGCGCAGCCGGAACTGGGCCCGCAAGTCAATCAGGTGGGCCTGATGTGCAGCACAGACGATGGTCGCCTGGCGTTTGGCACGCGCTTTTTCAAGCAGTCGTACGGCAGTTTGAACCTGGTCAACCACGGCTCGTATTGCGGTGGCGCTTACCGCAGCGGCTCGGGCGCCATGTTCGGCGACATGAAAAAAATGCCGCATGCGAAAGTGGACCTGGAAAACACGGAATTCTGCATCTTCGTCGGCACGGCGCCCGGTAATGCGGGCAATCCGTTCAAGCGCCAGGGCACGCTGATTGCGAAAGCCCGCTCGGGCAAGCGCGATTTCAGCTACGTCGTTGTCGACCCTGTGCTGACGAATGCGGACAGCCTGGCAGCGGGCGACCGCAGCCGCTGGGTACCGATCAAGCCGGGGACGGATGGCGCGCTGGCCATGGCGATGATACGCTGGATCATCGAACAGGAACGCTATGACCGTCGCTTCCTCGCGCAGCCGAACCTGAAGGTGGCGGAAGCGGCAGGCGAGGCCGCCTGGTGCAACGCCACGCATTTGATCATCAACGAAAAGGGCCATCCGCGCGACGGCCGCTACCTGCGCGCGTCGGACATCGGCGCGGTGGAGCTGGCGGAAGAAGAGCGCTACAAGGATGGCGATGCATTTTGCGTGATCGACGCCGCGACGCAAGCCATCGTGCTGCACAATGCCGCCAAGGGTGAGGCACGGCTGTTCTTCGACGGCCCGCTGGAAGTGGCCGGCGTGCCGCTGCACCTGAAGACGGCCATGACGATGTTGAACGAAGAAGCGCAGCGCCACAGCATGGATGAATATTCAAGCGCCTGCGGCATCGCGCGCGACATCATCGAGGGCCTGGCGCAGGAACTCACCAGCCATGGCAAGCGCGCCGCAGTCAATGCGCATGGCGGCATGATGTCGGGCGCGGGCTTTTATAACGCGTACGCGCTGGTCATGCTCAACACCCTGATCGGCAATTTGAACCGCAAGGGCGGCACCCTGGTCAACGGCGGCAGCTTCAAGGATGCGGGACCCGGTCCGCGCTATAACCTCGAGAGTTTCGACGGCGAGATCAAGGCGGTGGGCATGCCGATCGGGCGTAATGTGCCGTATGAAAAAACCTCGGAATTCAAGCTGAAGAAGGAAGCGGGCAAGGCGTATCCGGCTAGGGCGCCGTGGTATCCGAACGCGCCGGCGCTGGCGACCGAGTGGCTCACCAGCGCCATGAATGGCTACCCGTACACCTTGAAGGCGCTGATCCTGTGGAGCTGCAATCCTGTCTACGGCATCACGGGCTTACGCGCGCAGATCGGCAAGGAGCTGGCCGATTCGAAGAAGATTCCCCTGATCGTCGCCATCGACCCTTTCATCAATGAAAGCTCGGCGTTTGCCGATTACCTGCTGCCCGATACCTTGCTGTATGAAAGCTGGGGCTGGGCCGGTGCCTGGGGTGGCATGCCCGTCAAAATGAGCACGGCGCGCTGGCCCGTGGTCGAACCGCGCGTGCAGAAAACGCCTGACGGCCAGACCATTTGCATGGAATCGTTCTTCATCGCGCTGGCCAAAACGATGGCCTTGCCGGGCTTCGGCCCGGAGGCCTTGCAGGACATGGATGGCCAGCGCTTCCCCTTGCTGCGCGCGGAAGACTGGTATCTGCGCGGCGGCGCCAACATCGCCTGGCAAGGAAAAACGTCCGTGCCGGAAGCGAGCGACGACGATATCGAACTTTCCGGCGTGGCGCGCATTCGCCCCGAACTGGAGCGCACCTTGAAGCCGGAAGAATGGCGCAAGGTGGCTTTCATGCTGGCACGGGGAGGGCGCTACCAGAGCTATGGCGAGATGTTCGGCCTGCGCCTGCCGCCGCCTGCGAATGCCAAGGCGCCGGTGGCTCCCGCACCGGTGGCCGACGAGACGCCGTATCCGCAGGATTGGTCCACGCACCGCTATCTGAAACCGATGATGCTGTACAACGAGGGTCTGGGCGTGAGCAAGAACAGCTTGAGCGGCAAACGCTTCCCCGGTACGCCCGCCTGGAGAGTGGCGGCGTTTGCCGATGGCACGCCAGTGCGCAAAACTTACCCGGCCAGCGAATGGCCGTTTGAGTTGATCAGTTTTAAGTCGGCGCTGCAGAACTCCTACAGCATCGGCGCGCGGCGCTTGCGCGGCATCCATCCCGACAATCCCGTCGCGGTGCATCCCGACGATGCGGCGCGTTTGAAGCTGGAAAATGGCGATGCGATTTTTCTGGAAACGCCGGGTGGCAGGGCCAGGGCCACGGTGATGCTGCGCCATGGCGTGCAGCGGGGCGTGATCGCCATCGAACACGGTTTCGGCCACAAGGAGCACGGCGCGCGGGCCCACCGCATCGGCAAGTCGCGCCAGCCCGATGAACCGGCCATCGGCGCGGGCATCAATCTGAACGACCTGGGGCTGACGGACCCGAGCCGCAGCGACAAGAACGTGTTTGTCGATCCCGTCTCGGGCACGTCGGTGCGGCAAGGACTGCCGGCGCGTATCGTGCGGGCTTAAATCTGCCCGCTGGCCATCAGCAGCCGGGCCACCTCGGCTGCTGAGTGCAGGCCCAGTTTTTCCATCGTGTTATGGCGGTGCACCTGTACCGTCTTGTCGCTGATGCCCAGCTCGCGGGCGATGACTTTCGAGGCTTTGCCTTCGGCCATCAGCAGCGCCACTTCGCGCTCGCGCGCGGTGAGTCTGGCCAGCGCCGATTGCGCCGTATTCGCGCTGGCGGCGCTGCGGCTTTCTTCCACGCTGCGGGCCACGGCCCGGCTGACGGCGTCCAGCAGCACCTGGTCCTTGCACGGCTTTTCCAAAAAATCGCAGGCGCCGGCCTTCATCGTCTGCACGGCCATGGCCAGGTCGCCGTGGCCGCTGAGGAAAATCACGGGCAGTGTTATGGCGTGGCGCGACAGCTCCTGTTGCAGCTCCAGTCCGCTCATCAGGGGCATGCGCACGTCGAGCAGCAAACAGCCGGGCGCATGGCCGTCATAGCGCTGCAGGAAATCGCGCGCCGATTCAAACGTTTCCACTTGCCAGCCGGCCGAATCGAACAGATAGGCCAGCGAGCGGCGCATGGCGGCGTCGTCGTCGACGACAAAGATAATCGCATCGCTTTCGTTCATGGTGTTTCCTCTTGTATTTCCTTATGCGCTTCCATGCCGCTATCTTCGGGCAGGCGGAACCAGACCGTCAAGCCCGGCGCGTCGGCGTTGGCGTGCGCCGACAGGCTGCCGCCGAACGATTCGATGATGCTTTTGCTGAGCGACATGCCCAGACCCAGGCCTTCGGCCTTGGTGGTAAAGAAGGGCTCGAACAGGCGTGCCATCTGCGCCGCATCGAGGCCGCAGCCGGCATCGCGCACGGCCACCGTGCAGGCACCGTTTTCCCGGTGCAGCAGCACGCCGATGGCGTGCCCGGGATTATCGTTCTCCACCTGCGCATCGAGCGCATTCTTGAGTAGATTGAGCAGCACCTGCTGCACTTGCTGCGGGTCGGCCAGCACGCGCGCCTCACGACTGGCGCTGTCGTGGCGCCAATTGATACTGGCTTGCGGATGGGCCGCGCGGAACAGCGATACCGCTTGCTCCACGGCGTCGGCCAGAGCGAAGGCCGTGCTGTGCGCGGGACGCTTTTGCGCCATCGCGCGGATGTGACGGATGATGGCGCCCGCGCGTTCGCTTTGCGTGGCGATTTCCTGCGCGCCGTCTAGCAAGGGCGCCGCGTCCAGTCGGCCCGCCGCAATGCGGCGCGCCATGCCGCGCGCGAAATTGCCAATGGCCGCCAGCGGCTGGTTCAATTCGTGTGCGATGGCGCTGGCCATCTCGCCTAAAATCGCCAGGCGCGCCGTGTGATCGAGCGTGGCCTGGCGCTGGCGCGCCTGTTCTTCCAGCGCGCGCTGCTGGTGCTGGGCGGCGCGCAATTGCTCGGTGCGCCGGCTGACCAGGTATTCCACACGCACCGTATGCACGGCCCAAGCCACGAGCAAGGCCAGTACCAGCAGCATCCAGCCCCAGTAGCGGCGCAGCGCCGTCTCGAACGTCAGCTTGTTCAAATAGGCGTAGGGGCCGATGCGCAAATCGCGGAACAGCTCATCGACGATCTGGTAATCGCTGGGCACCGTCCAGCTATAGCCTTCATCGGTACGCGGCATGGCCAGCAGGGCTTGCGCCACTTTTTTCGCCAGTGCCGGCGGCGTCTGGCGCAAGGCCGCGAAGGGCCAGTCCGGATACAGCCGCGACGAGCTGGCGCAGCGAAAACCTGGAATCGGGCGCGTGGTGATTACGCGCAGTGCGTCGGCCGGCACTTCGCCGCGCGCCACCATCTGTTCCAGCAGGCAGGTGCGCACGATGCCGGCATCCACGTGCCCGGACCGCACGGCTTCGATGATCTGCTGCGAGGGAAAGCCGCTGTAGCGCAGGCTGGAAAAATCGTGCGCGGGATCGATGCCCGCTTCCAGCAGTTCGCGCGCGGTGATCTGGTAACCGCCAAACGCATCGGGCGCTACCGCCATCACGTTCTTGCCCGCCAGGTCGGCCAGGTCGTGCAGCGGAGATGCATTGCGCACGACGATGGCCGAGCCGATGGCTAGGCGCGGCGAGTCCGTCCATGGCGATTCGAGCGTGGCGATGCGGCTGGCGCCGTCGCTGTGCTCGAGCGCCACGTAATGACCGCTGCTGGTGATGGCGAAGGCGATTGCCTGCGACTGCACGGCACGCGTCAATCCCGCCTGGTCGTAGTCAGCCAGCACGAAGCGGATGCCGGGAATGCTGGCCTGCAGGTGGCGCGTCACGTATGACCAGTCCTGCTGCACGGCGTCGCCGCCCTTGTAGGCCAGCACGCCAATTCTCACCTCCGGTACCTCTGGCAGCGCTGTTTCGGCATGCGCTGGCGCGAGCAAGAGCGCCAGCGCCACCAAGGCAAGCCTGCGCACTAGAACATGCTGCGCTGCGCCGAACGCGCATCGCCGAACAGGTCCAGCAGCAGTTTCTTGATGGGCGCGGGCAGCGGCGCGTCGGCGATTTTCGCGCCGTCATACCAGACGTGGGTAGCTTCCCCGGCCAGCGCCAGGCGGCGCGCCAGGGTGATGCGACAGGGGGCGATGTGCAGCTTATAGTGGGTAAACACGTGCACGATGGGCAGCAGCCGTTCCTGCGTCTCGATCTCGCCGAACGGCGCCACGGCGCGCGCCAGCGCATCCTGGTCGATGTCGCGCGGACGGTCTTCGCCGGCCAGCACGTGGCCATCGAGTTCGGGCAGCGACAGCAAGCCGCCCCAGATACCGGAGCCCGGGCGCTGCTCCAGCAGCACCTGGCCGTTGTCGATGATGGCCAGCATGACGGCGTGCTTTTCCGGGCTGGTTTTCTTCGGTTTGCGCACAGGTAAGTCTTTGACCCGATGGGTGGCGTAAGCCACGCAGCGCGGCTGCAAGGGGCAGCGGCCGCAATCGGGGCTGCTGCGCGTGCACAGAGTGGCACCGAAGTCCATCAAGCCCTGTGTGTAGGCTTCGATTCCGGTCTCTGGCAGCAAGGCGTCGGCGCGGCGCCACATGGCGTCTTCGACCCGCTTTTCACCGGGATAGGCATCGATGCCAAAGGTGCGCGCGAAGACGCGCTTGACGTTACCGTCCATGATGGCTGCGCGCGTACCGCTGGAAAACGCGGAAATGGCGGCTGCCGTCGAGCGGCCGATGCCGGGCAGGTCGGCCAGCAGTGCCGGGTCGCTGGGGAACACGCCATCGTATTCGGCCACCACGCGCTGCGCGCACTTGTGCAGGTTGCGCGCCCGCGTGTAGTAGCCCAGGCCGCTCCATTGCGCCATCACGTCTTCCACCGGCGCTGCTGCCAGGTCGCGCAGGGTGGGGAAGCGTTCGAGGAAGCGCGCGTAATAGCCGAGCACGGCGGTGACCTGCGTTTGCTGCAGCATGATTTCGGATAGCCAGATCAGGTAGGCGTCGCGCGTGTTTTGCCACGGCAGCGCATGGCGGCCATGCTGCTTTTGCCAGGCGATGACGGTGGCGGAAAAAGTCGGGTCGACGTAGTTTTCAAAGAGTGCCGCGCCCGTGGCGGGCGAGAGCGGATGCAGCAGACGTTTCATGCAGGATTCCAGTGTGGTGTTATGTTGCGCTGGCCATGCGCAAGGCAGCGAGCAATTGCGCCAGCTGCGCCTTGTCGCGTTCGAGCGCTGCCAGGCTTGCCTCGAAGCCGGCGATTTTCTGTTCCAGGCTGCCGGTGGCGTCGTGGATGCGCTGGATCGAGGCAAAGCGCAGTTTTAGCTGCTCCTTGTACTCGACGATCTGGGCTTCGAGCGGCGCCATGATGACTTTCAGCCAGGCGCTGGCATCGTCGTTGGCGTTGGTGAAACTGCGGCGCACGCGCGAGGCAATGGTGTCGAAGAATTTTTCCATCAGCACGACACGGCTGGTGGTGAGCAGGGTCGCCGTGCCGAACTGCTTGTGATACACGGCTTCGATGTCGGCGATTTCCTGGCGATAGCGGGCCAGCGAAAACGGCATCGGCACGGCCAGCGCCAGACCATGTTCGGTGGCGAATTTGCGGTACATCACATTCATCATTTCCGTGATTTCGGCCGTCTTGCCTTCCGAGCG
The DNA here is from genome assembly GCF_049897325.1 of Janthinobacterium sp. DSP2-3-3. Taxonomy (NCBI): domain Bacteria; kingdom Pseudomonadati; phylum Pseudomonadota; class Betaproteobacteria; order Burkholderiales; family Oxalobacteraceae; genus Janthinobacterium; species Janthinobacterium sp. DSP2-3-3. The sequence continues at coordinate 251,951 of NZ_JAFCWA010000008.1, read as the reverse complement.
ATCCAGGTTGCTGGCGATGCGCTCGAAATACTGGCGCACGGCTTCGCGCAGGCCGGTGAAAAAGCGGCTGCGCTGCATGGCGGCGCGCACGCCATCGATATCGTCGCGCACGATGTCCATGCCCAGGCTCGTATAGAGTTCCGTCGACAGGCGGGTAAATACGGCGCGCGTGGCTTGCAGCTTGAACAGGCTGCTGTCGAATTCCTTCTTCTCGATATCGATGCGCCGCATCATGTGCGCGATCACGCTCTGGTTCTTGCCGCGCAGGCTGTGCAGCTCGTGCAACTGCTCGGCGATGCCGCGCGCGCGGGCCGCCGCCTGCACCTGCTGCGCGGCGACGATGGCGTCCAGATCGAACGCCAGCTGGCGCCGGATGATGTCCTTGCGCGCGGGGATCAGCTCCTCGAACAGGGCCGTCTCCAGCGCCTGCAGGCGGCTTTTTTCCAGCAGCGCCGCATCGTGGTTGATTTTTCCCACCAGGGCCTTTTGCGCCGAGACGGGAAACACCTGGCTCGCGTCCAGCGTCAGGAGATGCGCCACGCTGGCCTGCTGGCGTTCGATGGCTTGCGCTACTTCCAGGTCGCCGCGCAATTCGTCCCACATGCTGTCGATTTTGTTGAGCACCACCAGGCGCCCGGCGCCGGCGCCGATATGGTTGCGCCATACCTCGATGTCGCTGCGCGTGACGCCCGTGTCGGCGGCCAGGATGAACAGCACCGCGTGCGCATTCGGAATCAGGTTCAAGGTCAGTTCCGGTTCCGTGCCGATGGCGTTCAAGCCCGGCGTGTCGAGGATGACCAGGCCCTGTTTTAGCAGCGGATGGGGGAAATTGATGATGGCGTGGCGCCACATGGAGATTTCCACCTGGCCGTCCTCGTCGAGCATGGCGGGGGCATCCGCATCGTCGGCGTCGTACAGGCCGTAGCGCGCAGCTTCTTCCACGCTGACTTTTTTCGTCAGGCTGACCTGGCGCAGGGCTTGCTGCATGTCGCCGCCCGCATCGATGTTCAGGGGCAGGACGGTCCAGGCGGCGGGCAGCTCGCGGTAGTCGCTGGTCGACAGGTTCTGCGCGCGCGTTTCGATGGGCAGCAGGCGGATCGATGGCTGCCAGGCCGCGTCGTATAGCAGTTCGGTAGGGCACATGGTGGTGCGGCCCGCGCCTGAGGGCAGGATGCGCTGGCCATAGTCGGCAAAGAAGATGGCGTTGATCAGCTCGGATTTGCCGCGCGAGAATTCCGCCACGAAGGCCACGGACAGGCGGTCATCGAGCAGGCGGGACACGCAGCGGGCCAGGCGCAGCGCGGAAGCGCCATCGACCAAGCCTGCCGTGTTGGCGGCTTGCCGGTATGCCTGCAAGGCCGCCAGCACATCCTGGCGCCACGCGCTGTATTGTTCCAAGTCTCTGACCATCTGGCTCCCTTTGCCTATGACATACTGTTGACAGCTATTTCTGGCAATTCACGCAGTAAAACGTGGAACGCTGACCCTGCACGATTTGCCGGATAGTCGCGCCGCAGACGCGGCACGGCTTGCCTGCGCGGTTGTACGTGAAATACGTCTGCTGGAAGTAGCCGGACTGGCCGTTCACGCCGATGAAGTCGCGCAGGGTGCTGCCGCCTTGCACGATGGCTTCGGCCAGCACGTCGCGGATCGATTGCGCCAGTTTCTCATAGCGGGCCAGGCCGATGCGCCGGGCCGGCGTCTTTGGGTTGATCCCCGCGCGAAACAGGCTTTCGGAACAATAGATATTGCCCACGCCGACGACGATGTCGCCCGCCATCAGCACCTGCTTGATGTTGGTGCCCTTGTTGCGCGTTTTCTCGAACAGCAACTGGCCCGTGAAGCCGCCTTCCAGCGGCTCCGTGCCCAGGCCGCGCAGCAGCGCATGGCCGTCCAGCGGGCCGTCGGCCTCGTCGTGCCACAACACGGCACCGAAGCGGCGCGGGTCCGTCATGCGCAGCACCTGGCTGCCGCCATCCGCGTCTTCCACGACGAGGTCGAAATGATCGTGCTTTTGCGCCTCCGTCCCCGTCGGCAGCACGCGCAGGTGGCCCGACATGCCCAGGTGGATGATCAGCGTGCCGTGGCGGAAGTGGATCAGCAGGTATTTGCCGCGCCGCCCCGTCAATCCGATGGTTTGCCCCGACAATTGTTCGCCCAGTGCAGGGGGGAAGGGCCAGCGCAGGCCGTCGCGGCGCAGCACGACGGCGCGCACGGCGCGGCCTTCGATGTGGGGCGCGACACCGCGCCGTGTGACTTCGACTTCTGGCAATTCTGGCATAGGGCTCGAATGGTTGAAAACCGGGTAAAAAACAGGCAGTTTGCTGACGGATGGCTGGCCCGGGCACGCTATGCCGCCACGACGTATATATTTCGTTACATACGTGAAGTACGCGATAGCCGCGTTGGGCGTAGAATCAAACTTTGCCGTTTAGCCAGGATCAGCCTTTGAAAAACGCTTTCGCCATTGTAACCTTGTCCGCCCTGATGGCCACGCATGCCATGGCACAGACGCCCGTCGCCCCCGCCGATGCCGCGGCTGGCCCCTCTGTGGCCGCGCCCGTCGCGCCACAGGAAGAGGGCGCCGAGTCCAGTGCGGATGCCAAGGCGGAGGGCTTGCCGAAGGTCGAATTGAGCAGCGACTTGCTGTACAAGCTGACCCGCGCTGAAATGGAATTCAAGAGCGGCCAGTGGCAAGGGCCGTACGTGACGATGATGGTGGCGGCGCAGCAGACGCGCGACCCGCGCCTGGCGCGCCGCGCCTCCGAAATGGCGCTGGCCGCCAAGCAGGGCGGCGAAGCGCTGGCGGCCATCCGCCTGTGGCGCGAGCTGGCACCCGATTCGGACGAGGCGACCCAGTTCTTCCTCGGCTTCGTCGTGTTGACGGACAAGATCGAAGAAGCGGAACCGATTTTTGCCGAGCGCCTTGCCAATGCGCCAGCGGGCGCGCGCGGCGTGGCCTTGTTCCAGATGCAGCAGATCCTGTCGCGCTCGAATGACAAGCTGTATGCCTACTCGATGGTGACGCGCCTGGTGCAGCCCTACCTGGACATGTTCGAAGCGCACCTGGTGCTGGCGCAGGGCGCCTTGTCGATCGGCGAGCGCGAGCGCGCCATCGGCGAAGCCAACAAAGCGCTGACGATCAAGCCGAACTCCGAGCTGGCCGCGCTGACGCTGGCGCAGGTGACGGGCGAACCCGAGGCGGCAAACAAGGTGCTGGCCACGTTCCTGCAAAAGAATCCGGACGCCGTCGAAGTGCGCGGCGCGTATGCGCGCCTGCTGGTTGAGCAAAAACAGCTGGAGCCGGCGCGCGATCAATTCCTGCTGCTGCTGAAAAGCCAACCCGATAACGTGGGCGCTCTGTATGCGCTCGGCATCGTGGCGCTGCAGCTGGAAGACACCAAGGGTGCCGAGCAGTACTTCAAGCGCTTCCTCGCCGTGCTCGACAAATCGCCTGGCGACGCGCGCGATCCGTTCAAGGCCCTGATGATTTTGTCGCAGATCGCCGAGACGCGCGGCGATACGGCCGGCGCCATCGCCTGGCTGGACAAGGTAGACAACAGCGCTTCCGCCGGTTATGTCGAGGCGCGTTTGCGCCGCGCCCAGCTGATTGCCCGTGGCGGCAATCTCGATGCGGCCCGCAAGGCGCTGACGGAAATCGAAACGGACGATCCGGCAAGCCAGGCGCAGGTGCTGCTGGTCGACGCGCAATTCCTGCGCGATGCCGGCTATGTGCAAAGCGCTTATACGGTGCTGGAAAACGCCTTGCTGCGCTTCCCCGACAATCCGGAACTACTGTACGACTACGCCTTGCTGGCCGAACGCCTGGATAAACTCGAGCTGATGGAAGCGAGCCTGCGCCGGGTCATGGCGCTGGCGCCCGACAACCAGCATGCGTATAACGCCCTGGGCTACTCGCTGGCCGAACGGGGCATCCGCCTGCAGGAAGCCCATGCGCTGATCGAGAAGGCGCTGCAGATGGCGCCGGGCGATCCTTTCATCATGGACAGCATGGGCTGGGTGCAGTTCCGCATGGGCAACCTGGCTGCGGCGGAAAACGCGCTGCGCCGCGCCTATGCCGTGCGCAGTGATCCGGAAATCGCCGTCCACCTGGGCGAAGTGTTGTGGCAGAAGGGCGACAAGGATGAAGCGCAAAAATTGTGGCGCGATGCGCAACGCAAGGACCCGAAAAACGATGCGCTGAAAAGCACCCTGGCGCGCCTGAATGTCAGTCTGTGATTGAGCCGATTAACTTCACTATAAAAACCAGCGCCATGGCGCTGGTTTTTCCTTTTGCCCATGTTCAAACCCATGCTTAAACATTGCCTGCCCCTGACTATCCTGTCCCTGTCCCTGTCCCTGTCCTTGGCCCTCTCGGCCTGCTCGACCCTGAGTTCTCCATTCTCGTCCGGCGCCGCGCCATCGGGTACGGCCGTGGCCCCGTACCGCGAACAGGTGGAGCTGACGGGCCGCTTGAACGTGGTGTACCAGAAGGATGACAAGCCCGAATCGGCCACCGTCAATTTCAACTGGCAGCAGACGGCCCAGCGCACGGACGTGACCCTGTATTCGCCCGTCGGCAGCACCTTGGCGACGATTGCCGTCACGCCGCAGCAGGCCGTATTGACGCAAAGCGGCAAGGCGCCGCGCAGCGCGCCCGATGTCGATACCCTGAGCGCGCAGATGCTGGGTTGGTCCTTGCCGGTGTCGGGCTTGCGCGACTGGCTGCAAGGCCATGCCGTGGGCGCCGACGGCAAGCGCTTCGTCGCTTCGCCGGCCAACGACAGCGTGACCACCAAAGACGGCTGGCGTTTGCGCTATGTGTCATGGCAAGAAGTAGGGCAAAATGCGGGCGAAAATACACCGGGCGCCTTGCCGCAACCGCGGCGTATCGATGCCGAACGCAATGCCAGCGCGCAGGCCGATGCCGTCTCGCTGCGCATCGTGCTCGATCCTGCCCCTTCCGCACCTGCACCATGACACTGACGACTCTGAACCATTGCCCGGCCCCGGCCAAGCTGAACTTATTTCTACACGTCAACGGCCGCCGCGCCGATGGCTACCATCTGCTGCAAACGGTGTTCCAATTGCTCGACCATGGCGACACCCTGCACTTCGCGCTGCGCAACGATACGGCGATTGTCCGCGTGACGGTGCTGGCCGGCGTGCCGGAGGAGCAGGACCTGATCATCCGCGCCGCGAAATTGCTGCAGGCCGAAGTAATGCGCCGCACGGGCGCCTTGCCGCGCGGCGTCGATATCGCCATCGACAAGGTGCTGCCCATGGGCGGTGGCCTGGGAGGCGGCTCGTCCGATGCGGCCACGGCGCTGATGGCGCTGAACCGTTTGTGGCAAGCGGGGTTGACGCGCGAAGAATTGATGGCGCTGGGCTTGCCGCTGGGCGCCGATATCCCGTTTTTCATCTTTGGCGAGAATGCCTTTGCCGAAGGCGTGGGCGAAGCCTTGCAGCCTGTCGCCACGCCAGAATGCTGGTATGTGGTGATTGAGCCGGGCGTGCAAGTGCCCACCGCTGCAATTTTTTGCGCGGAAGGCTTGACGAGAAATACCGAACCCGTCACAATAGCGGACTTTTCCAGGTACCTCGCAGAAGGAAACAATGCTGGCGGGTTTGGTAAGAATGATTTGCAGCAAGTAGCATGCAGTCTTTTCAAGCCGGTAGCAGATGCGGTAGAATGGCTGAGTGCTTACGGTGAGGCCAGGATGACTGGTTCCGGTGCTTGTGTGTTTAGTGCGTTTGGCAGTCAGGAAGAAGCGGATGCGGTGCTCAGCAATGTGCCACCAGTCTGGGTCGCCTGGAAGGCAAAAGCGCTGAATCGCCACCCGATGCTCACGGTGTTGTGAAGCAAAGTAAGCAGCAAAAAAAGATTTTGCTTAGCGTCAAATAGTCGGTATAATACTGGCCAACATGACGGCAAGCAGTCAGTAACGTAGGGGAATCGCCAAGCTGGTTAAGGCACTGGATTTTGATTCCAGCATGCGAAGGTTCGAATCCTTCTTCCCCTGCCACTCATTTCACCGTAGTCTGTCGATGCGAAGTTGGCGTCCAGTACGGGAAAAAGCAGATGTGCCGCCACGCGGCATATTCTAAACAATGACTGACCGGGCCTATGCCCGGTTAGTGCTTTTCAAGACTTCTATATCACCTCTTGGGACTCCCATGGCTTACGAAAACCTGATGGTTTTTACCGGCAACGCGAATCCAGCGTTGGCAGAGGGGGTCGCAAAAAACCTCGGCATTCCTCTCGGTAAAGCAAACGTTTCGAAATTCTCCGACGGCGAAGTAATGGTCGAGATTAACGAAAACGTGCGCGGCAAGGATGTTTTTGTTTTGCAATCCACCTGTGCTCCAACCAACGACAGCCTGATGGAAATCATGCTGATGGTTGATGCCTTGAAACGTGCTTCCGCTGGCCGCATCACCGCCGCGATTCCTTACTTCGGCTACGCCCGCCAAGACCGTCGTCCGCGCTCCGCGCGTGTAGCGATTTCGGCCAAGGTGGTAGCGAACATGCTGGAAGAAGCCGGTGTCGAGCGCGTCCTGATCATGGATTTGCACGCTGACCAGATTCAAGGTTTCTTCGATATCCCAGTCGACAATATTTACGCTTCGCCAATTTTGCTGGGTGACCTGCAAAAGAAAAACTACCAGGATTTGCTGGTGGTGTCGCCGGACGTCGGCGGTGTGGTACGTGCGCGCGCCCTGGCAAAACGCCTGGGCTGCGACCTGGCCATCATCGACAAGCGCCGTCCAAAAGCGAACGTGTCCGAAGTGATGAACATCATCGGTGAAGTCGAAGGCCGCAATTGCGTGATCATGGATGACATGGTCGACACGGCAGGCACCCTGACCAAGGCTGCCGAAGTGCTCAAAGAGCGTGGCGCGAAAAAAGTCGTGGCGTATTGCACGCACGCGGTGCTGTCCGGCCCGGCGATCGACCGTATTTCGGCATCGCCACTCGATGAACTGGTCGTGACCGACACGATCCCCCTGTCCGAAGCGGCCCTGGCCTGCGGCAAGATCCGTCAATTGACGTGCGCGCCATTGCTGGCCGAGACGTTCAAGCGCATCATCAAGGGTGATTCGGTTATTTCCCTCTTTATCGATTAATTCGGCAAGAGTAGCAACAGACGTAATGCCTGCGGCGCGACCGGCTTTTTGCCTGTTGCGCCGCAGTGTTTTAGTTTTCGGGGCGCTTATGCGCCCATTTCCGAAGATTCCTGGTCGCGGGAATCTTCATAACACAAGGTGCAAGCCTTGTTCTTCTTGGAGTTTCACATGAAAGTTATCGCATTTAAACGCGAATTGCAAGGTTCCGGAGCGAGCCGCCGCCTGCGCATTTCCGGCCAAACCCCTGGTATCGTCTACGGTGGCGCTGAAGCCCCTGTGCTGATCTCGCTGGATCATAACGCCCTGTACCACGCGTTGAAAAAAGAAGTGTTCCACTCGTCGATCCTGGACCTGGAAATCGACGGCGTTTCCCAGCAAGTTCTGTTGCGCGACTTCCAAGTCCACGCATACAAACAACTGGTTCTGCACGCTGACTTCCAGCGCGTTGACGCTAAGCAAGCTATCCACGTGAAAGTGGCGCTGCACTTCATCAACGCTGACGTTTCCCCAGCAGTCAAACTGCATGGCGCGACCATCAGCCACGTTGCCAACGAAATCGAAGTTTCGTGCCTGCCAGGCCAACTGCCAGAATTCATCAACGTTGACCTGTCGAACATCGACGTCGGTCACTCGCTGCACGTCGGCGACCTGGTCCTGCCAGCTGGCGTGACCGTTGTCACCCACGGCGCCAACCTGACCATCGCTACCGCTTCGGTACCGGCTGGCCACGTTGCTGCTGAAGCTGAAGCAGCTGCTGCTGTTGAAGCCGACAAGAAGTAATTTTGCCGCCGCAGCAATGCGGTAGTCGCAAGGAAAAACCCGCCAGGTTCGCCGCGCGGGTTTTTTTCTGCCTGTTTTCACCGATAATGTTTTCTTTTTCATTGCAGACAAAGCCATGCCCATACGCCTGATCGTCGGCCTCGGCAACCCGGGACCCGAATACGAACAAACCCGCCACAATGCCGGTTTCTGGCTGGTGGACAATCTTGCCAACAGCTTGCCCGGCACGCGCTTGCAGCGCGATTCGCGCTATAACGCCATGCTGGCGAAAACGTCGATAGCCGGCAAGGAAGTCTGGCTGCTCGAGCCGTTGACGTTTATGAACCGCTCGGGCCAGTCCGTGGGCGCGCTGGCGCGCTTCTTCAAGATCGCCGCCGATGAAGTGCTGGTGGTGCACGATGAGCTCGATCTGATGCCGGGCATTGCGCGCCTGAAGAAGGGCGGCTCGGCCGGCGGCCACAATGGCTTGAAGGACATCACGGCCGCGCTGGGCACGCAGGATTACTGGCGCTTGCGCCTGGGCATTGGTCACCCGCGCACCTTGAGCCTGCAGCAGCAAGTGGCCGATTTCGTGCTGCACCGTCCACGCCGCGAAGACCAGGAGCTGATCGAGCAAGCCATCGACAAATCCTTGCAGGAGATGCCGCAGATCGTCGAAGGCAAGTTCGAGGCAGCGACCATGAAGCTGCATACGGCTTGAGAGTAGGGCCTGATGGCGTCATGATACGGCTGTTTTGGCGTCATTTGCCCATCATCGGGCTTTTGAAGCGCGCGGGACACGGGTACAATTGACCCCTTGAAATGCAGCACACGCACTATCCCCGGAAAAGGGCGAACAATCGCTCCGTTTTCCCTAACAGCACGGCAAGCACGCCGATAGACGGCGCCATGTGCTTTGATTATTAAAGGTTTTCCATGAGTCTCCAATGCGGTATCGTCGGCTTGCCGAACGTCGGCAAGTCCACCCTGTTCAATGCACTGACGAAAGCCGGCATCCCGGCTGAAAACTATCCGTTCTGCACCATCGAGCCGAACGTCGGTGTCGTCGAAGTGCCGGATCCACGCATGGATGCGCTGGCCGCCATCGTCAAGCCGGAACGCACGGTCAACGCCATCGTGGAATTCGTCGACATCGCCGGTCTGGTGGCCGGCGCATCGAAGGGCGAGGGCCTGGGCAACCAGTTCCTGTCGCACATCCGCGAAACGGACGCCATCGTCAACGTCGTGCGCTGTTTTGAAGATGACAACGTCATCCACGTGGCCGGTAAGATCAATCCGCTCGACGATATTGAAGTCATCCAGACCGAACTGGCGCTGGCCGACATGGGCACCGTGGAAAAAGCCATCCACCGCGAAAACAAGAAAGCCCGCTCGGGCGACAAGGATGCTGCCAAGCTGCTGGCCATTATGGAACGCATGATGCCTTACCTGAACGACGCCAAGCCGGTGCGCGCGATGGGCCTGGATGCTGACGAAATGGAACTGATCAAGCCTCTGTGCCTGATCACGGCCAAGCCAGCCATGTTCGTGGCCAACGTGTCCGACACGGGCTTCACCAACAACCCGTTGCTGGACCAGCTGACGGCCTACGCGCAATCGCAAAACGCCCCTATCGTCGCTATCTGCGCGGCGCTGGAAGCGGAAATCGCCGACCTGGACGACGCCGACAAGGGTGCTTTCCTGGCCGACATGGGCATGCAAGAGCCAGGTCTGGACCGCCTGATCCGCAGCGCCTACAAGCTGCTGGGCCTGCAAACCTACTTCACGGCTGGCGTGAAGGAAGTGCGCGCCTGGACTATCCATGTGGGCGACACGGCACCGCAAGCGGCCGGCGTGATCCACACCGACTTCGAACGCGGCTTCATCCGCGCGCAAACCATCGCCTATGACGACTTCATTGCCTACAAGGGCGAAGCAGGCGCCAAGGAAGCGGGCAAGATGCGCGCCGAAGGCAAGGAATACGTGGTCAAGGATGGCGACGTGCTGAACTTCCTGTTCAACGTCTAAACGTATGGCAGATAAAAAAACCTCGCGGCTTGCGAGGTTTTTTTGCTTTAGGCGCATCGCCAGACAGGCTAGCGTGTCTCGACTCCTTTTGGCGGAGCAGCCGTCATGCTTAGCGCCGTGTCGAGCGCCTCCATGAACTCGGGTACGTTGATGGGCTTGGTCAGATAGCGCAGGAAGCCGGCATCGAGGCCCTTGCGTATGTCGCGCGGCAGGGCGTTGGCTGACAAGGCGATGACGGGAATGTGCGCCGTCAGCGGATCGAGGCGCAGCAAACCCAGCACCTCGGTGCCGCTGATGCCGGGCAGGTTGATATCCATCAGGATCAGGTCGGGCTGATGCTGGCGCGCCAGCGCGATGCCAAGGTGTCCATCAATGGCGCTGAGCATGCCCAGGTCGCTACGGCGGGCGATCAGTTGCTCAACCAGGATTAGATTGGCCGGATTGTCTTCCACATACAGTACCTTGCGGCAAGGGGTATCGCAGGACACCTCGCCCGATGGTTCCCGGCCCAGGTCTGCCGCATGCGTGCCGAGCAGCAGTTCGGGAGCGGATGAGGCCGCCAGTTCGATCCAGAACAGCGTGCCGACCCCGATTTCGCTCTCCACCCCCAGCGTACCGCCCATCAGTTCGACCAGTTGCTTGGTCACCACGAGGCCGATGCCGGTACCTTCCTCGACGCCGGCTTCCTGTCCCAGCCGGTTAAATGGCTGAAACAACTGCGCAAGTTGCTCGCTACGCAAGCCATTGCCTGTGTCGCGCACGCTCAGGCGTACCCGTTCGCCATGCAATTTGCATTCCACCAGTACGCTGCCGCCCGTGCGGTTGTATTTGATCGCGTTCGACAGCAGATTGATGACCACCTGTTTGACGCGCGTCAAGTCGGCATGCACGTAGAACGGCTGGTCGAGCGAGGGGAAAGACAGCGTGATATTGCGTTTTTGCGCTTGCGGCATGATCATGGCGCGGCAGTCGCGCAAGACATCAGTGAGCGCCATCGCCTCGCGCGACATGGCGACCCGCCCCGATTCGATCATCGACAGGTCGAGAATTTCATTGATCAGGCGTAGCAGATACCAGCCGCCATTGAGGATCTGGTCCAGCGAGCGTTGCTGCGAGGCACTGGGCGGCGGCGTGTCCGACGCCATTAGCTGGGCAAAGCCCAGTACCGCGTTGAGCGGCGTGCGCAACTCATGACTCATGCTCGACAAAAATTCCGACTTGGCGCGGTTTGCCTTGTCCGCTTGCGCACGCGCGTTTTCCAGTTCGACGCTATTGTCGCTCAGCACGCGATTGAGTAGCTCGCGCTCCTGCTCCGCATGCTTGCGCACGGTATTGTCGGTGCCGATCAGCAGATAGCCGATGATGGCCTCGTCCGCATCGCGCAGCGCCGTCACCGAGACGATCGCCGGGAAGCGGCTGCCATCCTTGCGCACATACGTCAGCTCATAACTGTCTTCGATCCCGCGCGACGCCTTGTAGACCAGTGCCTCAAAACCGGGAGCGATCAGCGTACCGAGTTCTTGCGAGAGGGCGGCGGCGCGGGCGATGACCTCGGCCGGATCGGATATGCTGGCCGGTGTAATCTGGTCGATCACCTCGTCTGCCAGATAGCCCAGCATACGCTCGGCACCGACATTGAATAATTGGATCACACCCTGTGCATCGGTGGCGATACAGGAAAAATAGGGGCTGCTGAAGATGGCTTCCTGCAGTACTCCTGCTTTCAGGAGCGCAGGCTGGGCTGCGCGTGCGGCGGCACCGGCACGGTGAATGTCGTTCATGCTTACTGCCCTTGGTTCGCAACGGCCGCTTCCGGTCGGATAGGGCTGGCTGCATATTGTTGAGCGACAGGCGCTATGGTCTTGTGAAAGACGCTGCTGTCTGTGTTGCTAAACCACATGACAAAGGATATTTTAGCAAATTTCCTCCCCGTCGCCGCGTGCATCACGCGCACAAGACGAACAGCTTGACGCTGCTCGTGCTGCTCCACAGCCGCCGAGCCGCTAGTTGCCAACATGCCGTCTTCGGCCGCTAGTATCGAGGTCAGGCGCTTGCACGTGACGAGCGTACCGTCTATCCGTAGGCGGTGCTGTTGGTCCAGACGGGCTTCCAGCCGGGCAGCCGGCTGACGTAGGCCGAGTTTAGTGCCATGGCCTTGATGATCGAACAGCACTATCGCAGCAACGGCTATGTCGTCGCTCAGGCGTATTGCCCGCGCAGGATATTCAGGATGGAATGGTCACGATCACGTTGCTGGAAGGCCAGTATGGCCAGATCGGCTTGAAATATGCGCGCGCCGCGTATGGCTGGCTCGATTACAAGCTGGGCAAGGAATTCGACAGCCCCGGGCGCCCCGGCCACGGCGAAAATCGCCAGCATCTGTGGCAGTTTTCCGCTGATACGCTCGCGCCACAGCACTGTATATGCGCAGCTTGTCGGCACCGGCAAGGTCGTTGCCGACAACTGCTACAGCCTCGGCGGCGGCGACATGGCGCGCTTCGCGCTGTTCGGCAACGGTACGGGCAGCAGCTCGGCCAATATCAGCGCGCTGCGATCATCGGGCCAGCAAGGTCTACGACGGCAACCAAGGCGCCAATATCACCAGCCGCAGCCTGATTGGTGTGCCGGCGTCCGATACGGCGACAGTCAGCTGTACCGGCGGTTCGGCCACCGTTGAGAATCAGAATTTTGGCAACAACAAGGCGGTGCTGGACACCGGCATGGGCCTGACCGGGGCGGACGCCAGCAACTATAGGGTCAATAGCAGCGCATGGCCAGCGCCGCGCCGCTCGACAATCGCTTTTCTTATGGCTGCTTCAATGTGCCCGCCAAGTTTTACCATGGCGTTGTCATTCCGGCCTTCATGCCATTTGACGGCATCGTGTATATCCTTCCAGAAACCCGACCGGGCAGCGCCGTGTTCCCGCACTAGCCGGCGCAATAATCATTCGACGGCCATGCGGCCCGAGCGTTGCCACGTCCACATCAGACCGATGCCGGTCGAGGTGCCGCTGTTCTGGCGCAGCAGGGGGCTGGCGCGGTTGGCGGCGTTTGCGTAGTTGTCGTAGCGTAAAAAGGCAAAGGCGCGCCAGTCCTGGTGCAAGCGGTACGAACCGCCCAGGCCCAGGCGCGTGAGCATCAGCCCGCTCTTGGCCGCATACGAAGGGCGCTGACCGGTGGCAAACGCGGCGCTCACGCCATAAAAATAATCGTTGATGGCGGTATTGCCCAGTACGGCGCCGACGCTGGCGTCCAGTTGCCATGCCTGCCGATCGCCTTGCAGCGCGTACACGAGGCGCGGCTCGAACGTGGCGCCCTGGCGGCGCAGGCCGCCGCGCGCTTCGATGACGGCGCGCAAGGGCAGTTCCAGACCCAGGCGGCTGTTGCGGGTCGGTTCGGCCAGCTTGATTTTCAGGCGCGGGCCAAACTCCACCAGGGTGCCCAAGTCCGGCATGCCGCGCCTGGCCGGCACGTCGCTGGATCTGGCCGGCAAGGACAGGGCGAAGCCCACGTCGAATTCCACTCGGTCCGTATCGAGCAGGCGCGCGCCCACGCCGGAGCGGTCGGCGCGCAAGATTTTCCCGCGATAAATCAAATAGGGCAGGGCCAGGCTGCGCGTCGAGCGCTCGCTGGCGCCGGGATAGGCGGGCGTGACGGCCGTGCCGCCAAACACGCCCGCTTCCCATAAGGGCAACGCTGGCTCTGCGGCGCACACGGGCGCCATGGCGGCGAAGAGGACGGAGGCGGCCAGCAAGGTAGGCGCGACGTTCATCGAGGGACTCCGCAAGGCTTGCCGACAGGCAGCGATTCCAGGTCGGCAAAGGCGCCCAGTGCCTGCGCTTGATGCCAGCCCAGTTCATTGCGCACGGCCAAGGCTTGCGTCGCCTTGCCTTGGCGGTCATACAGGTCGATCAGCGCCTTGTAGCTGAGGGCGCTCGATTGTGTGCTGTGCTTCGCCAGCGCGATGGCTTCCCGGAAATGAAACTCGGCCGCATCGTAGCGGCAGGCCCCGCTGGCGGTGCGTCCCGCCTGGTGATGCAGCCGCGCCCGCCAAGCGAGGTCGCCTTGGCCCAGTTCGACATTGTCGGCCGCGGTTGCGTAGCTGCGCATGGCTTGTGCCCAGTCGCCCCGGCTGGCCGCTTCCCGCGCGAACTGCTCTTGCTCCGCCGCCGTGCGCAGTTCGATTTGCGTGGAGCAGGCAATGAGCGCCATCAAGATAAACGGCAGGACGAGACAGGATCGGATGGGCGGCAGTGTGGACATGGCGCCACTGTAGCGCATGGGCGGGCGCGCACGTTTGCACGCTACGCATGAATTGGAAATTTACCCGCGCACGGATGACATATAATTTGCATACGACTTTGTTATTTTTGACAGTACACCTCACGGGAGCACCATGTTTTCACGCAAATTTCATTCTTGTGCACAGCTGATGCTGGCTACCTTGCTGATGGGCTTTATCGCCGCTTCCCCGGCGCGCGCGCAGCAAGCGGCCGTCAAATTGCCGAATGTGGTGATTTTGGCCACGGGTGGCACCATCGCCGGCAGCGGCGCCGATAGCACCACCACCGTCGGCTACACCTCGGCCACCGTGGGCGTCGAGCGCTTGATCGCGGCCGTGCCGGAATTGAAAAAAGTGGCGAATGTGAAAGGCGAGCAAGTGTTCCAGATCGCCAGCGAAAGCATGGGCAATAGCCACTGGCTGGCGCTGGCCAAGCGCATCAACGTGTTGCTGGCCTCGAACGACGTCGATGGCGTGGTCGTCACGCACGGCACCGACACCATCGAGGAAACGGCGTATTTCCTGAACCTGACCGTGAAAAGCCATAAACCGGTCGTGGTGGTGGGCGCCATGCGTCCGTCGACCGCCATCTCGGCTGACGGCCCCATCAACTTGTACAACGCTGTGATGCTGGCAGGCAGCAAGGAAGCCGTGGGCAAGGGCGTGCTGGTGGCATTGAACGACCAGATCAACGCCGCGCGCGAAGTGACCAAAACGAACACCTCGACGACCGACACCTTCAAGTCGCCGGAACTGGGCATGCTCGGCTATATCCAGGGCAGCAAGGCCTTTTTCTACCGCCAGTCGACGCGCAAGCACACGCTGGAATCGGAATTTGACATCAGCAAGCTCGATGCTCTGCCGCAAGTGGACATCGTGTATGGCTACGCCAACATGAATCGGATCGGCATGGACGCCTTCATTGCCGCCGGCGCCAAGGGCATCATCCACGCGGGCGTGGGCGATGGCAGCGTGGCCGCGCAAATGAAGCCGGCCCTGGTGGAAGCGCGCCAGAAGGGCGTGCTGATCGTGCGCTCGAGCCGCGTCGGCCAGGGCATCGTGGCGCGTAATGGCGAAGCCAACGACGATGAACTCGACAGTGTCGTGTCCGACACCCTGAACCCGCAAAAGGCCCGCATCTTGCTGATGCTGGCCTTGACCAAAACGAATAGTACGCAAGAAATCCAGCGTATTTTCTACACGTATTGATCCTTGTCGCGCCAGGCCAGCCTCATTGGTTGAGCCTGGCTGATTTACGCTTGCCCGCTTTGCTGCCATACTTCGGTTCTGAATAACTTCCTGGCAGAAGCAGCAATACTGTTCCTTGTCCCCCTGTCCATGGCTATCCTGTCCGACATCATCCTGTATCCGATCAAATCGTGCGCCGGCATCCACTTGCAGGAGGCAGTGCTTACGCATTCCGGGCTGATGAGCGAGCATGTGTTCGACCGCGAATGGATGGTGGTGGACCTGCAGGGCCGCTTCCTGACCCAGCGCGAACATCCGCGCATGGCGCTGATCGTGCCGTCCATCAAGGCCACCACGCTCGAATTGCGCGCGCCGGGCATGCTGCGCCTGGAAATCGCGCTGGGCTTGCCGCATCCGCAACTGGCGCCCATGCTGGAGGTGCAGGTGTGGGACGATACCGTGCGCGCCTACGATTGCGACGAGGTCACGGCCACCTGGTTTTCCAACGCCATCGGCGTGCCGTGCCGCCTGGTGCGCTTTCACCCGGACGTGGTGCGCGCCACCAGCACAGAATGGGCGAATGGGACGGATGGCGTGGCCGCCTCGACTATGTTTGCCGATGGCTACCCGGTGCTGATAGCGGGTACCGCCTCGCTCGACGATGTCAATGATAAACTTCGTGCCGCCGGCCGCGAAGCGCTGCCGATGAACCGTTTTCGTCCCAACCTGGTGATCGGCGATATCGGCGCCTTCGAGGAAGACTACGCCGAGTTCCTGCAATTCGGCGCGACTACCTTGAAACCCGTCAAGCCGTGCTCGCGCTGTCCGATTCCGTCGGTGGACCAGGCCACAGGCGTGCCCGGACCGGACCCGCTCGACGTCATGCATGGCTATCGCGCCAAGCCCGAGCTCGATGGCGCCATCTGCTTCGGCATGAACGCCATCGTCACCGACGGCGGCGACGAGCGTATCGTGGTAGGGCAGGACATCGGTTTCGAACTGGCATTTTAAGCATGGCGCCCGTACAGAAGGGTTTAAGGTTTCTATGAATCAAGCAATACCGCCGGACCCGCGCATTGCCAGCCTCGAAGCCGAAAACCAGGCCTTGCGCGCGCGCATGGCTTTCCTGCTGGAACAGGTCGAGCGCAACCATGACATCATGTGCCGCCACCAGGCGTTTGACCTGGAAATCGTCAGCGCGTCCACGTTTCCCGAATTGATAGGCACCATTTTTCGCACCTTGCCCGTGATTTCCGACCTCGACGGCGTCACCCTGAGCCTGCTCGACGAGGATGACGATATTGTGCTGGTGATGGAAAAGCTGGGCGTCGATTTCAGCGCCTTTCCGCAGTTGCTGTTCGTGCATGCCGTGGCGGAGCTGGGTTTTGCTGCGCCGGCGTCCGTGGCCGAGGGGCAAGCGGCCTTGCCGCCGTTGCCGCTGCTGGGACAGTTCGATGCACCCGTGCATGGCCCGCGCTTTCCGCAGATCGACGCTCCCCTGCGCAGCGTGGCCCTGGTGCCCTTGCTGCGCAACAAGCGCCTGATTGGCAGCCTGAACCTGGCCAGCGGCGACGTGATGCGCTTTACGCCCTCGCTGGGCACGGATTTCATCAAGCACATGGCCTCCATCATCGCCATTTGCCTGGAAAACGTGATCAGCAATGAAATGCTGAAATACATCGGCTTGACCGATTCCTTGACGGGCGTCTATAACCGGCGCTATATCGACCGCCGCCTGCTGGAAGAAATCGCCCGCGCGCGGCGCCAGAATTATTGCATCTCATGCATGTATATCGACATCGACCATTTCAAGCTGGTCAATGACACCTATGGCCACCAGGGTGGCGATGAAGTGCTGCGCGAAGTGGCTACGCGCATCCGCACGGAGTTGCGCCGCTCCGATGCGCTGGGCCGCTTCGGCGGCGAGGAATTCGTTGTGCTGCTGATCGACGCCGCCCTCGATAGCGCGACGTTTGTCGCCGAACGCATCCGCGCCAGTATCGCCGGCACCATGTTTGACTTGCCGGGCAGCGCGCAAGCGTGGGTCAGCGTGTCGATCGGCGTGGCCAGCCTGGAAGCGAACGCGGCGCTGCTACCCATCGAAACGGTGGCGCAGCAACTGGTGGCGCACGCCGACCAGGCCCTGTACCAGGCCAAGGCGGGCGGACGCAACAAAGTCGTCAATTGGCAGGCGCAGGTGGGCTGACCAAGATCGGTTGATTATTTCAATAGCAATGTTTCCGCTTTGGCCACGGCATCGGCCGTGCCGCGCAGCACCACCACGTCACCGCTGGCCAGCCGCGTCTCGGGGGTAACATCAAGGCTGCCGCGGCCGCGGCGGATGGCCGTAACAAACGCGCCGCAGCCAGCCACGTCGATCGTGCTCAACGGCAAACCCACGCAGTGCGCGCCCTCGTTGATGGTGACCGTATGCAGGCGTTCCAACTCGGCATCGTCGCCCGCGTCGCTGGAACCGTGGAAATAGCCGCGCAAGGAGGCGTAGCGCTCTTCGCGCGCCGCCTGCACCCGGTGCACCACGCGGCGCAGCGGCACGCCCATCATGATCAGCGCGTGCGAAGCGAGCATCAGGCTGCCTTCCATCAATTCCGGCACCACTTCGGCCGCGCCCGCGGTTTTCAGCAGGTCGAGGTCGGTGTCGTCGTGGCTGCGCACGATAACGGGCAAAGTCGGCGCCATTTCTTTAAGTAGATGCAATAACTTCAGTGCCGAGGGTGTGTTGGCGTAGGTAATCACCACGGCGCTGGCCCGGTAGATGCCGGCCGCCACCAGGCTTTCGCGCCGGCCCGCGTCGCCATACGAGACGTGGGCACCGGCCAGTTGCGCTTCCTGCACCCGTTCCGGGTCCAGGTCCAGCGCGTGGTATTCGATCTTTTCCTCTGCCAGCAGGGTGGCCAGGCTTTGCCCGCTGCGCCCGAAGCCGGCGATCAGCACGTGTTTCTGCGACGCCATGGTGCGCGTGGCGATCTTGGTGAGCGCCAAGGATTGCATCATCCAATCGTTGGCCGCCAGTTTCATGACGATGGCGTCGGACTTGGCGATGAGGAAGGGCGCCGCCAGCATCGACAGCACCATCGAGGCCAGCACCACCTGCACGACGAACGGGTCCATCAGCTTGATGCCGCCAGCCAGGTTCAGCAGCACAAAGCCGAACTCGCCCGCCTGCGCCAGTCCCAGCCCCGTGCGCAAGGCCACGCCGTTGCTGGAACCGAACAGCCGGGCCAGGCCCGCGATCAGGGCGAATTTCAGCAGCACGGGGCCGCACAGCAGCAGCAAGACGAGCCACCAGTTGTCGAGCACGACGCGGATATTGAGCAGCATGCCGACGGTGATGAAGAATAGGCCCAGCAGCACGTCGCGGAACGGCTTGATATCCTCTTCCACCTGGTGCTTGAATTCCGTCTCGGAAATGAGCATGCCGGCAACAAACGCCCCCAGGGCCAGCGATAGCCCGGCCCGTTCCGTGATCCAGGCCGCGCCCAGCGTAATCAAGAGCAGGTTGAGCATGAACAATTCTTGCGAGCGGCGCTTGGCGACGATGGTCAGCCAGCCCCGCACCAGCTTCTGGCCGATGAACAAGAGCAAAATGAGTACGACCAAGGCCTTGCCGCCCGCCCAGGCCAGGGTTTCGGCCAGGTTGTCCGAATCGCGCGTGAGGGCGGGAATCAGGATCAGCAGGGGCACCACGGCCAAGTCCTGGAACAGCAGGATGCCGATGATCTTGCGGCCGTGTTCGCTTTCCAGCTCCAGCCGTTCCGTGAGCATTTTCGAGACGATGGCCGTCGACGACATGGCCAGCGCGCCACCCAGGGCGAAGGCGGCTTGCCAGCTCAGGTGGACGTAGGCGGACAGGTAGCGCCCGACGAACCAGCCGAAGACGACGGTGGCGACGATGGTGGTGACCACCTGCGCCATGCCAAGGCCGAAGACGATGCGCCGCATGGCGAGGAACCTGGGCAGAGAGAATTCGAGCCCGATGGAAAACATCAGGAAGACGACGCCGAACTCGGCCAGGGTGTGGCTGGCCTCGTTTTCCGCTGCCAGGCCCAGCGCGTGGGGGCCGATGACGATGCCGACGGCCAGGTAGCCCAGCATGGGCGGCAAATGCAACATTCTGAAAGCGACCACGCCCAGCACGGCGCTGCCGAGTAACATCAGGGTCAGTTCAAGCGAGGAAAACATGGGTTGCCCGGTACGGTCAATGGAAATCGTTGTTTGTTGTGACTGGCAAGTTTTTTGCTTTCCTAATTCGTTTATACTTTGGGCATGAGTGTAACCCATGAAAAAACAATGCTGAAAGCTTTTGATCGAATTGACATGCAAGCGACGATCGAGCGCGCCGTCGCGCTGGCCCGTACCACCTTGCAGATCGAGTCCGACGCCATCGTTGCGCTGCACACGCGCCTGGCCACGGACGACAGCGTGGGCCGCGCCGTGGCGATGTTGTTGCAATGCAAGGGACGCGTCGTCGTCTCCGGCATCGGCAAGTCCGGCCATATCGCGCGCAAGATTGCCGCCACCCTCGCTTCCACCGGCACCCCGGCCCTGTTCGTGCATCCGGCCGAAGCGGCCCATGGCGACCTGGGCATGGTCACCTCGGAAGATGCTTTTATTGCCATATCGTACTCCGGCGAATCGTCGGAACTGATGGCCATCATGCCCGTCGTCAAGCGTATGGGCGGCGTGCTCATTTCCATGACGGGTAAACCGAACTCCAGCCTGGCCCAGTTGGCCGACGTACACCTGGATATTTCTGTTGAGAAAGAAGCCTGTCCGCTGAACCTGGCGCCGACGGCCAGCACCACCGTGACCCTGGCCCTGGGCGATGCGATCGCCGTGGCCTTGCTCGACTTGCGCGGCTTCAAGGAAGAAGATTTCGCCCGCTCGCATCCTGGCGGCGCCCTGGGCCGTCGCCTGCTGACGCATGTGCATGACGTCATGCGCAGCGGCGAACGGGTGCCCAAGGTACCCGTGGACGCGTCCTTGCTGCAGGCGCTGGAAGAAATGACGAAGAAGGGCATGGGCATGACGGCCGTCGTCGATGCGAATGACCGCCCTGTGGGCGTGTTCACCGATGGCGACTTGCGCCGCATGTTCGAGCGCGTGCAGGATTTCACGCAAGTGGCGATCCGCGACGTCATGCATGCGCAGCCGCGCAGCATCGCGCCCGAGCGCCTGGCCGTCGACGCCGTGGCCGTGATGGAGCAGTTCCGCATCAACCAGATGTTGGTCGTCGATGCCGACGGCAAGCTGGTGGGCGCCCTGCATATTCATGATCTGACGCAAGCGAAGGTGATCTGATGGACAGCGTAGCGGACAACTTGGCGCGCGCGGCCAAGGTCAAACTGATGATCTTTGACGTCGATGGCGTGCTCACCGACGGCAGCCTGCATTTCGGCCCGGATGGCGAGATGATGAAAACGTTTAATGTGTATGATGGCCTGGGCATCAAGCTGCTGCAGGAATCGGGCGTGCAGACGGCCATCATCAGCGCGCGCCGCTCGGCCATCACGGCGCGCCGCGCGCAAGACCTGGGCATTACCCATGTGCACCAGGGCGGCCACGACAAGCTGACGCCGTTTCGCGAACTGCTGGCGCTGACGGGCTTGACGGAAGAGCAATGCGGTTATATCGGCGACGATGTCATCGATGCGCCCATCCTGCGCCGCGTGGGCTTTGCCGTCAGCGTGCCGGGCGGGCGTCCGGAAGTGCAGGGCCTGGCGCACCATGTGACGCAGGCCGGCGGCGGCCGCGGCGCGGTGCGCGAGATCTGTGAATTCCTGCTGCGCGCCCAGGACAACTATGCGCGCGTCATGGCGCCGTTCCTGGAGTGAGGCGCATTGCCATGCCGCCAGTGACATTTGAAAGAGTGAAATCCTATGCGTAAGCCAGGAGGCGCCCATCGCTGGCGCATGATTTTTACCGTGCTGGGGGCCGTCGTCTTTGCGCTGGGCAGTTTTTGGCTGTTGGAAGTGATGAACAAGAATGCCCAGGACATCACGGCCAGCAAGCATCTGGATGAGCCAGACTATTTCATCACCAATTTCAGCCTGGTGCGCATGGACTTGACGGGCAAGCCCAGCTATATCGTATCGGGCACCAAGCTCACGCATTATCCGCTGGACGATTCATCCGATATCGACCAGCCCTTCGTACGCAAGCTCACGCCAGGCATGCCGCCGATGAACATGAATGCGGAATTGGCGCATATCGACCAGGACAATACCCGGCTGCAACTGCACCGTAATGTCGTGATCGACCGCGTGGCCAGTCCGAAGGCGCAGAAACTGACAGTCAAGACGGAAGCGCTGACGGTGTTTCCGGACGAGGAAAGAATGGAAACGGACGTGCCTGTCGATATCCTGACGGGCGCCTCGCGCATCAATGGCATCGGCATGAAAGCCAATAACGCTACCGGCGTGGTGGAAGTGCAGAATGCGCTGCGCATGGTCCTCCCGCCGAAACCGCGCCCGGCCGCGGCGGCAAAATGACAGAATGAAACAAGGAAACCATACTATGAAGAACATCTTGCTGTTGACCGTATTTTCTCTGGCCATGATGGGCGTGGCGCATGCCGAGAAGGCCGATTCCGAGAAGGAAGCCGTCATCACGGCACGTAGCGGCCATGTCGATGACGTCAAGCAGGTGCGTACCCTGACGGGCGACGTCGTGCTGGTCAAGGGTACTTTGACCATGAAGGCGGGCCGGGCCCTGATCACGGAAGATCCGCAAGGCTACCAGTTCATTACCTTCTGGGCCGATCCCGGCAAGCTGGCCACCTTCCGCCAGAAGCGCGATGGCGCAGGCGATCTGTGGGTCGAAGGCGAAGCGGAGCGCGTGGAATACGACAACAAGACGGAAGTGGTGAAACTGTTTTCCAAAGCCAAGCTGACGCGCCTGGAAGGCACAAAAGTCACTGACGTGGCCAATGGCGCCTTCATCTCGTATGACAGCCGCAAGGAAGTGTTTGCGATGGAAAATTCCGACAGCGGCACCAGTACCGCGGATGGCGGCAGCGTGCGCATGGTGATCCAGCCGAAGACCAAGGCACCGGCGGCGGAGAAAGCGCCGGCCACGCCTGCGCCAGGAAAGAAATAATGGACAATACTCGTTGCGGCAGCACCCTGATCGTTCGCGGGCTGCAAAAAACCTATGGCAAGCGGCAAGTCGTGCATGATGTTTCGCTGCAAGTCGAATGCGGCGAAGTGGTCGGGCTATTGGGTCCGAACGGCGCCGGCAAGACCACCTCGTTCTACATGATCGTCGGCCTGGTGCCGTCGGACGGCGGCAGCATCGATATCAGCGGCGTGGACATTTCCCGCCTGCCGATCCACCGCCGCGCGCAGATGGGCCTGTCGTATCTGCCGCAGGAAGCATCCGTGTTTCGCAAGCTGACGGTGGAAGACAATATCCGCGCCGTGCTGGAAATCCAGACCGTCGAAGGCCGTCCCCTGAAGAAGGCCGAGATCGAGGAGCGCCTGGATAAATTGCTGGCCGACTTGCAGATTGAAAAGTTGCGCGAGAACCAGGCGCTGTCCCTGTCGGGCGGCGAGCGGCGCCGCGTGGAAATCGCCCGCGCGCTGGCCACCGACCCGCGTTTCGTGCTGCTCGACGAGCCGTTCGCCGGTGTCGACCCCATCGCCGTGATCGAGATCCAGCGTATCGTGCGCTTCTTGAAGGAGCGCAATATCGGCGTCCTCATCACCGATCATAATGTGCGCGAGACGCTGGGTATCTGCGACCGTGCCTACATTATTAACCAGGGCTCGGTGCTGGCGTCAGGACGCCCCGACGACATCATCGCGAACGAGTCGGTACGCCGGGTCTATCTGGGCGAACACTTCCGCATGTGAGCCAATGAAACAATCATTGCAGCTGCGCACTTCGCAGCACCTGGCACTGACGCCGCAGTTGCAGCAATCGATACGCCTGTTGCAATTGTCTACCCTGGAATTGCACCAGGAACTAGAGCAATTACTGACGGACAATCCCTTGCTCGAGCGCCTCGACGATCCGCTCGACCGTTCGCTGCGCCTGCTGTCCGATGGCGCCTTGAGTTCCACGGCCGCGCCGGCCGATGCACCGCCCCAGCCGCCAAGCCAGGAGGCGCCTGCAGCGCCGGCCGAAGCGGAGACCTTTGATGGCGAGGCTGGCGACAGCCCGGCCGCAGCGGATGGCGGCGACAGCGATTGGAGCGAGGCGAGCCGGGGCAAGGCGCCCGACGACGAAGATTCGCGCCCGCAACTTGAAGCCCATCACTGCACCCTGCGCGAACATTTGATGGAGCAGATGCGCGTGACGGTGCTCGAATTGCGCGACCGCGCGCTGGTCGAGCTGATCATTGACGCGCTCGACGACAATGGCTACCTGGAAGAGTCGCTCGACGACATCCTGGCACGCCTGCCGCAAGAGCTGGAAATCGACGCCGACGAGTTGCGCACGGCCTTGTCCCTGCTGCAAAGTTTCGATCCGCCCGGCGTGGGCGCGCGCAATGCGTCCGAATGCCTTGCCTTGCAAATCAAGCGTTTGCCGCATATCGCCATGGTGACGCGGCGCATGGCCCTCGTCATCGTGGAAAAGCATCTGGCCTGGTTTGCCCAGCGCGATTTCAACAAGCTGAAAAAAGCCCTTGATTGCGACGAGGAAGACTTGCGCGAAGCGCAGACCGTGATTCGCCAGTGCAATCCGCATCCGGGTGCCGTCTTCGCCTCAGATGTGTCCGATTACGTGGTGCCCGACGTCGTCGTCAAGCGCGCGCGCAATGGCTGGCAAGTCACCCTGAACAACGACGTCATGCCGCGCCTGCGCGTCAACGCCATGTACGCCAACTTGCTCAAGCAGGGCAAAGGTGAGGGCGCCATGGGCGCACAGTTGCAGGAAGCCAAGTGGCTGATCAAGAATATGCGCCAGCGCTTTGACACGATCTTGCGCGTGGCGCAGGCGATAGTAGAAAGACAAAAGAACTTTTTCTCGCATGGGGCCGTTGCCATGCGCCCCCTTGTGCTCCGTGAAATAGCTGATACACTGGGTTTACACGAGAGTACTATCTCGCGGGTAACAACTCAAAAGTACATGCTGACCCCGCATGGCATGTTTGAGTTGAAATATTTCTTTGGTAGCCACGTCGCCACCGAAGCGGGGGGCGAAGCGTCATCGACGGCGATACGGGCATTGATCGTGCAACTGACAGGAGCAGAAGACCCTAAAAATCCTTTATCCGACAGTAAGATTGCGGACATGCTGGGGGAACAAGGCATGGTGATTGCGCGACGTACTGTTGCCAAATACCGGGAAGCGTTGAAAATTCCGCCAGTGAGCCTGCGTAAGTGTTTGTAAGTTTTTTTCGGTTCCTCTGCGGGCCGGAGTCGATGGACCGCACGAACCCGATCATCTTTAGGAGTGTGTATGAATCTCACCATCAGCGGACATCATCTCGAAGTCACACCAGCCATCCGTGAATACGTACAAACGAAGCTGGAACGCGTGAAACGTCATTTCGATCAAGTCATCGATATTGCCGTGATTCTGACCGTGGATAACCTCAAAGAGAAAGAAAAACGTCAAAAGGCTGAAGTCAACCTGCGTCTGAGTGGCAAGACCGTCTACGTGGAAAGCCTGGGGCAAGACCTGTATGCCGCGATCGATACCCTGATCGACAAGTTGGACAGGCAAGTGATGAAGTACAAAACCAAAGTGCAAGGGCACGGTAAAGAGGCGATCAAGCATCTGCCAGACAACTCGGACGAAGAATTCGCCGCCGCCTAAGAACACCAAAAAACCTACTGCGCGTCGCGATTTGCGGCCTCCGATGCTTACTGTGCATATGCACAGCTCCGCTTCTCAGCCACAACTCACATCTGCTCGCTACGGTTTTCCCACGTGTTCTACGGCCTGCGACTTTGAACCGGTTGTGATCAACTAAGGGCGCACATTGCGCCCTTTTTTGCGCCCGGACCTGTCAAACGCAATATTCCCCTCGCAAGCGCTAGAATGTTCCCGTTCTCACTTTTTTCATTTTGCCATGAGCGACTTCGTCCAGACCTCCATTCGCAACCGCAC
The DNA here is from genome assembly GCF_049897325.1 of Janthinobacterium sp. DSP2-3-3. Classification (NCBI taxonomy): domain Bacteria; kingdom Pseudomonadati; phylum Pseudomonadota; class Betaproteobacteria; order Burkholderiales; family Oxalobacteraceae; genus Janthinobacterium; species Janthinobacterium sp. DSP2-3-3. Next base: position 226,489 of record NZ_JAFCWA010000008.1, on the reverse strand, counting down.
GGGCCACATCGTGCTCGACCGCCCGAAAGCCTTGAATTCCTTGTCGCTGGACATGGTGCGCGCGCTGAGCGCGGCTTTGCTGGCCTGGCGCTACGATCCGCAGGTGGACGCCGTCGTGATCCGTTCCAGTAGTGAAAAAGCCCTGTGCGCCGGCGGCGACATCCGTTTCTTTTACGATGCGGGCCTGGCCACGCCGCAAGGCGGCAGTGCCCAACTGGAAGATTTCTTTACGGAAGAATACGCCTTAAATCATTTAATTCATTTCTATCCGAAACCGTATATCGCCGTGCTGGATGGCGTGGTGATGGGCGGCGGCATGGGCGTGGCGCAATCCGGGCCAGGCAACCGCCTGCGCATCGTCACGGGCCGCACGCGCATGGCCATGCCGGAAGTCAATATTGGCTTGTTCCCGGACGTGGGCGGCAGCTATTTTCTTTCCCGCCTGGCGGGCCAGCTGGGCCTGTACCTGGGCTTGACGGGTTTGACGATCAACGCGGCCGATGCCCTGTACACGGGCCTGGCCGATGTGTACCTGCCTGAGGCGCAGATGGGGGCGCTGTTGGACCTGTTCGAATCGACGCCGGGTGAGGCCTTGCCGGTGGCCATCAAGGCGCTGGCGGCACCGTTCCAGGCCGAGGCGGGCGCTTCTGTCTTGGCCGCGGCGCGCGCGGCGCTGGACCGCCATTTCGGCGCCCCTTCCGTTGCCGCCATCATGGCTTCGCTGGCGCAGGATGACAGCGTGTTCGCCAGCAAGGCCTTGGCGGCCATGCGTCTGCGTTCGCCGCTGATGATGTCGGTGACCCTGGAATTGCTGCAGCGGGGCGCCCACCTGGGTCTGGCCGATTGCCTGCGCATGGAGCGCACGGTGGTACGCCACAATTTCGAGCATGGCGAAGTGATCGAGGGCGTGCGCGCGCTGGTGGTCGACAAGGACAATGCGCCCCGCTGGAATCCATCCAGCCTGGACGAAGTCGATGCGGCCATGGTGGCGCGTTTCTTCGCTCCCGTCTGGCCGGCCGCCGCACATCCGCTTTACCGTCTGAATTAATTAAGAGCGCTCGCGGTGGCGCAGAACCACGCGCTCGTTGGGGCCGAAGTATTGCGCCAGCCGTTCCGCCATGTACACGGAGCGGTGCTGGCCGCCCGTGCAACCCAGGGCCACCGTCAGGTAGCTGCGGTTATCGGACTTGAATGACGGCAACCATTTCTCGATGAAGGCGCGGATGTCGGCCAGCAGTTCCAGCGCGCTCGGTTGTGCGTCGAGGAAGGCGATCACGGGCGCGTCGCGTCCGTCGAGCGGGCGCAGCGCCAAGTCGTAATAGGGATTCGGCAAGGCCCGCACGTCGAAGACGAAATCGGCGTCCAGCGGCACGCCCAGCTTGAAGGCGAACGATTCAAAGAACAGGGTCAGCGGGGCGCGTTCGGCGGCGACGATATCCTTGATCCAGGCGCGCAATTTGTTGGCGCTCAGTTCCGAGGTGTCGATCACATGGCCCAGCTGTTCAATGGCAGACAGGCGTTCGCGCTCTTCCGAGATGCATTCGATCAGGGTGCGGCGGCTGGCCGGATTCTGGTTCGGGCGCAATTCGTGCGACAACGGATGGCTGCGCCGCGTTTCGGAGAAACGCGCCACCAGTGAATGCGTGGTCGCCGTCAAAAACATGACCTTGACGTCGTGCCCTTGGTCGCGCAGCAGCGCCACATTGTGTGGCAGGCTGGTCAGCGACTCGGCACTGCGCGCATCGACGGCGACGGCCAGTTGTGGCGTCCCTTCGTCGAGCAGCGTTTGCACCAAACTGGGCAGCAAGGCCGGTGGCAGATTGTCGACACAATAATAGCCGGTATCTTCCAGCACATTGAGCGCGACGGATTTACCGGAGCCGGATATTCCGGTGATAAGGACGATATGCATACGCCGATCATACAATAAAGATCGGCGCTGCGCTCCCGAGGCAACTATCTTTACAAATTATTGCAATTTGGACTGGAGTGTTGGTTAAGCAAATGCTGGTGTCTTACCGAGCTCTCAATCCCCACTCATCGCCAAACGTTGGTGTCGCAGGGATTTCGGAGAGCGCTGCTCTCCGCCTGCGCAACGGTTCGCCCTTGCAAGGGTGAACTCCACTGCAGACTAGTCACCGCTCATAGCTAATCTCTGCCGCTCCATGAACTCCTGCAAGGTATCGATGCCGCGCAGTTGCAAAATCGTATTGCGCACGGCCGCTTCCAGCAGCACGGCGATGTTGCGGCCGGCGGCGACGGGGATGACAACCTTGCGCACGGGCAAGCCGAGTACGTCTTCCGTGGGGAACAGGAAGGGCAGGCGCTCGACTTCTTCTTCCAGCGCGTTGCGGCGCACCAGATGCACGATCAGTTTCAAGCGCATCTTGCGGCGCACGGCCGTTTCGCCAAAGATGGCCTTGATGTCGAGCAAGCCCAGGCCCCGCACTTCCAGCAGGTTTTGCAGCAGGGGCGGGCAGCGGCCTTCGATCATGTTCGGCGCGATGCGCGAGAATTCCACGGCGTCATCGGCCACCAGGCCGTGGCTGCGCGAAATCAGTTCCAGGCCCAGCTCGCTCTTGCCCAGGCCAGAGTCGCCCGTGATCAGCACGCCGACGCCCAGCACGTCCATGAACACGCCATGCATGATGATGCGCTGCGCCAGCTTTTTCGACAGGTAGACGCGCAGGAAGTCGATCACTTGCGCGGCCGGCAGCGGGGTGGAGAACAGGGGAATGTTTTGCTCGTCGCAGATGGCGAGGATGTCGGGCGGGGTTTCCAACCCTTGCGCGATGATCAGCGCGGGCGGGCCGCCAGCGATCAGTTCGCCAATCACGTGGGTGCGCGTATTGACCTTCAGGCGCTGGTAGTAATTGATTTCCTGGTGGCCGAAGACCTGGATACGGCCTGGATGGATCAGGTTCAAGTGGCCCACCTGGTCGGCGGCCGACGAGACATCGCCCGAGATCAGGCGCTCGCCGCCGGGGAAGCCGGCGAACCAGCCCAGTTGCAGACTTTCACGATTATCGTCGTACAGGCGTTGTATCGTCAGTGGCGTTTGCAACATGGCAGTCTTCTTCAGGAGTGGAGGAATACCTGAAGTTTAACCCGCCGCTTGCAGACTGGGTTGCCAATTGACGATGCGCGAATGCACGGATTTCGGCTCCGGATCCGTGGCCAGCGCCGTGCGGAAAGCATCGTCGGAAAACATTTCGGCAATTTCCGACAAAATTTCCAGATGTTGCTGGGTGACATGATCGGGAATCAGCAGGAAAAACAGCAGATTGACGGGCTTGCCATCGGGCGACTCGAAGGGAATCGGCTCGGCCAGGCGCACGAAGGCGCCCAGCGGCGCTTTCAAGGTCTTGCTGCCCTTGACGCGGCCGTGCGGTACGGCCACGCCATGCCCCAGGCCTGTCGAGCCCAGGCGTTCGCGGGCAAACAGATTGTCCGAAACGGTAGAGCGGGCGATGCCGTAGTTGTTTTCGAAGATCAGGCCGGCTTGCTCGAAGGCGCGCTTTTTACTGGAGACTTCCAGGTCCAGCAGGACGTTTTCGAGGGATAGTATTTTGCTAAGATTAGTCATGACACTCAATGAAATGGTGCAATGCGCAGAGGGCTTGCGAGCCGAATTATAGGCCTGTTTCTGCGGCCTGTAACGCCAATTCTCAACAGTATACGCCCGCTGTGGGCGCAGTGTGCGCTACAGCCCATGTCGCCATCATTTTGGCAAAAAACCAACACCGGGGTGTATCGGCTATTTCTTGATTAAAAACACGCGCCGCGCCGGTTTTTCCGCCGCCGAATGCCGATTTTCCGATTTTTCAGCGTCTTTGAGATGCACCGGTGCACTACTGCAACGTTGTTTTAAAACACCGCCAACATTCCTGTTGGCATGATTTCAAGGTGTTGCGCCGTGTTACTGGCGCGCATTACGCAGATTGCCCGGCATCGCGCCCGTGCTGTAGTTGCTGCGCCACGGATTGATATCGAGTCCGCCGCGGCGCGTATAGCGCGCATACACGGACAGTTTTTGCGGCTTGCACTGGCGCAAGATATCGACAAAGATGCGCTCCACGCATTGCTCATGGAATTCATTGTGTTCGCGGAAACCAATCAGGTAGCGCAACAGGCTTTCCTGATCGATCTGTGGTCCTGCATACGCGATCTGCACGCTGCCCCAGTCCGGCTGGCCCGTCACCAGGCAATTCGATTTGAGCAAGTGTGAGATGAGTTTTTCTTCCACCGGAGCTTCATCCAGCGCTGCCTTCAAGAGTTGCGGCGAAGGCGTGTACTCGGTAATTTCCAGGTCCAGGCGGTCGAGCAGTACGCCATCGAATTCGCCCATTTTGAGCTTGCCAAAATCTTCCTGCAAGGTCAGTTCCACTTGCACGGGCGCGCCAAAACCCGTCGACAAATCCTGCTTGAGCAGGGCCAGCAGCGCATCCGGGCCGTCCAGTTTGGTCTGGTTGAACGAGTTCAGGTACAGCTTGAACGATTTCGATTCAATGATGTTCGGCGAATCGGCCGGCGCGCTGACCTTGGCAATGGCCACCTGCGGCTTGCCGCGCTGGTTCAGCCATGACAGTTCGTAGGCATTCCAGATATCGAAGCCAAAGAACGGCAGTGTGCCGTGCAGTTCCAGTTCATCGCGCTTGCCCTGGCGGGGAATCGGGAACAGCAGTTCCGGTGCGTAATCGCTGCGGTAGGCGGAGTTTTTGCCCAGGGGCGATTGTTCGGCGAGGTCGTGGGTGGCGGTCATGGTCGTGTGGCGTGAATTCAGTCAAGCACGCATGGTAGCCTAATTCCCCCAGCGGCGAGTAGTCGCCGTTGGGAGGTGATGCTTAACCCAAAAACAGCTTATACACAGGATTGCTGCTTTCATCCCAGTAACGGTACCCCAGGGTGTCGAGGAAGCGGGCAAACTCGCCCATCTCGTCGGGTGGCACTTGCAGGCCGATGAGGATGCGGCCCACGTCGCCGCCCTGGCTGCGGTAATGACACAGGGAAATATTCCAGTTCGGCGCCATGCTGTCGAGGAAGCGCATCAGCGCACCGGGGCGCTCTGGGAATTCAAAGCGGTATAGCAGCTCGTCCTGGGCCAGCCGGCTCTTGCCACCGACCAGATGGCGGATGTGCGACTTGGCCAGCTCGTCGTGCGTCAGGTCGAGCGTCTTGAATTCGTGTTCCTCGAATGTCTTCGCCAGCACGCCCGATTCATGCCTGTCGGCAATTTGAATGCCGACGAACACGTGCGCGGCTTTTTCATCGCTGATGCGGTAATTAAATTCCGTCACGTTGCGCGCGCCGATGAGTGAGCAGAAGCGCTTGAAGCTGCCTCGCTGTTCGCGCATGGTGACGGCAAACACGGCTTCGCGGAACTCGCCCAGCTCGGCACGCTCGGCGACGAAGCGCAAGCGGTCGAAATTCATGTTGGCGCCGCAGGCGATGGTGACCAGCGTCTGGTTGACGACAGGGTGCTTGCTCAGGCTGGCCCGCTCCACATAGGCCTTGGCACCCGCGATGGCCAGTGCGCCGGCCGGTTCCAGGATGCTGCGCGTATCCGTAAACACATCCTTGATGGCGGCGCAAATGGCGTCCGTGTCGACGATAATGACTTCATCGACATATTGCTGTGCCAAACGGAAGGTTTCTTCGCCCACCAGGCGCACGGCCGTGCCGTCCGAAAATAGCCCCACGTCGGGCAGGGTGACGCGTTCGCCCGCTTTCAGCGAGCGCGCCATGGCGTCCGAATCGACCGTTTGCACGCCGATGATCTTGATGTCGGGGCGAATCTGTTTCACGTACGCAGCCACGCCGGCGATCAGGCCGCCGCCGCCGATGGCGACGAAGATGGCGTGGATGGGGCCGGAATGCTGGCGCAGGATTTCCATGCCGATCGTACCCTGGCCGGCGATCACGTCCGGATCGTCGAACGGGTGCACGAAGGTCAGCTTCTGTTCTTTTTCCAGGGTCAGCGCGTGGTTATAAGCATCCGTGTAGGACTCGCCGTGCAGCACGATTTCCACATGTACGCCACCGCGCGCCTTGACGGCGTCGATCTTGACGGGGGGCGTGGTGGTGGGCATGACGATGACGGCGCGGCAACCCATGCGCGCTGCCGACAGGGCCACGCCCTGGGCATGGTTGCCGGCCGAGGCGCAAATGACGCCGCGCTTGCGTTCCGCATCGCTGAGCTGGGCCATCTTGTTGTAGGCGCCGCGAATCTTGAAGCTGAACACGCTTTGCATGTCTTCGCGCTTGAAGTAAATCTGGTTGTTCAGGCGCTGCGACAGGGCTGGGGCCAGTTCCAGCGGCGTTTCGGTGGCGACGTCATAGACGCGGGCGGTCAGGATTTTCTTGAGGTAGTCGATGTTCATAGTCTGCTAGCAAGTGATTCTGGGCCAGAAAGGCTCTGGAGCGTGTCGGTCGATAGCGGCGGCGCGGCGGCGGATAGCCTGGCGACAAATAATGCTCTGTGGAACTAGGGGCCGGTGAGCCCTGGCTGGTCGGCGCGGATTGTGCGGCGCGCAAGCTGCGCTTCATTATAATGGAGAGCCTTACTGCATCGCGAAGTGTTCCATGATCGAATCCGCAATCGCCTGGCTGCTGCAGCTGATCGCAGCGCCGGAAGTCGGGCTGACATCGATCTTTCTGATCAGCTTTATTTCCGCCACCTTGCTGCCGCTCGGCTCGGAGCCGGCCGTGTTTGCCGTCATCAAGGCCAATCCCGCGTTGTTCTGGGCCGCCATCGGCGTCGCCACCCTGGGCAATACCTTGGGCGGCATCGTCGACTACTGGATGGGCTACCGTGCCAAACAGGCGTTCGCCAAGGAGCGCGACACGCGCTGGTTCCGCTGGCTGGCCCGCTATGGCGCCAAGACCATGCTGCTGGCCTGGCTGCCGCTCGTGGGCGACCCCCTGTGCACGCTGGCGGGCTGGCTCAAGCTGCCATTCTGGCCCAGCGTGGCCTACATGGCCATCGGCAAGTGCGCGCGCTACCTGACCATGACGGGCTTGCTGTTGTACGTGCCCGACGGCGTATGGCACCGGATCGGACAAATGCTGGCGTGATGGCGATGGTACGTATTGCAACGCCTGTTTGCCCTTTTTTTGGGCAGATTGATAGTTTGTGGCTGAGTCCGATTCTTGGCAGTTTCACGTAAAAAAATCAGAAAAACTGATTTTTTATTCATGAAAAAGTAAGCTTTCCCGTATTTGCTATGGTGATGGGTGAGGTGCTTAAACCTTAGGCGGCCTAAGGCTGTTCCCGCATGCTGCGGCGCAATAAGATAAAATAGTCCTTTAGGGCCCAGTCCACATCGTCACCATACTCCATGAACGCTCCCGCACAACTCCAAGCTTTACTGGCAGAAACGCCGAATGGTCCCGCAGCAAGCCGCCTGCGCGAAATCCCGTATAACTACACGTCGTTTTCCGATCGCGAGATCGTCATACGCCTGTTGGGGGAGGACTCCTGGCGCCTGCTCGACGAGCTGCGCGGCGCCCGCCAGACGGGCCGTTCGGCCCGCATGCTGTACGAGGTGCTGGGCGACATCTGGGTGGTGCGCCGCAATCCCTACCTGCAAGATGACTTGCTCGATAACCCGAAGCGCCGCCAAGGCTTGATCGATGCCTTGCATCACCGCCTGGCCGAAGTCGACAAGCGCCGCCTGGGCATCGATGCGGCCGGCGGCGATGTCGCGGTTAGTGGCGAAGCGCCCGAAGTGGCGCAGGCGCGAAGCCACAATGTGGAACTGCTGCTGAAAGCGGCCAGCAAGGCCGTGGCCGATTTCGGCGACGAGTTCCGCAAGACCTATGACTTGCGCAAGCGCACGGTCAAGGTGCTGGGGCGCTACACGGAAAAACACAATGTGCGTTTCGATGGCATGACGCGCGTGTCGCACGTGACGGACGCCACCGACTGGCGCGTCGAATACCCGTTCGTCGTCCTGACGCCCGACACGGAAGAAGAAATGGCCGGCCTGGTGAAAGGCTGCATCGAGCTGGGGCTGACCATCATCCCGCGCGGCGGCGGCACCGGCTACACGGGCGGCGCGATTCCCCTGACGCCGATGTCGGCCGTCATCAACACGGAAAAACTGATTACCCTGGGCGCCGTGGAAATGACGCTCTTGCCCGGCCTCACGCACGAATACGCGACGATCAATTCGGGCGCGGGCGTGATCACGAACAAGGTATCGGAAGCGGCGGAAAAGGCCGGCTTCGTGTTTGCCGTCGACCCGACCTCGGCGCACGCCTCTTGCATCGGTGGTAACGTTGCCATGAATGCGGGCGGCAAGAAGGCCGTGCTGTGGGGTACGGCGCTGGACAACCTGGCGTCGTGGCGCATGGTCGACCCGAACGGCGACTGGCTCGATGTCACGCGTCTCGACCATAACCTGGGCAAAATCCACGATATCGCACTGGCACGTTTCCAGCTGGAATGGCGCCACCCGAGTACGCGCGACGCGACGAAACCAAACGCGCCGTTCAAGACGGAAATCCTGGAAATTCCCGGCCGCCGCTTCCGCAAGGAAGGCCTGGGCAAGGATGTGACGGACAAGTTCCTCGCCGGCTTGCCGGGTATCCAGAAAGAAGGCTGCGACGGCCTGATCACGTCGGCGCGCTGGATCTTGCACAAGATGCCGAAGTTCGCCCGTACCGTCTGCCTGGAATTCTTTGGCCAGGCGCGCGACGCGATTCCATCGATCGTGGAAATCAAGGATTACCTCGATGGCTTGCCGGCCAAGGGCGAGCAATACACGAGCATCCGCCTGGCGGGCCTGGAACACCTGGACGAGCGCTACCTGCGCGCCGTCGGTTACGCCACCAAGTCGAAGCGGGGCGTGCTGCCGAAGATGGCCTTGTTTGGCGACATCGTCGGCGACGATGAAAATGCCGTCGCGCAAGCGGCGTCGGAAGTGGTGCGCATCGCCAACACCCGCGTGGGCGAAGGCTTTGTTGCCGTCAGCGCGGAAGCGCGCAAGAAATTCTGGCTCGATCGCGCCCGCACGGCGGCCATTGCCAAGCACACCAACGCGTTCAAGATTAATGAAGACGTGGTGATTCCCCTGAATCGCATGGGCGAATACACCGATGGTATCGAGCGCATCAATATCGAACTGTCGATCAAGAACAAGCTGCAACTGGCCGATGCCCTCAGTGAATTCTTTGCCAAGGGTAACTTGCCAATTGGCAAGAGCGACGATGCGTCGGACGACCGGGTCGACGACGCTGAAATGCTGGGCGACCGCGCCGAGCAGGCGCAGCAATTGCTGGCGCAAGTCACGGCACGTTGGACCTATCTGCTGGCCCAGCTGGACCGTCCGCTGGCGGACGTGAAAAACGAGTTGGCTGAACTGGGCCTGGAGCGTTTGCTGCCCGTGTTCGATGCACGCCTGGAAACGCAGCCCGCTGCCACCCTGTTTGACGTGGTGCAGGACCGTACCGTGCGCATTACCTGGAAGCAAGAGATTCGTGCGCAACTGCGCCAGATCTTCAACGGCGCCGCTTTCAAGCTGATCCTTGATGAGGCGACCGCCATCCATGCGCGCATTCTGCGTAGCCGCGTGTTTGTCGCGCTGCACATGCATGCGGGCGACGGTAACGTGCACACAAACTTGCCCGTCAACTCGGACAATTACGAAATGCTGCAAGATGCCCACCAAGCCGTGGGCCGCATCATGATACTGGCCCGCTCGCTGAATGGCGTCATTTCCGGCGAGCATGGTATCGGCATTACCAAGCTGGAATTCTTGACGGAAGAAGAAATCGGCGAGTTCCGCAGCTACAAGCAGCGCATCGACCCGGAAGGCCGTTTTAATAAAGGCAAATTGCTGAATCTGCCGGGCATCGGCGCCGACTTGCGCAATGCCTATACGCCATCGTTCGGCCTGATGGGCCACGAATCGCTGATCATGCAGCAAAGCGATATCGGCGCCATCGCCGACAGCGTCAAGGATTGCTTGCGCTGCGGCAAGTGCAAACCCGTATGCGCGACCCACGTGCCGCGCGCCAACTTGCTGTACTCGCCACGCGACAAGATCTTGGCGACCTCGTCCCTGATTGAAGCCTTCCTGTACGAAGAGCAGACGCGCCGCGGCATTTCCATCAAGCATTGGGAAGAGTTCGAGGATGTGGCCGATCACTGCACGGTGTGCCATAAATGCGTCACGCCTTGCCCCGTCAATATCGACTTTGGCGACGTGTCGATGAACATGCGCAACTTGCTGCGCAAGATGGACAAGAAGAGTTTTAATCCCGGCACCAAGGCAACGATGCTGTTCCTCAACGCCACCGATCCCGTGACCATCAACGCCACGCGCAAGGTCATGATCGACTGGGGCTACAAGGCGCAGCGCCTGGGCCACGATTTACTGAAGAAATTTGCCAAGAAGCAGACCAAGGCGCCGCCGCCATCGACAGGCAAGCCACCGGTCAAGGCGCAGGTGATCCATTTCATCAATAAAAAGATGCCGGGCAACCTGCCGAAGAAAACGGCGCGCGCGTTGCTCGACATCGAAGACGATAAAGTCATCCCCATCATCCGCAATCCGAAGACGACCACGGCCGATACGGAAGCCGTGTTCTACTTCCCCGGTTGCGGTTCGGAGCGCTTGTTCTCGCAAGTGGGCCTGGCGACGCAGGCGATGCTGTGGGAAGTGGGCGTGCAGACGGTCTTGCCGCCCGGTTACCTGTGCTGCGGTTATCCGCAGCGGGGCGCGGGCGAGTTCGACAAGGCCGAGAAGATGATGACGGACAACCGCGTCTTGTTCCACCGCATGGCCAACACGCTCAATTACCTGGATATCAAAACGGTGCTCGTCTCGTGCGGCACCTGTTATGACCAGCTGGCAACCTACCAGTTTGAAAAGATTTTCCCCGGCTGCCGCATCATGGATATCCATGAGTACTTGCTGGAGAAAAACGTCAAGCTGGAAGGCGTCAACGGCACGCGCTATATGTACCACGAGCCATGCCACAATCCGATGAAGCTGCAGGAATCGGGCAAGACCATCAATTCCCTGATCAGCACGGTAGACAACGTGAAGATCGAGAAGAATGACCGTTGCTGCGGCGAATCGGGTTCCCTGGCCGTCACGCGTCCCGACATTTCCACGCAAGTGCGTTTCCGCAAGGAAGAAGAGATGGTCAAGGGTGCCGACAAGTTGCGCGGTGACGGGTTCACGGGCGACGTAAAAATCCTCACCAGCTGCCCATCGTGCCTGCAAGGCTTGTCGCGCTACAATGACGATTCGGGCACCACGGCCGACTACATCGTCGTCGAGATCGCCAAACATTTGCTGGGAGAGAACTGGATGCCGGATTACGTGAAACGCGCGAATGACGGCGGCATTGAACGGGTGCTCGTGTGACCTCCTTGACCTGTGATTTATGTCAGTTGCTCGATAGCTTCGCCAACAAGCAGGGTTGTGCAACCTTGCTGTGGCGTAGCGAGCGCCTGTCCGTGGTGGCCGTCGACGATCCAAGCTACCCCGGCTTTTGCCGCGTGATCTGGAACAAACACGTGAAGGAAATGACGGATTTGACGCCCGGTGAGCGCAACTATGTCATGGAAGTCGTGTGGCAAGTCGAGCTGGCCGTGCGCGAAGTCATGCAACCGGAAAAGGTCAATGTGGCCAGTTTCGGCAACATGACGCCGCACGTGCATTGGCACGTGATTCCCCGCTACCGCGACGATGCGCATTTCCCACATCCCAGCTGGGCGGTGATCCAGCGCGAGACGGCGCCCGCCGTGCTGGCCGCGCGCCGCGCCCTGTTGCCGGCACTGCGCGCCGCCATCATTCAACGTTTATCCGCATAAAGTATTGTCATGACTGAAAAAGTAGCAACACCCCAACCGACCGGCTTGACCGTGCACAACCAGTCGCGCGTGCTCGACGTGGCGTTCGATGATGGCAGCACATTTGCGCTGCCGTTCGAATACCTGCGCGTGTACTCGCCGTCGGCCGAAGTGCAGGGCCATGGCAAGGGCCAGGAAACCTTGCAACTAGGAAAACGCCTGGTCGGCATCACGGGCATCGAGCCTGTCGGCAACTACGCCGTGCAGCCGACTTTCAGCGATGGCCACAATTCCGGCCTGTACACCTGGGCCTACCTGTACAAGCTGGGCGCGCAGCAAGCGACCCTGTGGCAGGATTACCTGGATCGTCTGACGGCGGCCGGCTACCCGGGCGATAGCGGCCGCGATGCCAAGGCCGACATGACGGTCAAGCAAGCGTCCGGCGGTCATGTGCATGGCCCGAGCTGCGGGCATAAACATTAAGCAAAAAAAATAATGCGGTAATCTGTCGGAAAACCGCCGCCCCGTTCGTCGTATGAATGCCCGCGCTTGCGGGCATTTTTCTTTTGGAGAAGAGACTATGGAATACATGATCCTGATCTATGCCGACGAGGCGCGCTATGCCGCCATGGAAGAGGGCCAGATGGCCAGCCTGATGGCCGACTTTGCCAGCTATACGCAAGCTCTGGAAGCGGCCGGCGTGCTGCGCGGCGGGGCCGAGCTGGCGTCCGTGGGCAGCGCCACCAGCGTGCGTGTGCAAAATGGCAAGCCTGTCATCACGGATGGGCCGTTTGCGGAAACCAAGGAGCAGCTGGGCGGCTACTATCTGCTAGCCTGCGCCAACCTGGACGAGGCGCTGGCCTGGGCTGCGCGTTGTCCGGTAGCCTCTTTGGGCACTATCGAAGTACGGCCCGTCACGGCCTGACGATGATCTGCGACGCCATGTCGGCCGTCGAGCATGTCTTTCGCCAGGAGCGGGGCAGGGTGCTGGCCAGCCTGATGCGGCGTTTCGGTGACCTGGACCTGGCGGAAGATGTGCTGCAGGAAGCATGCCGCAAGGCATTGGAACTGTGGCCGCGCACGGGCATACCCGATAATCCCGCCGCCTGGCTCAGTTCCGTGGCGCGTAACGCGGGCCTCGATCAGGTGCGTCGGGCGGGCAAGAGCATCAGCGATGCCGAGGCTGTGCTGTCGAGTCTGCCGGCGGCCATTATTCAAGAAACACACGCCATCGAGGACGACCGTTTGCGCCTGCTGTTCATCTGTTGCCATCCCGCGCTGGCGCCCGAGGCGCAAGTGGCGCTGGCCCTGCGCACCCTGTGTGGCTTGTCCACGGCCGAGATCGCGCGCGCCTTCGGCCTGGCGGAAGCGGCCCTGTCGCAGCGGCTATTGCGCGCCAAACGCAAGATCGCCGAAGCGCGCATCCCCTTCGAGTTACCGCGGACGCAAGATTGGCCACAACGGCTGGCGCAAGTGCTGCAGGTAATCTATCTGGTGTTCAGCGAAGGCTATTGCGCCAGCGGGGGTGACACCCTGCTGCGCGCGGACCTGTGCGCGGAGGCGCTGCGGCTGGGACGGCTGCTCGACGCTTTACAGCCCGGCCGGCCGGAAGTGCAGGGTTTATTGGCCCTGATGCTGCTGCAGGCGTCGCGCGGCCCGGCCCGCCTCTCGCCCGAAGGATATTTGCTGACCTTGGAAGAACAAGACCGGCGCCTGTGGCAGAGTGACTTGATTGCCGAGGGACTGGCCGTGCTGGAAGTAGCCTTGCCGACGCGCGCGCCAGGACCATATCAATTGCAGGCGGCCATTGCCGCCTTGCACGCCAAAGCGGCTGCAGCCAGCCAGACGGACTGGCGCCAGATCAGCGCCCTGTATGGCGCCTTGCTGCGGCACAAGCCGGAACCCTTGATTTTGCTCAATGCGGTGATTGCCTGTGCCATGGCGCATGGCGCCGAACACGGCCTGGCCTGGCTGGCGCGGCTGGAAACCGTGCCCAGCCTGGCGCAATCGCATTATCTGCATGCGGCCAGGGCCGACTTGCTGCGCCGCCACGGCGACCGGCCGGGGGCGCTGGCGGCGTATGCCCGGGCGGCAATGCTTGCTGCGAATGCAGTGGAAAGGCAATACCTTCTCCGGCGTCACGGGGAAATGCGCCTGCCGCTTGTATAATGCTCCCAAGTTCAAACAGACTGCCTACCATGACCAATACGACCCATTTCGGATACAAAACAGTTGCAGAAGACGACAAAGTGCGCGAAGTCGCCAAGGTGTTCCATTCCGTCGCTGCCAAATACGACGTGATGAACGACTTGATGTCGGGCGGGCTGCACCGTCTGTGGAAGACGTTCACGATTGCCAATGCGGGCGTGCGCCCCGGCTTCAAGGTGCTCGACATCGCCGGCGGCACGGGCGACCTGTCGAAGGCATTTGCCAAGCAGGCGGGCCCCACCGGCGAAGTCTGGTTGACCGATATCAATGAATCGATGTTGCGCGTAGGCCGCGACCGCCTCTTGAATCGCGGCTTGCTCACCCCCACCTTGTTGTGTGACGCGGAGAAACTGCCATTCCCCGATAACTATTTTGACCGTGTTAGCGTGGCCTTTGGCCTGCGCAACATGACGCACAAGGATGTGGCGCTGGCGGAAATGCGCCGCGTGCTGAAACCGGGTGGCAAGCTGCTGGTGCTGGAATTTTCCAAGGTGGCCGCTCCCCTGCAAAAGCCGTACGACCTGTATTCGTTCTCGGTCTTGCCGTGGTTCGGAAAAAAAATCGCCGGCGACGCGGAAAGCTATCGCTACCTGGCAGAATCGATCCGCATGCACCCGGACCAGGAAACGCTGAAGACCATGATGGAAACGGCAGGCCTGGAGCGCGTGCAGTACTACAATTTGACGGCAGGCATTGCCGCTTTGCATACCGGTATCAAGATGTAATGCATCAATGTTGGTGATTTTAGGAGATGGAATGAAATTGAAGAAATTTATGGTCGGCATGATGCTGGCCGCGACCACGGTATCCATGCTGGGCGAGGCGCTGGCCCGACCCATGGGCGGTGGCCGTTCGTTTGGCCGCCAGTCGCAAAACGTGGGCCGCCAGGCGCCCGCACCGGCGCCGACCCCGGCACCGGCTGCCACGCCACGCCAGGCGCAACCTGCACCGGCCCCCGCGCCGGCGCCTGCCGCCAAGGCCCCGAGCCGTTGGAAGGGCTTGCTGGGCGGTGCCTTGCTGGGCCTGGGCCTGGGCGCGCTGCTGTCGCATTTCGGCCTGGGCGGCGCCCTGGCCAGCATGATCAGCACCCTGCTGATGGTGGCCTTGTTGGCCGGCGTGGTCTTCTTCATCTACCGCATGGTGCGCGGCAAGCGTGACAGCAACGCCGGCGGCAATGCGCCGTTCGCGGGCTTTGGCGGCAACCAGCCGGCACCGGCCGGCAACGTGCCTGACATTGGTTCGCGCATTCCACCGCTGCAGCCCGTTTCGTCCGGCGTCGGCCTGGACAAGCCGGTCCCGGCACCAGTTGCCGCGCCATGGGGCGTGCCAAGCGACTTCGACAAGGAAGCCTTCCTGCGCCACGCGAAAAGCAATTTCATTCGCTTGCAAGCGGCCTGGGACAAGGCGGACGTCAACGATATCCGCGAATTCACGTCGCCGGAAGTGTATGCGGAACTGCGCATGCAAATCCAGGAACGGGGCGCGCAGCCGGACTTTACCGATGTCGTCACCATCGACGCCGAATTGATGGGGATCGAGACCAGCGTTAACGATTACCTGGCCAGCGTGAAGTTTACGGGCCTGATCCGTTCGGCGCAGGGTGCGGCAGCGGAACCGTTCGCGGAAGTGTGGAATATGTCGAAACCCGTCAGCGGCAATAGCGGCTGGGTCTTGGCAGGCATCCAGCAATTGAATTAATTGTCAAAACTTGCTGAATCATGGCTTAAGTCCATGCGCAATGCATGATGCTTGACAGATATTTCCTGCTGAACTGGTAAGATCGAAACCGCCCGCGTTGTTTTACGGGCGGTTTTTCATTTTTAGGAGCGCGTTTGGCGCGCAAGCACATGATGCCATCACTTTCCGATCTCTCCTTGATGACGCCCGTCATCGCGACAATCAACCATTTGCTGGCGCAAGAGCCGTGGGCGCGCCAGCAGTTGGCCGTGCATGCCGGCAAACTGGCTTGCATCGACACGGGCGCCGTGGCCTTGCGCCTGCGCGTCGACAGCGCCGGCATGCTGGAAGCGGCGCCGGCCGACATGCCGGCGAATGTCACCATCCGCGTCAAATTGTCCGATGTGCCGCTGATCCTGCAACACCGCGAGCGGGCGTTTTCCTACGTCAAGATCGAAGGCGATGCCGAGTTTGCCAATGCGATTTCGCAACTGAGCAAGGGATTGCGCTGGGAAGCCGAGCATGACCTGGAAAAGGTCTTCGGTCCCGTGCTGGCCACGCGCCTTGTTTCCGGTGCGAAAGATGCTGCCGCTTTTGTGCGCACGGGCCAGCAAAAGCTGGCGGAAAACGTGGCCGAATATTTTATCGATGAACAGCCCATGCTGATCCGTCCTGCTACCCTGCAAGAGTATTCCGCTGGCGTGACGCGCGTGCGCGACGACGTCGAACGCCTGGCTAAGCGCCTTGCCCGGCTGGAAAAGGTGGCCGCCGCCACCCAGCCTTTGTCTCCCACACCGGATTTGTCTACATGATATTGAAATTCCTGCGCCTGTTTAAAATCATCCGTGTTTCCATCAAGTACGGTCTGGATGAGATAGCGATTTCTGGTCTGCAAGTTCCCCGCACCGCCAAATTGATCGACACCCTGATTTTCTGGCGCGACCTGTCGTCGCCGCGGGGCCTGCGCCTGCGCCTGGCGCTGGAAGAGCTGGGTCCCATTTTCGTCAAATTCGGCCAGGTGCTGTCGACCCGGCGCGATCTGATGCCGCCCGACATCGCCGAAGAATTGGCGCGCTTGCAAGATCGGGTGCCGCCCTTCGACTCCGACCTGGCCATTGCACAGATCACCAAGTCGCTGGGCGCGCACCCGGATCAGTTGTTTGCCCGCTTCGAGCGCGAGCCGGTGGCGTCCGCCTCCATTGCCCAGGTGCATTTCGCCACCCTGAAAGATGGCCGCGAAGTGGCCGTGAAGGTCTTGCGTCCAGGCATGAAAAAGCTGATCGACGAAGACGTGGCCCTGATGCACATCGCCGCCGACTGGACCAGCCGCCTGTGGGCCGACAGCAAGCGCCTCAAGCCGCGCGAAGTCGTGGGCGAATTCGACAAATACCTGCATGATGAGCTGGACCTGATGCGCGAGGCGGCCAATGCCAGCCAGCTGCGCCGCAATTTCGCCAATTCGGACTTGCTGATGGTGCCGGAAATGCACTGGGATTATTGCTCCAGCAGCGTCATCGTCATGGAGCGGATGGTTGGGATTCCCGTGTCGCAAACCGACCGCCTGGTGGCCGCCGGCGTGGATTTGCGTAAACTCTCCAGCGATGGCGTGGAGATTTTCTTCACACAAGTGTTCCGCGACGGTTTTTTTCATGCAGATATGCACCCCGGAAATATTCTCGTGTCGATCGCGCCTGAATCGTTCGGCCGCTACATTGCGCTGGACTTTGGCATCGTGGGAACGTTGAATGACTACGACAAGGATTACCTGTCGCAAAACTTCCTCGCTTTCTTCCGCCGCGACTACAAGCGCGTGGCCGAGGCGCACATCGAATCGGGCTGGGCGCCGAAAGATACGCGCGTGGATGAGCTGGAAGCGGCCGTGCGCGCCTGCTGCGAGCCGATCTTCGACCGTCCGCTGAAGGATATCTCGTTCGGCCAGGTGCTGCTGCGCCTGTTCCAGACCTCGCGCCGCTTCAATGTGGAAGTGCAGCCGCAACTGGTGCTGCTGCAAAAGACCCTGCTCAATATCGAAGGCCTGGGCCGCCAGCTGGACCCGGAACTGGACTTGTGGCAAACGGCCAAGCCTTATCTGGAAAAATGGATGAGCAACCAAGTGGGGCCGCAAGGCTTCATGGAACGCTTGCGCGCCGAGGCGCCCCGTTATGCGCACATCTTTCCGCAACTGCCGCGTTTGCTGCACCAGGCCTTGACGGTGTATGGCGAACCACGTGAAAACGACGTGGAATTGATGAAAACCTTGCTGGCAGAGCAACGCCAGACGAATCGATTGCTGAGCTTTATCGTGTACTTCGTGGGCGCCTTCGCCCTCGGCGCGCTGGGCTTGCAAGTGTTCATGCGCTGGCATCAATTGCCGTTTTAAAGGCTGAGGACGTAAGTGATGGCTGACTTTCAAACCCGCGATCCGCTCTCGCCCGCCTTCTGGGACGAGCGTTTTGAGAAGCAATTTACGCCTTGGGACCAGGGCGGCGTGCCGTCGCGTTTGCGCAGCTTTGTTGCCGCTAGCCCGGTGCCGCTACGCTGCCTGATTCCCGGCTGCGGCTCCGCGTATGAATTGGTCTTCATGCTCGATCACGGCTGGGATGCGACGGCCATCGACTTTTCGCCAGCTGCCGTGGCGGCCGCGCGCGCCGTCGTCGGCGAACGGGCAGGGCAGGTGGTGGAAGCCGATTTCTTTGCCTGGGAAGCTGTTGCGCCGCTGGACCTGATCTATGAACGGGCTTTCCTGTGCGCCATGCCGCGCGTCATGGGGCCGCAAGTGGCGGCCCGCTGGGCGCAGCTGCTGGCGCCAGGTGCCATGCTGACCGGTTACTTTTTCTTTGATGACAATGCCAAGGGGCCGCCATTTGGCATTTCGCGCGAGAAACTGCAGGAATTGCTGGCGCCGCATTTCGACTGCCTGGCCGATGAGGCCGTGGACGATTCCATTGCCGTCTTCGCCGGCAAGGAGCGCTGGATGAGCTGGCGCCGCCGGGCGGGCTGAGGCTAACAGGCTGAGCGAGCGGGCATTTTCCGCTGGGAATGGCGGAAAAGCTTTATAATTCAGGGTTTTTGATGATTTTCTCGGAGTAGAGATGCCGATTTACGCTTACCGTTGTGACGAGTGTGGTTTTGCCAAGGATGTCTTGCAAAAGATCTCCGATCCAGTACTGACGGTGTGCCTGTCGTGCGGCAAGCCCAGTTTCAAGAAACAATTGACGGCCGCCGGTTTCCAATTGAAGGGCACTGGCTGGTACGCGACCGATTTTCGCGGTGGCACGGCCCCTAGCACGGCCATTCCGACGGGCCCGGCCGATGGCGCCAAGCCCGCCCCAGCAGCCGAAAACGCGCCTGCTGCTGCGCCTGCGTCCGCGCCGGCTGCGGCTGCGGCTGCGCCGAAAGCGGATTGAAAAAGCGCGCCGCGCCGATATGATCCATTACCGAGAAACCGATGCGTAAATACTTTATTACCGGATTACTGATTTTGGTGCCCCTGGCCATTACCGCCTGGGTCCTGAATCTGGTCATCAGCACGATGGACCAGTCGCTGTTGCTGGTGCCCGGCAGTACGAAGCCCAGCGTATGGTTCGGCCGCCAGGTTCCCGCGCTGAGCACGATTCCCGGCCTGGGCACGGTATTGACGGTACTGATCGTGTTCTTCACGGGCTTGCTGACGAATAACCTGGTCGGCAATTACGTGGTGAAACTGTGGGAAAAGTTGCTGCAACGCATACCCATCGTCAATTCCCTGTATTCGAGCGTCAAGCAAGTCTCCGATACCCTGTTTTCCCCGTCGGGCAATGCCTTCCGCAAGGCCGTGCTGGTGCCGTATCCGCATCAGAACTCCTGGACCATCGCTTTCCTGACCGGCGTGCCGGGCGGCGATGCGGCGAACCACTTGGTGGGCGATTATGTCAGCGTATATGTGCCGACGACGCCGAATCCGACATCGGGCTTTTTCCTGATGATGAAACGCAGCGATGTCGTTGAACTCGACATGAGCGTCGATGCGGCGCTCAAATATATCGTCTCGATGGGCGTAGTGGCGCCTGCGGAAGTTGTTGCTGTACCGGCCCCGGCAGCCAAAGAATAAAGGCAGGCGTCCCACGCGGGACGTGGCCGGATTGAACACTCACTAACCTGAACTGAGAATTTTATGTCTATGCGTACTGAATACTGCGGCCTCGTTACCGAAGCCATGCTGGGACAAACCGTCAGCCTGTGCGGCTGGGTACATCGCCGCCGCGACCACGGCAGCCTGATTTTCATCGACTTGCGCGACCGTGAAGGCCTGGTGCAAATCGTCTGCAACCCGGAACAAGCGGAGATGTTCAAGGTCGCCGAAGCCGTGCGCAACGAATTCTGCCTGCGCGTGACGGGCGTTGTGACCAACCGTATCGACGGCACCATCAACAACAACCTGAAATCGGGCAAGATTGAAGTGGTTTGCTCGGAGCTGGAAGTGCTGAACCCTTCCGTGCCGGTGCCATTCCAGCTCGATGACGACAACCTGTCGGAAACGACGCGTCTGACGCACCGCGTGCTGGACTTGCGCCGCCCGCAAATGCAAAACAACCTGCGCCTGCGTTACAAGGTGACGATGGAAGTGCGCAAGTACCTCGACGCGCTGGGCTTCATCGACATCGAAACGCCGATGCTGACCAAATCGACGCCAGAAGGCGCGCGCGATTACCTGGTGCCGTCGCGCGTCAACGCCGGAAGCTTCTTCGCCTTGCCGCAATCGCCACAGTTGTTCAAGCAACTGTTGATGGTCGCCAACTTCGACCGTTACTACCAGATCACCAAGTGCTTCCGCGACGAAGACTTGCGCGCCGACCGCCAGCCTGAATTCACGCAGATCGATTGCGAAACCTCGTTCCTGACGGAACAGGAAATCCGCGACCTGTTCGAAGACATGATCCGCGTCGTCTTCAAGAACACGCTGAACATCGACTTGCCGAACCCGTTCCCGGTGATGGATTTTGCCGAAGCGATGGGCCTGTACGGTTCCGACAAGCCGGACATGCGCGTCAAGCTGGCCTTCACGGACTTGACCGACATCATGAAAACGGTCGAATTCAAGGTCTTCAACGGCGCCGCCAACATGAAAGGCGGCCGCGTAGTCGCCCTGCGCGTTCCGCAAGGCGGCAGCATGCCGCGTTCGGAAATCGATGCTTACACGCAATTTGTCGCCATCTACGGCGCCAAGGGCCTGGCTTACATCAAGGTCAACGAGAAAGCCAAGGGCCCTGAAGGCTTGCAGTCGCCGATCGTCAAGTTCCTGCCTGCCGACGTGCTGGCCACGATTCTCGAGCAGACCGGTGCGCAAGACGGCGACCTGATCTTCTTCGGTGCGGACAAGGCCAAGGTCGTCAACGACGCCATCGGTGCGCTGCGCGTGAAAATCGGTCACAGCGAGTTCGGCAAGAAAGCCGGCCTGTTCGAAGACGTGTGGAAGCCATTGTGGGTGGTCGACTTCCCGATGTTCGAGCACGACGAAGAAGCGGACCGCTGGACGGCGACTCATCATCCGTTCACGGCGCCAAAAGACGGCCATGAAGACATGCTGGAAACCAATCCGGGTGCCTGCATCGCCAAGGCCTACGACATGGTCTTGAACGGCTGGGAACTGGGTGGCGGCTCGATCCGTATCCACCGTGAGGAAGTGCAAAGCAAGGTCTTCCGCGCATTGAAAATCGATGCCGAAGAAGCGCAGCTGAAGTTCGGCTTCCTGCTTGACGCCCTGCAATATGGCGCGCCACCGCACGGCGGCCTGGCGTTCGGCCTGGACCGTATCGTGACCATGATGACGGGTTCCGATTCGATCCGCGACGTGATCGCCTTCCCGAAAACCCAACGCGCCCAGTGTCTGCTGACACAAGCACCGTCGGAAGTGGACGAGAAGCAATTGCGCGAGCTGCACATCCGTTTGCGCGGCGCCGAGCCAAAAGTAGCGTAATGCATCATGCGGCCGCTGCGGCGGCCGCTGTTTGATAATGCTATGCAAAAAGAGGCGCTGACGAAGCGCCTTTTTCATTGTTGATATGACTGATAAAATTCCTGTTTCCGTGCTGGTCGTCATTCATACGGCTGATCTGGATGTCTTGCTCATCGAGCGCGCGGGCCAGCCCGGTTTCTGGCAATCGGTGACCGGTTCCGTCGACGCTGTCGACGAACCGTTGCTGCAGACGGCCGCGCGCGAATTGTGCGAGGAGACCGGCATCGTCGTCGATGGGCAGCACATCGCGCTGCGCGACTGGAAGCTGTCGAATGTGTATGAAATTTATCCGATCTGGCGCCACCGCTACGCGCCCGGCGTGACGCGCAACACGGAGCACGTGTTCAGCGTGCAAGTGCCGCGCGACATCGCCATCACCTTAAGTCCCCGCGAACATCTGCAATACGCGTGGCTACCGTACCTGGCGGCGGCCGACCGCTGTTTTTCGTCGTCCAACGCGGAAGCGATTTTGCAATTGCCGGCCATGACGGGCCTGGCGCGTCCCACCTGATTTTCCTAGAAAGCATTCCATGTTGAACTGGTTACATTTGACTGCGCAGCAAAAACTGCTGGGCACCCTGGGCATCGTTTTTTGCCTGTGCTTTATTTTCCTGCTGTTTAGCTCCACCGTGCCCGGCCGCACGCCGCCCATCGGCATGCCGCTGATGGCGATCGGCTGGCTGTTGCATCCGGGTGCGTTTGCCAAGGGCAAGCGCACCGTGGCCTGGCGCGGCGCGCCCTTGCTGGTCAAGATTGTCTGGGCGGCCGGCATTACCGCGCTGCTCGTCAGCGTGACGGCGGGCGTGGGACGCATGCTGGCGTGATTGTGCGTGGTAGGTGCGCACGCGCACCTACGCTGACGCCGCGCGGGGCCCGTCTGGGAGTAGAATCAAGGCATGAAAATCCGCGTAGCAACTTATAATATTCACAAGGGTGTCTCCTCCGTGCGGGGCTTGCCCAGGGTGCATGCATTGAAGCAGGCGATTGCCCTGTTCCATGCCGATGTCGTCTTTTTACAGGAAGTGCAAGGCAAGCATGACCGCAATGCGGCCCGCTATGGTGCCGAGAAAAATGGCCACAAGCATTGGCCGGAAGCGTCGCAGCATGAATTCTTTGCCGGTGCCGAACACCATTCCGCCTACGGCATGAATGCCGTGTACGACCATGGTCACCACGGCAACGCCTTGCTGAGCAAGTTCCCCATCGCTTCGCAAACCAATCACGATGTGTCCGACCATGCCTACGAGCAGCGCGGCATTTTGCATTGCGTGCTCAAGACGCCGCAGGCTGATGTGCACTGTTATGTCGTGCACCTGGGCCTGTTCGAGTCGGGACGGGGACGCCAGACGCAGGCGCTGATCGACGCCGTCATGGAATCGGCGCCGAACGGCGAACCCGTCATCATCGCCGGCGATTTCAACGACTGGCGCAATACGCTCAGCGACAAGCTGCGCAATGCGCTTGGTGTGGTCGAGGTATTCGACCAGCGCGCGTCGAACTCGGCCCTGGGCGACCTGGTGCGCACCCTGGCGCGGCGCCAGACGAAAACGCCCGTGCCTGTGCCGGCGCGTACCTTTCCGGCCGCCTTGCCGTGGTTCCGCCTGGACCGCATCTATGTGCGCGGTTTCCATGTGGAAGGCGCGCAAGTGATGCATGGCACCCTGTGGGCAAAACTGTCGGATCACGCGCCGATCGTTGCCGCTTTAAAACTCGCGTAGACTGGCCGGCATGCGCACAGTCAATTTCATCGCCCACAACGACATCGAGCTGCTGTATTGCGGCACCGATTACTTTCCCGCGCTGATAGCCGCCATCGATGGCGCGCGCTCGGAAGTCTATTTCGAAACCTATATCTTTGCCGACGACGCCACGGGTACCCTCGTGCTCGATGCGCTCAAGCGTGCCGCCGCGCGCGGCGTGCTGGTGTGCATGATCACGGACTGGTTCGGCACGGGCAATCGCCGTGTGAAAGCCATGCATGCGCAGCTGGAAGCGGCCGGCGTGCACCACCGCATCTTCAACCCGTGGTTCCGGCGCGGCATCACGCGCACGCACCGCAAGATTTGCGTGGCCGATGGCGAGATCGCCCTGGTGGGCGGCATCAATATCAACGACGACATGTTTTGCGACTACGACCACAGCATCAGCCTGGAAGCGCCGCGCTGGGATTTCGCCGTGCAGGTGAAAGGCCCGCTGGTGGACGCCATCCATGAGGAAGTGCAGGCGCAGTGGGCGCGACTGGGCAAGATGAATCTGGTGCGGCGTATCAAGCTGTACCGCAAGATGCGCGTGGTCAGCAAGGAGCTGGCGAAAAACCCTGTCGTGGCCGGCTTTGTCGTGCGCGATAACCTGCGCAACCGCCGCACCATCCAGCGCGCCTACCTGCAGGCGCTGGGCCAGGCGCGCAAAAGCGTGATGCTGGCCAACCCGTATTTCGCGCCCGGGCACAAGCTGCGCCACGCCCTGGCCCAGGCGGCCCAGCGGGGCGTCGACGTGGTCCTGTTGATCGGCGTGGGCGAGTTCCGCATGCAAGATGCCGTGGCGCACTCGTTTTATCCGAAACTGCTGGCTGCCGGGGTGAAAATCGTCGAGTACCGCAAGACGCAACTGCACGCCAAGGTGGCCGTCGTCGACGATGACTGGGCGACGGTGGGTTCCAGCAATATTGACGCGCTGAGCCTGTTCCTGAACCAGGAAGCGAACGTGGTAATCAAGGACGTGGCATTCGCGCAAAGCCTGCGCCAGCACATCGAGCAGGGCGTGGCCGACGGCATCGTGATTCACCAGGATGATTTCAAGCACATCGGCCGTTTCCGGCGTATCGGTTACGAAGCCGCCTTCCTCGTGTACCGGCTGGTGATGCGCATTTTTTCAGTAGGCAAGTACGCATGAACGACATGATAACGGTAAGGCTGGACAAATGGCTGTGGGCGGCGCGCTTCTTCAAGACGCGATCGTTGGCTAGCGAGGCCGTTGACACGGGAAAAGTCAAAGTGGGTGGCGAGCGTGTTAAACCGGCGCGCAGCCTGCGCGTGGGCGACGAGTTGGCCATCGACAATGGCGCGGAAACGTGGGAAGTGGCCGTGCTGGGCCTGTCCGACAAGCGTGGAGCGGCACCCGTGGCGCGCCTGCTGTATGGGGAAACGCCGGCCAGCATTGCCCGCCGCGAGCAGCTGGCCGAGGAGCGCAAGCTGTTCCGCGAGCCGGGCACCACCATCAAGGGGCGGCCGACCAAGCGCGACCGCCGTCAATTGAGCAAGGCAGGCGACCTTTCCTGAGGCGCGGCTGTTGTTGTAAGACAAGGCGCGCAACGCTTTTGCCCTCCTGAAATCAATACAAACACATCGCCAAAAAATGCTGCGCTGCACCAATAGAACGCCGGCTCTAAAGTTCCCGTTTGACTTTTACGTGGTAGTGGATAATAGTACGAGCGTTCGGATTTTTTCGGGGCGTGCTTTTTTCCCCCGCGTTCCCATCCGCCAGATCGGCAACATCACTTTTAGAATGGACCTCTTGAATACTTCAGTCAAATTCATGCGCAAGGGCGAACTGACCCGTGCAGCCATCCTCGACGTGGCGCTGGACCTGTCCAGCCGCGACGGCCTGGAAGGCCTGACCATTGGGCTGCTCGCGGACAAAATGAACATGAGCAAGTCGGGCGTATTTGCCCACTTTGGCTCGCGCGAGGACTTGCAGATGGAAGTGCTGAAGCTCTACCACTATCGTTTCGAGCAAGAAGTCTTTTTCCCCAGCATGAAAGAACCACGCGGTATTGAGCGATTGCAATCGATGTTTGCGCGCTGGGTCAAGCGGGTCAGCGTGGAGATCGCTTCCGGCTGCATCTATATCAGCGGCGCCGTCGAATATGACGACCGTCCCGGCCCCATCCGCGAGTCCCTGGTGGCCATGGTGCAGGCTTGGCAGGGCGCGTTGCTGCGCTGTGTCGAGCAATCGATCGCCACGGGCGACTTGAAAGCGGACACGGACGCCCAGCAGTTGGTGTACGAGATGTATGGCCTGATCTTGGCTCTGCATCACGATGCGCGCTTCTTGCGCGTGCCGGGCAGCATCGAAAGGGCGCAGGCAGGATTTGTCCGTTTGCTGGCGTCGTACCAGAATTCTGTAACAAGCAAATAAGCCGTCAGGCAGTATCCGCAACAACGCACACGCAGTTCACAAGTACAACACTTTAGCTAAACGCCTTCAGGAGAAAATTATGGGTCAATACGTCGCGCCAATCCGGGATATGCAATTCGTTCTGCATGAGTTCCTGCAAGTGGAAAAAGAACTGAAGCAAATGCCGTCGTACGCCGACGTCGATGCCGACATCATCAACCAGGTACTGGAAGAGGGCGGCAAGTTCACTTCCGAAGTATTGTTCCCCCTGAATCACTCCGGCGACCGCGAAGGCTGCCACCACGATCCTGTCACGAAAAGCGTGACCACGCCTAAAGGTTTCAAGGAAGCGTATAAACAGTACGTCGAAGGCGGCTGGGCGGCATTGGCTTGCGATCCCGAATACGGCGGCCAGGGCTTGCCGGTCGTGCTGAACAACTCCTTCTATGAAATGTTGAACTCGTCGAACCAGGCCTGGTCCATGTACCCGGGCTTGTCGCATGGCGCCTATGAGTGCCTGAAGGAACACGGCACCGACCACCAGAAGGAAGTGTATTTGCCGAAACTGGTGTCGGGCGAATGGACGGGCACCATGTGCCTGACCGAACCGCACTGCGGCACCGACCTGGGCCTGCTGCGCTCGAAGGCGCTGCCCGAGGCGGACGGTTCCTGGACCATCACCGGCAACAAGATCTTCATCTCGGCCGGCGAGCACGACATGGCGGAAAACATCCTGCACCTGGTGCTGGCCCGCGTACCGGACGCACCGGAAGGCTCGAAAGGCATCTCGCTGTTCCTGGTGCCGAAATTCCTGCCGAACGCGGACGGCACGGTCGGTGAGCGCAACCCGATCACCTGCGGCGCCATCGAAGAGAAAATGGGCATCCACGGTAACTCGACCTGCCAGATGAACCTGGACGGCGCGAAAGGCTGGATCATCGGCCAGCCGAACAAAGGCCTCAACGCCATGTTCGTCTTCATGAACGCAGCCCGCCTGGGCGTGGGCATGCAGTCGCTGGGCTTGACGGAAATCGCTTACCAGAACGCGCTGATCTACGCCAAGGACCGCACGCAAATGCGCTCGCTGTCCGGCATCAAGAACCCGGAACTGCCGGCCGACCGCATTATCGTGCACCCTGACGTGCGCCGCATGCTGTTGACGGGCAAAGCCTATGCAGAAGGCGCGCGCGCTTTCACTTCCTACGTGGCGCTGCAGATCGACCGCGAACTGCACCACCCTGACGCCGACGTGCGCAAAGAAGCCGCTGACGAAGTGGCGCTGCTGACGCCCGTCATCAAAGCTTTCATCACCGACAACGCCTGGATCGCCACCTCGGACGCGATGCAAGTGTTCGGCGGCCACGGCTACATCTCGGAATGGGGCATGGAGCAGTATGTGCGCGATGCGCGCATCAACATGATCTACGAAGGCACGAACACGATCCAGTCGCTGGACCTGCTGGGCCGCAAGATCCTGGGCGACAACGGCGCCAAGCTGCGCAAGTTCGGCGAAAAGATCAAGGCCTTCGTCGAAGACAACGGCACCGATGAAGCGATGAGCGAATTTGTCACCCCACTGGGCGACCTGGGCGACAAAGTCACCAAGCTGACCATGGAAATCGGCATGAAGGCATTCCAGAATCCTGACGAAGTGGGCGCGGCATGTGTGCCTTACCTGCGCGTCGTCGGCCACATGATCTATAGCTACCTGTTCGCGCAGATGGCCAAGATCGCCCTCGAAAAAGAGTCCAGCGGCGACAAGTTCTACACCGCCAAACTGGCTACCGCACGTTTCTACTTCGCCCGCTTGCAGCCTGAAACGGCAACCCTGATCCGTCAGGCGCGTTCCGGTTCGGCCAACCTGATGGCACTCGACGCAGACCTGTTCTAAGACTTGAGGAAAATATGACCAATTTCATCGTTAAAAAAGTAGCCGTCCTCGGCGCCGGCGTGATGGGCGCGCAGATCGCCGCCCATTGCATCAACGCGAAAGTGCCGGTCGTGCTGTTCGACCTGCCTGCAAGAGAAGGTCCGAAGAATGGCATCGTGCTGCGCGCCATCGAGAACCTGAAAAAGCTGTCGCCTGCGCCGTTGGGCAACAAGGATGACGCATCGCTGATCCAGGTCGCCAACTACGAAGACAACCTGGATTTGCTGGCCGGTTGCGACCTGATCATCGAAGCCATCGCCGAGCGCATGGACTGGAAACACGACCTGTATCAAAAGGTCGCTCCGCACATCGGTCCGAACGCGATCTTTGCCTCGAACACCTCGGGCCTGTCGATCACCAAGCTGGCCGAAGGCTTCGACGCCGACCTGAAGTCGCGCTACTGCGGCGTGCACTTCTTCAACCCGCCGCGCTATATGCACCTGGTCGAGATCATCCCGACCGAGTTCACCAAGCCGGAGATCGCCGACCAGCTGGAAGGCTTCCTGACCACCACGCTGGGCAAAGGCGTGGTACGCGCCAAGGATACGCCGAACTTCATCGCCAACCGCGTTGGCGTGTTCGGCATTCTGGCCATCGTGCACGAAGCTGAAAAATTCGGCCTGTCCGTGGACGTCGTCGATGACTTGACGGGCTCCAAGCTGGGCCGCGCCAAGTCGGGCACCTTCCGCACGGCGGACGTGGTCGGCCTGGACACCATGGGCCATGTGATCAAGACCATGCAGGACTACCTGCCGAACGACCCGTTCGCTGCCGTCTACAAGACCCCGGCCGTGCTGGCGCAACTGGTGGAAAAAGGCGCGCTGGGCCAGAAGAGCGGCGCGGGCTTCTACAAGAAAGTCGGCAAGGAAATTCAACGCCTCGATTTCGCCACCGGTGAATACGTGGCCGGCGGCGCCAAGGCTGCCGACATCATCGCCCGCATCCTGAAGGAAAAGGATCCGGTCAAGAAGATGAAGGCGCTGCGCGAATCGACGAATCCGCAAGGCCAGTTCTTGTGGGCGATCTTCCGTGACGCTTTCCATTACATCGCCATTCATCTGGACACCGTGGCGGACAATGCGCGCGATATCGACTTCGCCATGCGTTGGGGCTTCGGCTGGAACGTCGGTCCGTTTGAAACGTGGCAGGCATCGAACTGGCTGCAAGTGGCCAACTGGGTCAAGGAAGATATCGACGCCGGCCACGCGCTGTGCAACGCACCGTTGCCAGCTTGGGTCTTCGAAGGTCCGGTCGCTGAAAAAGGCGGCGTGCATACGCCGGAAGGCTCCTACTCCGCCGTGTCGAACAGCTTCGTGCCTCGTTCGTCCCTGGCCGTGTATGACCGCCAGCCATTCCGCGCGCCCGTTTTTGGTACCAACCTGGGCAGCGGCGCTGCCGACCCCAAGACTGCCGGCACCACCGTCTTCGAAGACGAATCCGTGCGCGTCTGGCATACGGGCGACGATGTCTTGATCATCTCCTTCAAGACCAAGATGCACGTGATTGGTGAAGGCGTGATTAATGGACTCAAACTCGCATTAGCGGAAGCGGAAAAGAACTTCAAAGGTTTGGTGATCTGGCATGCCGACGCAGCCGAAGGCGGTGCCTTCTCGGCCGGCGCCGACCTGCAATCGGCCCTGCCGGCCTTCATGCAAGGCGGCGTGAAAGCCGTCGATCCGATCATCGCCGAACTGCAAAATACCTTCATGTCGCTGAAATACGCGAACGTGCCGGTGATCGCTGCAGTCGCTGGCCTGGCGCTGGGCGGCGGTTGCGAGCTGGCGCTGCACGCATCGAAGCGCGTGGCCTCGATCGAGTCCTACATTGGTCTGGTGGAAGTGGGCGTGGGCCTGATTCCAGCCGGCGGCGGCCTGAAGGAAGCGGCGCAGCGCGCCTACAAGGAAGCCAAGGGTAACGACATCCTGCAATTCCTGAAAACGGGCTTCACCAATGCGGCCACCGCCAACGTGTCGAAATCGGCGCTGGAAGCCAAAAAAATGGGCTACCTGAAAGAAGATGACGTGATCGTGTTCAACGCCTACGAGCTGCTGCACGTGGCCAAGGTCGAAGCGCGCGCCATGTTCGACGCCGGCTTCCGTCCAGCACTCCCTTCGCTGATCCAGGTCACGGGCCGTTACGGCTGGGGCACCATCAAGGCGCAGCTGGTCAATATGCGCGACGGCGGCTTCATTTCGGCGCACGATTTCAAGCTGGGCGAGATGATCGCCGAGATCGTATCGGGCGGCGACGTGGACCAGGGCAGTTTCGTCAGCGAACAGTGGCTGCTGGATATGGAACGCAAGGCATTCCTGGAGCTGTTGAACCATCCGAAAACCCAGGAACGGATCATGGGCATGATGCAAACCGGTAAGCCGGTACGCAACTAAGCACAGCGTCGATGTCGATCCTGTCGTTGGTATTTAAAGTATTACTGCGCGTGAGGCCAAGCATGGTGTATGACCGTATCAAACAACAGATGATGGACACCTTGCCCTTCGTGCGGCTGCTGGGGATCAGCATCGATGACATCGGCGCCGGCACCTCCAAGGTGTCGATGCCGGAAGATCCCAAACTGCATAATCACCTGGGCACGCAGCATGCGGGCGCCTTGTTTACCCTGGCCGAAACGGCTTCCGGCGCGGCCATGGCTGGCGGCTTCGCCGAGCTGATACTGGGCTTGCGCCCGGTGGCCAAGGAGTCGCGTATCGCTTACCAGAAGGTGGCCCGGGGCGCGACGCGCGCCGAAGGTCGGGTACCGGGCGACCTGGCTGCATTGAAGGCGCAGCTGGCACAGGACGGCAAGGTGGCGTTTCCCGTGGAAGTCGATATTTTCGACGCCGAAGGCACGCTGGCGGCACAGGTGACGGTGGACTGGTATTTGTCGCAGAAGCGCTAAGCGGCAACCTGACTACCTCGGACATTCGACAGAACACGAACTTCGTTCAACATCTTTGAAAGAACAAAATGAGCAAACAACTTCAAGACGCCTATATCGTCTCTGCAACCCGCACCCCGATCGGCAAGGCACCGCGCGGCATGTTCAGAAACACCCGCCCGGACGACCTGCTGGTGCGCGTGCTGCAATCGGCCCTGGCGCAAGCGCCTGGCCTCGATCCGGCCCTGATCACCGACGCCATCATCGGCTGCTCGTTCCCGGAAGCGGAGCAAGGCTTCAATATCGCGCGTAACTCGGTGCTGCTGGCCGGCTTGCCGAAAACCGTGGGCGGCGTCACTGTCAACCGCTACTGCGCTTCGGGCATCACGGCCATCGCCATGGCGGCCGACCGTATCCGCGTGGGCGAAGCCGACGTGATGATCGCCGGCGGCATCGAATCGATGTCGATGGTGCCGATGATGGGCCACCACCCATCGATGAACCTGGACATGTTCAGCGATGAAAACATCGGCATGGCCTACGGCATGGGCCTGACGGCCGAGAAAGTGGCGCAGCAATGGAAAGTGTCGCGCGAACAGCAGGACGCTTTCTCCGTTGAATCGCACCGCCGCGCCATCGCCGCGCAGCAAGCCGGTTTCTTCAAGGCCGAAACGACGCCCGTCGAAATCATCACGCGCACGCCTAACCTGGCCACCGGCCAAGTCGATGTGACGCGCCGCACCGTCGACACCGACGAAGGTGCGCGTGCCGATTCGTCGATGGAGTCGCTGGGCAAACTGAAACCCGTGTTTGCCGCCAAGGGCACCGTCACGGCCGCCAACAGCTCGCAGATGTCCGATGGCGCCGGTGCGCTCTTGATCGTCAGCGAAAAGATCCTGCGCGAGCATAACCTGACCCCGCTGGCGAAATTCTCTTCGTTCGCCGTGCGCGGCGTGCCGCCGGAAATCATGGGCATCGGTCCGAAATTCGCCATCCCTGCAGCGTGCGCCGCCGCCGGCATCACGCAAGACCAGCTGGACTGGATCGAGTTGAACGAAGCGTTTGCTGCACAGGCGCTGGCCGTGATCGGCGACCTGGGCCTGGACCCATCGAAGGTCAACCCGATGGGCGGCGCGATTGCCCTGGGCCATCCGCTGGGCGCCACCGGTGCCATCCGCGCGGCCACCGTGATCCACGCGCTGCAGCGCACCAAGCAGAAATACGGCATGGTCACCATGTGCGTGGGCGCCGGCATGGGTGCCGCAGGCATCTTTGAACGCGTCTAAGTTTGGCGGGCTAAAGCAATAAAACAGGGCGCTGCGGGATTACCCCGGCGCCCTTTATCTTTTTGGAGACGACATGGATATTTTGTGCAGCAAGAGCGAGGGCATCCTTACCCTGGAATTTAACCGCCTGGAACGCAAGAATGCGATCACGGGTGCCATGTACCAGACCCTGGCCGATGCGCTGGTGGCGGCCGAGACGGACGACGAGGTGCGCGCCATCCTGATCTGCGGCAAGCGCGAGATTTTCACGGCAGGCAATGACCTCGATGACTTCATGAAGACGGCGCGACCGAAGGATGGTTCGCTCGACCATGACCGTCCCGTATTTCAGTTCATGCGCGCCTTGTACGGCAGCAGCAAGCCCGTGGTGGCCGCCGTCTCCGGCCCCGCCATCGGCATCGGCACCACCTTGTTGATGCACTGCGACCTGGTCTACGCGGCCGACAACGCCAGCTTCTCGATGCCGTTCACGCAACTGGGCCTGTGCCCGGAATTCGGCTCCAGCCTGCTGCTCACGCAACTGGCCGGTTACCCGCGCGCAGCGGAAAAGCTGATGCTGGGCGAGTCGTTCCCTGCGCAGGAAGCGCTGGAAATGGGCCTGGTCTCGAAAGTCGTGCCCCTGTACGAATTGATGACCTTCGCGCAAGGCCAGGCCGCCAAACTGGTGGCCCTGCCAGCGGCCTCGATCCGCGCCACCAAGCGCCTGATGAAGCAAAGCCGCATGGAACCGGTGAAGGCGGCCATCGCCGACGAAAACAAACTGTTCAGCGCCATGCTGGGCGGCGCCGAGGCGAAGGAAGCGTTTACGGCCTTCTTTGAAAAGAGGAAGCCGGATTTCAAGAAGTTTGCCTAAGGCAGCGTCTGCCATCTCGCCGCATGAGATGGCAGGTTTTCAACACACGTCATGCAATGAATCTAGAC
The DNA here is from genome assembly GCF_049897325.1 of Janthinobacterium sp. DSP2-3-3. Classification (NCBI taxonomy): domain Bacteria; kingdom Pseudomonadati; phylum Pseudomonadota; class Betaproteobacteria; order Burkholderiales; family Oxalobacteraceae; genus Janthinobacterium; species Janthinobacterium sp. DSP2-3-3. Next base: position 193,675 of record NZ_JAFCWA010000008.1, on the reverse strand, counting down.
GACTGGTCTAATTGTGCTACAATGCCTCGCATGAAAGCTGAATACACCGACGTGCGCCAGCACATTATCGACCAGGGCAAGGCCATCATCACGCGCAAGGGCTTTGCAGGCGTGGGGCTGAACGAGATTTTGTCGGCCGCCGATGTGCCCAAGGGCTCGTTTTACCATTATTTCAAGTCCAAGGAATTGTTTGGTGTAGCCATGCTGGAAGATTACGTGACCGGCTACCTGGCCGAGATGGATGTGGTGCTGGGCCAGCCCGGCCAGAACGCGGCGCAGTCGCTGATGGGGTATTGGGCCAGCTGGACCAGCGAGAGTCTCGATGGCAGCGCTTGCGACTGCCGTTGCCTGGTGGTTAAGCTCAGCAGCGAAGTGGCGGACATGTCGGAAGCGATGCGCGTGGCGCTGCTCGACGGCACTCACCGCATCATTGCCAGGCTGGCCCTGGCCATCGCGCGGGGCAGGGTGGACGATACACTGCCATCGGTTGCCGATCCGGCGCAGATGGCCGCCACCTTGTACCAGTTGTGGCTGGGTGCTGCCATGCTGACCAAGCTGCGGCGCGACGCCAGCGCCTTGCAAACGGCCTGGCAGGCGACCCTGGCGATGTTGCAGCTGCCGCCGGACTAATGAGCGGGCGCCAAGTACGCGGATGACAGACATCCGCTTTTTTTGAACTGCATTCTAGACGACCAGTCTAATAATAAGGAGCGACATCATGAAAAATTTTGAATTCCATAATCCGACCCGTATCGTGTTCGGTGCCGACACTGTCGCCAAATTGTCCACCCTGGTACCGCACGATGCGCGCGTGTTGATTTTGTACGGCGGCGCCAGCGCGGAAAAGACCGGCACCCTGGCAGAGGTGCGCGCCGCTTTGGGCCAGCGCACGGTGCAAGAGTTTGGCGGCATCGAACCCAATCCCAGCTATGAAACCTTGATGCGTGCCGTGGTGCAGGTGCGTGGCGAAAAACTGGACTTCCTGCTGGCCGTCGGCGGCGGCTCCGTGATCGATGGCACCAAGTTCGTCGCCGCCGCCGCCCTGTACGACGGCGAGCCGTGGGAAATTGCCGAGCGCGGCGGCGCCAACGTTCGTCAAGCCCTGCCGTTTGGCACGGTACTGACCTTGCCGGCCACGGGGTCGGAAATGAACAACGGCGGCGTGGTGACGAAAAAAGTCACGCATGACAAGCTGAGTTTTCGCAGTCCGCTGCTGTACCCGCAATTTTCCGTACTTGACCCGAGCAAGACCTTTACCTTGCCGGCCAGGCAAGTAGCCAATGGCCTGGTCGACGCTTTTGTCCACACCACGGAGCAGTATCTGACCTATCCGGCGCAGGCGAAGGTGCAGGACCGCTTTGCCGAAGGCTTGCTGCAGACGCTGGTCGAGATCGCCCCGCAAGCGATCGCCGCGCCCGACGATTACGCCACCCGCGCCAACCTGATGTGGACGGCCACCCTGGCCCTGAATGGCTTGATCGGCGCCGGCGTGCCGCAGGACTGGGCTACCCACATGATAGGCCACGAACTGACGGCCCTGTACGACATCGACCATGCACGCACCCTGGCGCTGGTGCTGCCGGCACTGTTGGACGTGCAGCGCGAACAGAAACGCGGTAAGTTGCTGCAATATGGCGAACGTGTCTGGAACATCACCAGCGGCAGCGAGGACGAGCGCATCGATGCAGCCATCGCCCGCACCCGCGCCTTCTTTGAATGCCTGGGCTTGCCGACCCGTTTGTCCTCTTACCAGCTGGGCCAGGAAGCGGTGGAAGCGGTCCTGACGCAACTGGAAGCACACGGCATGACCTCTCTTGGCGAACACCGCGATATCGACCTTGCGCGCAGCCGCCGTATCCTCGAAGCAGCACTGTAACCCTCTGACATAAAAGGAAACAACATGAATATCCTGATGGTACTGACCTCGCACGACCAACTCGGTGACACCGGCAAGAAAACAGGCTTCTGGCTGGAAGAATTCGCCGCGCCCTACTATGCCTTGCAGGAAGCGGGCGCCAAGCTGACGGTAGTTTCGCCCAACGGCGGCCAGCCGCCGCTGGACCCGAAAAGCGACGCGCCCGATTCGCAAACGGACGCCACGCGCCGCTTCAAGCAGGACGCCGCTGCGCAAGCCGTGCTGGCCAACACGGGTAAGCTGGCCGACGTGAAGGCGGCCGACTTTGACGCCGTGTTTTACCCGGGCGGCCATGGTCCGCTGTGGGACCTGGCCGAAGACCCGCACTCGATCGCGCTGATCGAGCAGATGATCGCCGCCGGCAAGCCCGTCGCCGCCGTTTGCCATGCACCGGGCGTGCTGCGCCACGTGAAGGCGGCTGACGGCACGCCGCTGGTGCGCGGCAAGCAGGTGACGGGCTTTACAAATACCGAGGAAGACGCCGTCGGCTTGACGGCCATCGTGCCTTTCCTGGTCGAGGATATGCTCAAGCAAAACGGCGGCGTCTATTCCAAGTTGGGCGACTGGCAGCCGTACGCGGTCACCGATGGCTTGCTGGTTACGGGCCAGAATCCCGCATCGTCGGAAGCGGCCGCCCAGGCGCTGCTTAAGCTGCTGGCCTGATATCCCGGTAGTGCGTTCGGCGAGAAAGCCGTGCGTGAATGCTTCATGCCCCGGCGGCCATGCCCGCCAGGATCAGGCCGACCGAGGCGTGCCATTGCGTCTCGCTGGCCGGTCGGCCCGCCAGCGCATAGCCGTGCAGGAAATCGACGAGCGTATCGCAGCCGCGCAGCCGGGTTTTTTTGTCCAGCGCGAGACCATCGACGGCTAGCTCGAACAGCGCCGTAAACCGCTCGGCCACATCGGCGTGCGTCACCAGCCCGCGCGCCATCAGGCGCACGAAATACGGCGTGGCGCTGACCAGTTCCAGGTACAGTGCGCACAGCGCGAGCACCCGCCGTGGTGGTGATTGGCGCTGCGTAAACGGCGGCTGGCGCGGATCGAGCGCGGCAAAACGCTGCGCCATCAAGGCCAGCAATAACTCCTCTTTTCCTGCGTAGTAGTGATACACGGCCATGGCATCGACGCCCAGGCGTTGCGCCAGCGCGCGCATGGAAAATGCTTCGCCTTGCTCTTCCAGCAGGGCCAGGGCAGCGTGCAGGATGCTGGCGCTGTCCAGCGCGGGTGTGATGCGGCGGGGACGGCCCGCGCGGCGCACGGGATTTTCAATAGCTTGAAGTTTTGGCGGTTTCATGGGCATAATTCTACACTGTAGAATTAATTCAAGGAACATCCATGCAAAAAACTTCTGTCAGCGTTTTTCTCGGCATCAGCATCGATGGCTGTATCGCCGGGGAAACCGGCGACCTGTCCTGGCTGGCCGAGCTGGCGCCCGACTCGCCCGACGCCACCGGCTACACGGCCTTGATGGATCAAGTCGATACCCTGCTGATCGGGCGCACCACGTATGACGCCGTGCTGGGGTTCGAGCCATGGCCGTATGCGGGCAAGCGCGTGGTGGTATTGAGTCACCGCGACTTCGCGCCGCGCCATGGCGAACAGCGCCGCGAAGGCAGCGTGCGCGAGGTGCTGGCACGGCTGGCCGACGAGGGCTGCCGTCACGTGTATCTCGATGGCGGCGCCGTCATCCGCGCCGGCTTGCGCGAGGGCGTCATCGACAGCTTGACCTTGTCCGTACTGCCCGTGGTACTGGGCAAGGGCGTGCGCCTGTTCGAGGATGGTTTGCCGCGTAGCGACTGGCGCCTGGACGGCACGCGCCAGCTACCCAGCGGCGTGGCGCAGCTGCGCTATCGAAAGCATTAAACCGCGCTGGCGATGTCGACGATGAAGCCGGAATCGTAGCGTTCGTTTTCCGGCCTGCCATCGGGGCGCTTGTAGCCGCAGGGGTTGCAGACCACGCGGCAGTCCTGGATGCGATAGTCGAGCGAGGCGTGCATGTGGCCATGCACCCACAGGTCCGCCTGCGCCACCAGTTCGTCCAGCTGCGAGGCGAACGCGGGCGAGCCCAGGTTGGCCGCGTATTGCTCCTCCACCGACAGCATCGAGGGCGCCATGTGCGTGATGACAACGGTCTGGCCATCGAAGGGTTGCGCCAGTTGCTGTTCCAGCCAGGCCTTGTGCTGCGCGTGCAGCTGCGCCGTGTCGCTGGCGCACAGCAGGCGGGGCGTATCGCCGCCCGTGCTGATGCGCTTGTAGTCGGGCATGTAGGCTTGCGCCGCGTTAAGCGCTTCTTCCCGGCGCTCCGCGCCAAACAGCAGAAAATCCGTCCACAGCGTGATGCCGAGGAAGCGCACGCCATCGAGCACCACGGCGTCGCCGTCGAGCAGGCGGATGTTGGCGCCGTGCGCATTGGCGCTGGCGCAGGCGTCGTGCACGGCGTCCTGCATGTGTTTGAGCTGATGCCCATAGCCTTCGTGGTTGCCATGCACGTACAGCACGGGCAGGGCGCCGAAAGTGCGCGCGGCCCAGGCGATGGCGTTGCTGCCCGTATCGATGTCGCCGGCCAGGATCACCACGTCGGGGCGGCTGGTGGCAAGGTCGATGGCGGGCGTGTCTTCACCCCAGACTTCCAGGTGCAGGTCGGACAGGATCAGCAAACGCATGGCAGTGGGCGCGGCAAGGCGCGCGGCAGGTCTATGGGCCTCTATCGTAGCGCAAGTCGCTGCATGCGTCTGCTTGACCGCGCCAGGCTGGCGACGTTACCCTATGGCATCGATTACCACACACTCACTCCTGGAGCCGCATGCCGCCTTTCTTCATTCCCCAGATCTTGCTCAGTATCGCGCTGGCCGCCATGGCGCTGCCGTTTGCCGCGCATGCCGCCACGCCCGCCGTCGATCCCCTGACGCAGCCGATCGCCTCGCCTTATGCGGCGCAGTGGAACCGTCCGCAGCAGCCGGCGCGTATCCACGGCGACACCTATTACGTGGGCGTGGGCGGCTTGAGCGTGGTGCTGATCGATACGCGTGCAGGCTTGATCCTGATCGATGGCGCGTTGCCGCAATCGGTGGCCGCCATCAAGGAACATATCCTCGAGCTGGGCTTTCGCCTGGAAGACATCAAATTCATCCTGAATACGGAAGCGCATTTCGACCATTCTGGCGGCATCGCCGCCTTGGCCCGCGACAGCGGCGCGCAAGTGGTCGCCAGCCCGCTGGGAGCGCAGGCGCTGCGCGCGGGAGCGGTGCTCGCCATGGATCCGCAAGCGGGCGAAATCGATCCCATGCCGGCCGTGGAAAACGTGCGCGAGATCGCCGATGGCGAAACCCTGCAACTGGGTGACGTGAGCATCACGGCGCGCTACACGCCCGGCCATACGCCGGGCAGCACCAGCTGGACCTGGGTCTCGTGCGAGGATGCCGAGCGTCAGGAATGCCTGAACGTGGTGTTCGGCGCCAGCCTCACGCCGGTGGCGGCCGACGATTTTCATTACCTGGCCGATGATCGTCACGCGGACTTGACGCCGGCCTTTCGCCGCGTCATGCAAGACTTCGCCAAACTGCCGTGCGATATCCTGATCTCGGCCCACCCCGACCACTCCGGCGGCGACCGCAAGCTGACGCAATTGCTGGAAGGCGTCACGCCGAATCCCTTCATCGATGCGCAAGCGTGCAGCAACTACGCTGCCAAAAATGAAGTGAAGCTCGATGCCCGCATTGCGAAAGAAAAAGCGGCTGAGATAAAATAACAACGTTGGCGCATTCGTCATGAAAATGGGTTGACGCACTGCAGCATAAGGTGCAGAATCAGCGTCCGCAGTTCAGATTAACCAAACAAGGAAACCCATGTTCGAGCAGGCTGGCAGCAAGTTGACCTACCACTAGCCCCGTGCATGACGCTCGGGGCCATCGGCACATTGCCGATCCCGAGCCGGTGTCCTTCAAACCCCGGTGAGGAAACTCGCCGGAGTTTTTTGTTTTGGACGACCCCGGCATAACGACAATACCAAGGAATACCGTTATGCCAATTCATCAGACACTGCGCGGCGCCCATGTGCCCGTGCATATTTTTACCGACGATATCGATGCGCAGGCGCTGCGCCAATTGCACAATATCGCCAGCCTACCCATCGTCCATCCGCATGTGGCGGCCATGCCCGACGTGCATGCCGGCATCGGTGCCACCGTCGGCAGCGTGATTCCCACGCGCGGCGCCATCATCCCGGCCGCCGTTGGCGTCGACATCGGTTGTTCTTCCTACATAGACTTGTAACCCTTCAGTAAATCGATTACTCTACTGCTCTAGTAGGGAAATCACGGTTCAAACAACCTATCCCTCGTTACGACGGAGCCGATGTGGGGAACAATCAGTCATTTCAAAAACTCGGTATAAGGCAGTGCTGTTTTGGTCTGAGTTCTTATAGATTCATTTCACTAGATGGGTTCAGCGAATGAACCTTTATCTCAGTGACGCCAGTTTTCAAGTTGGTGGCCAAGCTTATCCAGGCTTCCCTCTCCTTGTAGACGCCACCGGCTCCGTGGTGGAAGTTGCCCTGCTTTTCTTCAAAGGTGAATTGCTTGCCAAAGTTGGCGCAAGAGACCTTAAAACCTGGGAAGCGTATGGGCGACATCTTTACGATTACTTCGGATACCTTGAAGCAAAGAACCTCCGATGGGACTATATTCCGGGTGAGATGAGTGGCGATATTTCACCTTTGGCGCACTATGTTCGCTGGTGTGATTCGACGGTAGGCAATGACGCTGGGTATATCAATGATAAGGTCGGCACAGTCCAGCGTTTTTACGTTTGGGCACAGCAGGCTGGTCTAGTCGCTGCTCTTCCCTTCAAATATGCCGAAACGGTGTCATCATATGTTGGCGGTATGTTGGCCGACACTTCAGGGAAGGGCGGAAAGCGGGCGACCACCAACATGCACATGAGGGAAGCAGAGAAGCCTCTTTTCGTTCTTTCACGCAACCAGATTGATGTGGTTATGAAGGCCGCAGTCAATCCAACACATCGCGCAATGCTGCACCTTGGGCTCAATGCCGGGCTTCGTGCAGAGGAGCTCACCTCATTTCCTGCGAAATACGTCATTGATTGCAGCCGTCTATCGGATAAGGTTAAAAGCGTGGCAGTACACCTCGACCCGCGCGAAATGGATATCAAAAACGATAAAGCCCGGACTGTCCGCATCTCAGTGCCGTGCATGAACAATCTCTGGCAGTATCGGGAATCGACCAGACCTAAACTACAAAGGATAGCGCAGTCAGCAGACAGTAATCTGTTCCTTACTCGCTATGGGGTACCGTTCGTTTCAGATGGACTTGTCGCACCTCTTGCACGCCTTGGTTCGCGTGTTGGCATTCATATTCATCCGCACATGCTGCGACACACGTTTGCCACCCATACATTGGCCTCCTTGGAGGACCTGAAGAAAAAGGGGCGGTTGAGAAGTTCACCCATCGTCGTTCTGAAGCGTTTTTTGGGCCATTCTTCAATTATTACGACTTCGCGTTATCTCCATCATCTGGATGCGATTGATGACGCCTACGGAACCCAATACCAAGCCGAGATTGACGAGCTTGTACTGGGATATCTCAACGAACAGGCAGCTTAGATGGCCAAGAAAAAGAACTTCGAGATAGGTGGGCCAGCGCCTGCGCCAGTAATCCCTATATTTCCACTCAACACTGCTGACCGGGCCGGTTCTGCTTCGGTTGACATCTTGCTCCCTAACGGCCGGGTCAAGCAGGTGGACTATTCGGAATACTTGGGTTTGGGGTTCAACGATACTGTTCTGGCGATAGTCGGAGTCCTGAGAGCCATGGTCGTCGCAGGGAAGCCAGAACCACTTTCGTTGGAGACTATTGCCAACAGTGGGTTAGTGAACTGGTGGCAGTTTTGCAAAGAGCGCGCGGAGCAGGAAAATCCACCGGTCTTGGCTAGCATTAATCGGTCGACGATGGAGTCCTACGCCGGATGGTTGACCATGAGGGTTACACCCGAGGGTGAACCGTGGTCCAAAAATACAGCCAGGACGGCCTTCGCGAAGACAAAAACCATTCTGCAAGGATTGGTGGAGCGAAGGCTCTTGGCGGGCTCAGATTTGTTTCCGCGCAATCTCTTCCCAGGCGCTACCTCAACGCAAAATCGCAGGGCATACATTCGGCCGCTCTCAGATACGGAGCGTGAAAGAATACTCCGACCACTATCGCTGGAAGTGGCACAGGTCTTTGACGGTACGCATCCTGGTTCGGCTTTGACACAACTTAGCTTGTGCGTTTTCGCTATTTTCCTGAAGACAGGCGTCAATGCCACGCCATTCCTGGAGCTTCCGAGAGACTTGGGGAATTGTTTTTTAGACCATCCTCGCGTGAACCGAAAGGTCCTGGTTACCTTCAAGCGCCGGGCCGGTGCATTCACGACGACCCCGTTAGAGCCAGCCGAAACGAAGGTGGTTTCCCTGGACGTCTACAAATTGTGCCAACGCGTCGTTGAGATGACAGAGAGCGAGGCGGAATCGGCAGTAGGTACGCAGCTCGAAGGCCAGCTCTGGCTGTATCAGATGGCGGATGGGGCATTGCGAACATTGAGTACGCAGGAGCTTAGCGGAGTTGCCAACGCCTTCACTGGCCGGCACAAGCTGATACGAGACGATGGTAGTCGCCTCAAAATGAGCAGCCAGCTATTTCGAAATACCAAGATAAATAGAGTTTGGCGCGCCTCCAAAGGCGATTTGCTTGCGACAGCGAAGAGCGCATCTAATACGCCTGCTGTGGCGGAACGATACCTAACTGTGACCCCAGATATGCTGGAAGAGCATCGTCTGGCAGGGGAAGTGCTCGTCGACATGCTGTCTGAGAAGGCAGGGCGAGATGCGACGCCGCACTCTGGCTGCAAAGATTCGTTAAATGGGGAACTGGCCCCGAAAAATGGCGAGCACTGCATCGACTTCCTATCATGCTTCCGGTGCAAGTCGCAGGTCATCATTCAAGAGGACTTACACAAGTTGTTCAGCTTTTATTGGGCCCTTTTCGCACAGCGCAGCCGCGTTGGGTCCGACAATTGGAAAAAGCTGTTTGCTTGGATTGTGCGGGTCATAGACAGGGACATTGCACCAAGATTTTCTCCCACAATTGTCGCCCGTGAGAAGGAACGGGCACGAAATGAGCCACATCCCATGTGGCGGTCAAACGCCGTCCAATCAGCACTGAGGTCCGTTCTGTGAGCATGCATTCATACCATTCCTGCATCGCACCGACGCTTCTCTCTAGGAGTGAACTTGACGCGCTCATCATGACATACGTCATGACGCCTGGTGGCGTATCTATGCCGCTGTCCTATTACGGCGAGCTGGTTTGGGACTATACGCCGTACTTGCCTCATGCAGCCCGTGGGCAGTCTGATAAGACGATTCGGTGGGAAAAAACTCCTACAGAATGGGTCGAATCGCTGAAGGGTGTAGCCGCTGCTCTTACTCACCGGAAGCGCCCTGAGGGAAATCGCCTAGACCCGGCGACAGTTCCTAAGCGCATCGTCACTTTGAACGCGTTTGCTAAGTGGTGCAGCGCATCAGGTATCGTAAGATTCCAAGACGTTAGCTCATTTGACTTATCTCGGTACATTCAGAAGCTACGGGACGATGGCGTCGTGGACCGCACTTTAGGCACGCACATTGGCCTGCTTCGTCTAGTCTATGACATGCGGATATATCTACCCGACAGCTTCACAGTTGATGCCGTAAAAGCGCTGAACTTTGACCAAGTCGGCCCGCTCTGGGAACCGGACGCTGCCAAGGACCGACAAACTGAGCTCATTCCTTTGGCCGAGGCGTCGCGTCTGTTCAGTGCTGCTCTTGAACATTTGGACAAGGCCGAGTTTTTACTGACCCTTCGCGATGAACTTGATGCGGATTGGTTAGCAGCGAAGGCCCTCGTGAGCCGCAAGAGTTGGGGGGAGGCCGTGAAAGCCAAAAGCGTTCGAAACGCTGGGTTCAAAGATTGCTACGAGTTTGAGTCTGCCATCGCTGACCTGCGGACGGCCGCTTATATTGTCTTAGCCCAGTCGACTGGTTGCCGTGTTCACGAGCTAGGAGATATTCGCGTCGGGTGTGTGTACCCTGAGGTTTTGGACGGCGAGACCTATTGGTGGCTGAAATCAACAACGAGAAAAATTGGTGACGGACCTGAACGATGGCTTGCTCCGGAGATTGCACAAAAAGTGGTCAAGATTCTCGAGTGGCATTCGGCGCCGCTCCGACAACTAATTGCGTCCGAACTGGAATCTACCAAACGCCTAAGTGAAGAGGCCTTGTCGGAAAGCGATATGGCTAAACTGGCCGTACGTATCCTTGACCTCGAGAGAAATTCCGACCGTCTATTCTTGAGCGAGTCATCGGGGAGCGCTACATCAACAGATACTAAGGGGCACAATAAGCAGCTGGCAGCGTTTGCGGGTAGACGGAGTATCCGCCTTGGCTCTCCTCTCACGACGCATCGCTTCCGCAGAACATACGCCGTAATTGTTGTGCACCTGAATAAAGGGGCGCGTATAGACCTCATAACTTTGCAGCATCACTACAAGCACGCCTCCCTATTGATGACGGAATGGTATGCCGCCCTGCCCGAGACGGACAAGGAGTTGTTCGACCTCATTGAACAGGAAGGTGACTACTTCGACTTAGCACTTGTAGACCACTGGATGGACCCCAGCACTCCTTTAGCAGGCGGCTTCGGAGCTCGCCTCAAAGCGTATCCTGGACGGCACCACCAGCCTTTATTCTTCAAAACTCGTCGTGAATTTGTGGAGAGTATTCGCGATGGCTTAAATATTCGAAGTACAGGGCACAGTTGGTGCCTGGCGGACTCGCAAGATTGCGGTGGTCGGGGATTGTTTGAGGCTGCCCGATGCAGCGACTGCGCTAATGGCGTCGTTGACGACTACTTCTCGGAAGTTTGGTCCAATATCCGAGCTCAGCATGCCGGATTGGTTGAACTCCCCGACATTGGCCCCGGAGGCCGAGAGAAAGCAAAGTTAAGCCTTGCAGCGGCAGAAGCTGTTCTTGCTCAGTTAACACCAGATGATATAGGAGATGGGTTATGACGGAAGCCCACCCAACACGCAAGCGTCTTTTGCTCGCCTTTGCCAAGCTAAAAAGGGATGCCGGCCCAGGCGCTAAAGGCCCCTCAATCAGTGCCGTAGCTAAGGAGGCTGGGGTTAGCAACGCTTTAATTCATACAAAATATCCTGACATCGCGGAGCAAATTAGGGAAGCAAACGGTAAAGGCCCCAAACGGCAACTGGCCAAACATCGTGAGCAACTTCAAGCGGCTGAGACGCGCTCATCTGAACTTCGCGATGAGCTGGCCGATATCAGGAAACTGAACCGTGGATTGGCCAGCAAGAATGCCACGCTGATACTCAAGGTGAGAAGCTTGGAGGAGAGGATTGCGATATTGGAGGCTGGCGTACATCCGCTGAGACCAACAAGTAGCTGATTTCTCTGGGTGGCGTGAGATTTATTTTTCAGATGAACTACACGAAATGTACTCTTAGATATCGGAGTATTAGGGATGCATGAGGTGTACTGTCAATAGCGGACACTCTTGTTTCAAGCCGCCCGTGGCTGTTTGCTGAATTTTTCAGCGAACAACGCGGGCGGAACATTGCCAAGGCGCGAGTGGGGCCGCTGGCGGTTGTAAAAGCTTTCGATGTATTCCTGTATTGCGGCTTTCGCGTCGGCCCGGGTGGCGTACCGTTGATGGTGCACCAGTTCGTTTTTCAGGCTGCCCCAGAAGCTCTCCATGGGCGCGTTGTCGTAGCAGTTCCCCCGGCGCGACATGGACGGCTGCATACCAAACTGCTTCACCAGTTTTTGATAGTCATGGGCGCAGTACTGGCTGCAACGGTCGGAATGGTGAATCAGGCCCGGCGCGGTGCGTTTATTGCGCACGGCCTTCCACAGCGCCGTTGCCGTCAGCGTTTGCGTCATGCGCTCGTCCATCGCGTAGCCCACCAGCTCGCAGGTGAACACGTCCTTGATGCCGGCCAGGTAAAGCCAGCCCTCGCCGGTGGCGACATAGGTGATGTCGGTCACCCAGGCTTCGTTCGGACGGGTCGGTGCAAAGGTCTGATTGAGCAGGTTATCGGCCACCGGCAGGTCATGATTCGAGTTCGTGGTGGCATTGAATTTGCGCTTCTGCTTGCAGCGCAGGGCAAGTTCGCGACGCAGCCGGACGATGCGGTCACGGCCGACCGGGAAGCCCTGGGCTGTCAGTTCCGGCTGCATGCGCAGCGGCCCATAGGTCTGCCGGCTCTGTGCATGTACCGCCTCGATGGCGACCTTCAGGCGCGCGTCGTCCTGCGCCCGCTGCGACGGTTTGCCGGTCGCCCAAGCGTAGAAACCGCTGCGCGAGACGCCAAAGACGCGGCACAGGACGGTGACCGGATAGTTGAGTCGCAACGTTTTCATGACCGCGTACCTGGCAGCGACTCCCGCGCAAAGTACGCTGCCGCCTTTTTTACGATATCGCGCTCCATACGGGCTTCTGCGAGCTCTTTGCGCAGCTTGCTTACCTCGGCCTCAAGCTCCGGCACCGAGCGGCTCCCAGGGGCTACTTTGGGCGAGGTGCCGCGCTTTGCCGCCGTCACCCAATTGCCCAGCGTGCCCTTGGGGATGGTCAGGCGCAGTGCCGCGTCTTCCAGCGTCAGGCCCTGCGTCAGGACCAGTTTTACCGCTTCTTCACGAAGCTCCGGTGTGTAGGTTTTTGAGCGTGTCATAAGTTCTCCAGTTGGTGAAGTTTACCAAACTAGAGTGTCCGAAAAAGTCAGGGTACCTCAGCATTTGCTTTGACATGCTAGTGATGCAACAAATCTAGGATATCAATCTTCAGCACGTCGGCCAATTTCTCAATATTGTCTAGAGACACGGTCTCGAGAGCCCCCTCGAGGCGAGAAAGAAACACGCGGGACAGACCCGAATGCTCCGCCAGAACATCCTGGCTCATACCTCTTTTTACACGCCAATCCTTTAGATTACGAGCGAGTCGTTCTCGGGCGGTTTTGACTGTGTAATGGCTGCTCATGACAGCCGTAGCATGAGTTATATACTTTGCTCGGTCTATAAAGTATACGATACAATATTTCACATTGCGGCAAACCGCGCATGCTGCGAGCTTACGCGTCATTTTTATCTTCTGTTTTTACTGCCATCAATATGTGTAAGGCAGGTTTGCTCCTACTCGTTTACTAGCAGAACGCACCCACATAACGTTTTGACCAACGCAATTTTTAACTACGAAATGACTTCAGCTCAATTCCTTTCTTCCTATTGCATTTTTTCAGCTGCAGTGGGTGCATCCCGTGCAGGCCTGCCCTCGGGCCGGGCCGACGCCGATAGCAAAGCGGTGGCAAAAGCGTTCAAGGAGGCGACCAAGGGACTGGCACGGTCAGACTTGGCCAGCATCACGGAGTACTTGCATTGGATAACTACGCAGCCTGGGTGCGTTGAAAGTAACCTGACCCAGGCCTATGCGACTGAGTTCCGTCTCGACCGTGCCATGGGAAGACGTGGACGTGAATTAATTGACGATGGCACCTTAATCACCGCAACTGAGCTGTGTCTTCGTGCTGGCTTTACCGAAGCTCGCCTACTCAGGTTGGTGCATGAACGAAAAATCTTCACGATGCCGCATTGGGTTGACGGGGTTTTTGGCGATGACTATTACCCTGCTTTTTTCGCTGACTCGCAGTACGACCCAGCCCGTCTTGCTGCTGTGTCAAAAGGACTGCTTAGCATTGACGGAGTTCGTAAGTTTCGTTTTTTCACAACTGAGAACGCAGAATTGGGCAATCAGACACCTCTAAAAATATTGGCGACTAATGGGGAGCACGCTGAAGCCGTAGAGTACGAGCAGAAACTTGAGCAGGTGCTGCTGGCAGCAAAGCAGTTTCGAAGACGAGTACCTAAAACGAGGTTAAGCCTATGACAGAGCGTGCCGGAGCTCACTCTCTTTGCACATCCGCCAATCTTGCGGACGCCGGGATGGAACGCGAAGTACGCAGTCATCAGCTTGGCTTTGCTAGATGGGGTCGGCGGTTTCTGCTGCTATTAGTGGCGGCCCTCACCCCGCTGGTCAGTCAAGCTTACACCGCCATTGCACAGGTCGACGGGACACCACACGGCACGATTTACGCCGCGTGGGGTTACGCAACTCAAAAGGAGGCTGACTTGGCTGCAGTAAAAGGATGTAGAGCCTATGCAAAAGAAAGCGGCCTGACTAAGAGGGCGGCAACGTGCGCCGTAATACATAGGCAAAAAGGCTTCGGCGGCGGTGCGATGGTGTGCGGGGTAGGAGGATGTGCGATGAGCACAGGTGTCGACACGCAGCAGGATGCCGTAGACCGGGCATTTCGCCAATGTGAGCAAAAGAAGTTAGGTGATTGTCAAACTACTGATATCACCAGCTGGTGGGACGAGACAGGGTATGGCCAGCCAAGTACGCCGAAACGAGAGGCAAAGTCGAATTGCGGCCCGCCACCGGGTCGAACAGTTCGGTCTACCTACCAGTGCAGTAACGGCGATTGCGTTCGCACGTTTGAAAATGGCTGCACGCAGCGGTTCCAAGCCCAGTATTGCCACGACCCCTTTAGCGGTAAATGGGATTGGAAACCGGATGGATGTTAGGCATGGATACGCAGCCGCAAACCCCATTCGAAACAGGCTATCACCTGTCAACCCATATACAAAATTTTCATACCTGCCCCCAAGGGCCTACGCTTGTACATACTCATGAGAAAAATGAAAACTCTACAAAAAATTTCAGCAACGGCAGCCATGCTTATCATTGGTGGATGCGGCGGAGGGGGTTCCAGTAGCAATGCCGGCCCGTCCGCGCCGCCAACAACGGTGACGCCGCCAGTAACGGCGACGCCTACGACCATAACCAATATTTTGACCGGCACCGCTGCGCCGGGCGTCGCCACCCAGACGATTCGCGGGACGGCATACGTAGGCGCCTCCGTGACCGCCTATAGCGTGCAGGCGGATGGCAGCTCCGGTGCGGCCTTGGGTGCCCCGGCCACTGCTGACATCAACGGCCTGTTCGTCATCACAGTAACTGCCGCACCGTTGGGTCCGGTGCGTCTTGTCGCGGTTGGAGGAACAATAGCCCGCGCTGCAGACAACACTATTCAGCCCGGTGGTTCGCTGGAGCTGATAACGCCGTTCGTGACAACTGAGTACAACAACTTCAAAATTAGTCCGCTAACCGATATCGCGGCTAACGCGATGGCATCAAGCGCACGGAGCGGCGCGACATTGGCCAACGCATTCGTCGAGGGCATGCAGCGCCTGCTCGAACTAGATGTTGCAAACGTCGTTTTCCTGCAGGACAAGTCGGTATACCTGAATGTGTTGAAAGGGGCGGTTAGGAGCGACACGACATATTACGGTGCCCAATCATTGCAAGGCCAAGAACTGTTGAATGGGCTGGAGTACCTCGGCGTGATGCTGGACTTGCCTGCCCAGGCGGTGGTCAAGGCTGTCGGCGCCGCAGCTCAGAGTAGCTACGCGTTGGCCAATGTAGATGGTACGGGCATGCCCATCAGTGTCGGGACATGGGCGAACAGCACATTTAGCCCCGGCGCGACAGCGACCCTGAAGTCGCTACGGGACGCGAAAACTCCTGATGCGCAAAAAGTAGCGGGGCCTGCAGGCACTAGCGTCGCCCCTCGCCTTAACGAGTACGTGAGTCGCTACCTGGTTATGGACTTCACTATGGATACTGCGTGCCGTAGCAATGCATCGCTGTATTTCACTAGCCGCTATCCCTTCTACCAGGTTGATGCTCAAGGCAAAATGTTCGCGGCTGATTGCAGCGCGGCAGCGCAGCGCATTGCTGAACTCAAAGCGCGGGTCGCAACGAACAATAGCACTCGAATGAAGTAACAGGTCAGGCACGATGCGGCTGCCATCCCGGCGGAGCGATATTTAGAAGCGGCTCTGTCGCCGACGCACAGTAAAAACCGAATCAAAGGAGAGCTGTGAAGCCGCTGGTATTTCTTGATTTTGACGATGTCATTGCTATTCACCCTGACTACACGTCAGCAGTGGTCCTGGCAGCGCTCAGGTCCGGCAAACCGCATCTGGCCACAGAGCTTTGGGGAAACGTGTTTCATCAGGAGCTCAGGGCTAACCTTGAGCGGCTTCACGATGAGTTCGAACCTAGTTACGTAATCAGTTCGACCTGGTCGACGTATCTGTCACGCGACGAAATACAGGAGGTGCTCATTCGAGGTGGGCTAGGTTTCGTTGCTGCGTCGTTACATTCACGCTGGCGGAGCGCAACCGATGTGGGCTCATTTCGTGTTACAGATATCGTGGCTTGGTTGAGGACAAACGGCTCCGCGATACCGTGCGCGTACGTCATCCTCGACGATTCATCGAGCGGCCGCACTCTGGTCGACTCGGTCTTGGAGCCGAACACCGTATTCTGCGATGAATGGGTGGGGTTTACAGAAGTCCAACTTGAGCGTGCAGTAGCAATTCTCCGAGCACAACGGACGACATAACCGATAGCGGTTTAGGCTAGCTTTTGACGTCAAATCCTCCCTACAGCTGCGTGCGCCCTGGACGCCAGAGCGTCCTTACTATGTCATCAATGCCCACATATTTGGCGGTCATGAACCCTGTACTCTATCTCGATTTTGACGGCATTTTGCATCCAGCAAATGTCCGCGTTACGCCTGAAGAGCCTCTGCACCCGAGGGTGTATGTGCGTGGCAAGCCAACCGATGAGCCTCTTTTTCGGTACGTTTCGCTGCTCGAGCTCCTTTTGTACCCATACCCTGAGTTACGGATTGTGTTGGCGACATCTTGGGTACGCGCGTTCGGGTATGAGAACGCGTTAAAGCGGCTAACGCCCCCGCTTCAAGAGCGCGTCATTGGTGCCGCTACGTTTCCAGCGCCAACTCGATTTGGCACCATATCCGTCGATGTGGAGGAACGGGGGCTCACGAATTGGTTATCGCTCGACGATGACCACGTCGGGTGGCCGGAAGAGCGCCTGCATCAGCTGGTTGCCCCGACAAACCCATACCTGGCGCTCGTTGAGCCCGGCGTCGCCGCAAAGCTGGCGATAATGCTCGAGGCCCTATGCGCCGGAGTTCCCCTTGATGCGGTAACAAACGTCGCGAGGTCAACTTCGACGGTAGACCGTCTTTTTGCTCTTCCCAACGTCACAGAGGCCGAGGTCCTTCGCGCACTTGAAGAAGATGCAAGGGTCGAGGAAATACTTCGACAGGCTCGAGCGAGGCGTGACAACGCTATCTAGCCGTCCGGTAGCGCGGCCTTGTACTCCTGCGACAGCACAGTTCGAGCGTCACGCTCTTGCGCCTAAATTCGTTGTGTACGGCCGGCTAAGCCGATGCCACCTGCTGCACGGACGACTGTTCGTCGGGCGGTAGCAGCAGCAGCTCCAAGGGAATTCCGAAAAATGCAGGACGCGTTTATGAATTGAAAGCGAGAAATCAAATGACAACGTTGGAACAGAAGAGCAAGTTGCTATCCCGCTGGCTTCGGCACCGCCCTGACGCTATCGGACTTGAACTGGATAAACGCGGATGGGTTGACGTTGCTGAGTTGCTCTTGAAATCCGCGGATGCGGGCGTCGTACTCACTCAAGACGAGCTGATGCAAATAGTGGTCGAAAACGATAAGCAGCGATTTTCGTTGAGTGAGGACCAGATGCGTATCCGCGCGGCACAGGGGCACTCTGTCGATGTTGACCTGAAGCTTCCGGTGAAAACCCCGCCTCCGGTGCTATTTCACGGTACGGTGCAAAAGTTTATCGCATCGATTCGCCGGCAAGGTCTGCTGCCAGGAACGCGGCGAGACGTACATCTGTCTGCGACGAAACAAACCGCAGCGGAGGTGGGTGCGCGACGGGGTACTGCTGTTGTACTCACTGTCGAGACATACCCATTGCTCCACGATGGCTATCAATTCAGATGTGCTGAGAACGGCGTGTGGTTGATTCCGGACGTCCCTCCTAAGTACCTTAGGTTCCCAGATAAATGAATTCACGGGCGGCTCTCAAAGCCTCCGTCGCGCCGTGATGCTCTTACACACCGACGGGCGAGTGGCTTTCGTCTCGTGACGCAATAGGGCCGCGAACGACGGACGTAGGTGGCGGGCTGGACCCAGCGGTGGAATAGCTTGCAAAGCTCGCACGGCACGTCCGATGCCTCCGCTAATCTGGCGGGAAAGCATCATATTAAAAAAGTAACTGGCGTCGAAGAGCGTTGCCGGTATGGGCTTATTCAATAAAGCAATATAAAATCAATCCGTTATAAGGCTGAAAACAATGTCGCCCGGCAATCGAACAACACCTTGAGACCAATATGCGACAAACCAACCGCAATTATCTTTTCCATGACGGCGACCTCAGTTCCACGCTTGACGACGCTCGGGCCGCAGCTACCGAGGCGGTATCGCTGCTCCCTCGCGACCAATTCCTGTCGACATCGATTGATACCCTGGTCGAACACCTAACTGCTCAGCACCACATCGAGCCATTGCAGCTCCTCGAAGAACACACGACGATGGACCAGCAGGAGGCGCGCGTTGAAGTTACGGGTCGTTTCGACTACGCGACCAGGGACTCTGGGCGAACATTTGCAGCAGGTCATGAACTCACGTTCTACATCCCGTACACGGGTGATGTGAGACTGTGGCACCTGAAAGCAAATATGTTTTTCAGCGTTGTATCCGTCGGCTCCATTGACCCACGAAGCTCCTCGCTTATCATTCAGCTCGCGAACACGAGCAACACTGATGCGGCGCGGTATAAGCAAGCGTTCGACTCTGAGATAACTCGAATTCGACAAATAATCCAAGCGCAAGGTGGCATGCTCTCGGCATACCACAACGAGCTTCCAACGCTAGTTCGTGGAGCTATCGACCGGCGCAGAGCTGAGTTGGAAAAACTTAACGTTCTCGCATCTGTTTTCAATATACCGATGGTGAAGAAATCGGGGATGCCTGAATTTCGCCCAATCGAGGTAGCTCGAAGGATTGCGCGTCCGCTGCCGCGGCCTGCCGCAACTGGTTTCAAACCGGAACCGGCCATTAACACCGAAATGTTCGAGGACGTTCTCAGCATCATCCGCCATGCCGGCGCATCGTTTGAGGGCGCGCCGCAGACGTACAAGTCCTTGGGCGAGGAGGGACTTCGAGACAATGTGCTCTCCCATCTAAATGCACTGTTTGAAGGGCGAGCGACTGGCGAAACATTCCGGAAGTACGGAAAAACCGATATCCGTATCGAGGAAGAGTCCAGAGCAGCGTTCGTCGGCGAGTGCAAGCTTTGGGGCGGAGAGAAGATTCTCCTGGAGGCCCTGAACCAGCTACTCGATTATGTTACCTGGCGGGATTGCAAGTCAGCTCTGGTAATTTTCAATAAAGATGTTGCAGGTTTCTCGGAAATTCAGGGCACGGTAGCGCGCGCTTTACCGACACACCCTAATTTCCTTCGAGCGAAGGAGACCAGCCGCATCGGCGAGTGGCGCTACGTATTCAAATCCGCGGAAGACCCGGTGCGCGAGGTTACCGTACATGTTTTCATGTTCAATCTCTACCTCAAACCAGAGCGGTCGGCAAAAAAGCGTTAAAAAAAATTCATCGTGTCTGGTACTTAAGGTAGTAGATAATTTCCCGTCGTGGCCCGCATGTGTATTGGCACGTGACAACGTGACAAAATTTTGATTGGAAATAAATGAATGCAATTGGTATTCGTGTGTCGCCGCGCGCGGTAACGTACGTAATCTATGACGGGGCGACACGCGAAATCGTCTCCGTCGACGCTATCGGAGTGCCGAAGGCGCTCACGGCTCCGGAAGCTCTGAAGTACATCCGCAACACAATCCTCGACGTTATTCGTGAATACGACGTCGAGAAGGCGGGCATCCGTATTACAGAGAGCAACGCGCAGCGGCCATCGCACGAGCGAATTCAGTTGGAAGGGGTAATTCAAGAGGCGTTCGCAAGTAGCACGGTATCCGACTACTACTGCGGGCAAATCGCGGTAATCTCCTCCCGTCTCGGCATCCCACGAACCGATTTCAAAAAGTACATAAGCAACGAGATGGAGTTCAAAGCGGTGGCCAACTGGGCGACCCACGGACCAGAAGAGAAAGAGGCGATATTGACTGCAATTGGAGCGTTGAATGCTTAAGCCATACAACAGAGCAGAACTTGCATTCGAGACCATCCGAGAGATTGGCGCGGAGGGGAAGAACTCTACGGTATTTCTTGCAAAAGACCATCAACTCAACGCCGAATTGGTCATCAAGCGAATCGCCAAGTTAACAATGCCTGACCAAGCGTTGTACTTCCAGGAGGCGAGCATCCTTTACCAAAGTGAACACGCCAACGTCGTGCCTGTCCACTACGCTTGCGAGGACAAAGACTACATCTATATCGCAATGCCGTATTTCGAGAAAGGCTCCCTCAAGGCTCTATTGAACAATCGCTTCCTCACGGTTCGAGAAATTGTGCGCCTTTCGGTTCAGTTCCTGAGCGGACTGCACAACATCCACACCAAAGGGCTGATTCACTTTGATATCAAGCCGGATAACATACTTCTGTCAAAACGTGGCGAGGCGTTGGTATCTGACTTCGGTCTGGCGCAACAAATGACGCCAGAGGGCGTCGCAAGACAAGACATCTCGTACCAGAAAATTACGCCGCCGGAGCGACTCGCACGCAAGGCCGATTTCACCGTCGCTCATGACATCTACCAAGTGGGTGCTACACTCTATCGAATGTGTGTCGGAGAAAAGGCTTTCCATGAGCAATGGGACGCGTTCTTCCCAGGCGGCGTGCCTCGGGGTGACTTGTTCGTCGCAGCCGTTACAAACGGTACTTTCCCCGACCGAAAAAGGTTTCCAGAACAGATTCCGCAACGTCTACGGACTATCGTCGTAAAGTGCCTGGCGCCGGCCGAGGACGACCGGTACGGCTCAGTGCTTGAGATTACCAACGCTCTTTCGGAAATCGACGGCCCCGAACTAGACTGGAGATATGACGTTCAGCCTGATGGAACCAGAACCTGGCTCAAGGTGTCTGACGGCCTGGAATGCATACTGACTGTTGACCCCAAGGGTGATTCGATTGCAAAAAAACAAAACAAAAATGGCGTGTACAATAATATTAGGGCTAATTGTGTGAAAGACGCCACCTCCAAGTCAATTCGAGACTTCATAAAAAGCAATTAAATGGACGCAATCAAAAATTCCCGCGGCGAATACCGCACTCGGGAGACGCTAGCAGCTGCCCCGAAGCAGAAGCCGGTGGCCCCTAGTGCTGCCCGCAGCGTTGAGGATGCTGTTCAGTGCTTCAACTTTGGCACGTCCAACGGTTACACCAACTGGAATTGGCCGCATCCTGCTAACGGACCGGTCAAACCCTAGACTCTTATGTTGTCGAAATTCCTAAACGGCCCCGCTTCTTGTGGGGCCGTTTGCATCCTAGAGTCATTGGCGTCGTTGCTCGGCAGTGGCTCCCCAACGGTATATCGGAGCGACGACGGAGGCACTGCGGACCGAAGGGAATCAAGCTTTCGGCGAAGCTTTGGCCCTTACTAAAGCGCACTGATGTCACAAACCCGAAAACATGACGATGTCGAACGAACCGCACCGTAGAGAGAGAACCTTGCACACTGCGATTCATGATGAGGTCGCAGCAACGGCAGCGGCCGACGGAAAAGTCGACGAGATACTACGGGCCGCACGCCAGGAGACCTGTCCTCTCTATCGCAACAGAGCAGTCTATCTGCGACGGTGATGATTTCATGGAGCAAATGCGACGAGCCGCAGTGATGACCATTGCGGAGCACCGTCGTGGTAACCTGAACAAGTATACTAGGGGGTGACAGCAATTCTGACCAAATATTCTGAAGGTTCGGGCGCACCCAGGAACGCACCGTAAGCCAGAGCGCGTAAAACGGCGTGCTATGCGAAAGCGAGAAGCTTTGCGAGCTAGCACATCTGGCCGTGCACACTGAATAAGTACATTTGACGTAGAAACACCAACCGGCTTACCCACTTACATGTTTAGACTGAAAATGTACACCGCCAAGAACGGCGATGCCTTCCTTGTTGACGCCGGCGGTACATACCTCCTCATTGATGCTGGCTTCGCGAGTACTTACCAAAACTTCATTGCTACGGACTTGGCGCAGCTTGCAAAGGGTGGAGGTCGGCTTGCCCTTGTCGTCTGCACGCACATCGACGCCGACCACATCGGCGGCCTTCTGGAGTTCTTCTCGCACAACGGCACTCCCGCCAAACGAGGCATTGAGGTCGACGCCGTCTGGCACAACAGCCTACGGTCGTTGCCTGCCCCGGCCGCAGAGCCTGACGGCTTTCATGACCGCATGGTTCTCGAAGCCATTCGGCGCCGTGGCTTTCAGAGGGCCCCGACATCTTCGCCGAACCCCATAAGCGCTCGACAAGGTAGTTCACTCGCCAAGCTCCTTCGAGAGTATGGCTACACCTGGAACTCGGGGAACTGCTCGACCTGCATCAGTGAAGGTGACACACTTTCTTTGCCAAATGATGTGACCATCCGCGTTATCGGGCCCACGACCGCCCGTCTCGAAGAACTGCGCAAGCTGTGGCTGAAAGAGCTCCGAAAGCTTGACTACAAGGGTTCATCTCAGCCCAGCGACCTCACTGACGATGCCTATGAGATGTGGTGCGCCAGCGTGCCGGCCCCTTCCTTTCCTCAGGCCACGCCCATAGCAGCCAACGCAAGTCGACGACTCGCAGAAGTCTACACGCCAGACACCTCCGCCTCCAACGGCAGCTCCATCACGTGCATCATCTCCACGGAAAACAAGCAAGTTCTCTTCCTAGGGGATGCTTGGGCTGAAGACGTCGTAGCAAAGCTGCGGTCGCTTCACGCACCGACTAAGCCCATCATCTTCGACGCCATTAAAGTCTCACACCATGGGAGCTTCCACAACACAAGCGTGGACCTTCTATCGGTTGCAGACTCGCCCTGCTTTCTCATCTCATCCGATGGGACCCACCATGGCCATCCAGACTTTGAGGTGCTAGCCGAAATCGTGGACCGACCGGCGCCATTCAAGAGGCACCTTTTTTTCAATTACGAAACTGCTGCGTCAAAGCAGCTTAAATCACATACATCGAAGTCCGGCACAGCCTTCAGCGTCCATGTAGCTGAGAACGACTGGATTCAAGTGAGAGAGAACTACTATGACTGAAGAGGAAATCAAGCAGGCCACGTGCCAAGTTATTGGCAAAGACGAATCAGGGACTGGGTGGCTCATTACGGCGGACTTCGTCCTCACGGCATATCACTGTGTCGAAACCGCAGTACGTGCTGGCGAGCCTGTCATTATTCGGTTTGGCGTTGGCTCATCTGCATCTGAGCACACGGTAGTCGTCGGCCCACATGACGAAGACCTTGATGTCTGCCTGCTGCAACTATCTACCCCGCTCAGCGTCGAGCCCATACCCATTGATTCCGATGGCCCGCGTCCGGGAGAGAAGTGGTTTGCATTTGGATACCCGGCGGTTAAGTTACAACTGGGTCATGTCGTCAGAGGTGAAGTTCAGCAAGTATTAGCCGAGCGGGTGCATGGCGTAGACCTAGACTTGTCTGTAGAGCCAGGAATACATCTGTCGAACTACCATGGACTCTCCGGCTCTGCGTTCATGGTGGGCGCCGTCTGCAAAGGTTTGCTACGACTCAACATAGATAATACCATCGGGGCATTGAGTTTCTCGATGCTGAAGCCTTTCCTTGAGGCGAATGACCTGCTACCTAACGAGTCTCCTGACAACGAAGACTCTGGACCAATCGGAGCACGGCCAGCCTTTGACGCACTCTTCGAGTCTGCCATCATCAAAAAGCGCAGTGGATACGCCTTTGTCGATGGCTCACACGGCGTCGGTAAATCTACGTATTGCCAACAATTTAGGCCAGAGACACCAAACCTGGAAAAGCTTGGCGTCTACCATTTTACTGAGCATTCCCGTGGCTCAACGCCAGCGCACCAAGCCCAACCAGAGGTTTTCTTCGACTGGATGAACTCCCTGCTCTCGGAAAAGGCGACAGGCAAGCCAGCTAGGTTAATGGAATTATCGTATAGCCAGCTCATTGAGAAGACCAACGAAGTACTGCAATCGTTGGCGAAACGCTGTGCAAAGGCAGGGCAGGTGGGTGTACTCTTCATCGATGGCATCAATGAGGCTGCTGGTGCAGGCGAAGATACCCTAAAACGATTCGTTAATCTGCTACCGCAAAAGATGCCTGAGAGCCTGGTAGTGGTCATCACCGGCGTCGGGATAGATTCGATTGCCAGCAGCCTAGGGGAAATTCTCCAGGGTGCCGAGCGCTTGACCCTCCCCAACCTGGACCGCGACACTCAATACGGGATTTGTGTCGAATTTCTTGACAAGGAAAAGGCCACTACGGAAATCGTGGGGGCCCTTTGCGACCGAGCGTTGGGACATCCGCTTTACCTTAGGTACTTGGCTGATTTAGTTAACAGCGGAGCCACTCAGGGTGACATTGCTGAGCTGCCCGTGTTCAGCGGCTCCATTGAGGACTATTACGAGACCATCTGGGTCAAGCTAGTACCCAACGCAGAAGTCGTCAATTTACTTGGCATTATTGCGCGCCTGCGTTGGGGCATCCCTGCCAATAATTTGACAGGCATGCTGACCTCTGCCGAATCGGGAGTGTTCCCTTCCACGCTCGTTCGCGTCCGGCATTTGCTTGCAAATCCCGAGAACACTGCGATATATCATCCGTCATTCTCAGAGTTCGTGGTTCACAAGACAGCAACCATCAGCGAATGGGTGCACGCGCGCCTCGAAGGCTTCTGCAGCGTAAGAGAAAGCGGCGACTATGGAGCTTTAAACAAGGTCTTCCACGGGCTGAGGGGCGGCCGGGAGTCCCGTCTGCGGGCTATCCAAGGCTGTCAGCAGGGGTGGGTTGACGACTCTGTGCTACTCGGCGCAGAGCCAGAGGTCCTGCTCGCGGATATTGAAGAGACCCTTGCTGCTGCTGCCGGTGTTGGAACAGCAACCGACATCATTCGCCTGCTGCTTCTCTCCCAGCGGCTTACCTTTCGGTACAACACTCTCTTCGTGCAGTCAGCAGAGCTCGTGGCTCTGGCGCTCATCTCACTCGGAAAAACTGATAGCGCCCTTCGGCACGTCGTCCGCAACGGTCGCCTCGTCGTCTCGGCGGATGAGGCTTTCGCCGTGGCAAATGCCTTGACGCAGCAGGGTAGCCCTGAGCAGGCTTTAGACGTTTTGGAGCTTGTTCAGCGTGAAGTAAATTCAGTCTTTGAAAAAATATACTCCGCCGACGGTGTCAGTACTCGAGAGCTGCTCAGTGCCGTGAACTGTCGACTGCATGCTTTTTCCCTTGCACGAGCCGCAGGTGCCGACCCATCGTTCAGCAGATTTCTTCGCGCCATTGTCGAAGGTATCCTGCACCACCCCGATAGTAACTTCACTCCAGGTGAGGGGGACGACGTACTTCGGCAGCTGACCGGTGAAATGATGGGGGCACGGCTATGCCTCGAAGGCACGTATTCACCTTTCCGAACCCTAAACGTACCGCCCGACGTTGACTTGCGTCACCAACTACTTATCTTCCTGCAGGCACTGACGCACGCCGAAATGCATTCAGAGCACTATGGAGTCGCACTCAAGCGCGAGACGGTTGACCTCATGCTCTCGGATATTGAAAGAGTCATCAGTGCACCTCTGCGTCCAGAGGACAGACGTTTCGTAATCACGGACGCCTTGATTGAAGCGGGCGCCGCTCCTTGCCTTATCGAGACATATTCCGCAGGCATGAATATGGGAGATGGGACACTGCCGTTCTACGAGAAAAATCGAGCGGCTCCTGACGAAGCCATCTTCGAAAGTGCGATGCTGAGCCTTCGAGCATCCTGGTTCCTTGAGAGCGGATATGCCGCGCCTTCCGTGCAAATGCCGACTAGCGGAAATTGGGAAGTATCGCTTGAGGACATCGCACGAGCCGTAGCATGGTGCGATGGAAAGGGCAGGAGGGCCACGGCGGCAAAAGACCCAGCTGGTTTGCAAGCCGTATGGTCGTTCCTGGCCGATGCACTTCTGCCTTGTTTCTCGTTCAAGCTTGAATCGCGTATCCACTGGGAGTCAAGTTACCTCATTCCCGAGACCCTGGTGCCGCAGTTATACCGACGTCTCGCCAAGCTGGTGCTTGACTGTTTTCCGACGAAAGCGATGGTCTTGCTCGACGCAATGGAGCGCGGGTTCGGCGTACAGCTTGGCCTGTACAACGAAGGATTTCGGAAGGTGCTCCAAGAAGTTCTGCGCCTCTTCATCGAGCGTGCCCCCGATGGAGCGAACACTAATCAGGTTTTCTCGCTCGTATTACTCTGGAGAGACTACGTCGCGGCGAACGTGGAGAACAGGTTTGAGCTCGTTCCAGAGCTTCTGCAAATTGTCCCACTATTGGCGAGGCTGGAAGCGCCCGAGGAAGCGCTTAGAACTTATAAATCGGTGCTATCGTTCTCGATGGGGCCAAGCTGGTACAAGGAAGACCAGTTGTCCATGATGGTCGGCACATTGGAGACGCTACCCGCAACTTCGCCCGTACAAGCTTCGTCGCTTGCCCAAATCGCTGGCCTATTGGAACGTGCCGCGGGCGAGATGACGTTCCAACGATTTATCCGTACCGACAAGGGAAATTTCATAGGACAACTCTGCCGTCGGTCGCTTTTCTTAGATGCCGTTAGATACTTCCAACATCAGAGTTGTGGCACCCTCGATGAGTTGTTCGCTCAGGCGACGAGCGGCAACCTCGACCGCGTTTCAACCCTTGTTGGCATGCGGTTTCCAGGAGCAGCGCTCGAGGAGCAGGCCGCTCTGCTCTCGCTACTACATCACACCCGTGAACAGGCGAACTGGCAGTTGCGTTGGGCACTACTGGAAGTGTA
This sequence comes from Janthinobacterium sp. DSP2-3-3, assembly GCF_049897325.1. Lineage (NCBI taxonomy): Bacteria > Pseudomonadati > Pseudomonadota > Betaproteobacteria > Burkholderiales > Oxalobacteraceae > Janthinobacterium > Janthinobacterium sp. DSP2-3-3. The sequence continues at coordinate 166,729 of NZ_JAFCWA010000008.1, read as the reverse complement.
CCAACATGGTGACGAGCGACACCTGACCGACTGGGGATGCGAGTACGCCGCCATCATCTCAGAGTTGGCAAATAATCCTGACGACCTAATACAAGTAAAGGCTCGGGTCCGTTCAATTGCAAACTCGTTAAACACTGAACGAGCCTGGTTGCTGTTACGAACCCTCGTCTCAAGCTTGCCGGCGGACCTTCGCCCCGACTTCGCTCGTCTCTTGGGTGAGGTGAGGTCCAAACTCGACGAAAGCCAAATTGAACAGTTGACATCGAGTTTCGGTCTCCGTGATGAGCAAGATGACGGCGACAAAACGCAAAGACTTGGAGCTGGTAACCAGGAGCCGAGCGATGACGTGACCGAGGAGGATGCCGAGGATGACCGCTTCTTTCTCCCTGGGACGTTTGGCAAGAGTTCAGCAGTAAGTGAAGCTCAGAATCAAATTGAGAGCGCGCGCAAACAGCTGAGTCGACGCAACTTCTCGGCGGCAACTCAAATGTGCATCGAGGCACTACAGACTCTGCAAGCGGCAGGATGGTCAGTCTGGTCGGACAATCATTCCGGCAGCGACGCCGACCGGCTCATCAACGCCCAAGTCAAGGACGCCGATGAGCTCGCCAGACTGTATGGACCACTGGCTATCGAGGAACGCCATACGCAACGCTGGGCGATTGCATCCCACCTTATATCTCTGGTTGGAAAAAAGGTTTGTGCAGACAAGCAAGCGGAACTGCTAGCGGTAGCCATCGACCACATCAGGCAAATCGTTGGCGACGCCTCACCGGCGCCGTTCGTATACATCGGTAATTCTGCGGCTGGTGATGCATCTGAGGCCCTACTTGAACTTTTGCTTTGGACACTAGACCATCCGGCTTGGGAACGCCGTGACAGCGGCGCGGCCATGGTGCTGTGGGCTGCCCGTGCGAACAGAGATTGGCTCCCAAAACTCGCCCGTCTCGCTATCTCGATGGAAAGGCGAAACCGGGCAGATATTGCTTCTGCAACGCTGGACATCCTCTCCCGTGAAGACTCTGAGGAATTGTGGCGAGGCATCGAGCCGCACATTGAACTTGCACCGGCTATCGAGCAGTGTCGGCATGTGGGCAGGCTCGCGACGTTTATGCGAATCGCTGAACGCGCGAGCAAACGTGGTGTCGATTCGGCCGCGACGGTCTTCAAGGCGCTGCAGAGGCGATTTCCAGAGGATTGCCCTATTTCCGCTCCCGCTCCAGACAAAGGACCGCCAAGTTTTGTGCCGCCGACGCTGCACAAGCTTTGGCGCGATTTGTCCCGACTAGGTGTTCTTACCGGAGACGCCCTTCAAGCGTTCGCGTCTCAGATGGACGACTCCTGTTTGCCACTGACCGTCGAAATGGCCTGTACGTTGGAATCGCTTGTCGCGGAGGGGGGACGAGAAGACGCGGGTCTCCCAACCGGTCGTTGGGCTTCAACCGTTCGCTATGCACTGAATACCGCACTCTTTCAGCCCATGCCTGTGACCAAGCTCAGGGATACTGAGGTCTTGCTCAGGGCTTACAACCCAGAGACGCTTCTGGAACCGGAGAACGGAAGAGACCTGTTAACAAACCTCGTGGCGTGCGTAGAAAACGGCTGGGAACGAAATTACCTGCCATCGTATGGGAATCTAGTCTTCCTGGATTTGCAATGCTTCCTGGAGAGGGAACGACGTACTATTTACGTGGAACTTACATCGCATCTGGTGCCTCCTGGGCAGCCACAGGCAGTACAGCCTACTGCACCTACCTTCAAGGTAACCGAGCTACCTAGGCCGGGGCCTGATGAACCCCTCGCTGTATGTGGCAGAGCCATGCCGACCATCGCGTACTTCGGTTCAGTTAGTCCGGCTATTCCAACGCCTCGATTTCTGCAGCTTTTGAGTATTCAGTCATCGAAAACTGTTCGGTACCATTGGAGAGATGGAGGTACTGTGACAAGTTTGGCTTCAAGTCGTCGACACGAGACCACATTACTTGCGATTGAGCGTGAAGCACTTGCATTACCTGAAGGTTGGGGAATGCAATGGATTCTGCGAATCAATGGTAAAGTCCAAGCGGTCCTTCACAAATTCTAGAGAGCAACAACTGAATGTTTACGCCTATGCACACGCCCTTAACTAGGGCCGAGTTTGAAGAGCGCATGAACTTTGCGCGGGAACAACTGAAAAACAAGAAGATGTATTTCGCCAAGGGCCTTCGAGGCCCGGATAGTTTGCTCAATGTGCGCCACCTTCCAAACCGCCGAATTGACCTTCTCAGTATCGACGAAATGGCACGGCTGACCGCAAACCAGTCCTATCAGATGCGCAATATGAACTTTGGCGGGACGCTCTTGGATAACAAGGGGCGATAAGTAGCTGCCTGTCGCCATAGTGCGGTCCTTCCGTTCAGTTCCGCACCCTTTTAATTTTCCGTTGCACTTCCGACCGAGTGGTGACCGAATGGAAGAGTATTCATCCGTAAGCGGTTGCCGCGAGCTAAACGAAAGCAGCCCTCGGGCGGCTTGTTTATTGCCACCTAGGCTCAGGCAACCCTCGTCTCCGGCATAGCAGTCTCGTTCAGCCACTTTTCGAAGGCCTTTTTGAAAGCACTCGGCATCCCGCACGGCCTTGGCAGCCAGCGCGATGTATCCACCGTAGCGCTTCACGACTGTGAGCTCAACCTGTGGGATTCCTTCTACTCTCGCCAGAGCATGCAGAACCGGGCCTGGAGCGACACGCAGCGGCCGGGCAAGTCGGCTTCTTTGGCGGTTCTCAGGAAACTGGCGATAGTCGACGCCGGCCGCCCGGTCGCTTCTAGCATCGCTTCGCCGCATGCCCTGCCAGCGCCACTTGAAAGACTCGGGTCTCCACTTTAGCGAGTACGTTCAGCTCAAAAAAGTTCGCGCTGCTTGAAAACAGGTGTTTTCGGTGCCGGCTCTCCACACATCAGGTCGGCCGGATACGGCTGAAGATATGTCCTCGCGCGTTCTGGGTCTTTGCAACCAAGCCACTCGTCGTATTCGCTGGGCGGAACAATGACTAACGAACGCTTCTCCTCGCCTGGTCGATGGAAGCGGCTCATGAAGGGATGGTCGTCGGCGTTAATGGTCAACTGGGTGAACGAAATTGCTTTCTTCCCATCCTCCTCGACCCATTCCCGGTAGAGGCCGGCGACGGCAAATGGTTCACCGGTGGCCATTCCAATAGACCATCGCACATGCGTTCGTTGTTCCCAGTTTGGCTCGAAGAAGCGGACCATTGGAACGAGGCAAAGTTGAGACTTGGCCCAAGCGGACTTGTACGTCCTCAGTTGGCCAACTGTCTCAGCACGGGCGTTCATCGTCGTGAGGCGTTGACCGGGTGGCATGTGCCGCTTGGGGACGAACCCATATGTGGCAGTCAGGCCTTTTCGATTGCCGGCTTCGTCATGAACGATGATTGGGCCAACGTTGTCCTGGTAGAGTTCATCACGCCAATCGTCGCTTTCCTCCATGGAAGTGCGGAAGAAGTCGAAGGCCAGTTGCCGTGAGACAGTTACGTAGTTGACGCACATGGCGCTCTCCGGGTTGAATGCAGATATTCGATTTTATCCAAGTATCTCGTCAGGAACTATCCATCTATGATGGCGCTCGTCTATTCCGGACTGGACCAGGCGACTACCACGAAGCATTTCGACAACCTATTGTCGTGCGGTACCGCGGAGCCGTTCCGACCGTCGGTTCCCTGCCAGCAGCAACCATTCATGTTGACGTGACAATGTGTGACTTTCCCCGCGTGGCAATTGGTTATCCTCATGGGCCGGGAGCGGCCATTAGCTGCCGTTGGCGTGAGAATCTGAATCCGCTTCAAGAAATTGATTATATGGAGTACGCAATGCGCGCCAAATTTTACTTCCTTTTGTGCCTAATGTTGTGCTTCTCACTGGCTTTCGCCGCACCAAGAGGTAGTGGCGCACCAGTCGCCGTCAGAGGGTATGTCAAAAAAGACGGAACCTATGTCCAGCCTCATATGCGGTCTGCTCCTGACGGTAACTTCTCCAACAACTGGAGCACGGTAGGCAACGTGAATCCGTACACAGGTGCCGCAGGTACGAAGACCACGCCGTCGAGCTCTTCTCCCGAATCCAATAGCGCTTCTGTGAGCCCGGTACCGGAAGCGCAATCAGGCATCAGTTTAGTGCCTGGCACATATTCCCCGAATGAAGAACCAATCTCTGGTAGTGCCTCGGCGGCCCAACCGGCAGGACATTCAAATAGTTCTAAACTGCCGCCCCATGCTAAGCTCAATTACGTAGGTAACGATTGGGAATGCGTGCGCGGATATTATCGGACTGCGCAGCAATGTGTCGCCGTTGCATTGCCCCCAAACACAAAACTGAACTACCTAGGCAACGGATGGGAATGTGTCCCTGGGTATCGCCAATCCGGTCAGGAATGTGTCGCGGTTAAGCTGCCTGCGAACGCGAAGCTGAACTACTTAGGCAATGGGTGGGAATGCCAGCGCGGTTATCGGCAGTCTGGGCAAGAATGTGTCATTGTTGGGTTGCCTATGAACGCGAAGCTGAACTACTTGGGCAATGGGTGGGAATGCCAGCATGGCTACCGGCAGAGTGTTGGAGAGTGTATCGCCGTTGCATTGCCCCCAAACACGAAGCTGAACTATCTAGGCAACGGATGGGAATGTGTCCGCGGATATCGCCAATCCGGTCAGGAATGTATCGCTGTAGAGTTGCCTGTGAACGCGAAATTAAACTACTTGGGCAATGGGTGGGAATGTCAGAGGGGCTACCGGCAGAGTGTTGGAGAGTGTGTCGCCGTACGCTAACTGGTGCAACATCTTTTTTTGTTCGTGACCAGCACCCAGTAGCATCCCTTTACCTCCTAACAACTTAGGCCTCATATGTTCCCGCGCATCCTGTACGTAGACGAAAAACGTTCCCTGGAGATGAATTGGTTCGGTTTGGGCGCGCTCCAAATGCGAACCCGACAGGGAAGTCTCCGGCGGGCCCAGCCTATTCAGAGGGCGCTATTTCTACGAGTGATTCAGGTCTTTGAGACCGCGGGCCAGCCTGTGCACCCATCAAATCCGAGATGCTCTATTTTAATGAAAGATTTTGCCGAGCTCTTGGAGCAGCCTATATCCAGTTTGACATGGCGAACAATGCTTGCGGCCGACCACACTGAAGTTGGCATGTCCTATGCGCAGGAATAGTTGTGCCAGGACTGATGGGCCGGTCGGGCGCCGCTAAGAGGTTTAGTGTCCACTTCGGAACGGAACCTGCCAATTACGGCAATCGGCCAAATGCAGAAGTTCGCTAAGTCAACTTTAACGTCGAATGTGGGCTGCTTGTGATGCGTGGACGACTGGACTCCCAGCGCCGGTTTTCCTAAGGGAGTTGCGTTCGGAGAATCTGACGAGTACTTGTGCCCCTTGAGCGGCTTTCGTCGCGTGGAATTACCTGTTCGACTACCAGAGAGAGCTTATGACGCGTATCCGCCGCATCGAAATTCAAAATTTCCGTTCGATACAGAAGTTCGACTGGAGACCATCCAACGGCGTGAACTGCCTTATCGGACCAGGGGACAGCGGCAAGTCGACCATCCTTGATGCTATCGACCTTTGCCTAGGAGCACGGAGGAGCGCCCCTTTCGGCGACACGGACTTTTTTGGCCTGGACGTAACTAGAACCATCATGATTGCGGTCACAATTGGTGCACTACCCGATGCGCTGAAAAATATCGACACCTACGGAGAGTTCCTTCGTGGGTTTGACTTCGGTACCGGGCTGACTGAAGACGAGCCGCGTGCAGGACTGGAAACAGTTCTGACGCTGAAGCTCGCGGTCAACGCCGACCTCGAACCGAGTTGGACGCTTCATTCCGACCGGGCCGCTCAGCAACAACTGGAGCGGTCTCTGGCCTGGAAGGACCGTAGCCTCCTAGCACCAGCCCGAATCGGAACCTATGCAAACACGAACCTTTCTTGGGCTAGGGGCTCGGTGCTGAACCGGCTCACGGAAGAGCGCGCTAATCTTGGCTCGGAACTCGCCGATGCGGCACGCGCCGCCCGGGCCACCTTCGGCGCACAAGCTGGCCCTCAGCTCGCTCAGACCCTGCAAGTGGTCACCCAGACAGCGACCGCTCTTGGCGTAGCTGTCGGTGCGAGCGCTCAAGCGCTACTTGATGCTCACTCGGTGTCGATTGGCGACGGTGCTATCGCCCTCCACAGCGAGACCGGCATTCCTTTGCGGTCGCTCGGTACCGGTTCGGGGCGACTCCTTGTAGCGGGTTTGCAGAGGGCCGCAGCGGCGGCTGCCACCGTCGCCCTGGTAGACGAAGTCGAATACGGACTTGAGCCTCACCGGCTAATGCGCCTGCTCGACTCACTCGGAGCGAAGGACGCGACCCAGCCGCTTCAGGTCTTTATGACAACCCATTCGCCAGTAACGCTCAGGGAACTCTCTGGCAACCAGCTTTTTGTCGTACGCCAGCGTGCGGGTATCCACACGGCCACATGTGCTGGTACCGACGACGGAATTCAGGGTACCTTGCGCAAATCGGCCGAGGCCTTCCTGGCCAAGTCTGTCATCGTCTGCGAAGGCGCTAGCGAGGTCGGATTCGCTCGCGGTATGGACCAGTGGTGGGTTCAATGCGGCGCGACATCATTTTTGGCCCATGGAGGCGCATACGTGGACGCAGGCGGAGGTAGCCCTGACCAATGCTTCACGCGAGGAGAAGCGTTTCTCAATTTGGGCTATCGCGTCCTCGTCTTCGTCGATGCAGACAAGCCGGTTTCAACTGTCGGACTCGTCGATAGATTCGTTGCGGCTGGCGGCCATTACCTTGCCTGGCGGCCAGGCTTGGCACTTGAGGATGAGCTCTTCCTCCATTCAAGCGATGACGCGGTAGATGCGCTGTTGAATAAGGCGGATGAGATGGTTGGCCGCGAGCTCATGGCTGAGCACATAAAGTCGAAGTCGAACGGCCAGACCACCTTGGACGCAATAGAGGTCGAACGGCTAATTGGGAGGTACACACCGGCTAGTAGAGCATTGCTCGGAGTTGCCGCCCGCAACAACAAGAACGGCTGGTTCAAGTCGGTGACAGGTTTCCAAGAAATCGCTAAGGATATCGTCGGCCCCAACATTGCGAATGCAGAGCCGGGCTTCATCGAAATCACGAATCAACTTGGGAGGTGGGCGAGTGCCGCAGCCTGAAATCGACATCTTTCAAGCGCGTCTGGGCTCAGTTACTGCCCCAGCCGGATGCGGCAAGACCCAACTCATCGCGGATGCGCTGAGTCAACATACGGGCAGCAAGCCAGTCTTGGTGTTAACGCACACCAACGCTGGAGTCACGGCGCTACGCGCCAGGCTCCAGCGTGGCGGCGTCCCGAGCTCGGCGTACAAAGTTTCGACCATCGACGGTTTCTCCATGCGGTTAGCGGCGAAGTTTCCGCTACGCGCTGGCCTGAACGCGCGCGTTCTCGAGCTAGCCAACCCGAACGCTGACTACGCAGTCATCCGAGTTGCAGTGCAAGGACTGCTGCAGGCCGGTCACATCAGTGACCCCATAGCCTCGACTTATTCGCGTTTGCTGGTGGATGAGTACCAAGATTGCAATGCCACACAGCATGCCATCATCTGTTCCATCGCGCAGACGCTGCCCACTTGCATTCTCGGTGACCCAATGCAGGCGATATTTGGCTTCCGCGACCCACTTGTCCACTGGGAACGTGAGGCTCAGACTGCGTTCCCGCCCATCGGCGCGCTGCAGACCCCTTGGCGATGGCGGCTGGCAGGCATGGATGAACTAGGCGCCTGGCTACTTCAAGCCCGAGTATCATTGCAGGCGGGTCAGCCTGTAGACCTGCGTGAAGCGCCAGATGGCGTCCAGTGGGTTCAACTAACCCAAGGCATGGAAATGCAGCAGCGACTCGTGGCCGCACGCACGGTGGCGCCAAACCGAGATGGCCGGGTTCTTGTAATTGGCGACTCCATGAATGTCAATGGTCGCCATCAACTCACCATGCAGACGCCGGGCGCTACCTCCGTCGAGGCGGTCGACCTGAAAGACCTATTGAACTTCGCGCGCCAGTTCGACTTAGCGAGTCCCAATGCGCTGCGGCTGCTGGCCGAGTTCGCCACTTCGTTGATGACCGAGGTGGGGACTGCAAACTTGCTCGCGCGGGTAGAAACAATACGAGGAGGCCGAGCTCGCACGCCCGCTACGCCTGCGGAAACCGCAGCAGTCACTTTCGTGACGACTCCCAACCACACGACCTCGATTGACCTACTCCAGTCGCTTGCAGACCAACGCGGTGCGCGTGTCTACCGCCCGGAAGTACTGCACTGCTGTATCTCAGCACTGAGAGCAGCTGGGGGAGAAGGCGGGTTTACTGGCGCGGCGATGCAGATGCGCGAGCGCAACCGCCATATGGGTCGGCCGCTGGGCCGGCGCGCCGTTGGCAGCACACTTTTACTGAAAGGGCTGGAGGCTGATGTTGCGGTCATTCTTGAGCCCGAGCGCATGACCGCGCAACACCTCTACGTGGCCCTCACGCGAGGCGCGAGGCGAGTCGTGGTTTGCTCGTTGACGCCTTTGCTAACTCCCGCCCCGGGCCGCTAGCGAAAGCTCATTCAACAACTGATGCATCCAGTGACGGTCGGGCCTCAACGAGCTGGATAAAAGCCGCCTGAGTGCGGCTTTCGTTAACTGGCGGCGGCTTGGTACGGATGTGGTCGGATTATCAACGCCATGTGCTGCTGGCACGAAGCAAGTCAGGGGGACGCGGATGGCGGCGCCGGCCATCCGACCAGTTCTGCGGTTCGGCGCATTACCCACTTGGCCTCTGGCTCGGATACCCAGCCCGTTGCAATCAGCCGCGGCAAATATTGGTCGAGAATCTCAGTCTCTGACATGTGCGAGCGTTTCCCGGCCTTGGAGTCAAGGGACGTTACGGCGAGTTGTTGCGCAAGGTCTTCGCAGTTGTTCCAGCGCTCGATTAGCTCCGGCGGCGAGCAGCCAGGGCTGTAGAAACGGCCTTGGTACCGATTCATTGAAAATTTAGGCTGGGCGCCTGAAACGGCCCCTAAGTTGCTTGGACGTGGGAAATCTAATGGCAGGGCGGCAAAGAGCGCCGCTTCCGATTCGTCTTGCGGCTCATCGCCGAGTTCAATATTCATAGTGCCTTTTGCGTCGATATTAGCCTCGCGCCATCATACTCCAGCGTCGAGTTGTCGGCCTAGAAGGCCGGCGATGAATATCCTCGAATGGTCATGCTGGGTACGGACTGTAAGCGTCTTGGTCTGACGCTGCGCAACCGTCCGCTGTCGTTTCTGCGCGCGACGCTGACTGAGCGGCGCTTCATTACAAGCGATGCGCTGGCTGGGTTCGCTGACCGTTAGCTCGCTCGCGCCTGCGGCATCGTCACCGTCCGGCAGCGCCCAAGTACAGCCACGGTGTGGTCTTTATCACGCTGGAAGATGAACACGGGACAGTCAACGTCATTTGTTGGCCAAGCCTCGTCGAGGAATACCGCCGGGAGCTTATGAGCGCTGAACTGTTGGGCGTCTACGGCATATGGCAATCTGACAGCTGTGTGAAGCACTTGGTCGCGAAGCGCCTGGTCGAACTAAGCCATTTACATGGTGAGATTCCGACAAAATCGAGGGATTTCCAGTAGAAAATTTAGCGCCGACGACGCAGCCGACTAACCAGCTTCGTGTAGGCTGGCTTTGGAGGATTTCGTTCTGCTCGGAGAATATTTTTAATATGGACCACTACTCTCCTTGCCGCATACACCTGCCCATTCACTCTCACGACACAGTCCATGTAGTGCTTGCCTGAATACCGGGTATGCTCACGCACAGTTAAAAGTCGCATGCCCATTTTCCGATGGCCAAGGTCTCCAATGCCATCTGCTTCATATCCGGCGTTACGTACAGTCCACTCGACCGTGGCGTAATCCGGGATAATGTGTTGATTCTTGATTCGGAATACTAACCAACAATTTTTCGCAACGCCGGGCACTTCGTTGTCATATATCACTTCAGGCTGTTTGCTATCTCCAACAAACACAGCTATCTCAATATCTGGAATCTGCATCACTGCTCTGCCAGACACTTCTTCCTGCATTTCCACCGCCGCTACGTCAGGAAGCGGCATAAGGAACGAAAAGGGCTGCGACCATATAAGCGCAGCAGCAGCCTCGTCGTTTGCGTCTATCGCTTGTTCAGCCGCGTCACGCAGGCCTTGCATATTACTTAGAAAGGCATCCCAAGCATCATCCGTCATGCGGTTCAGGTCTTCGTCCCTATCAACGGGGTTACGAACCTCTCTGACGGCGAACAGCCTGTTGTGGACGCGGGTGATGACGTCAACGAGCGCGTCGTCGTCATCCTTCAAGCCAAGTAGCCGTTCAAGCCATGCGGCCTGAAAAGCCTCCGTGACGACAACCGTAATGAGAATGGATGACGGGCGCGAGTCTGGCGTCTCTACAAAGGCGACCGCCGCCCAACCTTTCATATATCGGATTAGGCGCCGAAGTTGCTCACGTTCTGCGCCACTAGCTGCATCTCTGAACCATTTGTAAATTGGTTTGGGGTCACTCGATTCCCAGCCCTTAGCAAGGGTGGCTAAACGGCGCGTGTCAGTGGACCGGTCCAAGTGGTAGACGGGCGTATCGATATGAAATTGTCTCTTGAAAAGCGCACGCGAACAGCGTTCTTTCGCAGGTTCCTCTATTCGCTCCACATCTTCACATTCTTTTCCGTAGTCCGACAGCCGATTCTGCACCCAGGCGCGCAGTTGTTCTGGCGCCGGGTAGGCCTCCCCCACTTTCCCTACCCACTCAAAATAGATGCCGACATCAACGTCGTATTCCTCATGAAGATGAACGGGTTTTATAAGTGTTCCGTACTTGTAGGACCCTTGTAGCCAAGTAGAGATTGGGAAGCCTGAATCATCGCGTAGCTTCGGGCAGACGGCATCTCGCATCGTATTCCACTGCAATTGCAAGAACTCGCGTTGCGCCACACTAGGCGTCAGGCGATTTATTAACGAGTCTGGAGCGTTACCGCTAAAAAGTTGAGCTGCTTTACCCATATTCAGTCTCTAATAATCTTTAAGTAAGGAGCGTGCTTTAAAAAAGGCGTCAAGGTTGTGTTGAGTGTGTCGGACACAGCTTTCCTCGCCAAGCTAATGAGCGTGGCCCGTGCTCCGTCGGTCGCGACATCAAGCCCTAACTCTTCAGCCTGCTCATGCGATGGTTCTCGGTCTATTCGAACATACCGCGAACCCAAGCGGTGGGCCATAAGCTGTCCTACAAATTGCTGCTGCGCCGATATCATTACTGAAACCAAACGTGTGTCCTTCATCCAGCTACCAATACCGAACTGTCGGCCTGCAGAATGCGCGACCGAATAAGACTTCGTCGTCGTCCCGATGCTCAGTAGATGGAATGAAGCCGGCGACACGCCAAAGTAATGTTCGGCCTCGTGCAATGCAATCTGGTCCGGCGCATTTGCAAACAGGCCACCATCGGCATATCGGTCTCCTCCGATTTCAGCAAGTTCAAAGAAGGTTGGTGCCGCAGCGGTAGCAAGCGCAACATCAACTGCAGCGAAATTGCTGTCACGTTGCCACTCAATTTTGTGACGCGTCTTGAATACTTGTGGGCTTCCTTGAGTAAGGTTCACCGCAGGAATAGCAACCGGATGAATTGCGTCACCGAAAAGAGTGCCACGAGGAATGAGCTGCTCGATAGCATCTCGTAACGGAGCAGTTGAGTAGCGGGGCTTACCGAGGTGCCTAATCAAGTCTAATTTGTGCGCGAGCGCTCCGTGCGGCGCGCGTCGCTCTGGAGGAAAAATACTCGGCCCGCAAGAAGTAAAAACCTCGACAACTTTGGACATAGGGACTTCAAAGGCGGCGGCAATCGCGACTATCCCGCCAATTGAAGTTCCACAGATAAGGTCAAAATGACGCCCTATTGGTCCGCCAGTGGCTTCCTCGATACTTGCCAACGCCTGGGCGGTGAAGAGCCCACGGAAACCGCCACCTGTAAGTGCCAGTGCATGGAACTCTCGCTCTGCAGGCCACGCCGAAACATTTTCGTCCATCTGACCACTTTCTAATTAAACATGACAAATATACCACATTTAGTTGCATTAAAGAAAAAACAATTATGAAATGGAATTTAACATCGCACCTGAACGTTACTCACACCTCCGAACAATCGGGCGTAAAATTCTCTGGCTATTGGAAACGGAAGAATAGGCAGGTGCGTCTACTACATCACAGTGTCTCGGCAAATTTCATTCGACTGGTTCTGCACGCCTATCGAAGTAGACGACGAATGGCACGATGAAATCTACAAAGACCGTTTAGCAAGGTGGGTTCCCCCTCGCATTCAATGAAAATTCCGCGACTTGGTATCCAGCTCTCCAAGCATGTGGCTCAGGTCCACAAGCCTCTTTGCAACCAGATGCCGTACGTTGCGCTCACACTGCCACACACCGTAGACGCCAAGTAGCTTGGCACCCATCAGCTCCCTGCGCTGCTGCTCCACCAGGTTGGGCCAGCAAATGACGTTCACCGTACCGGATTCATCTTCAATGGTCACGAATATCACGCCCTTGGCAGTCTCCGGTCGCTGGCGAACCGTGACGATGCCGCAACCGCGGGCCAATCGACCATTGTCAAACTGGTTCAAGATTTCTGCGGGGAGGAACTTCATTGCAGCGAGTCGCGGGCGCAGGAGTGCAAGCGGGTGGCGTCCCAGTGTCAGTCCCAGGTGCCTGTAGTCGGCCACGATATTTTCGGCTTCACTCGGCGCGTCCATCTCGACCGGCTCTTCAATGACCGTGGCGGACCGCAGGAGACCTTTATCGGGCACGCTGGCCACTGCCTCCCACAGTGCCTGGCGGCGATTGCCTGAGAGCGACTCGAGGGCATTGGCGCTCGCCAGGGCATTGAGGTGGCCGGCATTCAGATTTGCGCGTGCCGCCAGGTCGGACGTGTTTTCGAACGGCTCAATGGCGCGCGCCTCCTCAATGCGCCAGGCCGCCTCCTGTTCGAGGCCCTTGATGTTGTTGAGGCCCAGGCGTACAGCCGGCGGCGAACCGTCGGAAATGGGTTCGAGCTGGGCATCCCAGTTGCTAACGGACACATCGACAGGGCGCACCACGACGCCGTGACGGCAGGCATCCTGTACGAGGGAGGAACGCGAGTAGAACCCCATTGGCTGACTGTTCAGCAGTGCGGTCAGGAACGCTGCTGGCTCATGGCACTTCAGCCAACTCGATGCATACGCCAGGAGCGCAAAAGAGGCGGCATGAGACTCGGGGAAACCGTACTCGGCGAACCCTCTGATTTGGCCGATGATTGATGTCGCGAACTCGGTGGTGTACCCACGTTCCGCCATGCCGTGCATGAGTTTGTATTCAAACTGCTCGAGACCGCCTTTGCGCTTCCATGCCGCCATCGCCCTGCGCAAGGCGTCAGCTTCACCAGGTGAAAATCCAGCAGCAACCATAGCGATTTGCATGACCTGTTCCTGGAAAATCGGGATGCCCAAGGTGCGTTCGAGGGCCGATTCTATTTCAGGGCTCGGGTACGACACCGGGTCGATACCCTGCCGCCGACGAAGAAACGGATGAATCATCCCGCCCTGAATTGGCCCTGGACGAATGATGGCGACCTCAATGACCAGGTCGTAAAACGTGCGGGGCTGAAGCCGCGGCAGCATCGACATCTGCGCGCGCGACTCGATTTGGAATACGCCTACCGTGTCGGCCTGGCAAATCATCTCGTATGTGGCAGGGTCTTCAGCCGGAACGTCGCCGAGTTCGAACCGCGCTCCACGCTGCTCAGATACAAGGTCAAGTGCGCGCCGGATGCACGACAGCATCCCGAGTGCGAGCACGTCCACCTTGAGAAGGCCGACGGCATCGATGTCGTCCTTGTCCCACTGGATAATGCTACGTTCCGCCATCGCAGCGTTTTCGATAGGCACCAGCCTGGACAACTTGGTGTGGGAGATGACGAACCCGCCCGGATGCTGTGAGAGGTGGCGCGGGAAACGCATTAACCTGTCGGCCAACTCCGCCCACTTCTCAGCGATGGGTGAGTTTGGGTCGAAGCCGCACGAGACCAGGCGCTCTTGAAGGTCCGATTTCCCACCCCAACCGTGGGAGGCCTTCGCGACCTTATCTACGACCGAGAGGTCAACGCCCAGGGCCTTTCCGACATCGCGTAGCACGCTGCGCGGTCGATACGAAATGACTACGGCTGTAAGGGCGGCACGCATCCGACCGTATTTCTTGTAAATGTACTGAATGACCTCTTCGCGCCGCTGGTGCTCGAAATCGATATCGATGTCAGGCGGCTCGTTTCTCTCCTTTGAGATGAACCGTTCAAACAATAACGTGCCGCGCGATGGGTCGACTTCCGTGACGCCCAGACAGTAGCATACAGCCGAATTTGCGGCCGAGCCACGGCCCTGACAGAGAATGTGCTGCGACCTGGCGAACCGCACGATATCGAAGACCGTTAGAAAATACGATTCGTACTGGAGTTCGGCGATGATGCCTAGCTCGCGTTCCAGTAGCGCCTGGACGTTCTCTGGGATACCTGCCGGGAAACGCCAGTGCGCGCCAATGTATGCCTCTCTGCGAAGGTACGACGTCGCCGTTTCGCCGTCAGGAACCAATTCTTGCGGATATTCATATCGCAGCTCATCGAGTGAGAATTCACAAAGCTGCGCGACCCGGACCGATTCGTCGAGCGCTTCCCGCGAGTAGAGGTTACCCAGGCGTACTCGGGAACGCAGATGTTGCTCAGCGTTTGGCGCCAGCCGGTACCCGCATTGTGCGACCGGTATGCCATGGCGGATTGCAGTCATCGTGTCTTGAAGGGGCTTGTATGAACGGACGTGCATGCAGACATCACCGGTTGCGACGACGGGCATCCCGAATTCCTCGGATATACCGGACACCAGTGCCCGATGCTTTTCGTCCTGGGCGCGGTGGTGCAAGGTGAGTGCGATGCGGGCGCGACCAGGTACACATTGAATCAGCCACGCAGCTTGGCGTTCCACCTCATCATAGCTGGCGTTGTATTTCGGCACGAGAATGAACTGACAATCTGGCAGGCTCCGCAAATGCACCAGGTCACCAACCGGCGAGGCGATATCGTGGGGCCGGACTAGGTAGGAACCTTTTTCAGTACGAGTCCGCGCGACGGTAATCAGTTCGCTGAGGTTCCCGTATCCATTTCTATTCGTCGCCAGGATGATGAGAGCGAAAGGAGAACTTCCATCCTCGGGAGTCACCGTCATTTGACTGCCGATGACCAGATGGATTCCGAACTCCTTGGCGGCGATGTGGGCCTTGACGACGCCGGCCAAAGTGCATTCATCCGTAATCGCGATGGAGGCGTATCCAAGTTTTGCGGCGCGTGCGACCAGTTGTTCAGGAGCCGAAGCGCCTCGCAAGAAAGTGTAGTGGCTGAATACCTGAAGCTCGGCATAGTCGGGTAGTACTGGGGCCGGCAAGGGTAGGGAAGTGGTGTTCATGGCTCAGGCGTATAGACCGTGCAGATACCAGCGGGCCTCCTTCGTTCGTTCGAGATAGACCCAGTAGCAGGACGCGTCGGTGCCCTGCGCAATGAAATAGTCGCGCGCCGCCGTTTTGTCGTTCCACCATCCGGCCTCGAGACGCTCCGGACCTTGAATAATTTTCAACGGGCTCCCGTAGAACGGCCGCTCGCCACGCATCAACAGTGGAATCGGTTTTGGCAGGAGCCAGAACGGGCGTCCTTCCAGGACTTCATCGCCATCCAATTTGCGATATTTTTCCGTAAGTGGCACCCATTCGTTGCAGACCTCGGGCCGGTAGTCCTGCATTGCGGCCGGCGTCAGTACGTTCTCAGCTCCGAGGCGTGCGGTAAGCAACTCCAGCAGCCGGTGGAAATCTTGGGGCGACCCACCGGGCTCTGGGAACAAGGACTCATTCGGCGGAAGCATCGGTTCGATTTTCTTGGCGTCGAGCCGCAATGCGATGACGGGCGCGATGAGCTCAACCTTGCCAAGGCGCTCCTTGAGTAATCGCACCAAGTGGGCCTCGTGCCAGGCTGGCTCCGCAAGCGCGATTTCGAGTTCAGTCGGAGTCATCGCCGCACGCCCGCGCTCATGCTCCAAAACGATAGTGAAAACACGAACCGCCTGTTGGAGCGACGTCAGCCAACCCACGAGTTGGAGGATAAGTCGTGTCGCGCCATGCAGCAGTGCATCAGCATGTTCGATACGGTCAAAGGTCTCAACCCGTTCTGAGAACGTCAACGGTACCTTAATCCACTCGAACATCTCCGGCGCCTGGCCATAAGCTCGGTCGAGGTCCGCAAGCAGGTCTTTGCTAGTGCGTCGAAGCAGGCCTGTGCGTGGCAGACGTTGCAATGCGCCGAGGTTCTTGGCTCCAATGCCGGCCAGCCATTCGTCGTATGCCGCGGCGCCAGGCAGCAATCCGCACGGCAGTCTGTCGAGCATGCGTTCCAGCGATTTCATAGTCAACGCGCGCCGGCGGAACACGGTACCTTTGCGGCGAAAACTCCTGGCAAGCAGCCACGCTCCTTGCGCGGTAGGCGCTGCCCCAAGGCGCGCGGTGAAACCCAGCGCAGCAATACTGCGAGCTATGGCCCCGCAGATGGCATGCGGCCCTTTGAACAAACGCAGGCTGGCGCTCACATCCATCAGGATAGAGAAGTCGTCTTGAAGCGTTACCTCTGGGGTGTACTGCAACAGAGCCATAGCGATGGCATCCAGCGCCAAGGCCTCCTTTTCGAGACTGCGCTCAAGTATCACCGTATCAGGTGCGATGGCCGATACGCCGCCAATGCGCATCCCCAAGCGCACGCCGCTGTGCGCGGCATCGGGCGATATCGCCGTGACCTGCTCCTGATGCATTACTGCATACGCACCTGGCTCAGACCAGGATGGCCGCAGCGTTTCTAATGGCAGTAGTGGAAGGTACACGCTTAACAGTAATTTCATGGTCTACATCCAGATGCTGACGACCAGCGGGCATGTCCGCAAGCGGTATAAAAAAAGGGTTCTCACAATGAGGCCCCCGACGTTTGATAATGTCGACCGATACACCGCCAAAAGCTGGCCGAAGCGCGATTCGAAGCGGTGATGGCGACGAGTCGACACTGCTGGAAAGCGGCCGTATCAGCCATAGCCATGTATCTGTGCTTTGGGCTGCCAGGTTCAACCGCCTCAAGGATTCTGAGCGGACGTTCGACTGCCAAAGCACGACGGCCCCGCACGAGCCGTTTTTCAAGATTTGTTCCGCAGACCAAAGCGCATCGGCCGAACTGCTCGGCCGAAGCCAAAGCAAGTTGCGGTCAACAAGCCCCCAGGACTTGCACGTCATGGCGTGCGGTAGATATGGTGGCTGAATCAATGCGATGCGTTGCGTAGTTGCTAACTTGGCGAGAGCGGGTTTGAGCAACTGCATCTCGCCGATGCCCGCCTGTTGAAGCAGTACCTCTACCAAAGCGGACCTAGGCCATCCTCCATTTGGCAGTTCCGCATCCAAAGCCGCGTGACCGGTCGTGCAGGTCGTCGACCTGGACAGAGCGAGTTCGCTCGCACGCCATACATCCTGTAGGGGCAGTTGCAACAGCTCGCGAGCGGAATCGCTTTGGATGAGGGGTGGGCACAGCATTGAATTTGGTCACGTGGTTAGGGTTGGAAGATTTCTTACAAAAAAATACTGTATATGCGTACAGTATAATTCATGAGGCGAAAAAAGACAGTCCTGATTTAAATTCCTAAAAAGTACCGCTGTCTAAGTGAAATTGTCTTGTGGTGATGAAACGCCATTTTCCAATGCGGATTGTCGGTCACCCACGTCGCCGACAACAAGGTTCTCGCTATAGACCAGTCACGGCTGGAGCAGACGTTCCGGCGACGCTTTGATGCGTGGCAGTTGAAGTATCCGAGGAAGTACGGAACTATCGACCGCAACGAAGGCAACAACATCTTCTACCTCACGATGGAGCAGCTGGATGGACAAATCTCTCAACGCATTTCCCATCTGAAGAGCGAATCGTAGCGTTACGTAGCGTTAGATACCGCTGGTGAGCATTTCTAAGGTCCCATCTGTCTACGTTAGCACCGATTTTTGTTACCTTCGGTCAGTACCCGTCCGTCATAGGTAAAACAGTGTTGGTAACAGTTACCATGTAGTATGAGCGGATGCGGCATGAACGCCGTGCGCACTACCCTGATGGCCAGCGACCTGCCCGACAACCTGGCGCGCCTGCGCAGCGCCATCGAAGCGGAAGTGCCCGTCGGTTTCGAGCAGCACGAATGGAGCCGTGTGCAAGTTTCGCGCCAGGTGCGGGCCGTGCGGCCCCTCGGCGACCGCCTGGCGCACATTGTCGAACGTCACCGCGGCATCGCCAAGATGCTGCGCCAGTTCGAGCGCACGTGGATCTGCCAGGCGGGCACCCTGGGCGGCGGCAACCACTTCATTGAAATTTGCCTCGACGAGGAACAGCGCGTGTGGGTCATGCTGCATTCTGGTTCTCGCGGTATCGGCAACGTGATCGGCCGCTATTTCATCGCCGCCGCGCAGAAGGATATGCGGCGCCACCAGTTGCAGTTGCCGGACGCGGACCTGGCGTATGTCAGCGAAGGCTCCACGGTGTTCGACGATTACGTGGAAGCGGTGGACTGGGCGCAGGATTACGCGCTGCTCAACCGCAGCGAAATGATGCGTCGCGTGCTCGACGTACTGGCCCGGCATGCGCCGCCGTTCCGTCTGGACGGGGAGGCCATCAACTGCCACCACAACTACATCGCGCGCGAAACGCATGGCAATGAAGAGTTGTATGTGACGCGCAAGGGCGCCATTTCGGCGCGGCAGGGCGAGCTGGGCATCATCCCCGGCAGCATGGGGGCGCGCAGCTTCATCGTGCGCGGCAAGGGCAACCCGGAGTCGTTCTGTTCCTGCTCGCACGGGGCGGGGCGCAGCATGAGCCGCAGCGAGGCGAAGCGCCGCTTCAACCGCTTCGACCTGGCCGAACAAACGGCGGGCATCGAGTGCCGCAAGGATGGTGGCGTGGTCGACGAAATCCCGGCCGCGTATAAAGATATCGACGCCGTCATGGCGCATCAGAGCGATCTGGTGGAAGTGGTGCATACCTTGCGCCAGGTCGTTTGCATCAAGGGCTGAGAGGAGAAGACATGAAGATCAAGCTCAAGCTCAAGCCTGTATCCAAGCCGCGCAACCCGCTGGTGGCGGCCGCCAGGCTGCGCGGCGGCGCCGGCGCGCACCAGTCGGAGGCATCGCCACGGGCGGCGCGCCGGGCCGGCAAGCACCGCCTGCAGCAATGGCTGGCGGGCCGCCTCAAACCTGATGATTAGCGGGCCGGCAGTTCGACGATGAAGTTCGGGTTGAACTGGGGATTTTGCGGCGTGCCGCTACGCGTCCTGTAGCCGCAAGGGTTAGCTACGACGCGGCACTGGCCGATCAGGTAGTCGCGCGAGATGTGGAGGTGGCCGTGCACCCACAGGTCCGCCTGCGCGGCCAGATCGTCTAGGCGCGAGGCATAGGCGGGCGAACATCCGTCGCTGCCATACGCATCATCGACCGACAGCAGCGACGGCGCCATGTGGCTGATGACGACTGTCGCGCCCTCGAAGGGCTGCGCCAGTTCGCGCGTCAGCCAGGCTTTTTGCTGTGCGTGGAACATGGCCGTGTCGGCCGCGCGCAATTTGCGAAAGCCCATGTTGGCCAGGCGAATGCGTTTGTAGTCGTTCATGACGGCTTCCGCGTCGCGCATGGCCGCTTGCCGCGTGTCGTCGCCCAGCAGGCGGAAATCCGTCCACAGCGTGGCGCCCAGGAAGCGCACGGCGTTGCCTGCCTGGTCGGTGATGACGTGGCTATCGGCGTCGAGAAAATGCACGTTGGCCGTGGCGGCGCAGGCGCTGCGCAGCTCCTGGCGCACCTTGTCCAGATGGTGGCCATAGCCTTCGTGATTGCCATGCACGTACAGCACCGGCAGTCCCGCAAACGTGCTGGCGGCCCAGGCGACGGCGCGGGTACCCGTGTCGATGTCGCCGGCCAGGATCACGGCGTCGGGACAGCTGAGCGCAAGATCGCCTTGCGGCGCTGCGTCGCGCCATAATTCATGATGCAAGTCCGATAAAATCAATAAACGCATGCGGTATCCAGGCGATTCGAGAGTACGCCATCGTACCTGAAAACCCTCACTCTTCCTCCAGCGCGGCGAAGCTGTGCGCCAGATAGTCGATCAGCGCGCGCACTGCCGGCAGCAGGCCGCGCCGCGAGGGAAACACGGCGTGGATGATTTCACGCTGCGGCCGCCACTGCTCCATCAGCGGCAGCAGACTGCCATTGGCTACCTGCTCGGTGATCATCATGGTCGGCAGCTGCACCACGCCCACGCCGGCCACGGCCGCGTCGCGCAAGGTCAGCATGTCGCCCGTGACGAAGCGTGGCACGTGGCGCAGCTGGGCGCGCGCGCCGTCCGGGCCGTGCAAATCCCATTGGTAGTGCTGTTGCGGCATGCCCAGGGCCAGGCTGGGCCAGTCGGCCAGGTCGGCCGGTGCGATTGGCCTGGCGGCGTCGCCGAAAAGCAGCGGGCTCCCCACCATGCACTGGCTGCGCTCGGCCAGCACGCGCAGCACCAGGTCGCTGTCGGGCAGCGGCGGCGGACGCACGCGGATGGCCACGTCGATGCCTTCGGCCACCAGGTCGACGCGGCGGTTGCTCGCTTCGAGCAGCAGGGTCACCTGCGGATGCTCGCGCATGAAACCAGCCAGCATGGGCGCCACCAGGGAGTGCAGCAGGGCGATGGGGCAGGACAGGCGCACCGTGCCGCGCGGCGCGGCCCGCGTCAGTTCGATCGCTTCTTGCGCCGCTTCCGCTTCCACCAGCATCGCCTTGCAATGTTCGTAAAACGTCTGCCCTACGTCGGTGACGGAAAAATGCCGCGTCGTGCGCTGCAGCAGGCGCACGCCGAGGCGCTCTTCCAGCAGCGCGATGCGCCGGCTCAGTTTGGATTTCGGCATGCCCAGCGCGCGCCCGGCCGGCGCGAAGCCGCCATGGTCGACCACCTGCACAAAGTAATACAAGTCATTCAAATCCTGCATGCTGCCTCCTTGATCGTTCTATTTTTAGAACGCTGATGGCGGATTTTACCGTCTACCGCCTCCATCGTTGCAAGCGTATTCTGTCTCCATCGTCATGCACACCCCACAGGAGATCGAGATGAACACAGTCACAGGTATCTATAGCGCACCGCGCCAGCACTGGGTCGGCGACGGTTTTCCCGTGCGCTCGATGTTTTCGTATAACGGCCATGGCAAGCAGCTGAGCCCATTCCTGCTGCTCGACTACGCCGGCCCCGCCGATTTTGCGCCCGGCACGCATCCGCCCGGCGTCGGTTCGCACCCGCACCGCGGCTTTGAAACGGTGACCATCGTCTACAAGGGCGAAGTGGCGCACCGCGATTCGACGGGCCAGGGCGGCGTGATCGGCCCCGGCGACGTGCAATGGATGACGGCCGGCGCCGGGATCCTGCATGAAGAGTTTCACTCGCCTGCCTTCACGCAGTCGGGTGGCACCCTGGAAATGGTGCAGCTGTGGGTCAACCTGCCGGCAAAGAACAAGATGACGGCGCCCGACTACCAAGCCATCACCAGCGGCACCATTCCCACGGTAGCGTTGCCCGATGGCGCCGGTGCGGTGCGCGTGATCGCCGGCGACTTCGATGGCCAGCACGGCCCGGCCCGCACGTTCTCGCCGATGCAGGTGTGGGACTTGCGCCTGGCCCAGGGCAAGCTGACGGAACTGCCCGTCACGCCAGGCTGGAGCACGGCGCTGATCGTCCTGCATGGCACGGTGCTGGTCAACGGCCAGAGCGTGGTGCGCGAGGCGCAGATGGCGCTGTTCGAGCGCGATGGCGACAGCATCACCGTCGAAGCGAACAATGACGCCGTGGTACTGCTGCTGAGTGGTGAGCCGATTGACGAGCCCATCGTCGGTCATGGCCCCTTCGTCATGAACACCGAAGCGGAAATCGTGCAGGCGTTCGAGGATTTCAACAGCGGCCGCTTTGCCCGCATCGCGACGTAATTTGTGTAGTTAATTTGTGCAGTACCCATGCCGCATCCCACGGCATGGTTTTTCAGGAGACCACTATGAGCACCCCCGCCAACTTCCAAGGTTTGCCACCGATGATTGATCCCGACGACGCCGTCATGCTGCTGATCGACCACCAGAGCGGTTTGTTCCAGCTGGTGCGCGACATCGAACAGCATGTGCTGCGCGGTCACGTCACGGCGCTGGCCAAGCTGTCGCGCCTGGCCAATATGCCGACCTTCACCACCGCTTCCGTGCCCGACGGCCCGAATGGCCCATTGATCCCGGAAATCCACCATTTCAATCCGGACGCCGTCTACATCCCGCGCACGGGGCAGATCAATGCCTGGGCCAATCCGGCCTGGGTCGAGGCGATCGAAAAGACGGGCCGCAAGACCCTGCTGATCGCCGGCACGCTCACCAGCGTGTGCATGGCCTTTCCCACCATCAGTGCACTGGCGGCCGGCTACAAGGTGTTTGCCATTATCGACGCCTCGGGCAACTGGTCGAAGATGGCCACCGACATCACCATGGCGCGCGTGACGCAGGCCGGCGCCGTGCCGATCGACACGTATGCGGTACTGGCTGAAGTGATGAGCACCTGGAACCGCGCCGACGCGATGGAGTTCGCCGCCATCATGACCGACCATATCGTGCCGCCGTACCGCGCGCTGATCGAAAGCTACGACAAGGCGCAGGACGTGCAAAAGCATGGCCGGGAAACCAAGCTGGAGATTCTGGATGCGGCTGCCAAGGCTTGAGCGCCGCTACGGCGCTTCGTAGCTGCTGCGTATCGCCGCCAGCGTGCCTCGCTGCTCCAGGCGCGTGATGGCAGCGTTCAGGCGCGCCAGGTCGGCGGCGCTGGTCGTGCGCGCATTGAGCATGAGGTGCACGGGGGCGCGCAGGGCCAGGAACGGCAGGGCGGTCAGGGGGACGCCCTGCTGGCGCGCTTCATGGCGCACGGCCAGTACGTCGCCCAGCAGCAGGTCGGCGCGGCCCGCGTCGAGCATGCGCACGCCTTGCTGGAAACTGCCGAACGCATTCATGCGGCCGGCCTTTTCCAGTGCCGGCCGGACCGCCGCATAATCTGCCCCATACCAGCCGACCTTGGGCGCCAGCAGGGTGGCCGTGCTGCGCGCCAGCTGGCCGAAGCTGCCGACAGGGCGCTGCACGGCGGGCGTGCCAGCCTTGCCGAAGATGCCCACGGTTTCGTCGCGGTAGCGCATGCTGAAACGTGCATACGCATGGCGTTCCGAGGTGTCGGAGGCGGCGGGCAGCAGGTCCAGCTCGCCCTTCTGAAACAGCAGTTGGCGCCGCGCCGTGGGCAGTTCCGGCACGCTCAGCAAGGTGCAGCGTGCTTCTTTAAAGATGGCGCGCAGCAGCTCCAGGTCCAGCCCCGTATATTTGCCTTGCGCGTCACGATACAGGTAGGGCGGCCATTGCTCGAGCGCCATCGTCATGCGGCAGGCCAGGGCGGGCAGGGCGCAGAGGCCGAGCACTGCCAAAAACAGGAAATGGCGCATATGCATACGGGAGGTGTTTCCATGGTGTGTCACTGATGTTCAATTTGCCAGAATACCCGTGGAAGTCAAGGGGGCTGGGTCTCCTGGGCAGGTGCGGCGGTGCTTTTCGTGGATTTTCGCACGCTTTTTGCCGATTCCCTGCGCCGCCGTCCGGCGCCGTGAACACCGTGCAGTGTAATCGGCTATAGTGGCGCGGTGCACTATCGCCCCGCAAAGGAAGACCGCTTGACTGCCCCGCTCGAGATTGCCGCCAATGTACTGATGACTGCCTCCATCATTCTGGCCGGACGCAATAATATTCATTCCTGGTGGATCGGCATGCTCGGCTGCGTGCTGTTTGCCGTGCTGTTTTTCCAGGTTAATCTGTATGCCGACGTGATGCTGCAGCTGTTTTTCATCGTCACCTGCGTCATCGGCTGGCTGCAATGGCGGCGCGGCGCCGGCGGCAAGCCGTTGCCGATCACGCGCATGGGCTGGCGCAGCCTGGCCTGGGTGGTGCCTGCCGGCATCGCCTCCGTGCTCATCTACGGCATGCTGCTGCACCGCTTGACGAATGCCTACGCGCCCTTCATCGATTCGGCAGTGTTGGTATTTAGCATCATCGCGCAATTCTTGCTGATGAGCCGGCGCATCGAAACCTGGGCCTTCTGGCTGCTGGTCAACACCGTCGCGGTGCCGCTCTACTACAGCCGCGGCCTGCACCTGACGGCCGTGCTGTATGCGGCCTACTGGGTTAACGCCCTGATTTCCTGGTACTGGTGGAGCGTGCAGGCACGCCGTGCGGCACTGGCGCCCGCGGCGCCGTCCGCGGTGAGTGCCGACGCCTGATATTGCCAAACGCCATGTCCTTAGATTCAAATCGTATATACAATCAATTTTTAATTCGTTCACGCCATAAAGACACCGAGATATAGTGGCTTTTCCCCGCTTACCGGTGTTTTTTATGTTGCGCATTAGTCTTTCTACCTATTTTTACGCCGCCCCGCATCAACTGACCATGCAATGCATGGCGCAGTGGATGCCGATGCGTGCCCGTCCACGCATCCCCTAAGTCATTCCCATCCGTTTCGTTGTCGTTTGCCCGCTGGCCCACCCGGTCCGCGTGCCCCTGCTCGGCCTTTTTATCTGATAAAGGCTGCAATCCCAATAAGAGGAAACCATGTTCAAACCACTCGCCATCAGTCTTGCCATCGCCGCCGCCTTTCCCGTTTTCCCCACCCTTGCGCACGCCGAGGACGACATGCTGCGGGTTAACGTCACCGGATCGAATATCCGCGTCAGCGAAAAGGAGGGCGCCAGCGCCGTGCAGGTCATCACCGCCAAGGAATTGAAAGCCAGCGGCAAGACCAGCGTCTCGGAGGTGCTGCGCGCCATTTCCGCCAACAGCGGCAATAGCTACAACGAACAATATACGGGCAGTTTCTCGGCCGGTACCTCGGGCCTGTCGCTGCGCGGCATCGGCCAGCAAAATACCCTGATCCTGGTGAATGGCCGCCGCGTGGCCAGCTATGCCACGGCGCAGGATTTGCAGCAAACCTTCGTTGACCTGAACAGCCTGCCGATGGCGGCCGTGCAGCGCATCGAGGTGCTCAAGGATGGCGCCTCGTCCGTGTATGGCTCGGACGCCGTGGCTGGCGTGGTCAACATCATCCTGTACAAGGAATTCACGGGCACGGACATCACGGCGCAATGGGGTGGCTCGACGCAAGGCACGGGCCAGCATGAAAAGAGCGCGGCGTTGCAAACGGGTTTCGGCAAGATCGAGCAAGATGGCTACAGCGTGGTCTTCTCGGTCGATGCGCAGCAGCGCGACAAGCTGCAGCAAAGTGACGTGGCATGGCTGCGCGATGCCGATTACCGCCAGCAGCAGCGCGGCAGCCTGGGTTGGACCGCCACGAATTATGCCGGCAACGATCCCACGCAGACGCTCGGTGGCGTGCGCGGCCCGCTGCAACTGGTGCCGTACAAGGACATCAATCCCGATCGCAGCGGCCAGGTGCTGGCCTACAATCCGGCGCCGTATAAAACGCTGATCCCGGGCATCCAGCGCATCCACTCGTCGCTGCGCGGCACCCTCAAGCTGAACGCGGACACGGAAGCTTATGTCGACTTGCTGCACAGTTATTCGCGCGCCGACCAGACCTTCAGCGCGCCTTTGAGCGTGAATAACGCCACGCGCGTGTGGAATAACAGCACCAAGCTGCTCGACACCATTCCCGTGGTGCTGCCCGTGGGCCATCCAAACAATCCGGGCACCACGCCCTTGCCGTTCACGGCCACCCTGTTCGACCTGGGCCCGCGCCTGAAGCAGGACCGCGTCACCTTCTACCGCGCGCTGGTCGGCGCCAAGGGTACTTGGGCGGGCTGGGACTGGGACACGGCCGTGGCCCATTCCAGCAGCAAGCTGGAAGAAACGGTGCAGAACTTCGTCAACCGCTATGAATTCCAGAAAGTGCTGGCCGAGGGCAGCTACAATTTCTTTGATCAATCGCAAAACAGCGAAGCGGTGCGCAAGCGCCTGCGCTTGTCGACCCTGCGCCCGGCCGAATCGACGCTCGATACGCTCGACTTCTCGGCGGCCAAGGAGATCTGGGACTTGCCCGCCGGTCCGCTGGGGTTTGCCGCCGGCTTTCAATGGCGCCGCGAAAAGATGGATTCGCAAACCTCGACAGCCGTGCTGTCGGGCACGGAATTGCGCCCCGCACTTAATATCATCGACGGCTCGCGCAATGTGTCGGCCCTGTTCGCCGAATTCAATGTGCCCGTGGTGAAGGACCTGTCCGTCAACGTGGCGGGCCGCGCCGACCATTACAGCGACTTTGGCAATGCGTTTTCACCTAAAGCCAGCGCCCGCTATCAGGCGGCGCCATGGCTGCTGCTGCGCGGCACCGTTTCACGCGCCTTCCGTGCGCCGTCGCTGCCGGAAATCACCGACAGCACGGCCGTCAGCTATACCGGCGTGATCGATGCCCGTGATCCATTGACGCCAACGCAGTCGCGCGGCGTGACGGTCATGACCATCGCCAATCCGAACCTGCGTCCCGAGCGCTCGAATAACCTGAACCTGGGCGTGGTGGTGTCGCCCACCAGCAGCTCGAGCATCGGCCTCGATTATTACCGCATCAAGCAAGATGGCGTGATCGGCACGGCCAGCGCCACCACCATTCTCGAGAATGAAACCACGGCGCCGCAACAGATCACGCGCGGTGCCGATGGCCGCATCACGACGCTGTACCGCCAGTTCCGCAACCAGGGGAAGCGCGAAGTATCGGGTATCGATATCGACCTGCGCCAGCGCTTCGTCGACAAGGACTGGGGCAAGCTGACCCTGGCCGGTCAACTGAGCCGCGTGCTGCGCTTTGCCGAGCCCTTGTCCGATGGCGCGCCGCTGACGAATGGCGCCGGCACCAATTATTTCGGTTCCATCCCGAAATGGCGTGGCGTCACCTCGGCCACTTGGGAGCAGGGCAAGTGGTCGTCCACGCTCACATGGAACTACGTGGGCAGCTATGCGCAGCAGAAGCATCTCGATGAATCGGTGGCTGCCTTCAGCACCTTTGACGTGACCAGCAGCTGGCAGGTGACACCCAAGGCGAACGTCACTTTCGTCGTGCAAAACCTGGCCAACAAACGTGCGCCCTGGGACTATGCCTCCACCGGCTTTGACTTTACCCAGGCCGATCCGCGTGGACGCGTTGCGGCACTCAAGCTGAACTACAAGTTCTGAGCGCGCGGCAGATTTACCACTAGCGCCCGCCCGCCGCCTGCCGCTGTCCTGTCTGCTCCTGCAGGCGCTGGCGGTAGGCGCTGGGCGTGACGCCCATGCGTTCACGAAAGGCGGTGGCGAAGTTGCCCGCGTTGTGAAAACCGATCAGCAGGGCGATATCCTGTACATCGATACCCGTCTGCTGCAGCAATTCCACACCGCGGGCGATGCGCGCTTCGCGGATGAAGGCAAACACGGTCATGCCCGTTTGTTCGCGGAACATCAGGGTCAGCTTTTCGCGGTAAGTGCCCACGCTGCGGGCGATGTCGGACAGGTTGGGCAGGCTGCCCAGGTTGTCGAGAATGAGCTGTTTGACGGCATTCACGAACACCAGGTCGGGATGCTGCAGCTTGTCGCTGATCGGCATCGCGGCTGGCAAGGTACTGTTGCTTTTACGCATCAACCCCAGGTGGATATGGATGCGCGCGGCCAGTTCTTCCGGCGTGAACGGCTTTGAAATGTAATCGACGCCGCCCACCTGCAAGCCCATGATGCGTTCCTTGGCGGCATCGGCGCCGCTGAGAAAGATTACGGGTATCTGTTCCGTTTCAGGGTTGGCCTTGAGCAAACGGCATGCCGTGTAACCATCCATCTCGGGCATGCGCACGTCGAGCAGGATCAGGTCGGGAAGCGTGGCCAATGCCAGCTGGTAGCCCTGGTAGCCATTGAACGCGATGCTGAAACGGTAGGGCTGCTCGCTGAGCAGCTCCATCAGCATGCGCTGCTCGAACGCGGAATCGTCCACGATCAAAATGTTTTTTCTGATGGTTTCGCTGGTCAATGGCATGGTTTGGATGACTTAACCAAAAAGCAAGTTGTGGCTTATTATGCCTCGCTTTTTCTTTTTTTTCTGCTTTTCTCGCGTTTCAAAAGAGCTTTCTCCGCCAGAAGAAGCGGCGATTTCCCAGATCGCTAATAATTCACTCATGCATTGACTTGAAGCAATGTCGATTGCTAAAAAATCTGCTTTGCGAATGCGGCAAAAGAGCTGTAGGCCACAGGTTCCTGGCTCTCAGCGCTGATGTTTTGTTGTCCTGGTTTGCGTGCCCCAGAAAACGCCGGCAATACCGTGACTATCCTCGACGCCCCTCATATTGACGGGCTCATTAATGATGTTTCATCATCAGGAGGTATCATGTTGCGAGTTATTTTTCCCCGCTTTATCGTTGCCGCCAGCGTTGTTGTGGTCAGCACGGCGCTCATGCCTGGCGTTGCCGACGCAGCCGTGTATTTGAACGGCAGCAACACCGCGACCTTTGATGTCACCCTGAAAATCATCGCCAATTGCACCATTGCGGCGGCCAATCTCGACTTTGGCCAAAGTCAGGGTGTACTGGCTACTGCCGTGAACGTCAATACGACCGTGAGTGTGATCTGCACCAATACCACGCCGTATAACGTGGGCCTGACGGCGGGCACGGGCACGGGTTCGACCGGCACCACGCGCTATCTGAGCGGCACCGGCGGCAACCTGGGGACGGTGCAATTCAATTTGTACCAGACAGCCGGCGCCACCTTGTGGGGCGATACGCAGGGCACGAATACGGTCGGCGGCACCGGCAGCGGCGCATCGCAGCCGATCACGGTGTACGGCAATATTCCGCCGCAAGCGACACCGGCGCCCGATACCTACAAGTCGACCATCACGGCCACCGTTTACTTTTAAGTCAGGCGCTGCGTGAAGGCCGGTGTTGCTTCCCTGATCAAAAGCGTGCTGGCGCTGCTGGCCTGCTGCGCGGCGGGCGTGCACGGCGCCAATCTGCAGATTTCGCCGGTGACGCTGACCCTGCGCGCAGCACAGAGCGCGGCCGGGATCAATCTGCAAAACCTGGGCGACCAGCCCATGTATGGACAGGTGCGGGTGTTCGCCTGGGACCAGCGCGATGGCGAAGAAGTACTGGCACCCACGCAGGAACTGGTGGCCAGTCCGCCGATCGTGGAAATCGCCGCCAACAGCCGCCAGGCCATCCGCCTGGTGCGTGCCCAGGCCGGCTCTGTCGCGCAGGAAAAAACATATCGCGTGCTCATCGATGAAGTCAGCCGCGACGATGACCTGGGTCGCAGCGGCGTCGATATCCGCCTGCGCTACTCGGTGCCCGTGTTCGTGCTGCCGGCCGGTGCGGCGGGCAAGGAAATGCTCGACTGGCACATCTTTCGTGAGCGGGGCGAGTGGATGTTGCGTATCAAGAACAGCGGCAATGTCCATGCGCAGATCGGTGCGATGGCATTCACGAACCAGGCAGGCAAGGAGTTTGTTATCAGCAAGGGGCTGTTTGGCTATGTCTTGGCGGCACGCATGCGTGTATGGCGCCTGCCCGTCGCCAGGGAGGCTGAACTGGATGGGCCGTTGAGTATTGCGGTGAATGTGAATGCAAAGGCGCTCGTTGCCACGAATTCGACACCTTGAACTGAACCGCCATGGCGGGCGAGCTTGCCGCGCGCCTTCGGCATGGGCGCAACCGGGTTAAACCATGAGACGCGCACTGAGCTGGCGGACCTGCTGGACCTTGCTGCTGCTGGCCATGGCATCACTGGCCAGGGCCGATGGGTCGGCTGCCGTGACGGGCGCCGATCCGGGGCCGGCCAGCTTGCCCAGCGATCCGATGGCACCGAATGAACTGTATCTGGAGGTCACCGTGAATGCTGTATCAACCGGGCTGATCTTGCGTTTTACCCAGGTGGGTAAATCCTTGCGCAGCAGTGTGGCGAACTTGCAGCAGCTTGGGCTGGACCCGGCGCGCCTGGGCGCGCCCGCTCGGGCCGACGTGGCGCTCGATGCGATTCCCGGACTCAGCTATGACTATGATGCGGCGCGCCAGAGCGTGTCGCTGCAGGTGGCGGACGACTTGCGCTCGCCGTACCGCATCAACGCGCGCCTGGGGGCGCAGACACCGCCGTCGCGCGTCACGCCCGGCGCCGTCCTCAATTACGAAGCCTATGCGGAACTGGGGAAAACGCGGCGCGCCGCCATCTTTAACGATGTGCGTTATTTCAATGACAGCGGCGTTTTTAGCAATACCGGCACCGTGAACCTGGGCGCGGACCAGCGCAAGTACATGCGCTTTGACACCTTCTGGAGCCACGCCGACCCCGAGACCCTGCAAACGTGGCAAGTGGGCGACCTGATTTCCTCCTCGCTCAGCTGGAGCCGCGCCGTGCGCGTCGGCGGTGTGCAGTGGCGCAAGAATTTCCAGCTGCGTCCCGACCTGCTGACGTTTCCCGTCGCCTCCGTCGATGGCACGGCGCTGGTGCCTTCGTCGCTGAGCTTGTACGTCAATGGCGTGCAGCAATATGCTGCCAGCGTGCCCAGCGGTCCGTTTGTGCTGAACCAAGTGGCCGGCATCAATGGCGCCGGGCAAGCCACCGTCATCACGCGCGATCCGCTGGGGCGTAGCGTGACGACCGTTCTGCCCCTGTATGTCGATACGCGCATGCTGGCCCGCGGCTTGAGCGATTACTCGGTCGAGGCGGGCGCCGTGCGGCGCGAGTATGGCCGCCGCCTGTTCGGCTATGAACGGCAACTGCTCGCCAGTGCGTCCGGCCGCCACGGCATCAGCGACAACTTCACCATCGAAGGCCATGCGGAACTGACTGCCGGCCTGTATCAGGCGGGGGCGGGCGCGCTGCTGCGCCTGGGCCAGGCGGGCGTGCTGAGCGGTTCGCTGTCGGCCAGCACCGGCCGCAGCCGTGGCGTGCAGCTGGGCGCCGGCTACCAGTACATGGGGCCGCGCTTCAGCGTCGATGTGCAAAGCGTACGCGCCAGCGCCGGTTTTGGCGACCTGGCCTCGCGCGATGGCAGTGCCGTGGTGCGCGCGGCGGATAGATTCACCGTCAGCTTGCCATTGCCGGCAGGAAGCAGCATCAGCAGCAGCTATATCAGTTACCGCACGCCCGGCGCGCCACCGTCGAAGCTGGCCACGGTGGGCTTTTCGGCCACCCTGTTTCACGCCCTGTTCTTCAACGCCAGCCTGTTCCAGGACTTGCGTCAACGCGGGAAGCGGGGTTTTTACTTCGGCCTGAGCATGGCTTTCGACAACAATCTGGCCATCAGCACGAACAGCAGCCGGCAAAACGGCGAGAGCGGCCGCAGCATCAGCGCGCAGCGCGCGGCGGACTTTGGCGGCGGCTTTGGCTGGGGCTTGCAGGCGGGCACGGTGGGCGGCAACGCCTACCGGCAGGCGCAACTGGAATACCTGGGCAATGATGGCCGCCTCAACGCGCGCACGCAAAGCAGCAGCATGGGCAATGCTTCTTCGCTGGGCGCGGCCGGTGCGCTGGTGCTGATGGATGGCCATGTCGAGGCGGCGCGCCAGGTGGGCAACGGTTTTGCGCTGGTCTCCACGGGCGGCGTGGGCAATATTGCTGTGTTGCATGAGAACCGCCAGATCGGCCTGACGGGCAGGAGCGGCTATCTGCTCGTGCCGAATCTGAATCCCTATGGCAATAACCAGATCAGCATCGCCACGGAGGAACTCGACGTCGATGCGCGGGTGCCCGTGACGAATATCAATGTTGTGCCGCAACAGCTGGCTGGCGTGCTGGCCGCCTTTCCCATTGAACGCTACAGCGCGGCCACCGTCATCGTGCAAGGCGCCGATGGCAAGCCGCTGGCGACGGGCTTGCCCGTGCTGCACGTACAAAGCGGCAAGCAGACGGTGGTGGGATTTGACGGCATCGTTTTCGTCGACGATCTGCTGGAGCAGAATCAGTTGCAAGTCGGCGAGGGCGACAGCGCGTGCACGGTGCGTTTTGCCTATGCGCGTCCGGCGGCGGGCGGCTTGCCCGTGCTCGGGCCGCTGCGCTGCAGCGCCGGCGCCGGGGCAGACCGCTGATGCGCCGCCTGCTGCTATGGCTGACCATGCTGCTGGGATGTGCCTGGGGCAGCGTGGCGCAGGCCGATACCTGCACGGTCAGCATGACGAATATCGATTTTGGCCCCGTTAGCCCGATTTCCGGCACCGATCACGTGGCGCAGGCAACGGGCACCTTTAGCTGCGTGTTTTCATCGCTGAACCTGGGGCAGTTGCTCACGCCGAATGCGCAAGTGTGCATCTCGCTGGGGCTGGGCACGAATTCCACCTCGGCCTTGCCGCGCAAGCTGGGCAATGGCAGCAATCGCATGGAGTACAACGTGTATGTGGACAATTCGTATGCGACGGCGAAGATCTGGGGCGGCGCCGGCGTGACGGGCGCGCCATCGAC
The DNA here is from genome assembly GCF_049897325.1 of Janthinobacterium sp. DSP2-3-3. Taxonomy (NCBI): domain Bacteria; kingdom Pseudomonadati; phylum Pseudomonadota; class Betaproteobacteria; order Burkholderiales; family Oxalobacteraceae; genus Janthinobacterium; species Janthinobacterium sp. DSP2-3-3. Next base: position 134,075 of record NZ_JAFCWA010000008.1, on the reverse strand, counting down.
CTTCGGCATGATTTTGTCGGCCGGCGTGCTGGCGCCGCCCGGCACGTATTCGATGACGTTCACCGTGTATGCGAAGATCCCTGCCGGTACCGCGCTGGCGGCCGTGCCCACGGTCGCTAACGCGAATACCGTGTATACCTCGAGCTTTGCCGGCCAGGGTACGTACACCTACACCACGTATGGCCTCGTCAATTTGTCTGGCTGCACTGTCAATAGCGGCAGCTTCGGTTTTACGGTGAATGCCACGGCCGTCAACGACTGCACCATCACGGCCAGCCCGATGGCGTTCGCGAACGCTTCCATCCTGACGGGTAACTTGCGCAGCACCAGCACCTTGTCGGTGCGTTGCGTGAATAACAATGCATATCAGATTGCCCTGAACGGCGGCAGCGTGGCGGCCGATGTGGCGAATCGCCAGATGAAAAATATCTTAACGACGGACAAGGTCAGTTATCTGCTGTCGTCCACCCTCGATGGCCCGCTCTGGGGCGATGGCACGGCTGGCAGCAGCATGGTGACCGCTACGGGCACGGGCGCCAGCGTGCCGCTGACGATTTACGGCCGCGTGCCGGCGCAGGTGTCGCCGCGCCCCGGCGACTACAAGGACACGGTGACGGCAACGATTTATTTTTAGAACGTGACGGTGACGAGGCCGGCACCTGATGGTGTTGCCTGCTGTAGCAGCAGATACGGCGTGTTGTGCTGGCAGCGCACCTGGGCGCTGTTGCGCTGTGCAACGATGGTGCAGGCTTCCTGGACGACGAAGGTGGCCTGGAACGAAGCGGAAGACACGGTACCGGCGGTGGTGGTCTGGCAAAGGGACAGGGCGAGCATGGCGGGCAGTACGGCAAGTTTCAAAGGGGTCATCGTGAATGTATCGCGTGAAAAACGGGCGTCGGCAGCAGCGCTGGAAGGCGTGGCGGACACCGTTTTTCGCACCGGGATTGGGGGAGCAGAACCAGCCATGATTGTACTTGAACGAGGAAAGTGTGAGTTTTTGCGTATTTTCAAGCCGCTACCGTGGCATCAAGGTCACTTGCAAAATGATAGTAATTAAGTTTTCGTGTTGCAACTGAAATATTTTTGATTGTTGTGTTGAATCAACGTGAGGAGATGGTCATGAAACATACCAACTTTAATAATTTGCCCTGCCCGATTGCACGCAGCCTGGGCAAGGTGGGAGAATGGTGGAGCATCCTCATCCTGCGTGAAGCGTTTTACGGCAAGACGCGCTTTGACGAATTTGAAAAAAGTCTCAAGATCGCGCCCACCATCCTGACGCGCCGGCTGGCCGACCTGGTGGAAGGCGGCTTGATGACGCGCCGCCTGTATTGCGCCAAGCCGCCCCGCTATGATTATGTGCTGACCAAGTCCGGGCGCGCCTTCAAGCCTGTCTTGCTGGCTTTTATTGCCTGGGGCAATGAAAACTTCGCGCCGGAAGGCGCCAGCCTCGTCATCGCCAGTCGCGACACGGGCCTGGCCGCCGATCCGGTGCTGGTCGACGCCATGACGGGCTTGCCCATCAATGACGAGTACTACGCGTTTGCGCCGGGGCCGGCCGCCAGCGACAGCATGCGCAGCATCATCCTCGATGCGGAGAAAAGCAGCGGTATCGCGCCCAAGCCGAAGGCCGCGCCCGCCAACCGCGGCTGGGTGGCGGAAGGCCATCTGGCCTGAGGCGCGCGGGCAGGCGAGCATCAAGTTTGGCGAAAAGCAAAGCGGGCGGCGCGGCCTGGCGCTACTGTCGCACTATGCAACACAAGTGCGGCGTACGCCCGGTTGTGTGGGGCAGGGCGCCATCCGTGATCCGCTGTCCGTTGAAGGAGTACTGCGATGAGCACATTGCAACAACACGCGCGCCGCGCCGCCGGCGTGCTGGCGCTGGCCGCCCTGCTGGGCGCCTGTTCCCATGGTCCGCATCACCCGGGCGGCCATGACGTCACCCTGACAGGCGCGCAGGAAGTGCCGGCCAATACCAGCACGGCCAGCGGCAGCAGCACTATCCGCGTTGCGCACGACCGCAGCGTCAGCGGCGGCGTGCGCTATACGGGTATGCTGGCCACCGTCGCGCATATCCATGAAGCGCCCGCCGGCGCCAACGGTCCTGTCATCATGGCCCTGCTGCAGACGGGCGCCGGCATGTTGGCCGTGCCGGCCGGCACCCTGCTCACGCCGCCCCAGTATGCGAGTTACCGGGCCGGCAACCTGTACATAAACGTACACAGCGCCGCCTACCCGGCCGGCGAAATCCGCGCCCAGCTCAAGCCCTAGCCGGCTCAGCGGCGTTTTCCCTGAAACCTCCTTGGGCCGCGCGAGCGGCCTTTTTTTGCGCCCTGCGGCGGCGCGGCGCAGCGCGCTACAATGGCGCTCCATGCTGACCATCCTCGCCATCACTTTTCCCTTCTTCGCCCTGGTGCTGTGTGGCTACCTGGCCGTGCGCCGCACGCTGCTGCCGCTGGCCGCCATCGGCGGCTTGAACAGGTTTGTCCTGTACTTCGCGCTGCCCTGCATGCTGTACCGCTTCGGCGCCGCCGCGCCCATCGCGCAACTGCTCGACGCCAGAATGCCTTGAAAGGCATGGCGGGCAACCCGATGCCGTGGGCGATTGTGCTCGGGGCCTTGTCGTCTTGGCTGGAACTGGCCTTGCCCAAGCCATTGATGCAGACGGTGGGCTTGCTGGCCGACGCCGCCTCTCCTGTCGCCCTGTTTACCATCGGCCACGCGGCCATCGCGCTGGGCGCGCCGCTCGATCCATTCGCGCTGACCTGCATGGTGCTGGTGGCTTGCCTGCCCAGCGCCAGCAATGTCTCGCTGCTGTCCGAGCGTTTCGGGGCCAACACAGCGCGCATCGCCCGCATCATACTGGTCTCGACGGCGCTGTCGTTTTTGACGTTTTCGGCGGCTGTCAGCTGGCTGGCGTGACGTTGGCGGCGATCAGCGCGCCCAGCGCCCGGGCCGCGCCCGGCTGGGTATCGAGCGCCAGGCCGTGCGCCATGCTGGCCTGGTCTTGCAGGCTGCGGTTCTGCCCCAGCTTCCATTTTCCCGTCAGACGCGTGAGCGGGATTTCGATGCCGACGATGGCTTTCAAAAGCTTGCCGATGTAGTCGGCCGGTGCATCGGCGATTGTCCACGGCATCGCCCGGCCAGCCTCATGGCGTGCCGTCAGCCGCTCCAGCAAGTCCATCAGCCACGCCGCATCGTCGATGGCGCGCAGGGGGCCGTGGGCATGCACGACTGTGTAATTGAAGGTCGGCACTTCTTTGCCGCTGCGCTGCTTTTCCGCATACCAGGCGGGCGTGATGTAGGCGTGCGGTCCCTGGAAAATCACCATGCAGTCATCGTTTCCGCCAGCGCCGCGCCACAGCGGGTTGGCGCGCGCCACGTGGGCGCGCAGGATGCCGAATGGTGCATCAGGCGTGGGCGCGGCGATCTCGAACGGCAGATGGTCGGCGCACAAACCATAGTCGCCATGGCGCACCAGCGCGCCCAGCGGATGGGCCTGGATCAGGCCATGCAGCACCTCAAGGCGCTCTTCGCGGAAGCTGGCGGGCGTGTACATCTAGGCCGCTCCTTCCACCACCACGTCGGCCGTCAGCGAATTGGCGATGTAGCAGCGCGCGTGCGCGTCGTGGTGCAGGGCGGCCAGCGCCTCGGGTGATGGCGCTTTACTTGCGAAGGCGATGCGCGGGCGCAGCACGATGCGCGTCATGGCCGGGCGGCCCGCAGCATTTTTTCCCAGTTCGCCGACGGCTTCGTCTCTGTAGTCGTCGATGACGTAGCCGCGCTGCGCTGCCAGCGACAGGAAGAACAGCATATGGCAGCTCGACGTGGCGGCCACCAGCGCTTCTTCCGGATCGATATTTTCCGCCACCGACATGGGGTGCGGCACGGACAAGGGCGACGACGAGGCGGGTACCGTCAGGCCGCCGTCGAACTGCCATGCATGGCCACGGCTGTAGCGCTGGTCGGCGAAATCCTGGCCGTCGCGCTGCCAGGCCACGGTGGCGAAAAACTGATGCATGGATGCTCCGCAAGAGTAGAAGGGGATGCGTCATCTTAGTCTCAGTCTTGGCTATTTAAAACAACCAATAAGTGCTATCTTTAAGCTACCAATTTAATGGCCATCCCACCATGCCAGCCTCTCACCTGAACCAGATCATCGCCGCCTTGCCGCTGCAGCGCGGCGCCATCGAACCGCTGTTTCGCCAGCTGTATGCGGCCATCAAGGCCGCCATCCTCGATGGCCGCATGAGTCCCGGCATGCAGTTGCCGCCCACGCGCGATTTTTGTAGCCTGCTGGCCGTGTCGCGCCAGACGGTGCTCAATGCGTATGCGCTGCTGGTGGCCGAAGGCTATCTCGATGGCGCCGTGGGGCGCGGCACTTTCGTCAGTCGCGACGTTCCGTTGCCCGTACCCATGGCCGGGCCGGTTGGCAAGGTCGAGGCGCCCGGCCTGCTGCGGCCCTTGTCGGCGCGCGGCCAGGGCGTGGTGGCGGCCATGCGCCAGGTGGCGTTCCACCGGGGGCCGCTGCGCGCTTTTCGCGTCGGCATGCCGCGCATCGACCATTTTCCTTTCGACGTGTGGAACCGCCTGGAAGCGCGGCGCTGGCGCCGCCCCGACCACCAGTTCGGCTACAGCGACCCGGCTGGCTACCTGCCGTTGCGCGAACTGCTGTGCGTGTACCTGAAGGCCTCGCGCGGCGTCCAATGCACGCCGCAGCAGATCGTGATGACCTCGGGCTCGCAGCAGGCGCTGTTCTTGCTGTCGACCATACTGCTGGCGCCGGGCGACGCGGCCTGGATGGAGTCGCCCGGCTACCGTGGCGCCAGCGGCCCGCTGCGCGCGGCCGGCGCGCGTGTCTTTCCCGTTCCCGTCGATGCGCAGGGACTGGACGTGGCGTATGGCGTGGCGCACTGTCCGCAGGCGAAGCTGGCGTACGTGACGCCATCGCACCAGATGCCGCTGGGCGTGAGCATGAGTTTGCCCCGCCGCCTGGCCCTGTTGGCCTGGGCCGCGCACAACAAGGCCTGGTTGGTGGAAGACGATTACGACAGCGAATACCGCTACGCGGGCGCGCCGTTGGCGTCCCTGCAAAGTCTGGACCGGGCCGGCTGCGTGGTCTACGTGGGCACCCTGTCAAAAGTACTGTTCCCCGGCCTGCGCCTCGGTTACATGGTGGCGCCGCCCGCGCTGGCCGAGGCACTGGTGCAGGCGAAGGCCGTAATGGACCGCCACACGGCCATCGTGCCACAGATGGCGCTGGCCGACTTCATCGCCGAGGGCCACTTTGGCCGGCATATCCGTCGCACGCGCGACAGCAATGCCGAACGGCGCGACCAGCTGGTGCGGGGGATTGCGCGCGAACTCGCCGACCAGCTCGCGTGCGGGCCGGCCGACAGCGGCCTGGAATTGTGCGCGTATTTTCGCGGCTGCCACGATGAAGAAACGGTGTCGCGCGCAGGGCTGGAGCGGGGCATCGAACTGCGTCCGCTGGGCCACTACGCCGATCCGGCGGCCGGCCCGGAGTGCGCCACGCCGGCAGGGCTGCTGCTGGGCTTTGCCGCCATTCCCCCGGCAGAGATGCAGCACGGCCTGCTGGAACTGGGACGCATCCTGCGCGGCCGATAAACTATACTGGTGGTTGCCCGCACATGAAGAACACGACCATGACCACTATCCGCTGCTCCTGGGCCAATCCGGCCAATCCCCGCTATCTCGATTACCACGATACGGAGTGGGGCGTGCCCTGCCACGACGAGCGCCGGCTGTTCGAGATGTTGAACCTGGAGGGCGCGCAGGCGGGCCTGAGCTGGGAAACCATCCTCAACAAGCGCGACACCTACCGAGCAGCCTTTGACGGCTGGGACGCGGAAAAGATCGCCGCCTATGGCCCGGAGAAGGTGGCGCAGCTGCTGCTCGACCCCGGCATCGTGCGCAACCGCCTGAAGGTGGCGGCAGCCATCACGAATGCGCAAGCCTACCTGCGCCTGCGCGCGGAAGGCCAGACCCTGGACAGCTTCTTGTGGGCGTATGTCGATGGCCAGCCCATCGTCAACAGCTGGCAGCCCGGCGCATTTCCCGCCAAGACGGCCTTGTCCGATACATTGTCGAAAGACTTGCTGAAGCGCGGTTTCAAGTTCGTCGGCTCGACCATCATCTACGCCTACATGCAGGGCATCGGCATGGTCAACGACCATGCGCCTGCCTGCTTTTGCCGCGCGGGGCACTGATGCGCCGCGCCCTGGTCCTGCTCGACACGGATTTCGACGGCGCGCGCTTGCGCGCCGCCTGTGCGGCGCATGGCGGGCGCCGCCTGCATTACATCGCGCTGGCGCCGCGTCCCGTCGACGCCAGCCACTTGCCCGAAGAGTGGCGCATGCAATGGCCGCCTTGCGTGCCTGGCTTGCACCGCATGGTTTCGCGCGATGGCTTGCTTACCCTCGATGTGCTGATCGGCGAGCCCGATGCCTGCCTGGCGCAGATATCGGCACGCATCGATGAAGTGCTGCTGGCGTGGGTGCCTGCCGCCGTGACGGTGCTGGCGCGCCTGATGATGGACGGCGCCCGCCTGCAGGCCGTGCACCTTGACGAGGCGCAGCGCGTGGCCCTGCAACAGAACGGTTTTGTCTTCGACGAGAGCCGTTTGCGCGCCGTGTTTTATGCGCGGCGCGCAGAGCACGTGGCTGCCGTGGCGCCCGAGCGTCGCGCCATCGTCATCGGCGCGGGCGTGGCTGGCGCGGCTGCCTGCGAACGGCTGGCCGCGCGCGGCTGGAAGGTGACCCTGGTCGAGCGCCACGCGCAGCCGGCCGGCGAAGCGTCGGGCAACCTGGCCGGCATCTTCATGCCGCTGATGTCGAAGGATGACAATATCGCCACGCGCCTGGTGCGCGCCGCCTACCTGTACTCGCTGAGCCGCTGGAAAGACCTGGGCGGCATCGGCGCCGCCATCGAGGGTGTGCAAAGCGGCGTGCTGCACCTGGCGCGCGACGGCGCGCATGCGCAGGTGCAACGGCAGATCGCTGCCAGTGGCCTGTACCCGCGCGAATTCGCCCGCTGGCTGGAAGCGCCCGAGGCGACCGCCATGCTGGGCGCGTCGGCGCCCGATGGCGCCTGGTGGTTCGAACAGGGCGGTTGGGCGCGACCGTCTTCCGTCTGCGCGGCCATGCTGGACGCCTGCGGCGCCTTGCTGACGCGGCGCTTTGCCAGCAGCGCCCTGCGCCTGGAGCGCGGCGATGAGGAATGGCTGGTGCGCGATGCGGACGGTGCCTTGATCGCGGCGGCACCCACCGTCATCCTGGCGGCAGGCACGGGTGCCGTGGATTTCGAACAGGCGGCCGGTTTGCCGCTGGATGCCGTGCGCGGCCAGGTCACGCACCTGGCCGAAGGCAGTCTGCCCTCCTTGCCGTTCGTCGTCTGCCGCGAAGCCTACATGACGCCGGCGCACCAGGGCGTCGTGTGCGTGGGCGCCAGTTACGATGCGGACGCGGATGCCGAGGTGCGCGCATCGAGCCAGCACGACAATATCCACAAGATCGCCGCTATCTTCGATGTGCCTGCATTTGACGCGCCGCTGGCCGGGCGCACGGGCTTTCGCTGCATGGCGCCGGACCGCCTGCCGCTGGCGGGCGCCTTGCCCGACCCGGGCGTGCCGGGCCGCTGCGAACGCTTGCGCGATGTACCCCGCTGGCCCGGCTTGTTTGGCTTGCTGGGTTACGCCTCGCGCGGCCTGATCTGGGCGCCGCTGGCAGCCGAACTGCTGGCTTGCCAGCTGGAGGGCGAGCCGCTACCTGTCGAGGCACAATTGGCTGCTGCACTCGATCCAGCGCGCTTCCTGCTGCGCGAACGCCGCCGCACTTCATAAATCTCCCATATACGTTTTTCAGCTTTCCAAACTCTTTTAAATTTGTTTTCCGAACAACATAAGTTCGCTACAGTGGACTCGTGCTGGTTTTTGACGACGTAATTAAGAGGTGGAACGATGGCTGCTGCAGAACTGATTTTCGATTCCCGCGCCGCGCACGGCGAGGCGGCGTTTGAGGAGGTGCTGAATAACGCACGCGCCCACGCGCAGGCGCAAGGCTTGCCGTATGCGGGCATCGTCAGTGCGCAGGATGCATGGCAGCTGGTGCAGGCCGGCAAAGCCGCGCTGGTCGACGTGCGCACGAATGAAGAGCGCACCTTCGTCGGCTACGTGCCCGCCTCGCTGCACGTGGCGTGGGCCACCGGCACGGCCATGCACCGCAATCCCCGCTTCGTGCGCGAACTGGAATCGAAGGTGGGTGGCAAGGATGCCGTCGTGGTGCTGCTGTGCCGCAGCGGCAAGCGCTCGGCCGCAGCCGCCGAAGCGGCCGCCAAGGTCGGTTTCACGCACGTCTTCAATATCGCGCAAGGCTTCGAGGGCGACCTCGACGCGCAGCAACAGCGTGGCCATAGCGGCGGCTGGCGCTGGCATGCGCTGCCTTGGCTGCAAGATTAAATCTCTTCCCGGGACCACCATGAACCAGCGAGCCCTTCCCCCTGCCTCCCTTGCCGCGCAGCCGCAATGGGAACTGCACCAGATCGTCGATGAATTACGCGCCGTGCGCGCGCAGTGGCGCGAAGGATTGGCCGGCAGCCAGGAGTGCGGCGCGCGCGAATTTCCGTCGCGCCAGCATTTGCGCGATATCGTCGGCGCCCTGTGCGCGGCCCTGTTTCCCATGCGCCTGGGGCCCCTCGACCTACAGCAGGAGAGCGAGGATTTCTTTGTCGGCCATACGCTCGACACCACCCTCACGGGCTTGCATGAACAGGTGCGGCGCGAACTCAGTTACCACGCGCGCCAGCATGGCTTGCAGCAGACGGTCTCCATCGAACAGCAGGCGCTGGCCATCGTGCAGCGCTTCGCCCGCGCGCTGCCGCGCATCCGCGCCCAGCTCGACACGGACGTGGCGGCCGCCTTCCATGGCGACCCGGCCGCGCACAGCGTCGATGAAGTGCTGCTGTGCTATCCGGGCATCCTGGCGATCATCCACTACCGCCTGGCCCATACCTTGTACGCACTGGGTGCGCCGTTGGTGGCGCGCATCATCGCCGAAGTGGCCCATTCGCAGACGGGCATCGACATCCACCCTGGCGCCATCATCGGCAGCAGCTTTTTCATCGACCATGGCACGGGCGTGGTGATCGGCGAGACAGCCATCATCGGTGAAAGGGTGCGCATCTACCAGGCCGTCACCCTGGGCGCCAAGCGCTTTCCCGCCGGCGCTGACGGCGTGCTGAAAAAGGGATTGGCGCGCCATCCCATCGTGCAGGACGACGTGGTCATCTACGCAGGTGCGACGATCCTGGGACGGGTGACCATCGGCCAGGGCTCCGTCATCGGTGGCAATGTCTGGCTGACCCGCAGCGTGGCGCCGGGCAGCCATGTCACGCAAGCGCACAACCAGCAGGAGGCAGCGGAGTTGCCGACGCCATCCCACCCCGCTTTTGCCCATCACCCATGAGGACAGCATGTTGATCAAACAGTTTGGACTGGCCGTGCGCCAGTTGCGCGAAGGGCATGGCTGGTCGCAGGAGCGGCTGGCCGAAGCGGCCGACTTGAACCGCTCGTTCATCGGCGAAATCGAACGGGGCGCCGCCACGCCGTCGCTGCTGACGGTGGAAAAACTGGCCGGCGCGCTCGGTATCGGCCTGGCGGGATTGATGGCGCGCTGCGAACCGGAGCTGGTGGATTAAAGCGCCGCGTTGATGGCGATAGCATGTTGAGAGAAGAAGGGAGACGTCCGATACTTTATTCGTTTTTCAGATAAGCATATTCACTTTTCTCATCAGGAGTAGTCATGGCAGAAGCAACAGAGAGCCAGTTTGCGCTGGGCGATAACGCCGCGCGCCAGCTGGCCAATGCAAGCAAGAGCGTCCCCCAGTTATCCACGATCACGCCGCGCTGGCTGGTGCACTTGCTGCAATGGCTGCCCGTGGAAGCGGGTATCTACCGCCTGAACCGCGTGAAAAACCCGAAGGATGTGCGCGTGGCCTGCTCGCAGCGCGACGAGTCGGAACTGCCGCAAACTTTCGTCGACTACGATGAGCAGCCGCGCGAATATTTTCTCAATGCCGTCAGCACAGTGCTCGACGTGCACACGCGCGTGTCCGACCTGTACAGCAGCCCGCACGACCAGATCAAGGAGCAGCTGCGCCTGACCATCGAAACGATCAAGGAGCGCCAGGAAAGCGAATTGATCAACAATCCCGATTACGGCCTGCTGGCCAGCGTGCATGACGACCAGCGCATTTTTACGTTGACGGGCGCGCCTACGCCGGACGACCTCGACGAACTGCTGACGAAAGTGTGGAAGGAGCCGGGCTTTTTCCTCGCCCATCCACTGGCCATTGCCGCTTTTGGGCGCGAATGCACGCGCCGCGGCGTGCCGCCGCCCACCGTCAGCCTGTTCGGTTCCCAATTTTTGACGTGGCGCGGCGTGCCGCTGGTGCCGTCCGACAAACTGCCGATCGAAGACGGCAAGACGAAGATCATCCTGCTGCGCGCGGGCGAACAGCGCCAGGGCGTGATCGGCCTGTTCCAGCCCGGCCTGGCGGGCGAGCAAAGCCCGGGCCTGTCCGTGCGCTTCATGGGCATCAACCGCCACGCGATTTCGTCCTACCTGATTTCGCTGTATTGCTCGTTGGCCGTGCTGACGGACGATGCGCTGGCCGTGCTGGAAGACGTGGAGATCGGTAAATACCATGACTACCCAGATACCTACAAGTAATGGCGCGGCGGCCCTGGCACCGTCGTCCCTCTTGCCTGACGAAGCGACCCTGAACCGGCTGGCGGGCGAGTTTTTCGCGCGTTTGCCGGGGCTCGCGCCTGCACTGGATAAATCGCCCAGCCTCGGTGGTTACGGCAGCGTGCTCGATGCGGCGCCCCGCTATGCGAATCGTCCGCCGCCGCAGCCCGGCCCTTCGTTCGCCGCCATCGCCCCCGGCGTGGCGACGGCCCAAGTGCCGCCTGTGACGGCGCCTTTGGCGCCGCCCATCGCGCCGGCGCCTGCTTCCGTGCCGACGCCACGCGCATCAAGCATCGGTGCGCCGTCGCCCTACTATTTTGTCGGCGGTGCGCATGGCTACCCCGCGTCGAACGGCAAGCTCGATGGACTGGCGCAGCAAGGACTGGGGCAGGGGCCGGCAGCCCCCGATGATTTGCGGGGACTGTTTGCCACACCGCAGCGGTCACCTGCGCGCCAACTGCCCGTCACGCCCGCCGCCGGCCAGCCCGCGTTCTATTTCCAGACCGAGCTGCCCGCAGCGACGCAGCCGGGTCACAGCCAGGCGCCGGCGCCATTCGATGTGCATGCCGTGCGGCGTGATTTTCCCGTGCTGGCAGAGCGGATCAATGGCAAGCCGCTGGCTTGGTTCGACAATGCGGCCACCACGCACAAGCCGCAATCGGTAATCGACCGTATCGCGTATTTCTATGCGCACGAGAATTCGAACATCCACCGGGCGGCGCATGCGCTGGCGGCGCGCGCCAGCGATGCGTACGAGGCGGCGCGCGCCAAGGTTGCCAATTTCCTCGGTGCTGCCTCGGCCAATGAAATCATCTTTGTGCGCGGCGCCACGGAAGGCATCAATCTGATCGCCAATACCTTCGGGCGCAAGTACATCGGCAGCGGCGACGAAATCATCGTTTCGCAGCTGGAGCACCATGCCAATATCGTGCCGTGGCAGCAGCTGGCGGCGGAAAAGGGCGCGACACTGCGCGTGATTCCCGTCGACGACAGCGGCCAGATCATCGTCGATGAATTCCGCAAGTTGCTCAACGGGCGCACCAAACTGGTGTCCGTGACGCAGGTGTCGAATGCGCTGGGCACGGTGACGCCCGTGGCGCAGATCATCGCGCTGGCGCATGCGGCCGGCGTGCGCGTGCTGGTCGACGGCGCGCAGGCCGTGTCGCACCTGCGCGTGGACGTGCAGGCGCTGGACGCGGATTTTTACGTGTTTTCGGGGCATAAAGTGTTCGGTCCGACGGGTATCGGCGCCGTGTATGGCAAGGCCGACTTGCTGGAGCAACTGCCACCGTGGCAGGGCGGCGGCAATATGATCGCCGACGTGACGTTCGAGCGCACCGTCTACCAGGGCGTGCCGAACCGTTTCGAGGCGGGCACGGGCAATATCGCCGATGCCGTGGGCCTGGGGGCGGCCATCGATTATGTGCAGCGCATCGGCCTGGACAACATCGCCGCCTACGAGCACGCGCTACTGGAATACGCCACGCACCATTTGCAAGCCATACCCGGCGTGCGCCTGATCGGCACGGCGCTGGACAAGGCCAGCGTGGCGTCGTTCGTGCTGGCCGGCTACGAGCCGGCGGAAGTGGGGCGCGCACTGAACCACGAGGGCATCGCCGTGCGCTCGGGCCACCACTGCGCCCAGCCGATTTTGCGCCGCTTCGGCGTGGAAGCGACCGTGCGGCCATCTTTCGCTTTCTATAACACGTATGAGGAAATCGACCGGCTGATCGCGGTGGTGCGCCGCCTGGCGGGCGCGCGCCGCTGACCTTGCCGGTTTGCCAAGACTATGCCGTCCTTGCGCAAGCGGGGGCGGCATTGTTGCTTCAGATCACGGTCTTTGCGCGCGGCTGGCTGGCGTCTGCATGCTGGCGGTATAATTTATCCTTGGCAATACTCAAGCTGCGGCCCCAAGGAGATATTCGGTGGAAGATCAACACAGCTCGCCCGAGCTTTTCCTGTTCCTGGCGTCGACCGTGCACGACATGAAAAACTCGATCAGCGTGGTCAGCGGCACGCTGGAATCCTTGCTGGCGGCCGAGCAGGCCAAGCCCGCGCCGCAGGCTGACCCCGCCTACCTGCAGATGGCGCAGATGCTGTACCAGACCAAGCGCCTCAACGATAACCTGATCCAGCTGCTGGCCCTGTACAAGGGAGTGGGCAAGCCCGGCTATCCCTTCGATGTGCAGCCGCAACTGGTGAGCCAGGTAGTCGACCAGGTGGTGGACCAGGAAAAGATCCTGCTGGCCTCGAAAGGCATCCGCCTGGAGACGGCTTGCCCGCCGGAGCTGATCTGGACTCTGGATGAAGACCTGGTCATCGGCGTGCTCGCGCATGCCATCAACAATGCCATCCGCTACACGAAGGACACGATCCGCCTGTCCGTACGCCAGGTGGACGCCTTGCTGGAGCTGCGCGTGGAAGACAATGGCGAGGGCTACTCGCAGGCGCTGCTTGACGCGGGCAGCGCGGCCATGGATGGCATGGCGGCCGGCGTGAACTTTTCCACCAACAGCACGGGGTTGGGGCTGTATTTTTCCAGTGTCGTGGCCAAGATGCACAAGCACCGGGGGAGCAGCGGCAGCATTGTCCTGGAAAATGGCGGCGCGCTGGGCGGCGGCTGTTTCATCCTGCGCCTGCCCTGAACGAGGATGCCATGACGACAGACAGCCACGCCACCGCCGCCGAAGCGGGCAGCACCGACTGGGCCGACAAGCATTATTTGCTGGTCGATGACTTCATCGGCATCCGCATCCTGCTGCGCGAATCCTTGCGCAACCTGGGCGCGCGCCATATCGATCAGGCGGCCAGCGGTGGCGAAGCCATGAAGCTGCTGGCCAAGACGCGCTACGACGTGGTGCTATGCGATTACAACCTGGGCGAAGGCAAGAATGGCCAGCAAGTGCTGGAAGAGACGCGCGTGCGCAACCTGACGGCGCCATCGAGCGTGTGGCTGATGGTATCGGCCGAGAAAAGCGTGGAATCGGTGATGGGCGCGGCCGAGCACCAGCCCGACGCCTACCTGATCAAGCCGATCACGGAAGGCGTGCTGCTGACGCGTTTGAACCGCGTGTGGCACAAGAAGCAGGTATTTCGAGAAATCGACCAGGCTTGCATGGAAAAGGACTACCTGCGCGCGGCCAAATTGTGCGACGCACAGATCGAGGTCAACAAGCTGCACGAGCTGGAATTGCTGCGCATGAAGGCATCCCTGCTGCTGAAAAGCGGCGAGCCGGAAAAGGCCCGTGCCGTGTACGAAAAAGTGCTGGCCGAGCGCGATTACAGCTGGGCCAGGGCGGGCCTGGGCAAGATCCGCATGAATAACGGCGAGCACGAGGCGGCGCGGCAGATATTCCAGGGCGTGATTGTCGAAAACAAGTATTACATCGACGCCTACGATCAGATGGCCGTCGCCTACCAGCTGATGGGCCAGCACGAGGAAGCCTGCGGCGTGCTGGAAAAGGCGGCGCGCCTGTCGCCCAATTCCGTGCCGCGCCAGCGCAACCTGGGGTTGGCTGCCTTGAAAGTCGGTAATGTCAGCATGGCGGAAAAGGCTTTTCGCAAGTGTATTTCCATCGGTGAATTTTCCGTCATGAAGACGCCCGACGCCTACCTGGGACTGGCGCGCGTGTGCGGCTTGAAGAAGGATGCCAAAGAGGCGCTGCAATGGCTGCTGCTGGCGCAACGTGAATTCCCGCCCGAGCAAATCGGTTTGCGCGCGAAGATCACGGAAGGCATGGTGCACCACGAAACGGGCGATTACCGGCGCGCGCGCAAGTGCGGCGATGAGCTCGAAGCCATGCTGCTTGAAGACCCGGCGCGGCCCGAAAAAAGTATCTGTATGGAACTGGCCACCTTGCTGTTCGCCGTCGGCGTGAAGGATGCGCCGGCCGGCCTGCTGTCCTATGTGGTGAAGAACAACCACGACAATCAGGTGGTGCAGGACGAGGTGCAAAAGATATTCGACAAGGCCAAGATGGGCGACGAGGGCACCAGCTTGATCATCGCTGCGCGCAAGGAAGCGTCGGACTTGATGAACAAGGGCGTGCTGCTGTGGAAGACGGATAAGCTCAACGAGGCGGTCGCCTGGATGCGCGCGGCGCGTGAAAAACTGCCCAACAACCTGCGCATCCTGTTCAATTCCGCGCAAATCATCGTGTCTTTCCTGGAACAGCGCGGCTACCAGGCGGAATTGGCGGCCGAAGCCATGGAAGTGTTGTTGTATGTAGACAAAATTGCACCAGGGCAGCAGCGCTTCGCGCAATTGATGGAGCAACTGGTGCAGCTGACGCCGCCGCCCGGGCCGGAATTGGCCGTCGAGGTGCCGGAAAAAGCGCCGCCGGCGCCGGAAAAAGGGGGAAAATCCGTGCGCGAGCGTGCCGGATGATAAACTAGGGGCCAGCGTGGGTTCGCCCGTGCTTGAGTTGCTTTACAACAATAAGGAAGAAACTATGCGTGATGTGGTCAATGAAGTGTACAAAAAAATGAAAGTCGGCAGTATTGCCTGGGTACGCCCGGTCGCCGCCAAGGGAGACACGCTGGAAACATTCCAGTCTTCGTACGAGCACGCCAAGGCGCTGGCCGACGAAGGCCTGATCACGATCGGTGACGTAAAACGCCAGGCCGACAACATGATCGAGGCGATCCGCATTCATCGTATCGCCTGATCATATTGCCGGCTTGCAGCATCAGGCCTTGCCTGGTGCTTTGGACTTGGGCGCTGCGCGTTTCGCGGGCGCCTTGCGCAGCGGGGCCTTGGCCTTGGCTGCCGTGCCGGCTTCTGCCGGCTTGGCGGACTTGCTGGCCGCTGGCTTGGCCGTCGCTCCAGCCGCTCCACCGCCAAAACTGGCCGTTGCCGCGCTGGCGGCGTCGGGCGACATGGCCGTCGACACCGCCTGTTTGAACTGATCTTGTAACAAATTCCACCAAGCATTTGGATTGGCCAGCTGGGCTGCCGCCTGGCTGCCGGCATCGGTGGGCGCCGCCGCAGCGGGTTCCGGCGCGGCG
Organism: Janthinobacterium sp. DSP2-3-3; assembly: GCF_049897325.1. NCBI lineage: Bacteria > Pseudomonadati > Pseudomonadota > Betaproteobacteria > Burkholderiales > Oxalobacteraceae > Janthinobacterium > Janthinobacterium sp. DSP2-3-3. The sequence continues at coordinate 118,302 of NZ_JAFCWA010000008.1, read as the reverse complement.
GCTGGTGCAGGTGCTGGTGCAGGTTTCTGTGCCGGCGCGGGTGCCGCAGGCGCTGCCTGCTGGAAAAACGCGGAAGCATAGGGCACCGATTCAAATACGGTTTTCTCGCTGGCGCCTGGCTGGGTGATGGCCGCCGCCAGCGAAGCACCCATGGATTTCAGGGTGGCGATGGTGCCGCGCTGTACTTCCAGCGCCTGGATACTGCCACGCAACATGCTGGTATTGAGGTTCAGCCATGCTTCGACGGCTTTCAAGTCGCTGATTTTCTTGTCCAGCTCTTCCACCGACATGGTGGGCGCCGTGATGCCTGGCATGCCCATGCCGGGCACGCTCATGCTGCCCCACAGGTTCTTGACGAAGTCGAGGGTATCGGTCACAACTGCTGCGCCCGGTATTTGGGGCATTTGCGGATTTGCCATGCAAAATCTCCTAGAAGGTGGATGTCTCTAGCGTAGCAGATATCAGCTTGCAACTGACGCAACGCTGCCAACATTTTCTTACATAAAACATCAGGAGTTGAGCGCGGGCAAGAAGCGGGAAGTGGGGTGAAAGCGTTACACTACGGCCTATGATGCCAGACTCCTTCTTTTCGCCACCGCGCCGCCGTACCGTCATCTTTGTCGCGGTCATCGGCGCACTGCATTACGTGGCGCTGCAGTGGCTCACCTCGCAAGCGAGCATGGTGCCGCTGGGGCAGGATCATGCGCAGGTGGTCAGCATGGCATTGCTCGCCGAGCCACTCAAGCCCCGGCCGATGCTGGCGCCACCACCGCCGCCCGAACTGCTGCCCGTGCCCAAGCCCAGGCCGCCGCCACCGCTGCCACCGACGGAGCTGGCGTCGAGCGAAGCGCCCCAGTGGACGGCGCCCGCCAGCGACGTGCCGGAAGGCCCTGCCACCTCCGAGCCGGCCGCGGCGGCTGCCCCGGCCATGACGGCGCCCGCGCCAGCCGTGGCGGCCGCGCCCGCGCCGGCCAGCGCGCCGCCAGCGGCCATCGAGCAGGCACGGCACTACAAGACGAATGCGCCTGCCTCGGCCCAGTTCGACCTGCATGTGGACCGGCGTGATGCGGATGGCACCAAGTGGCAGGGCGTGGCCGCCATGGCGTGGGAAAACCGGGGCGACACGTATCAGTTGAAACTGGAAGTGGGCTTGAGCATGCTGATCACGCGCATCAACCTGCTGGTGCTGACCAGCGAGGGAATGATCGATGCCAGCGGCATCGTGCCCGTCACGGCCACGGAGAAACGCAAGGGCCGCGCGCAAACGGCCACGCATTTCAAGCGTGACGCCAAAAGCATCACGTTTTCGGCCTCGACGGCCACGGCGCCATGGCAGGACGGCGCGCAGGACAAGGCCAGCGTGCCGTTCCAGCTGGCCGCCATCGGCCGCGCCGACGTCAACCAACTGGCCGGCAATATCGATATCCTCGTCGGCGAGGAAAAGGAAGCGACCGTGTTCCGCTTCCAGCTGGTGGGCGAGGAAGAACTCGACACCAAAATGGGCCGCCTGGTGACCTGGCATTTGCGCCGGCCACCAAAGCCCGGCACGTATTCGTCGCAGCTCGATATCTGGCTGGCGCCGTCCATGCAATGGTATCCGGTACAAATACGCAATACCGAAGCGAGCGGGGCGCTGACCACGCAAACCGTGACCCAAATTCGCGTCAATGACGCTACAGGAAAATAAATGACTACTTTGACTACTTTGAAACGCGTTTTGTTCGCCAGCTTGCTGGTCGCCGCTTTGCCTCGCGCAATGGCCGACGCGCCCGTGGAGCATCCCGTCATCAAGCGGCCGTACAAGCTGGCGCCATCGGCAGACCTCGTCTACTCGATCAAGGCCAAACAGCGCGGCATCGGGCTGTCCGGCGAATCGGTCAGCAACTGGCGCGTGGGCGACGGCAAGTATTCGCTGCTGGCCGAAACCAAGGCTGCCCTGTTTGGCAAGATCCTGGAGCAGCGCAGCGAAGGCATGGTCGACGATTACGGCCTGGCGCCTGTCCAGTTCGTAGAAAAACGCTTCCGCAAGGAAGCGGCCACGACCACCTTCAAGCGCGACAGCAAGACCATCGTCTTCAGCGAAGGCGATGACAGCTATCCGCTGAAAGGCGGCGAGCAGGACCGCAACAGCACCGTCTGGCAATTGGTCAGCGTGGCGCGCGCCGCCCCCGAGAAATTCACGCCCGGCTCGGAATGGAGCTTCTTCGTTGCCGGCCGCCACGACGCCGAACCATGGACCTTCAAGGTCGTCAAGCAGGAGATGGTGGCCACGGGCATGGGGGAGGTCGCTGCCATGCACCTGGTCAAGGCGCCGCCGCCGGACAAGAAGGGCCAGCAAGTGGACCTGTGGCTGGCGCCGTCGCTGGAATGGTATCCCGTGAAGGTGACGTTCGCCGATGAAGACGGTGATTATGTCGAGCAAACCTTGCAAAAGATCGTCAAAAAGTAAGTGCTCACCAATGCGCGGAGCAACACATACTGGGTTTGCTTCCCTGTTTTGCCATTCTGGCCCAGCACGGCGCCGCCGCTGTGTTGCGTCGCATCCGCAGCGCCCCCTCCCGCAGGCTAAATTGCATGTCAGAACTGATATACTGACGCCCCCGCCCCGCAGTGCCGCGTTAGCCCGCAGCGCCGCCCGCTGAACACTCATCCGGAAAAGAATGATTGATATAATGGCAAGTGCAGCCGTGGCTACGGATGCACATCAGACAGAGCAAGAGCATCACGATTCCTTGCAGGCGCATTTCCAGCCCAATATTTCGGCCGATGAAATCGAGCAAGTTTTTCATTTGAAGCGGGCGCAGCCCTTGCTGCAAGTGTTTACGGCCCTGTTTCATGGCGGTTTCGATGGCGTGCTGGTGCGACTGCTGGTGTTGCGTGAGCTGGCGTCCGATGCGGCCACGTCCGCCTACACGCGCGCCGATATCAACACGAAACTGGCGTATCTGTTGCCGGAAAGCCTGGAAACGGTCTTGCTGCGCTTGCGTTCGAACCAGTTGCTGGCCTGGGATGCGCAGCAGGGCGTGTACCGCGTCACGCCCATGGCGCGCAATGTGCTGTCCGCCATCGACAGCTTGCTGGGCCTGGGCCAGACGGAAGACGAAGCGGAAATGGGCTTCTTGCTGTCGCAAGTGGCGGGTGCGCAAGCCGTCGGTGGCGTGTCGGTTGAGCAACTTCAGCATTTGCTGGGGCGCCTGGTGGACTTGACGGAAGAATTCTCCGACGCCATTGCCTCCGGTTCCGAATTTCGTTTGCGCACGGCGCAAGCGAAGTGGAACATGGCTTGCGACTGGGTCGAGAAGGGTTCCGAGATTCTCGTGGCGATCACCTCCGATGAAAATGCGGACAGCGCCACGCACAAGGCGGCGCAGGCGATCGGCCGCGCGCAAAGTAAATTGCTGAACATGCAGGGCATGTTTTCGCGTGCCCTGAACCAGATCGAGCGCCAGCGCGTGCACCTGGGGCAGTCCGGCCTGTCGACCACCGACATCAAGCGCTGGCTCTTGTTGCATGAAGACCTGGCCAGCCTGGCCGAGGGCGCCATCGATCAGCCCGTCGTGCCCCTGTTCTCCACGCCGGCCGAGATGATCGACGTGGCCGAAACGGAACTGCTGTCCGAACGGGCCGCAGGCGTGACCAACACGGGCTTGCCCAGCGGCGAAGATGCCCCTACCACTATCAGCGACGGACCCGTCATGCAGCTTGAACTCGATGACTTGCTCGAACGCCTGTCGAACTTTGCCAGCCTGGGCAATTTCCCCAGCATCGGCGAAGAAGGGCCGAAGTCGGTGCCGGTGCAGGATTCGTTGCTGCCGGCCAGCTTTGCCGTGGCGTCCTACCGCGCTTCCATGCTGCCGCTGCTGGGCGATGTATCCGAAGCGAGCTTGCAAGGCTCGACGGCCGAACTGGCCCGCTTGCCGATTACCTTTACACCGACCGACGAGATGGTCCAACTGACCGACCCCCACGTGGCGGCCATGTCGATCGCCTCGCTTTCACTGAATGTTTCACTTGATTTAGATAGCGGCACAGCCGATGAATGACGATTCCCAAATCCTGATTGCGCGCCTGCTCACGCATCAAACCCTGCGCCGCGACGATAAGCTCGTCAAGCGTGTGCTGTCCGACGAGCTGTTCCGCGCCGAGATCGATGCGCGCCTGCTGGCCTGCGGCTTGAAATTGCTCGACAACGTGTATGCCGACCATGTGACCCTGGCCCTGACGCGCACCATCGAGCCGAAGATTTTTGGCGCGCGCGATGTGTGGCAAAACAATAATTTCGGTCTGGCGCGCGATGGTGTGGCCTTGCTGGTGGTGCTGTGGGCGCAGATCATCCTGCCCAAGCGCGAACGCCAGGAAACGCACCAGCACGCGGACGATGACCAGAACGATATGTTTGGTACGGAAAAGCCGCTGCCGCGCGCGGAAGACGCGTCGATCGGCATTTCTTACAAGGCGCTGCTGTCGGACTTCGGCGACAAGCTGGGTAAGAAAACGCGCATGGACATGAATTTGGGCACGCTGGCCAAGCTGGGCTTCATCGAGCGGCGCGGCGATTTCATCCTGGAAGGTCCGCTGCTGGACTTGATGATGGATACGGACGTCTTGAAAGAGCGCATCATCAACGGCGCCCTGGCCGACGTCTTCAAGCGCGCGCCGGCACGCCTGGTGGCTGTCAGCGGTGATTCACTGCTCGATGCCGACCTGGCAGACGACTTGTCCGCCGACATCGGCGACTTGCCAGACGCCGGCGACGAGCCCGCGTCCGACCTCCCTCACTGAAAGCACCCATGTTTCATATCAAATCACTTGAACTGGTGCACTGGGATTACTGGCAGCGCATCAAGAATATTCCGCTCGACGCGAAGATCATCACCATCGCGGGGCAGAACGGTTCGGGCAAGACCACCTTGCTGGACGCCTTGCGCACCTTGTTCGGCCTCGATTGTTCGATGGGCCGCACGTATAAACACTATGCGCGCCACTCGGGACAGCAGACGGCTTGGCTGCGCGCCGTGGTCGACAACAAGAACGTGGGCAAGCAGTTGTCGAACCGCCCGTTCCGCAGTTCCGGCTTCTTCAGCGACGATGAAGTGACGCTGTTTTGCCAGATCCAGAAAAATGGCGGCGACTGGAAGCGCCAGTATCTGATGCGTCCTGGCAATGTGCAAATCGAGGACATCACGGATGCCAATGACTGGCTGGGCGTGGAAAACTACCGCAAGCGCCTGGCCAATGCCGGCTTGTCGCCCGCCATGTCGAAAGTGCTGGCGCTGGAGCAGGGCGAGACGGATAAATTGTGCGAATACGCGCCGCGCCAGTTGCTCGACCTGGTATTCCAAGTGTTTGGCGACAAGGAAGTGCTGGACGCCTACGACGAAGCCAAGCGCCACCAGCGCGACACGGAAGTGGAGCTGAAACGTTTCGAGACGGAACTCGAAGCGTCGAAGACCAATCTGGAAGGCTTGCGCCTGCGCGTGGCCAATTACCACCAGTGGGAAGGCTTGCATAAAGAACGCCGCAACCTGCTGGAAGAAGTACTGCCCAGCCTGCAGTACCACGAAGCGCGCGAAAAAGCCGCCATCGCCAGCCGGCAATTGCGCGATGCGCGCAAACCGATGGCGCAGGCGGACCAGCAGTTGACGGATAAACGCAATGCGCTGGCGGCGCAAGCCAAGGCCCTGTCCGACGCGCAGATGAATGAAACCCTGCTGGAGCAGGAGTCCATCGGTCTGCAGAGCCGTTTGTCGCTGATCAATGCCAAACTGAAACCGCTGGACAGCCTGCTGGAACAGAAAGACCGTTTGCACAAGCTGGCAGCGGACTCGGGCAGTGACATCGCCGAAGTGGCGGCCCAGCTGGAACAGAAGGAAGCGGAATTGCTGCGCCAGCGCCAGCAGCGCGACGCCTTGTCGGCGCGCATCGCGGGTGAGCAGGCCACCATTGCTGCGCTGCAAGGCAAGACGGCCATGCCGGAGCCGGACAATGTGCGCGCCATGCGCCGCGCGCTGCGCGACGCGGGCATTGCCCACGCGATGCTGTCGGATATCGTCGAAGTGACGGACAGCCGCTGGCAGGGCGCCGTCGAAGGCGTGCTGGGCGGTTACGCCTCGGTGGTCTTGCTGGACCAGGCCAAGGATGCGTCTAGCGCCTACCGTTTGGCGGAAAAAGAACGCTACCGCCACTTTATCGTGCCGGACTTGGTCACGGCGCCGGTGGCGAAAGACGAGAGCCTGCTGGCCGTGGTGAAATTTTCCGCGCCCGTGCCCAGCTGGCTGATCGAGCAGCTGTCGCGCATCGCCCGCGTCGATTCCGTGGAAGCGGGCTTCAAGCTGGGCAACCATGAAGAGTGGATCACGCCCGAGGCATATCACCGTGAACGCCGCGGCGGCCGATCCCTGTTCGTGGAAGCGTCGCGCTACCGCTTCGGCCAGGCAGGCCGCAGCGGCCGCCTGGAAGCGTTGCTGCGGTCCCTGCCGGGCCTGGAAGGCCAGGAAGATACCTTGACCCTGGCGATTTCGAAGCTGGCGGCCGAAGTGGGCGCGCTGAAGGCGCGCATCGCCGGCGTCGACGCGGCCAAGGAACTCAGTGCGCGTCAGGAAGAATTCGCCGAAGCGCTGCGCAATTCGAAGCCGCTCAAGGAAGAGCGCCTGGAAGTGGGCGGGCGCCTGGGTGAGTTGCAAAACCTCACCAAGAACGCCACCGTGGCGCGCACGCGTGCCGATACGGTGTGGCAAAACGCGCGCCTGGCTTTGTCGGAAGCGGAAGCCGGTTCGCGCCTCGGCTACAAGAAACAAATTGAACAGCGCGCCGAGCATGCACGCGCCTTGCTGGCCTTGCGCCATGCGTGGCGCCACTTGCCGAAAAGCTGGCGCAGGCCAGCAAGGCGCACGGCGCTTGTCGCTGAACACCAGAATGCGCACCAGGTCGACCTGCGCGTGGCCAGCCTGCAAAACAGCCTGGCGCGCGACGACTGGGAACTCGACGCCACCGTCATCGACCAGCATCACCGCCTGTCGGACCAGCTGCATGGCCGCCAGTCGGAAACGGACGAGCGCCGCTACCAGAACAACCGCGCCATCGAAGCGACGGGCAATGCCCGCGGCGCCTATATGGAACGTTTGCGCTATACCATCAAGACTTACAGCAAGAACATCAAAGAGCTGGGTGAACTGGCCGGCATCGAAGTGCATGCCGACCCCGTGCGCCTCGAAAACGACGACGTGCAACTGTCGCAGGCGGGTTTGCACGTGCGCTTCAAGTTCGATGGCAAGGGCGTCATCGGCATGAACGATGGCGAAGCGTCGGGCGGCCAGCAGGTGATGAAGTCGCTGGTGCTGCTGATCGGCTTGCTGAAATCGGAAGACGGTTCCGGCGGCTTCGTCTTCATCGACGAACCGTTTGCCCACCTCGACATCCGCAACATTCAATTGGTCGGCGAGTTCCTGAAAAACACGCAAGCGCAATACCTGATGACGACGCCGTTGACGCATAACACGGATGTCTACGATCCCTCGGAGCTGACTTTGATCACCAGCAAGAAGAAAAAGGATACGCAATGGGCGCAGCCGATTTTCGTGCTGCAGCGCCGGGTCGAGCCCGTGCCGGGCAAGGTGGCGTGATGCGCGTACGCACTTTGCTGGCCGCGACTGCGCTGGCGCTGGCGTGTTCGGCGCCGGCCATGGCCAACGATGGCATCGCTTCCGTCAGCGCCGGCGGCATCCTGTTCGGCAAGACCGACGCCGTGGCCATGAAAAAGGAAGTGCTCAGCGTGAGCACGGACTTGATCAAGGTCGAGTACGAATTTCTCAATGAATCGGCGAAGGATGTGGAAGAGACGATTTTCTTCCCTTTGCCCGAATACGCGGCCGGCTACCATGGCTCGCCCACGTATTATGGCCAGCCGCAGCAGTTTACTGTCGAGGTGGATGGCAAGCGCAAGGATTATCAAACCACTTTCGTTGCCAAGCTCGACACCGAGGACGTGACGGCCCGCTTGCGCCAGCTGGGCCTGTCGGACGCGCAAATTGCTTATTTCCCTTCGCATACGCCGTTCGACAAGAAGGTGGCGCCGCTGACGGCCGCGCAGAGCAAGATCATGATACGCGAAGGCTTGCTGGCCCAGCTGTATGACGAAGAATGGGTGCCGGCCTGGACTGTGAAAGTCATCTACTTGTGGCAGCAGAAATTCCCCACTGGCAAAGTCGTGCGCGTGCGCCATCAATATGCGCCATTCGTCGCGGCCGGCCCCGGAGCTTCTTACTTGGGCGATGGCAATGCATTTGAAAAGAGATACTGCGGCGACAAGGCCTTCTACAAGACGTGGAACCGCCTGGCGGCCAAGCAGGGCGAAAGCGGCTTCGTCAATGCTGTCTGGGTCTCGTACATTTTGACGACGGGCAACACCTGGAAGAATGGCATCGAAGACTTTACCTTGAACCTGATCAAGGGCAAGCCGGACGAGCTGGTCAGCTTGTGCTTCCCCGGCACGTTTACCAAAATCAACCCCACCACCTTGCAAGTCAAGCTGCGCAACTTCCATCCGAAGCAAGACCTGGACGTGTACTTCGGCAATGTCGAGATCAGTGGCGCCCACGATGGCGTGGCGCCGCAGATCCGGCCATAAGCACTTGAACCCGCGCATGAGAACATGAGTGAACAGCAGGCACTGGCGGCGCGCCTGCGCGCCATCGCCGGCGCCACGCCGTGGTGCATGCAGGCCCTGCACGCCGTGGCGCAGCTGGGCTTGCCGGACTGCTGCATCGGCGCCGGCGCCGTGCGCAAGCTCGTGTGGGATGCCTTGCACGGCTACGCGCAACCGTCGGCGCTGGGCGACGTCGACGTGGCGTATTTCGATGCGCACAATTTGCAACCCGGGCGCGAGGTGGAACTGCGCCAGCGCCTGGAAACCTTGCTGCCCGGCGTGCCGTGGGACGTGTGCAACCAGGCCCGGGTGCACCTGTGGTTCGAAGCTGAGTTTGGCTACGCCGTGCCGCCCCTGCGCTCGCTGGACGATGCCATCGCTTCCTGGCCCGAGTTTGCCACGGCCGTCGGCATCTATCTGCAGCCGGATGGAGAGATCGGCATCGTTGCGCCGCATGGTCTCGATGACCTGTTCGCCATGGTGGTGCGGCGCAACCCCGCGCGCATCAGCCTGGACGGCTATGCGCAGCGCCTGGCCAGCAAGGACTATGCGGCGCGCTGGCCGCGCGTCACCATCATCCTAGGCAAGCAATATGTAAAACACAATTAAATGCACTGTGGATACAAATTGCTATAATTGCCAATTATCCAATAGTGTTCTTCTGATCCCATGTCTCTATCGATTTCCCCGCCGCTGCGCCGCCTCGGCCGCCTGTTCTGCCTTTCCTCCGCCCTCGTGGCGCCCGCCGCCTGGGCTGATAGCTATACCGATTTCCAGCAAGCCAGCGGCCAGCTCGAAGCGCTGATGGCCAAGGCAACGCCACAAAGCGGCTTGCCGCGCCTGCCGGACCCTGCCGTGGCGCAGCTGTTTGCCCACATCGCCGACGGCCCGCGCCTGTTCCAGGCGCCTGTCGCCGCGCTGCAAGACGTGGACCAGAGCGTGGCCGTCTGCGAAAAGGCCATGCGTTTGGGAAAAACATACTATGTGTTTGGCCTTGAATGGCCCTTGCCGCTGTCCGGCGCCGAGCTGCAGCAGGCGCGCAAGGAACAAGTGACGCAGAACCTGGCCAATTATGGCGATGAAATGAGTACCTTGTTTGCTTTCAGCATGCACTGCCATGGCCATTTGATTGGGCTGATGGAGCAGGAATTCAGCGCCCAGCCGGCGGATGCCGTGAGCGGCCCCGAGCGTCTGCGTGCACGCGCTTTCAGCAAGAATGCGGCCGTTGTCTACACTGGTGTAGTGCAGTTCGTGCAAGTACCGTTCTGGAACGTGGCGCAAAAGAAACGGATGCTGGAAGCGGCCGCGCAGCACGCCACGGCGAATGCCAATTTGATGGAGCCGCCCTTGCGCGAGCGCCTGCTGACCAGTCTGGCCGGCGCGGACAAGGATATCGATCCCGTCCTGGCGCCGGCGCTGGCGACGATACGCCAGGCGCTGGCGGTGACGAGCTGTGAAGGTCTGTGCCAGTACTACTGACGGGATGATTTACTCGGGCGTTTGCAGTGGCTTGTTGCGCTGGCGCCAGCGCAGCAAGCCCCAGGCGTAGATGGCGTAGTAGCCGATGACCAGGCCGTAGGCGGCCATGGTCAGCGGGCTCTGGCCGAACGGTGGCGGCGGCACGGGCACGTCCAGGCGCGTGTTCAGGTAGATTTCCATGCCGCGGTACAGCAAGCGGGCGATGAACAGCATCGTGATGGCCAGGCCCAGGTAGCGGTGTTGGGTAAAGAAGAAATCCTTGCCGACTTGTTCGAAGCGGGTCAGTTTCAAGCCCAGCACGCCCAGCCAGCCACCGGCCAGCGCAGCCGCACCCAGGCAGGACAGGGGCAGGACGTCGAATTTCGTCGTCGTTGCCAGGAACAGCAGCAGCGCGGGCAAGGCGATCGCCACGCTCCAGTGCCGCCACGGCTGCGATTTCTGGCGCGCCACCAGTTTCTTCAGGCGCGAATAAATGCGCCAGACCAGCAGTGGGACCAGGAACAGCAGGGCGAGGGTGGTGGTTTCCATGTAGGCATTCGGGTACGGGTAAAACAGCGATTGTAAGCGAGATGAGGGCGGGCGGCGATGCTTGTTAAACGGTAAAAGTTGCTTGTTGACATATACTTGGCATGAACGCACTATGCTTTGTCACAAAGTGCCGCCACGAGCGGCGCGGTGCGCTCGCTGCTTGTCGCCACTTCCCTATACTGGAGTTTCATGTCTACTCGTTTGCCTTTGCTGCCCATCACTGTCGGCCTGATGGCCTCGTCCTCCCTGGCCATGGCGCAAGATGGCGGCTATCAAATGCCACCGGCGCCCCTGCAAGCCATCGTCGATGCGCCGCGCGCACCGACCCTGAGCCTGAGCCCGAAACGCAATCTGGCCGCCGTGCTGCCCACGCCATCCCTGCCCGGCATCAGCGAAGTGGCACAGCCGGAACTGAAGCTGGCCGGCTTGCGCATCAATCCGCGCACGTATGCGGCCAGCCGCTTCAGTTTCCACACGGGGCTGGGATTGCTCGACATCGATACGCAGAAGGAGATCAAGGTCAGCGGCTTGCCTGCCTCGCCCCGCATCGCCGACCTGGCCTGGTCGCCCGACCAGCGCTACCTGGCGTTTACGCACATCGCCTATGCCGATCCCGCCAGGGGCGTGAAGGAGTCCGGCGTGCAATTGTGGCTGCTCGACGTGCAGACGAAAGCGGCGCGCAAGCTGGCCAGCGCGCCCCTGTCGGCCGTGTATGGCCGTGGCTTTTCCTGGATGCCCGACAGCAAGACTTTGCTGGTGCAGCTGAAGCCGGCCAAGCTGGGCGCGGCGCCTGTGACCAGTGGCATCCCGACCGGCCCGTCCATCCAGGACAGCGTGCCGGGTGGCGGCGTCAAGCAATTGCGCACCTATCCCGACCTGCTGAAAAACGAACCGGATGCGCAACTGTTCGAACACTACATTACCGTGCAGCTGGCCTTGCTGGACGTTGCGGGCAAGCAGCGCCTGGTGGGCCAGCCCGGCCAGTTCTCGCGCGTGTCGGCTTCGCCCGATGGCAAGCATCTGCTGACAACCAGCATCGTGCGTCCGTATTCTTATATCGTGCCGGCGCATGACTTCGGCCACCAGATCGACGTGCGCGACCTGAATGGCAAGGTGCTGCATGCGGTGGCGGCCCTGCCGCTGGAAGAAGGGCTGCCGCCAGGCAATGATGCCGTGTCCGCCGGCGTGCGCTCCGTCAGCTGGCGCGTCGATGCGCCCGCCACCCTGGTGTGGGCCGAAGCGCAGGATGGCGGCGACCCGGCCAGGGTGGCCGAGATCCGCGACATCGTCTACACGCAGGCGGCGCCGTTTTCGGCCAAGCCAACCGTGCTGGCCAGGCTCGGTTCGCGCTATGCGGGCGTGGCCTGGGGCCGCGGCGACCTGGCCCTGCTCAGCGAGGCGTGGTACAAGACGCGCGCCGTCAAGCAATGGAAAATAGCCCCGGATCAGCCGGCCACGCCGGCCGACCTCGTGTATGCGGGTTCCTTCGAAGACCGCTACAACGATCCGGGCCAGCCCGTCATGCGCGCTGATGCAGCCGGCTTGCCGCGCTTGCTTATCGCCGCCGATGGCTCCATCCTGCTCGACGGCCAGGGCGCCTCGAAGGAAGGCGACCGCCCCTTCATCGACCGCCTGAACCTGGCGACGAAACACAAGGAACGCCTGTTCCAGAGCGCCGCACCCTACTATGAAAACGTGGTGGCCGTGCTGGACGAGGACGGCAGCCGTCTGCTGTCGACGCGCGAATCGCCGACCGAGCAGCCGAACTACTATGTGCGCAACCTCAAGCAGCAGGGCGCAGCGCAATTGACGGCCCTCACGCATTTCCCCCACCCGCTGCCGCAATTGAAGGACGTGCAGAAAGAGTTGATCCGCTACCAGCGCGCCGATGGCGTGGACTTGACGGCCACCCTGATGCTGCCACCCAACTATGACGCCAAGCGCGACGGCCCGCTGCCGACCCTGATGTGGGCTTACCCGCAGGAATTCAAGACGGCCAGCGCCGCCAGCCAGACCACTGGTTCGCCGTATAAATTCAATGCCGTCAGCTACTGGGGGCCGGCCGCCTTCCTGTCCATGGGCTATGCCGTGCTCGACAACCCATCCTTCCCCATCGTGGGAGCCGGCGAGCAGGAGCCAAACGATACCTATCTGCCGCAACTGGTGGCCGATGCCGAGGCGGCCGTCGACGAAGTGGTGCGCCGTGGCGTGTCCGACCGCAACCGCATCGCCATCGGCGGCCATTCGTATGGCGCCTTCATGACAGGCAATTTGCTGGCGCACACGCGCTTGTTCCGTGCCGGCATCGCCCGCAGCGGCGCCTACAACCGCACCCTGACGCCGTTCGGCTTCCAGTCGGAAGAGCGTTCGTTCTGGCAAGCGCCGACCGTCTACCAGGCCATGTCGCCATTTAACTATGCGGACAAGATCAAGGATGCGCTGCTGATGATCCACGGCGAGCAGGACAACAACTCGGGCACCTTCCCCATCCAGAGCGAGCGCATGTTCCAGGCCGTCAAGGGACTGGGCGGCACGGCCCGCCTAGTGATGCTGCCGAACGAGAGCCACGGCTACCGCGCGCGCGAATCAATCATGCAGATGCTGTATGAAAGCAACAACTGGCTGGAAAAATATGTGAAGAACGCCCCGCCGCCGGTAGCGGATGTTAAGCCGGCCGGCAAATAAGGGCAGCGGCGCGCATCTCGTGGTATGGTCTTCCTTTGTCTGCAGGGAGGCCAGCCATGCCCGTCATCCATGTCCACCGCGCGCCCGACCCGGCGCCTGTCGATGAACCCATGCCGGCGCCGGAGCCGCAAGAAGCCCCCGGGCGCCATCCTGGGCCCGTGCATCCGGTGCCGCAGGACGATCCGGTGCCGCACCCGCATCCCAGTTAATCTCGTCAAGAAAGGCTGTTTTAGATGGCAATTGTCAAGGAAGTCTACACACGCAAAGTCAGCGGAGAATCGTTCGACTATGAACTCGATTACACCCAGGGCGCGGACGTGGCTTGGATTGCGCGCGTGTCTCACGACGGCGTGCTGAAAGGCTCGCCGCACGGCGCGCTGACGGCCAACGTGCTGTCCGGCCCCGCGCTGGAGCAATATTTGCGCGCTTACGTCGAAGGCATGATCGAGCGGGGCCTCGACGTGGCCGAGTAAGCTGTTTGCTGCAGAGTAAAGCAAAGGGCGCCGAGGCGCCCTTTGCTGTTTCTGGTGGTGGTGTCGGATTACGCGGCTACGCCGCTAATCCAAGCTACGCTCAATCTAGTCAAACGCCCAGGTGTACAACACGTCGAGCGCATTGTTGGTGCCCGTCTGGAATTGCAGGGTGATGCGGCGATTCAGTTTGTAGCGCAGCTTGACCAGGCTGGTCGCCGTGCTGGTGCCTTGCTCGAACGTCAGGTAGGCGCGCGAGGACAGGCGCTTGCCGACGGTGACAACGGTGCTTTCCAGCCCTTGCGCCTGCGACAGGCCCACTTCATCGAGACCCAGCGAACTGGCCAGCTTGCCTTGCAAGCCGCCACCGGAGCCGCCGAAGAGGGCGCCTGCGGCTGTCGTCAGCAGGGCCATTTCATCGCCGGCCGCCGTTTCCGCGCCATGGCCGAGGATCAGCCAGGCCAGCTTGTCGCTGTCCGACACGCTCGGCGTGGAGACCAGCTTGGCTGTCGGCGCCTGGGCCGTGCCGCGCACTTCCACGCCCGCTTCCACGTTCGTTTCCGACAAGGCTTCGCCTTCGGGGCGCTTGCGCACGGCGAGGATGTTCAGGGATGGGTTGTCGTAGGCGCCCGTGAAGGCGATCAGGCCCCGCTCGATGGCCAGCTTCTGTCCATACGCCGCATACAGGCCGTTGACGACCCGGATGCTGCCCGTCACGCGCGGCGCGGCGCGGTTGATGACGCGCGCGCGCACATTGCCCGCCAGGTCGGCGTCGAGTCCCATGCCGCGCAGGTGGAAGGCATTGCCCAGATCGAACTCGAGGTCGATATTCAGAGGGAGCGAAGGCGCTTCCTTGCTGCCCTTGACTTCCTTGCCCAGCACCACCACGTCGCTGCTTTGCGTCGGCGTGTCCTGCGGCGCCAGTTCGATCAGCGCGCGGTTGGCCTTGAACTTGCCCTCGAAGCTGAAGCGCTTGTCGTTGCGCACCAGGGTGCTGTTGCCCGACAGGATCAATGTACGGTCGGGGCGCGACAGCGCCTGCAGGCGGTCGGCCAGCAGTTTCAGTTCCAGGCTCGCTTCGCCATTCGCAAAGCGCACCCAGCCATCTGCCTGTACCTTGCCATCGCCGCCGTCAAAGCTCAGGCGCTGCAGTTGCAATTGATCGCCGGCCAGCTTGGCTTGCAGCACGCCATTGCGCAATTTCAAGCCCTGGTCGGCCCAGTTCACCAGCAGCTTGCTGCCGTTGATGTCGCCATTCAATTGCGGTGCGCCGATGGTGCCGCTGCCGGACAGGGCCACCTTCAAGGCGCCGCCCAGTTCCAGGCCTGGCTGGCCCGTCAGCGGCGCCAGCCAGGCCAGCGAATCGATGCTGGTAGTGCCTGTCAGGGAGAGGGCGCTGTCGTTGCTGATGCGTCCGCCCAGCATTTGCACGGTGGCGTTGATGTCGCTCTGGCCCGCGCGCGCGCCATCGAGTTTCACGGCCAGGCGCAGTTGCTGGTTGGCCACGTCGATGCGCGCATCGAGGGTGCGCAAGCCCAGCGCCAGCGGCTGTTCCACGCCTACTGTCACGTCGCCTTTTTCGCGGTAGATGTGCAGCATGCCGGCCAAAGACGGGTCTTTCTGCTTGGCCGTCGGCACCTGCATGTCGAGCGACCATTGCGCGCCCAGGGTCAGGTCGCTGCGCGCATTCGCCTGCAGTGCGGGGATCACTTGCGCCAGATAGGTCAGTGCCACGCCGGCCGCCTGGCCGGAACTGGTCCAGCGGGGGCCGTTCTTGACCAGGCTTTGCATGGTGATGCTGCCTGCTGGTAATTTGATGACGGTGTTGCCCACGCTGATTTGTTCAGGCTGGCCCAGGCCCGCCACGCCGCTGCCGGCAGGACCCGCCACCTTGACGGGCACGGGCGCTTGCAGCACCAGGGCATAGCGTCCCTTGTTTTGCAGGCCGTCGATGGTGCCCGTCCAGCTGGCGCCGTTCTGGCTGCCCCGGATTTGCACGGTGGCATCGAAATCGTCGTTGCGCGCCGCCAGGTTCACCGTATGGCTGCCGCGCGTGCCCGTCGTCCCCAGGCGGGCGCTGGCCAGCTTGAAGGTGGGCGTGCTGTAGCCCGTGATGTCCAGGCTGCTGACCATGGGGTCGAGCGCGCCCTGGCCGGCGCCCACGCTGGCGCTGCCTTTCACGGCTTTCAATTGCTGGTCGCCAAAGAAGGTCAGGTCACGGCCATCGAGGCTCAGCTGGGCGGCGGGCGCATCCATCTTGCCCGAGACGGAGCCGGAGGCATGCAGCACGCCGGCAAAGCGGGGACCGAGCGTCGACAGTTGCGGCGCATCGAGTTTCCACGTCAGCTTGTCGGTGGCGCCGCCCAGCGCGCCCTTGGCCAGCAGGCTGTTCGGTCCCAGGCGCAGTTCCGCATCGACGCTGTCGACCCGTTTCGCGTTGGCCGACAGCTTGGCGTATCCAGCCAGCGGCGCGTTTTGCAGGGTCGATTCGCGCAAGGCCAGATTGAGGGCTACTTGCCAGTCGCCGCTCAAGCGGCCGCTGCCGGTGAAATCCGCATTCACGTTGCCGTTGGGCAGTGATGCGCCAAACGCGGCCGGGTTGATCTTTTGCAAGGACCCCGTCATTTTCAATTCCGCTTCCTTCTTCGGCCCCGTTAAGCCCACGTCGCCGCTGGCGTGGATGGCGCTGTCAGGCGCGGGGCGCTTGCCGCTGGTGAGGCCCAATCCCTTTGCATCGGCAACAAACGTCGTGCGCGGCTGCTGCAGGGTGCCCTGCACCACGCCGCTGGCTTGCACGGCGCCCAGCAAGTCGCCCTGCAGGGCCGAAAGCTGGCGCGCATCGATATTCCAGTTGAGTTTTTCGCCGGCGCCGCCAAAGTTTCCCTTGGCCGTCACGTTGTTCTTGCCCAACGCTAATTGCACGTCGATGTCGCTGAAGTGGGCGGCATCGGCCGTCAGCTTGCCCTTGCCCGACAACGGCTGGTCAAGCAGCTTGCTGGGGCGTACGGTGAAGTCCGCATTCGCCAGCCACTTGGGTGCCACGTGGCCGTTGGCGCGCACGTCCACGTTCAGGTCGGCCACGGGGAAGGCGCCGAAGTCGGCGGGATTGAGGCGGCTGGCGTTCGCCACGGCTTTGAATGGTTGCTCGTCTTGCAGGCTGATCTGGCCCGTCGCGTTGACGCTGCTTTTGCCTGCTTGCAAGGTTGCCTTGCGCAGCTGCACCAGGGAATCGGCCAGGGTGGCTTCCACGTTCAGGCGCAGATTGGCTTCACCCAGCTTGGCGCGCAGGGTTTGCGTCTTGCCGTCGCTGTCGAGCACGATGTCGCCCACGATCTTGGTGCTGTTGATGCTGCTGTAGATATGTTGCAAGTCGATCTTGTCGGTGTGCAAGGTCAGCTGCGCATTGCCGATGGGAGCATCGACGGCGTCGCGGTTGAGCTTGCCGCTACCCGTGAATTTGCCCGCGTTGCCGAAATCGATGATGGCCGATTCCAGCGTTGTGGCCGTCAGGGTGCCGCCCAGGCGCGCCTCGAACTGGCGCAGCGGCAGCTTTTGCTGATCGATGGGGCCGGGTGTGGCGTGGTTGAGGATGGCCAGCTTGCCCGACACCGTTTGCGCGTTGGGGCGCGTGTCGATGGCGGCATCGAGTTCCAGACTCAGGTCCGCCTGCGGCAAGGTGGCGTCGAACTTGCCCGGATTGATGTTGCGCCCGCGAATGCTGGCCGAGCGCAGGATGATGACGGGGTCGAACGGCGCCAGCGCCAACTGGGCGTCGGCCGTGGCTGCGCCCGCGTTGCCCTTGGCCGTCACGTTCAGCACATTCAGGTCGCCGCCCAGCCGTAGCGCCAGGGCGGCCGGTTTTTCACCTGCGGCAGCATGGAGCTGCGTCAAGCCCGCCTTGCCGCTGAGTTTGAACGGCTGCGTGGCTGCAATCGTCGCGCTGGCCGTGGCCTGGCCGAACGGCGTCAGCGCCGAGGCGTCTTCCAGCTGCCATTGCGTCTTGTCGCCCGACAAGGTGAAATGGATCTTTTCAAATACCGTATTGCCGCCCGCGCTGACCAAGGTCACCTTGTCCAGGCGCGCGTCGCTGATGCCGATTTTAAAAGGCGGGGCCAGGCTGGCAGGCATGATCGACGGCTCCTCGGAGGGTGCCGTGCTTTCCACGGACAGGCTGGCCACATGCAGTTCGCTGATGGCGATGCCTTCCGAGAAAAACTGGAACGGCGACCAGTTGATGTCGATATTGTCGGCCGTGATGTGCTGCGTCTTGCTGCGGTAGCTGACATGGCCCAGGTGCATGCGCTTGTACAGCGAGCCGGACACGCCCGTGACGGCGATCTCGCCGCCGCTGGCGCTGGCCACTTTTTGCACCAGCATCTGCAAGGTCGATTCGCGGCCCAGGAACCAGAAGGCGGCGCCCAGCAGCACGGCCAGGCTGGTGACGGCGATCAGCACATAGCGGGGCCAGCGGCGCGGTTTTTTCGCCGGAGGTGGAGGGGCGGCGTTATGGGACTCGGTAGTCATATCGGACATCAGAAAGTGAATCCCAGAGAGAAGTGCAAACGGTATTTGTGGACGGCATGGCCATACGCCACGTCGACATTGATGGGGCCGACGGGGCTCTTGTAGCGCCCGCCCAGGCCATAGCCCGATTTCGGCGTCATGGCCGCTTTTACCGTGTCGGCCGCGTTACCGGCGTCATAGAAGGCGGCGATCGCCCATTTCGGCTTGAACCAGTACTGGTATTCGGCGCTGCCGGTGAGCATGTAGCGCCCGCCGGTGGTGGCATCGCCTTCCTTCACGCCCAGTTCCTGGTAGCCATAGCCGCGCACCGACTGGTCGCCGCCCGCGCGGAACAGGTAGACGGCCGGCACGCCGCGTTTTTCCTTCGAACCGAGCGCGCCCATTTCACCGCGCACGATCAGTTCGCCTTTTTCGCCCAGCGGTCGGTAATACACGGCCTTGCTGGCCACGCGCACGAAGCGCTCGTCCGTCAGCACGGGCAGCAGGGCGCCGCCCACCTGGGCATTGATGACATAGCCCTTGGTGGGGAACAGCAGGCTGTCGAGGCTGCGCTTGGTGATGGCATAGGTCAGGGGCAAGCTCTTGCTGCGTGTCTGTTCCATGCCCACGATGGTCTTGTCTTCGCTGAGAAACTCGAACGTCAGGCTGCGCTCGAGGTTGGTACCGCCCCAGTTGCGCTTGGCCGAGATGGTGGTGACGGCCGTGATTTCGTTGGAAATGTCGCTGCGCTCGAACGAGGCGCCCGCGCTGTCGTTGTAGCCGCGCTCGGTGGTGGGGAAATAGAAGTTGGCGTGCGCCGCCTGTTTCTTCGTTTCCATGGTGATCGCGCTCTTGAAGCGCGTGCCCCACACATTCAGGTTGTCATAGTTGAGCTGGGCGCGATTCCCCGTATTCGTACTGAAACCGAGACCGGCGCTGACGTTCTGCTGCTTGTTTTCCGTCACGCGCACGACCAGCGGCAGCAGCGGCGCGGGGCCGCGATTGGCCGGCTTGGCTTCGGCGCCGGCGGCATCGGCTTGCTGGCTTTCCTGGCCTGCCTCGATCTGCTCGCCCAAGATGCTGCTCATGTCGGCGCTCACTTCCACGCTGGCAAAGTAGCCCGTGTCCTGCAGGCGCGCCTGCAGCGATTGCAGCGCCGATTCGCTGTAATAGTCGCCCGGGCGTATCTTGTCGAGGTTGCGGATGATGCTGGCATCGTAGCGTTTCAAGCCTTCGATGCGCAGTTCGCCGAAGCGCAGCTCGGGGCCGCTGTCGAGCACCACCAGCAAGGACACCTTGTGCGTTTCCGGGTCGACCACGGCTTGCGTATCGACCAGCTGGGCGCGCGGATAGCGCGTCTGCACCACTTCGCGCAGCAGCGCGCGCTTGGCTGATTCCCAGTCGGACTGGCGAAACACGCTGCCCGTCTTCAGCGGCCAGCTGCGCTTGAGCGCTTCCGTATCATACTGTTCGGAAGCGGCCAAGGGTGGCGTGGGATCGAAGCCGCGCAATTCCAGCTCGACCTTCTCGATGGTCACCGGTGCGCCCGGATCGACGTCGACGATGACGACGGGTTTGGCGCCCGTCGTATCGACGCGCACAGTGACGACGGGCGTATAGTAGCCGGCCGTCGCGACGAGGTTTTTGGCTTGCTCAGGCGTATCACGCACGAGGCGCTGCAATTGCTCGCGGTCCATGCGCGGGTTGCCGCGGAAGCGTTCCAGGTCCAGGTTTTTTTCGAGCAACTCATCGAGGTCGCCGGGCGCGTTGACCTTGACCTCGTACTGCAGCGGCGCGGGCGCCGCCTCCGTGGCGGGGTTGTCGCCGGGCGAGCTTTGCGTGTTCTCTTGCGTGCTCACTTGCGTGCCCTCTTGCGCGCGGGCTTGGGCGAGCGGGCATATCAAGATGACACTGCCGGCGGCCGCCAGTGTCAGTTGACCCATTGCTTTTGTCACTACTTGTGCCAAAATTCGTGGTCGTATCGCCTTGCCGGCAACTGTATGCCGTATGGGTCGTGCAGAAAACATGGTGCTCCAGATGAGTAAATGCTGACTGCATGTTACCGGAATAGGTAAACTGATGGCGGACGAATAAGTATTTTTTGCATGGGGAATCTCGTTTCCCCGCGCACTATTGCAACAGATAAAAACATGGAAAGAAAATTTATGCTAGCAACGGACTCCGCACTGGTGCTCTTTAGCGGTGGACAAGATTCCACCACCTGCCTGGCCTGGGCCCTCAAGCACTATAGCCGCGTGGAAACCATCGGCTTTGACTATGGACAGCGCCATGCCATCGAATTGACTGTGCGTCCCGGCGTGCTCGAGCAGATACGCCAGCAGTCGCCCGAGTGGGACAGCCGCCTGGGCCAGGATCACATGATAGACCTGTCTGTGATTTCCGCCATTTCCGATACGGCCATGACACAGAATGTCGAGATCGTCATGCAGGAAAACGGCTTGCCGAACACCTTCGTGCCTGGGCGCAACTTGCTGTTCATGACAGTGGCCGCCACCGTGGCGTACCGCCGCGGCCTGACGGTGCTGGTCGGCGGCATGTGCGAGACGGATTTTTCCGGCTACCCGGATTGCCGCGACGACACGATGAAGGCCCTGCAAGTGGCCCTGAACCTGGGCATGAACACGCGGTTGAAACTGGAAACGCCGCTGATGTGGCTGGACAAGGCGCAAAGCTGGGACCTGGCGGAAGACCTGGGCGGCCAGCCGCTGGTCGACCTGATCCGCAGCGGCACCCACACCTGTTATCTGGGCGAGCGGGGCGAGCTGCACGACTGGGGCTATGGCTGCGGCACCTGCCCCGCCTGTGCCCTGCGCGCGAACGGCTACCAGCAATACGCGGCGCGCAAGGCAGCCAAGTAAGCCGGGCTGCCAAATAAAGGTTGCGCCGTTTCTTCAAGCGGCGCCGCAGGGTTGCGGGCCATGCTGTGGTTTTTGCCACAGGAGCGCCTTGCCATGAAATCCCTCTTTGCCGCGTTGTACGGCCCCGTCTTCTGGGCTGGCTTCATCGGCGCCGCCAGCTCGCTGGTGGCGCTTCGCCAGCATTCCCTCTGGGTCTTGCCGCCGCTGTTGCTGCTGGCCCTGTTCACGTCCTTTCTTGCCGAACGTTATCTGCCGTATGACGCTGCCTGGAACCATGGACACGGCGATGGCTGGCGCGACAGCCTGCACGCGCTCGTCAACGAGGCGCTGTACTTGCTGGGTCTGGCTGCATTTCCCCTGCTGGCTGGCCATCTGGCGCTGGGACCGTTGTGGCCAGTCCAGTTGCCGTTCTGGGGGCAGTTGCTGTTGGCGATCCTCATCGCCGACTGCGGCATCACGCTCGTGCATTACCTGAGCCACCGTGCTTACTTTCTGTGGAAGCTGCACGCCGTGCACCACAGCGTGCAGCGCCTGTACGGTTTTAATGGCTGGATGAAACATCCCTTGCACTTGCTGCTAGAAGCGGCGGGCGGCATGCTGCCCTTGTTGCTGCTGGGTATCCCGGAGCCTGTCATGGCCGTGCTGGCGTTTGCCGTGGCGATCCAGCTATTGCTGCAGCACGCGAATGTCGACATGCGCATGGGGCCGCTGCGCCACGTGTTTGCCTGGGCGCCTCTGCACCGTTTCCACCACATGAAATACGGCACGGCCGGCGACGTGAATTTCGGCCTGTTTTTTACCTGCTGGGACCGCTTGCTGGGCACGGCCTTCGATGCCCCCGGCTACCGCCTGCGGGGCGAGGACCTGGGCATCGGCAGCCGTCCCAACTATCCGGTGGCCTACCTGCCGCAGTTGATCGAGCCGTTCCGCGCGGAAGAGGGCGTGCGCGCGCCCGAGCTGCCGGCGGGCTTGCGCCACGGGTCTTAGGCGACAAGTCAACCGATCAGTTTGACGTTGAGCTGGCGCAAGCTGCGGTCGGCGCGCACGCCGAACAGGCTGCGCATGGTGCGCGAAAAATGCGCGGCATCGGCAAAACCGGCGCCGTGGGCCGCCTCCGTCAGGGTGCTGCCGAGCAAAATACAACGGATGGCCAGGCGCAAGCGGCGCCACAGCACGAGGCGCCGCACAGGCAAACCCAGCTGGGCGTTGAACAGGCGTTCCAGCTGGCTCAGCGACAAATGCGCCGCCTCGGCTACGGCGGCCGCGCTGACCTTGCCGGACAGCAGCGCATCGACCTGGTCCAGCGCGCGCTGCACGCGTGCGTCGGCCAGGATTTCGCGCGGCTGTGCCTGCAGCGCGGCGGCCAGGCTGTCCAGGCTGGCCGCGCCTGCGCTGCCGGCGGCTGCCAGCAAGGCCCGCCCGCCCAGGCGCTGCGGTTCCGCATAGATGGTCAGCATGGGGGCCGGTGCCGCCAGGATGGCGTGCGGGCGCAGGCTCTCGACCAGCAAGTGCTGCGCGGTGTGGACGATGCCGTCGAGCTCTGCCGTGAAGGGCCCGCCTGTGCTCAGCATCAGTTGGTGCGCATAATGGGCGTGGCTGTCCGTGGCGCCCACTGCGCCATGCAGGATGGCAAAGTCCGGCGCCAGCCATAGTGTTCCCTGCCAGCTATTCTGCTGCAAACGCGACTCCTTGATGATGGATTGCGGGGCGATCATACCAGCCGGTGGAGATGGTTTTCACGGCATCGAATTTTCCTGGAGTACGCATCATTGCATTGACGAAATATGTGATTTTTTTAATACAATATTCAGCATTGCAAGGGCGCCCGCTGTAACGTACTATCGTTTTCATCGACTACCGATGGTAATCGTGCAGTCCGCTGCCAGCCATGTTGCTGGTCGTGTAGCGGTTTGATGTCCATCCTGCTTATTAGCCTGTCATGCCTACACGCACGTCCTCGTCGTGGTTTGCTCGGTCAGTGTCGCACTGGGTGGGGCCGCGCGTGCTGGCCGCGCTGGTGTTGGCGTTGTGCCTGGGACTGACGTATGGCGCCTGGCGCAATGCCCACGACGCCAGCGAACAGCAGGTGCAGGCCGATTTTGACTTCCGCGTGCGCCAACTGGTCAACAACATCGTCGTTCGCATGCAGACTTACATCCAGGTGCTGCACGGCGTGCAGGGACTGTATGCCAGTTCGCAGGGCGTCACGCGCAGCGAATTCCATGCCTATCTGGCGGTGCAGCAGGTGGATCGGCACTTCCCCGGCATCCACGGCATCGGTTACCTGCCGCTGTTGCCCGGTGCCGCCCTGGCGCGCCACGAAGCGAGCGTGCGCGCGGAAGGCTATCCCGGCTATGCCGTGCGTCCGCCGGGCCAGCGCGCCTGGCATGCGCCCATCACTTATCTGGAACCTTTAAGCGAAAGCAACCTGCTGGCGTTCGGCTATGACATCGGGTCCGAACCCGTGCGCCGCGCCGCGCTCGAACAGGCGCGCGATACGGGCCAGGCCGCCATGACGGGCAAGATCCACCTGGTGCAAGATGGTGGCAGCGCCCAGACGCATGGCTTTCTGGTCGTGCTGCCCGTATATGACAGTGGCTTGCCGCATGCCAGCGTGGAGCAGCGGCGCGCCGCCTTGCGCGCCTGGGTGTTTGCGCCATTCCGCATGGGTGACCTGATGGCGGGCGTGGGCGGCGAGGGGGCGCGCCAGTTGGACTTGAAAATCTATGATGGCGCACAACTGTCCGAGGCGGCCCTGATGTATGACCGCTTGCCGGGCGCGCAGTCGTCTGCCGCCTCGGACAGTCTGCTGTCGCAGCAGGCGATCAGCATCGCCGGCCATGCCTGGACCTTGCGCGTGCGCACCATGCCCGGTTTCGATGGCGAACTGCTGGCGCGGCCCCGCCTG
Organism: Janthinobacterium sp. DSP2-3-3; assembly: GCF_049897325.1. Classification (NCBI taxonomy): domain Bacteria; kingdom Pseudomonadati; phylum Pseudomonadota; class Betaproteobacteria; order Burkholderiales; family Oxalobacteraceae; genus Janthinobacterium; species Janthinobacterium sp. DSP2-3-3. The sequence goes on along the minus strand of NZ_JAFCWA010000008.1, from coordinate 94,206 downwards.
GTGGCCTTGACCGGCTTGTTGGCCAGCATCGTGCTGGCGCTGGCGGCCTGGCTGCTGGCTGCGGGTCGCGCCCGCGCCCAGGCGGCGCTGGCGCGCTCGAGCGAGCTGACCGGCCAGCTGGAGCGGGGCCAGGCGAGCGTGCTGGCGATGGCCGAGGCAGCGCAGCGCAGCCAGGCCATGCTGCGCAGCATCCTCGATTCGACCATTGACGGCATTTTGGTCGATAACATCAATGGCCGCATCTTCACCTCGAACCGGCGCTTCCGCGACCTGTGGCAAGTGCCCGATGCGCTCGACTGGCAAGCCGATGGCGCGGTGTTGGTGCGCCATGTGGAAAGCCAGCTGTGGCAGGCGGCGCCTTTCCTTGGAGCACGCGCTCACGCGCCGCACGGCCACCGCGAACGGCGCGATGTGCTGCACCTGCGCGATGGACGGGTGGTCGAACAATATGTGCGCAGCATGCAGCTAGGCAACGAACAGGCGCGCTTGTGGACCTTCCGCGATATCAGCGAGCGTAGCCAGATGGAACGGCGCGAGCACACGCGGCGCCAGGTGCTGGAAATGCTGGCCACGGGCGCGCCGCTGGAACGCGTGCTGGAAAGCGTGGTGCTGAGCGTGCAAGCCGACCATCCCGCCATGCTGTGCAGCATCTTGCTGCTCGATGAAAACCGCCATCGCCTGGTGCTGGGCGCGGCGCCGAGCTTGCCCGCGTTCTTTAACCTGTCCAGCCATGGCCATGACCTCGACACCCTGCAGGGCGTGCATGGCATCGCCTCGCAAGCCCTGCGCGACGGCCAGCGCGTGATTGTGGGCGACTTGCATGCCGCTGCCAATGTGCAAGAGACGATGGAGCTGGCGTGGCGAGCCCAGCTGCAATCGTGCTGGGCCGAGCCCGTGCGTGGCGGCTCGGGCAAGCTGCTTGGCGTCCTGACGGCGTATCACCGCCAGCCCACCTTGCCGGGCGCGGCGCATCTGGCGCGGCTGAGCGAGGCGGCGCACCTGGCCGGCATGGCCATCGAACAGGCGCAGGTGGCATTGGCCCTGCGCGCCGGCGAAGCGCGTTTCCGCAGCCTGTACGACCATGCGCCGGTGGCCCTGTGGGAGCAGGATTGGTCGGCCGTGCGCGCCGCGCTCGACGCACTCGGGCAAGCGGGCGTGCGCGACCTGGGCGCCTACTTTCATGCCAATCCGGACGCGCTGCGGCGGCTGGCGGAGCTGGTGCGCATCATCGATGCGAACGGTGCCGCACTGGCGCAGGTGCGTGCCAACGAGGACGACCAGCGCCGCGGCGCGCTGAGCCTGGCACAGAATTTTGATGACAGCGCCTTGCCCCGTTTCGGCGATGCGCTGCTGGCGCTGGCTGGCGGCGCCCACCTGTACGAGTGCGAGAGCAGCTTCGTGCGTCTCGATGGTGCGGCGCGCCAAAATGAATTGAGCTTGCTGGTGATGCCCGGCCATGCGGACAGCCTGGACTTTGTCATGGTGTCTTCGCTCGATATCACCGAGCGCAAGCGCATGAATGCGGAATTGCTGCAGCTGGCCACCACCGATTTTTTGACTGGCTTGCCGAACCGGCGCCACTTCATGGCGGCGCTGGAAAACGAGCATGCACGGCTGCAGCGCGAACTGGCCAGCTGCGCCAGCGTGCTGATGCTCGACATCGATCACTTCAAGCGCGTCAACGACGAGTATGGCCACGCGGTGGGTGATACCGTGCTGCGCCACCTGGGCGCGCTGATGTGCCAGGCGCTGCGCAAGGTCGACGTGCCGGGCCGCGTGGGCGGCGAAGAATTTGCCATCTTGCTGCCCGGCACCGACCTGGCGGCGGCGGCCGTGTTTGCCGAACGGCTGCGCCGGCGTGTGGCGGAAAGTTCGCTGACCACCGATGGCGGCATCTTGATCACCATCACGGTGAGCATCGGCATGGCCGCCATGGCCGGTACCGATGCCGATTCCGACGCCGTGCTGGCACGCGCCGACGAGGCGCTGTACCGGGCCAAGCGGGGCGGGCGCAACCGCATCGAACAGAATGACGGCGGCAGCGACGGCGTGCTCAGCAAGTTCATGGCGCAGTGATTACAGGCTGTGCTGACGCGTTTGCGCTTGCTTGCGATTGCGGCTGACGATCAGCCAGACGATGGCGACGGGAATCAGCAGCGGCAGCAGCACGGGCGTGCTCAGCGCCAGCGCCAACACCACGCACAAGGCCACCACGGCGATCAGCACCACGCCCACGCCGGCCAGTACGACGCCTGTGACAACGGCGGCGCACACCAGCGCAATGGCGGCGATCAGCAAGCCGCCGCCGGCAAACACCAGGCCGAACAGCCACTCCAGCGGCCCATCGATATCGTCGCCGTGGAACTGCATGTGCATGTCGCTGCCGCCGATCTTGTCGAGGAACAGGCAGGCAAGCATGACGATGAGGACGAAGGTGAGTAATTTTTTCATGATGGGCCTCTGAGGATGGGTGACTGGATATTGCATGGTCACACTGTAGCGGCGCGCGGCTGGCGCTGCCAGCGGCGTGCGACAGGCGGTCAATATCACGGTATGGAAGGCGCTGGCGGGCAGAAAACGCTGATGTAGAACAAGATTTCTTTTCTTGTAATGTACGCAAGCCGTCCTATACTGAACACCTCAGTCTCGCAAGGAGGGCAACATGCTTTTGTTTGCAGATACAGGGGATCAATCGCTATCCCCTTCTGGTCATCACATCACGCGCCAGCGTAGCGCCCCGCAGTCCTGCGCCGAACCCGTCGGCGCGCCATCGGCGATACCGCCGATCATCATCAATCCCTTTAATTACCATGCGCCACTGCCAGCCATCGACCCGCGCTGGGTACCGCCCGGACCTCCGCTGACCTGGCCCAACCGGCCTGCCATGTCCATGTGCTGATCGCTGCCGCGGCGGCAGGCTGGCTCGTGCTGTGTGACGTGCCGTCGCGCTTGCGGCAAGGCGGCACGGGAGGGCGTTTTCGACTATCATGCTAGCCCCGACCTTCCATCACGAGCACCGCCATGAGTACCGATTTCCCCGATTTTTCCGACGCAGCAGCCGAGCAAGACAATGACGCCCCGATCCAGGAGCCGCGCCTGTGGGTAGGCAATGGCTGGACGGCGCGCGTGATCAAGAACGAGGAAGATGAAGGCTGGGCCGTGGCCATGATCAAGGATGGCGAACCGGAGCCGGCGCTGGTGGGTCCGTGGACCATGGGCCGCGACAAGAAAAACCCGAAGCCGCTCGACGTCAACGCGTTTAACACGCTGGTGAAGACGGCCTCGGAAGTGCTGCGCCGCCACGAGCAGCAACTGCATGCGCAGTTGCACAAGAACTTGTTTGTCGCCACCGACGAGGGACAAGTCAAGGTGATGTTTGACATCGTGCCCGACGAAGACCACCCGTACGCGGAACTGAGCGCCTATGACGCCGATGGCGAGCAGATCGCCAAGGTGCGCACCTCGGCCGCCTTCAAGTTCAACGCCACGTCCGCAGCGAATTGGATCGAAGGCGGCTACCGCAAGCCGGGCTAGCAAAATCTACTGCGCGGCACGCTTTGCGGCCTCCGATGCTCGCTGTACTTGAGTACAGCTCCGCTTCTCAGCCACAAATCGAAGCCGCTCGCTACGATTTTGCTACGCCTGGTTCCCGTCCTACAGCTGTACCGCCGCGCCTTCGGGCGCGGCCTGCATTTCCACCTCCTCTTCCTTGCGGTACGCGAGCCGGTACAGCAGCGGCAGCACCAGCAAGGTCAGGGCTGTCGATGACAGGATGCCGCCGATCACCACGGTAGCGAGCGGGCGCTGCACTTCGGCGCCCGTGCCCGTGGCAATGGCCATCGGCACGAAGCCCAGCGAGGCCACCAGCGCCGTCATCAGCACGGGACGCAGGCGGGTAATGGCGCCTACACGTATCGCCTCCTGCAAGGGCATGCCCTGTTCACGCAGCTGGCGGATGTAGGCGATCATCACCAGGCCGTTCAGTACAGCCACGCCGGACAGGGCGATGAAGCCCACCGCTGCCGAGATCGACATGGGAATGTCGCGCAGCCACAGGGCGACGATGCCGCCCGTCAAGGCGAATGGGATGCCGCTGAACACCAACAAACCATCTTTCACGTTGCCGAACATGGCAAACAGCAAGACGAAGACGAGGGCCAGCGCCACGGGCACCACCAGCTCCAGGCGTTTCGTGGCCGACTGCAATTGCTCGAACTGGCCGCCCCAGCTGGTCCAGTAACCGGGGGGAATGGCCACTTGCGATTGCAACTGCTGCGTGGCGTCGGCCACGAAGGAGCCGATATCGCGCCCGCGCACGTTGGCGCTGACGACGATGCGGCGCTTGCCGTCTTCGCGGCTGATCTGGTTCGGCCCCGGCGCCAGGTGCAGGCTGGCCACTTCACCGAGCGGGATGAAGCGGGCGCGGCCTTCCGCCGCCGCCCCCAGGGGCAGGGCGATGGGCAGGCGTTTCAACTGCTCCAGGTCGCTGCGCAGGCTGTCGGGCAGGCGCACGACGATGTCGAAGCGGCGGTCGCCCTGGAACAGGGTGCCTGCCTCTTGCCCGCCGATGGCCGTGGCGATTGCCGCTTGCACGTCAGCAATGTTGAGGCCGTAGCGGGCCGTCTGCTCGCGGTCGATCTGCACCGTCAGCATGGGCAAGCCCGTCGTCTGTTCCACTTTCACTTCCGTGGCTCCGGGAATCTTGCCCAGCACGCCGGCGATATTCGCTGCCGTGCTGTCGAGCACGCTCATGTCGTCGCCGAACAGTTTCACGGCCACGTCGCTGCGCACGCCGGAAATCAGTTCATTGAAGCGCAGCTGGATCGGTTGCGAAAACTCGTAGTTGTTGCCCGGCAAGCTGGTGGCCGTCACTTCGATTTCCGCCAGCAATCGCTCGCGTGACTTTGTCGGTTGCGGCCACTGATCGCGGGGCTTGAGCATGATGTAGCCGTCAGAAATATTCGGCGGCATGGGATCCGACGCGATCTCGGCGGTTCCCGTGCGGGCGAACACGCGCGCGATTTCCTTGTGGTTTGCCATGAGCTTGCTTTCCAGCTGCTGCTGCATGGCCAGCGATTGGCTCAAGCTGGTGCCGGGGATGCGCAGGGCCTGGATGGCGATGTCGCCCTCGTTCAGGCTGGGCACGAATTCGCTGCCCATGCGCGTGGCCAGCAAGCCCGACAGCACTACAGCTACCGCCGCGCTCGTCAAGACGACGGGCGTGTTGCGCATCACCTTGTCCAACAGCGGCGCATACCAGCGCTTGGCCGCGCGCATGATGGCGTTTTCTTTCTCCGCCACCTTGTCGCCGATAAACAGCGCCACGGCGGCCGGGATGAAGGTGATCGACAGCAGCATGGCGCCCAGCAAGGCGATCACCACCGTCAGGGCCATCGGTGTAAACATGCGACCTTCCACGCCCGTCAGCGCGAAGATGGGCAGGTACACGACCATGATGATCAGCTGACCGTACAGCAGGGGGCGGCGCGCCTCTTGCGATGCCGCAAACACTTCATGAAAGCGTTCCTGCAAGGTCAAGGGCCGTCCCAGTTTTTGCTGCGCATGGGCCAGGCGGCGCACGCAGTTTTCCACGATCACCACGGCGCCATCGATGATGATGCCGAAATCGAGCGCGCCCAGACTCATCAGGTTCGCGCTCACATGGTATTGCACCATGCCCGTAAACGTGAACAGCATGGCCAGCGGAATCACCGTGGCCGTGATGACGGCCGCGCGGATATTGCCGAGAAACAGGAACAGGATGGCGATCACCAGGACGGCGCCTTCCAGCAGGTTTTTCTTCACCGTATTGATGGCCTTGTCGACCAGTACCGTGCGGTCATACACGGTGACGGCGTGCACGCCTTTTGGCAGGCTGCGGTTGATTTCCAGCATCTTCTTGTCGACGGCTTGCGAGACGGCGCGGCTGTTTTGTCCGATCAGCATGAAGACCGTGCCCAGCACCACTTCACGGCCGTTTTCCGTGGCAGCGCCCGTGCGCAACTCGCGCCCCAGTACCACGTCGGCCACGTCGCGGATGCGAATCGCCACGCTCTGCACATTGTCGACGACGATGTTGGCGATGTCGTCTTTCGATGCCACCTGACCCGGCGCGCGTATCAGCAATTGTTCGCCCTGCCTTTCGATGTAACCGGCGCCCACGTTGCTGTTGTTGCGTTCGAGCGCCGTCACCACGTTTTGCAGGCTGATGCCGTAGGCGGCCAGTTTTTCCGGATACGGTGCCACCTGGTACTGCTTGGCGTAGCCGCCGATGGCATTGATTTCCGTGACGCCCGTGACATTGCGCAATTGCGGCTTGATGATCCAGTCCTGGATTTCGCGCAAGTCCGTCGGCGTGTAGGGCGTGCCGTCCGGCTTCTTCGCGCCGTCTTGCGTTTCCACCGTCCATAGATAGATTTCACCGAGGCCCGTGGAGACGGGGCCCATCTTTGGCGCGATGCCTGCCGGCAAGCTTTCCTTGGCTTCCTGCAAGCGCTCGTTGATCATCTGGCGGGCAAAATAAATGTCCGTGCCATCCTTGAAGATCACCGTCACTTGCGACAGGCCATAGCGCGACAGCGAGCGCGTCTGTTCCAGGTTCGGCAAGCCGGCCATGGCCGTCTCGATGGGGAAGGTGACGCGCTGCTCGGTTTCCAGCGGCGAATAGCCGGCGGACTGGGTATTGATTTGCACCTGCACATTGGTGATGTCGGGCACGGCGTCGATGGGCAGCTTTTGATAGCTGTAGATGCCCAGGCCAGCCATGGCGGCGACGGCCAGCATCACCAGCCAGCGCTGCTCGATGGCAAAGCGGATCAAGCGTTCAAACATGATGGTTTCCTTTGTTTAACGTGATCAATGTTCATGGCCGGCAGCATCTTTGCCCAGCTCGGACTTCAGCACGAAGCTGCCTTGCGCCGCGTACGGCGTGCCGACGGCCAGGCCCTGCTTGATCTGCGTCAGCTTGCCATCGCTGCGCCCCAGCACCACGGGCGTGGCCTGATAGCCATCCTTGACTTGCACGAAGACGACGGGCTTGTCTTCCACCGTCTGGATGGCCGTGCTTTGCACGGTGACGGGTGCGTCCGCTTCGCCGGACACCACTTCCACGCTGACGAACAGGCCCGGACGCCAGGCCATGTCCGGGTTCAGCAAGCTGATGCGTGCCTTGGCCGTGCGCGTCTGCTCGCCCAGCAGCGCGCCCACATAGGTGATCGTGCCTTGCGCGCTGGCGTCGAAGGCACTGGCTTTCACCTCCGCCTTGCCTCCCATGCGCACGGTGGCAAGGTCTTTCGCCGGCACGGCGATTTCCGCCCACACGGTCGACAGGTCGGAAATGACGAAGATGTTCGCGTCCTCCTTGACGGCTTCGCCCAGGGTGATATGTTTTTCCAGCACCATGCCGTCGAACGGCGCGCGGATGTCGTAGCGGTTCAGCGGCCCCTTGCTGACGCCACTGGCACCCAGCGCGCTGAGCTTTTGCTGCGCGTTCTGCACGGCGATTTCCGCCTCGCGCCACGTTTGCTGCGCCTGCAGATAATCTTGCTCGGCCGAGATTTTTTCGCGCCACAGTTTTTCTTCGCGCTCATACGTGGAGCGGGCCAGCGACAAACGCCGCTGCGCCGACAGCAGTGCGCTGCGCTGTTCCGACAGTTCCGTGCTGGCGATGACAGCCAATACTTGTCCCTTTTTTACCAGCTGGCCCAGGTCCGCTTGCACGGCCTCGACTACGCCGGCCAGGCGCGGCACGACGTGCGCCGTGCGGTCTTCGTTAAAACGGATTTCACCGGGTAGGGCCACCGTGGTTTGGATGCGGCCAGGCGCGGTCGTGGCGATGACGACGCCGGCCGCGCGGCTTTGCGCGGCGCTCAATTCCAGCTTGCCTTCCACTGCCTCGTGGCCGTGTTCGTCTTTCTTTTCAGCATGTGCTTCCGTCTTGACGGCGGCGGGCGGCGCAGTCATGGACTTGCCCGTGCCGAGGATCAGGGTAGCGAGCACGATGCCGGCGGCCGCGATGGCGCCGATGGCGATCGATTGTTTCTTGTCGAGTTTGATATGCATGTCGGGTCTTCCTTACAGGGGAGCGGGGGCGCCGAGCAGGCGCTCGATCTCGGCGGCGGCGTGCTGCGCTTCGGTCAGCGCGCGCAGGTATTGGTTTTTGGCTTGCAGCAAGGTGCGCTGGGCATCGAGCACGTCGAGGAAGGCGAACTTGCCGAACTCGAAACCCTTGCTGGCCGCGTCGTAGGCGCTTTGGGCACCGGGCAAGATGTCCTGGCGCAAGCTTTCCACATCGAGCCGGGCCGTGGCCAGCCGTTCGCTGGCGGCCGCCACGGCCGTCTGCACGGCGATGCGGGCGGCAGCCAGCTCGTCGCTGGCCTTGTCGCTGCGGCGCAGGGCATCGAGTTTGTTGCCGGCATTGCGGTCGAACAGCGGCAGCGGCAAGGCCAGGCCGATTATGGCCTGGTTGCGGCCCAGCTCTTCCGAGCGCTTCATGCCGATGCTTAGCGTGACGTCGGGTGTGGCGCGCCGCTGTTCCACGTCCAGCATGGCTTGCCGTTGCGCCAGCGTACTGCGCGCCTGGCGCACGGCCGGCGCCTGGGCCAGGCGCGCCGCCAGTTCGCTGGCCGGTGGCAGCTCGGGCAGGGTTTCCAGGCGGCCCTCGGCCAGGGAAAAACGGGGCGTGGCATTGCCCCACAGGGCGGCCAGGCGCTTGCGGGCGCTGGCCAGGGTGCTGCGAGCCAGGTTCAGCTCCAGCCGCACGCTCGCTTCGGCGACCCTGGCGCGGGTTTCCTCGACGGGCGAGGCCTTGCCGGCCGTCACCCGGCGCGCCGTGATGCCGCTGGCGCGCGCGGCCAGCGCCTGCGCGCTGTCGGCCAGGCGCAAGCCTTCCTGCGCCGCCAGCACGTCGACAAAGGCGGTGGTCACTAGCGCGCGCGTGTCCGCTTGCTGCAGTGACAGGCCCGCTTGCGCCAGCTCTTCGCCGCGCTGGGCGACAGCCGCGCGGGCACCGCGCTTGCCGCCCAGCTCGATCAACTGATTGAGCTGCACGGTGGTGCTGCGCGTGGCGCGCCGCGTGTCTTCCAGCACCGTTTGCAGTTCCGGGTTGGGCAGGGCGCGCGCCTGTTGCAGGACGCCGCCCTGCGCCGCCAGTTCATGGCGGGCGGCCGACAGGGTGGCGTTGCCGCCTTCGGCCAAGGCCAGCGCGGCGGGCAGAGTCAGGGAGCCGGCAGGTTCCCCAGGTGCTTGTGCATGGGCAAGATTGCCAGCCAGCAGGCCGGCGGAAAGTAACAAGATGGTTCGGTACATCGAATTCTCCAAAAGCATGGAAAAGAATTCGACGGGACGCGCAGGCTGGCGCCCAAGTCAATCAGGCGCGTGTATTGCGATCAGTGGAATGAAACGTCCCGTCGGCCTAGGCGGCCGACGACCAGTCAGGGCGCTTGGGAGCGTCCGGGATGTGGGAAGCGTAAAAGAAGGGGGCGGTGTCCGCGTTCACGGACGCCGTGTCGCCGATGGGCAGGCTGGAGCCGGCCGGCAGCCACGCATGGCCGATGCCATGGCAGACGTTGCAATCGCTGTGCGGCTGGCCCTTGGATTGCTTGTCAGCCTTGTCGGCCACGGGTTTCTTGTCCGCATCAGCCTTGTGCTGGTGGCTGTGGTGGCCCAGGTGCTGCGCCGCCTTGCCTTCCTCGTGCAGACAATACGCGCTCGCCGCTGCCCAGGACATCTGGAGCGGAAGCACGAACAGCAGCAAAATGAGGAAAAATCGTCGCATGGTGACAGCTATTGTACAGAAAGAAGGAAGTCCGCGCCGCGCTTAGCGCGGCTGGGTGCGCCATGCTTTCAACTGCGCGGCGATGGCCTTACCCTGGAATAGCTGCGGCTCGGAATGCTCTTCCGTTTCCATGCCTCCCTCGCGGAAATCGGCCGCCTCGCGCGCCTGCACCAGCACTTTGGCCTGGTCGAACGCTTCCGTGAAGCTGCTGCTCTTCGGCAAGGCTTCCTTGAAATACGCTTCGCTGAAATAGGTAAAATCGTTCTGGTCGTCGCAGCCGAACGAGGTGCGGTCGCTGCGCGCGGCCGTGATGATGAGGGTGTTGTCATCTTTTAAGGGCGCAATGAAGCCGCCCGCATAGCAGGCCGAGATCACGATGACTTTCCAGCGGATGCCGCTGTGCTTGAGCATGGACGCCAGCTCCTGCGCGGGCAAGCCGTGCAAGTCCATGCCGTTTTGCGCCAACGCCAGTTCGTGCTCGGGCGAGCCGTGGCTGGTGAGGAACAAAAACAGGATGTCGTTCTGCTTGTCCATCTTTGCGCCCAGCGCATCGAGGCTGGCGGCTATGCTGGTGCGCGTGGCCATCGGCTGCTGCGCCACCGTGTTGCGGCTGTTGACGAGCATCAGGGAGCGCCCCACGGTACCGAAATCGCGGTCGAACTGGCGCTGCACGAAGGCTGTTTCGCGGTGAAACACTTCCTGCGCGCCGTCGCCGGCCACGCCCAGCAGGTAGAGATTGATTTTTTTTGCCGCATCGCGCGGCGCGATGCGCGCCAGGGCGCCATCGAGCACGGTGCGCTGGTTATACAGGGCCAGTTCGATATTGTCGCGCGTGAGTTTGTCGGCGGCCGGGTCGTCCAGCTGGCCTTCCGTCCAGTGGCCGCTGTCTTCGCGCCGGCCATCCGCCTGCGCGACGGCGTAGCGCAGCACGCCCTTGCCGTCGAACTGGCCATTCTTGAAGCCGCCCCGGTATTCGTCACCCTCGGCCGTGCGCAGCACGCCTACACCCTCGAATTTCCAGTCTTTCAGCTCGCCTTCGTAGTGGATGCCGTCGCTGGTGCTGACTGTGGCCTTACCCTGTACCTGTCCCTGGACGAATTCGCCTTCAAAGACGGTGCCGTCCGTGTCGGTCAGCTTGCCGGCGCCATGCGGGCGCCAGTGTTTAAAATGGCCTTCGAAGGTGGCGCCGTCGGCACCCTGGAAGCGGCCTTGCCCCTCGAAGCTGCCCTTGATGAAGCTGCCCGCATAGATCTCGCCCTTGGGCGAGGTGTAGCGGCCGATGCCATCGAAGGCGCCCTGGCGAAAGGCGCCTGTGTATTCGACGCCGGAAGCCTGGCGCAGCGTGCCCTGGCCGGAAAACACGCCGCGCGCGAAGCCCCCTTCATAAAACGCGCCACTCGCGTACTCGAGCCGGCCCTGGCCATGCATCTTGCCCGCGACGAGAGGGCCGAAATAGCGTCCGCCATCGGCCGTTTCCGCCGCCGGCGCCTTGGCTGGCGCGGCGCACAGCGGCGGCATGCCCAGCGCGGCAAAGGCCAGCAGGCCGGCGAGGGTGTAGGGGCGAAGCGAGGCGCGTAGCGTGGCAGTCATGAGGACGGTCTGGTCTGTAGGAAGGGGCCTAGTCTGCCACTGTATTGCCAGCGTGGCAAATGCGCACGTGGCGTGTGTCGCGCTGTCTCAAGGCAAGATTCTGCGTTTTATGCCGTGCCAAGGCTGGGCTGAACTGATAATATTGATTTTCAGAACATATACTTGCGCAAGGTACATAGTCACCCATGGAAAGCCGTCTCAGCCGCCTGGAAGCCGTTCAAACCGTGTTGCTGGAAATCGGGCAGCGCTCGAGCACCTGCAGCGATATCAGCGAATTCCTGCAGGCGGTGCATGCGGCGCTGGGGCGCATCATGTATGCGGCCAATTTTTATGTGGCGCTGAGCGACCGCGACGACGGCCTGGTCCACTTTCCCTATTTTGTCGATGAATTCGACGCCGCGCCCGATCCGGACGTGGGCGTGCGCCTGGCCAGCGCCGCGCAGTCGCCCACGGCGTGGGTCATCGTCAACCGCAAGCAACTGGTGATGACGGCCGACGACGACGCCATGCGCGCCATCGGTGGTGGTGCCTGGGGCGGCGGCACGGCGGCCGAGCACTGGATCGGCTGCCCGCTGCTGGATCAGCAGCACCAGGTGCTGGGCGCCATCGTCATCCAGAGCTATGACGCGCAGCACCGCTTCAGCCTGGAAGACCAGGCCCTGTTCGCGCTGATCGCCACGCACGTGTCGAGCGCCCTGCAGGGCATGCAAAGCATGGACCGCCTGGAAAAGGCGGTGCAGGAGCGCACGGCCCTGCTGGCGCACGAGGTGGCCGAGCGGCGCCGCGCGGAAAACCTGCAGCATGCGCTGTATGAAATCGCCAACCTGTCGGCGCAAGCGGCCGATGCCACCACCCTGTATGTGCGCCTGCATGCCATCATCAGCGAGCTGGTGACGGCGAAGAACTTCCTCATCGCCCTGTACCATCCGGACAACAAGGACATCACGATCCCGTATTTTGTCGATGAAAAGGATGCGCAAGCGCCCGTGAAGCGCTTTCATTACGGCATCGGCATGAGTTCCTACGTGCTGGCGCGGCGCCAGGCTTGCCTGCTGGATGCGGACAGCTACGCGGCACTGGTGGCCAGTGGCGAGATGGACGAGCCGCTGGGCAATGTGGGCATCGCCAGCTGGATGGGCGCGCCCATGCTGCTGGGCGAGCGCAAATATGGCGTGATCATCGTGCAAAGCTACGACACTTCCGTCGTGTATGGCCAAGCGGAACTGGACGTGCTGGCCTTCATGGCCAGCCATGTCGCCGTGGCGATGGCCCGCATCCAGGCCGACAGCGCCATGCGCCAGGCCAAGGAAGCGCTGGAAGAGCAGAACGCGGCCCTGAACAGCGCCCTCAGCGCCTTGCAGGAAGCGCAGTCGGAACTGGTGCGCCAGGAAAAGCTGGCGTCCTTGGGGCGCCTGGTGGCCGGCGTGGCGCATGAAATCAATACGCCGCTGGGCATTTGCGTGACGGCCACCAGCCACCTGGTGCAGGAATTGAAACTCACGCGCGAAGACCTGGAAGGCGGCCAGCTCGATGAAGATGGTTTGCGGCAGTTTTTCGACATCATCGACCAGACCCTGCGCATCATGACGACGAATACGCAGCGTGCGGCGGCGCTGGTGCGCAGCTTCAAGCAGGTGGCCGTGGACCAGTCCTCGGACGAGCTGCGCAGCTTTAACTTGCGCAAATACCTCGATGAAATCCTGCTCTCCCTGCAGCCCAAGCTGAAGGGCAAGCCGATCAAGGTGGAGATCGATTGCGCGCCTGAGGTGCAACTGCGCAGCTATCCGGGCGCCGTCTCGCAGATCGTCACGAACATGGTGGTCAATTCACTGGTGCACGGCTTTGTCGAAGGCGAGCCGGGCAAGATCAGAATCAGCGTGCGGACGGCCGGCGAGATGCTGGAACTCGACTACAGTGACGATGGCATGGGCATGGACAGCGCCACCTTGGGCCAGCTGTTCGACCCCTTCTTCACGACCAAACGGGGTTCCGGCGGCAGCGGCCTGGGCGCGCACATCCTGTACAACCTGGTGACGGGGCCGCTGGCCGGCACGGTGAAGGTGGTCAGCGCGCCGGGCATGGGATTGCATTACAAGATACGCTTCCCGCTAGAGCCGAAAAGCGCTTGAAAGCTTGAAAACGGCGGGCCGGAGACGCGGGCCTGAGAAAATGCCGATGGCGGCGTTGCAGCTCCTTGCCGTACATGCGTACTGTCTGCGTCGCTGCGCCTTGCCTTCGACATTTTTCAGGTCCGCTTGGCCCGGGACGCCCGTGTTGGGGGCTGGGGCCGAAGCGTGTTTTGCCGGTGTGCGGGGGGCAGACCCTCAGGGTCTGACCCCGGTATTTGTACTTGGGTTAAATCTGGAGCTTAATCAGGGAAGCGCTTGTTCAGGGCCAGAGCATCATCCAGATTCGCAATCAGCAACTCCACATACTGCGGGTCCAGGTGGCTGCCGCTCACCTCGCGCAAATAGCTGACCACGCGCTCCAGGGGCCAGGCGTCCTTGTAGCAGCGTTTGTGCATCAGGGCGTCGAAAACGTCGGCGACGGCGGCGATGCGCGCGTATTTGTGGATGTTTTCGCCTGCCAGCCCTTGCGGGTAGCCGCTGCCATCGTACTTTTCATGGTGCTGGTGGGCGATCACGGCGGCCGCCTTTAGCAGCGGGCGCTGCGAGCCGTCGAGGATGGACATGCCCACCGTCGGATGCTGCTTCATGATTTCCCACTCGGCCGCGTCGAGCTTGCCTGGTTTCAGCAGCACGGCGTCAGGCGTGGAAATCTTGCCGATGTCATGCATGGGTGCCGCGTGACGCAGCACCATGGTTTCTTCTTCCGACATGCCGGAGGCCTGCGCCAGCAGCTGGCACACTTCGGCCATGCGCCGCACGTGGTTGCCGCCCTCGTGCGAGCGCGATTCGACCACGTCGCCCAGGCGCAGGATCAGTTCGGCCTGGGTATCGGTGATTTCCTGCGTCAGCAGGATATTGTCGAAGGCAATCGCCACGCCGGAGCAGAATACTTCCAGCAATTGCGCATCGAGGTCGGAAATCTCTTCCACCCCTTTGAGTACCAGCAAGGACGCCTTGCCGCTGCTGTTGGGAAAGTAGCCGACATAGGTGTCGCCGTGCAGGCGCGAGATCTTGTTGCTCTTGGCATCGTCCAGCTGCGACAGCAGGGATGGGCTGAGGATGCCGCCATCGGCTTCATGGTCGCCGATTTGCGCGAGGATTTCATAATCCTGTTCGCCTGAGATGGCGCTGGCGCCGCGCAGGCGCAGCAGCATACTCGTTTCCAGGCGCAGCAAGGCGACGACTTGCTGCAGCAGGCCACTGGCAAAGTCGCGCAGGTTGCGCTGCTTGAAAATATGCGCCGAGGCCGCGATGACCCGTTCCAGGCCTTCGCGGTAGTGCAGCTGGGCCAGGCGCGCTTCCTCGACCTTCATGATGTCGCGGTAGGCGCGCAGGGCGGCAAAGGTGGTGGTGAACAGCTTGGTGCGGTCGAGTTCCGTCTTTTCCTTGTAGTCGTTGATGTCGTAGTTGACGATCACCCGTTCTTCCGGCGCCTGTCCCGGCTGTCCCGTGCGCAGCACGATACGCGTAAACTGGTTGCCCAGGTCTTCGCGCATCCAGCGCGCCACTTCCAGGCCGCTGTCTTCGCGCTCCATCACCACGTCCAGGAAGACCAGCGCGATGCCTTCTTCGCGCGCCAGCACCTGCTTGGCCTCGGCGCCGCTGTAGGCGTGCACGAAGCTCAGGGCGCGGCCCTCGAGGCGAAAACGGTTCAGTGTCAGTTTGGTGATGTCGTGAATGTCGGGTTCATCATCGACGAGCAGGACTTTCCAGGGAGGTAACTTGGGCGAAGCTGAAGACAAAAATGACATAGGGGCGAGTTCCGCTAAAAGGCATAACTGACGCAATGCTGAGACGCCTGCGCCAGGAATTCCTGTGCGCCATTACCGGCGTTGCGCGTTTTTCGGGCGCATTTTATCGATTGTAGACTGACAGCTAAGTATTAACAATGAGCAAGAACAATTGACTAAAGTCATGCAACACACGTGCTAAAAAGGCACTTTAAATCCATGCCGCTCACACTATCTACACTTTATCGCTTAGGCAACTATATTTTCAAGACAATACTTTGTTTTAATTAATATTGCCAATAAATCTGTAAAAAAAAGTCGGCGCCTTGCCTTCCTGGCGGAAATCAGAAAAGTAACAAGGTATGAATTGCGCGCCAGAATGGGATGCAGCGCGCTATATTGAGTAGGCATAAGAAGTGGCCCCATGCCATTCACATTTCCTGAAAGGGTAGATCATGCAAAAACAAACGACGCGCGCCCTGGTCGCCGCCCTGGCCTTGCTTGCCAGCAGCGCGGCCTGGGCAGGAATGGAAGTGCAGTTCAGCAAACCGGATCAATACACGGATGTCCCGTTCAACCCGCAGGAACGGGAAGAGGTATTGAAGGAACTGAGCCGGCATTTCGAGAAACTGGGCGCATCGCTGCCGCCCGGGCAGACCTTGAAAATCGACGTCACGGATGTGGACCTGGCGGGCCGTGAAAATCCCGCGCTGCGTGCCGGCCAGGATATCCGCGTCATGAATGGCCGGGTCGATTGGCCGCGCATGCGCTTGCACTATGTGCTGGAACAGGATGGCAAAGTCATTCGCAGTGGCGATGCTGCTCTGTCCGACATGTCTTACCTGAGCCGCATCAATCATTACTTCAGCAATGAAAAGCTGCGCTATGAAAAGCTGATGATCGATGACTGGTTTGCCGATACTTTCGGCATCAAGGTGAAGCGCCAGACGCGCAAGTAAGCGAGCATGCGTCGCTATTTCAGCGCAGGTAGGCTCCTTCGATGCGTGCCAGCTGGCCGTTCTGCCGCATGGCAAGCAAGGCCGTATTCATCTTTTCGATGAAATCGGCCTTGTAGGCCGGCGTATTGCGTGCGCTGTAGGCGATATACGTGGCTTCGGACGACAGTTCCAGCACCTCGTGCAATTGCAAGCCGTAACTGGTCAGTTCGCCTTGCAGCCGGCGCGCCGTGTGGCGGGCTGCGGCGCGGTCGCTGGCGTAGCAATCGATGCGCCTCAGGGCCAGTTTTCTCAGATTGGCTTCATTGCCCTTGGCCGCTTCCAGGTGCAGCAATCCCTGGCGGGCCGGCGCCATCAATTTTTCCGACAGTAAAAACCCCGTGTTGACGCCGATGCTCAGGCCGGCAAAGTCGGTCGGGAAGTGCGTGCGCGGCGTGCGCATGACGGCGTCATGGCAGAACAACACCACCGATTCGCGGTACAGCATGGCCGAATACGCTTGCACGTACGACCGTTCCGTCTTGCGTCCGGGCGGGAACAGGCCGAATACCTGGCCTTTTTCCAGCGCATCGAGTCCCCGTTTCCAGGGGCGCGGCTGCAGGTCCAGCCGATACTCCGGCATTCTTGTGGCGGCGGCGCGCAGCATATCGACGTACATGCCCTTGAACACGCCATTTTCCACGTAGCTGTATGGCGCATAGTCGTCGTCGCCGTACAGGATGACGGTGTGCGGCGCGGCCAGGGCGGTTGGCCACACGCCCGGCAACGCCAGGGCCAGGCACAGTCTTGCCGTTATCGCTGCTTGCATGCCGCTCCAGTTTTAATGTCTTCCTAGCAAGCATACAGCATGGCGGCATGACGACCCGCGTAATCTATCGCTTAATCGATCCAGTTTACCTGTGGGAACTTGCTGCCGAACTCTTCCGGCATGGGCACGACCTGGCTGCGCTTGTAGTTGAAAAACACAAAGCCGGACTTGGCCATCGCGATCAGGGCGTTGTCGCGCGGACGCGTGATGCGGAAAGTGATGTCGCCGCCATATTTATTGAAATCCATGACGCCCACTTCGAACAGCAGCTGGTCGCGCGCATGGGCTTCGGCGCGATAGGTGGTGGCCAGGTCGGTGACGATGATGCCGGTGCCGTCCGCTTCAATGTCGCGCACGCCGAATTCGAACAGGAAGCGCGCGCGGGCCTCGGAAATCATGGAAATCATGGAATCGTTGCCGAGATGGTTGCCGGCATTGATGTCCGTGGTGCGCACCGTCAGTTGCGAGGAATAGCAGTACTGGTCTTCGGGAAATTCAAGTTTCAAACGGGCCATGGTGGTCTCTTGGGCTGGTGCGCAGGGCGCGGCGGAAAAAAACCATTTTAGCCGGTTCCCCGCGCCCCGTCGAAAAATGCCCTCTGCCGCGCGCGCTCCGCTTCACTGGCGCACGCTCATTTGCATACGCTTATTTGTGTACGATGCGGTAGACCTTGCCCGTGCCGCTCAGCATGTACAGCTCGTTTTGCGCATCCTGGCCAAAAGACAGGATGTTGCCCACGTTGGTGATGCCCCAGTCTGTCACGGTGGAGGCCGTGCCATTGCTGTAGCTGAAGCTTTTCAGCCAGCCGCTGCAGTAGTCCGAATACAGGTACTGCCCCGCCAGTTCCGGCAAGGCCGTGCCCCGGTACACATAGCCGCCCGTGATCGAGCAACCGCCGGCCGTATCGTGGCCGTATTCGACGGCAGGCAGGACCAGCCCCGCCTGGCTGCAGCTGCTGCTGTAGCAGTGCGCGCCTTCCATGATATTCCAGCCATAGTTGTTGTCCGCTTGGCCCACGGGGCGCACATCGACTTCTTCCCAATTGGCCTGGCCCACGTCGGCGAGGTACAGCAGTTGTGCCGGCACGTCGAAGGCGTAGCGCCATGGGTTGCGCAAGCCGTAGGCCCAGATTTCAGCGCGTCCGCCTGCTGTGGCAAATGGATTGCCTGGTGGAATGGCGTATGGCTGGGCCACCGTGCTGGCGTTGACGTCCAGGCGCAGCAGTTTTCCCAGCAGCACATTCGTGTTTTGCGCATTGCCGGACGGGTCGCCCGCGCTGCCGCCGTCGCCCGTGCCTGCGTACAGATAGCCATCCGGGCCAAAGCTGAGCAAGCCGCCATAGTGGTTGCTGAACGTCGGGTGGGGAATCGTGAGGATGGCCAGCGCAGACAGGGGATCGGCCACATTGGCGTTGCCAGCCGACACTTGCCGCCGCTCGATGACGATATCGCCGGCCAGGTTGGTGTAATACAGGAAGAAATAGCCATTGCTGGCGTACTGCGGATGGAAGGCCAGCGACAGTAAGCCCCGTTCGCCGCTGGTGGTGGTGAGCGCGCTGATGTCGAGGAAGGGCGTGGCCAGCAGATTGCCGTTTTGCACCACGCGGATGCGTCCGGGGCGCTCGAGGATGAACAAACGGCTGTCGCCGGGTGGCGCCGTGAGGAAGATGGGCGCGCTCAAGCCGCTGGCCACCTCTTGCAGGGCCAGGGCCAGCGGCGCGGTGGCCGCATAGGCGACGCTGGCGCTGGCCGTCGCGCCCGCATTGACTTGCACCTGCTGCGTGACGGGCGTGGGCGCCAGCGTTCCCGTGCCTTGCGCCACGCTGGTGGCGCTGAGCGTATAGGCGCCGGGCGCCAGGTCGGTGAGACTGGTGCTCGCCGTCAGCAGCTTGCTGTAGGACGCGGGTCCGCTGAGCGTGACGGCGCCCGCCACGCCGGCCTGCAAGCCGCCGATGGTGACTGCCAGGCTGCCGGTGGTGGCGGCGGGCGGGTGGTGGCCGCCCCCGCCGCCGCAGGCGGCCAGCAGGGCCAGGCAGCCTGCCAGCAGCAGGGCCAGCCAGGCGGGGAACAGTCGGGATAGCGAGGTGCGCATGTCAGTCTCCTGCGGGAACGATGAAATGGCGAGTTGGTGAGGACGAGTCAGTGCGATGCATCAAGGGAATGCTGTTGCGTCAAGAATGCGCGTTTTTGTGCCCGCAAGATTGAGCTTACGCAAGCATACGCCTGACACACGCCGCGCTTCCGTGCACTGCTGCACCGTGCGGCGGCATCGGACAAATGCGCCGCGTTTTCAGACAAGCGCGCCGCCACTGGCCCCGCCACGCCCGCAAGCGTCCGATAATGGCGCATCTGAAACCGAACAGGAAGTATCCCCATGAAAACCAAAGCCGCGATTGCCTGGAAGGCGGGCGCCCCGTTGACCATCGAAGAAGTCGACCTGGCCGGCCCGCGCGCCGGCGAAGTGCTGGTCGAGCTGAAAGCCACCGGCATTTGCCATACCGATTACTACACCCTGTCGGGCGCCGACCCGGAAGGCATCTTCCCCGCCATCCTCGGCCATGAGGGCGCTGGCGTCGTCGTCGACGTGGGCCCGGGCGTGACAAGCCTGAAAAAGGATGATCACGTCATTCCCCTGTACACACCGGAATGCCGCCAGTGCAAGTTCTGCCTGTCGCAAAAGACGAATTTGTGCCAGGCCATCCGCTCCACGCAGGGCCGCGGCCTGATGCCGGACGCCACCAGCCGCTTTTCCCTGAATGGCCAGCCCTTGTTCCACTACATGGGCACCTCGACTTTTTCCAACTATATCGTGGTGCCGGAAATCGCTCTTGCCAAGATCCGCGAAGATGCGCCGTTCGACAAGGTTTGCTACATCGGCTGCGGCGTGACGACGGGCGTGGGTGCGGTATTGTTTTCGGCCAAGGTGGAAGCGGGCGCGAATGTGGCCGTATTTGGCCTGGGCGGCATCGGCCTGAACGTGATCCAGGCGGCGAAAATGGTCGGCGCCGATAAAATCATCGGCATCGACATCAATCCGGCGCGCCAGGCCATCGCGCGCAAGTTCGGCATGACGCATTTCATCAACCCGAACGAAGTGGAAAACGTCGTCGATGCCATCGTGCAACTGACCGATGGCGGCGCCGATTACAGTTTTGAATGCGTCGGCAACACGACCCTGATGCGCCAGGCGCTCGAATGCACGCACAAGGGCTGGGGCAAATCGTTCATCATCGGTGTGGCGGCAGCGGGCCAGGAAATTTCCACGCGCCCGTTCCAATTGGTGACGGGGCGCGAATGGCGCGGTTCGGCTTTCGGCGGGGCGCGCGGGCGCACCGACGTGCCGAAGATCGTCGACTGGTATATGGAAGGCAAGCTCAACATTGACGACTTGATCACGCACAGGCTGAAGCTCGAAGACATCAATCAAGGTTTTGAGTTGATGAAGAGCGGCGAGTCGATTCGTTCCGTCGTCCTGTACTAATATCGGCTTGTCATCTTGATGTGCTGGAAAAGCGTTCGCGGTAGTCGCGCGGCGTGATGGCAAGTTTCTTTTGAAACAGGCGGCGCAGCCTTTCCTCGCTGTGCAAACCCGCTTGCACAGCCACCTGTTTTAAGGAAGACACATTGTCTTCCAGCAAGCGGCGCGCCACCTCAAAGCGGGCCGTCTCGATGAATTCCGTGGGGCTGCTGCCCGTTTCGCGCTGGAATACGCGCGTAAAATTGCGTTCGCTCATGGCCAGCCTGGCCGCCAGCAGTGGCACCGTGAGTTCTTCGGCCAGGTGTTCCATGATCCAGCCCTGCAACTGGCGGATGGTCGGATGCGTGGTCATCTGGCTCGACAGGTGTACGGAAAACTGCGACTGACCACCGGGCCGCTTCAAATACACCACCAGGTCGCGCGCCACTTCCAGCGCGATATCGCGGCTGAAATCGTCTTCCACCAGGGCCAGCGCCAAATCGATGCCGGCCGTCACGCCGGCCGACGTCCAGAATTTTCCTTCCCGCACGAAAATCGCATCGGCATTGACCTGTATCAATGGATAGCGCTGGCGCAGGCTATCCACGGCGCTCCAGTGCGTGGCGGCGGTCTTGCCGTCGAGCACGCCCGCTTCGGCCAGGAAGAAGCAGCCCGTGCACAGCGCCGCCAGGGTAGCGATGCGCGGCGCCGCTGCTGCCACCCAGGCGGCCAGGGCGGGGATGTCTTGCAATACTTGCTCGACGTGGTGGCAGCCGACGATGACGGCCAAATCGGGCAGGCGGTTGGCATCGAGCGCCTTGCTCGCGTGCAGCGACATCAGGGTGTCCGACTCGACGGGGCCGATGGACGTCGACACGATGCGCACGTCGTAGCCGCCAGGCAAATTGCGCAGGCGCAAATGGGTGTTGGCGTAGTCAAACACTTTCATGGCGCCGATGGCTTCCAGTGCCTTGAAGCCGGGGTAGACGATGATGTCGACGGTCCGCAGGGGAAATTCTTTGGGGCTTTGCTTGATCATGCGATATGCGTGAGGGTGGAAAACACTGCCATAATGCAAGAGCGGCGACGGTGTAGCTTAGCATGAGATAGTTAATATACCGCCGGCCACCTTCCACTTATCCGATTTCTGAACATCGTGCGCATACACATTTTTTTCCTTGGTTTGTTTTTCTTGTTATCGACCGGCATGGCCCAGGCGGTCACTTTTAATTTCAACGGCGGCGACGTCAGCAATTGCACCCGGTCGGGCGCACAATATACCTGCGGTAACCTCCAGTTTGTGGGTAGTAGCGACGCTATCGTGATCGCCAGCGGCTACGGCGTCACGGTCAACAGCGACGTGACCATGGGCTATAACCAGGGACTGAGCATGAGCGGCACGGCGGCCCTGACCGTCAACAGGAATCTCGACTTGAGCAACGTCAATACGTCCAACCTGAAGATCTCGGGTGGCAGCCTGACGGCCAAGGGCGGCAGTTTCAAACTGGGCTCGCAGAACGGCCAGGCCATCGTGGCCGATATTTCGGCCGCCTCCGTGATCCTCGGTGGTTCTGCCGTCAAAGTCACGGGAAACATTACGGCCACGGGCATGATCGATATTTCAGCCAGCTCGACTTTGGTTGGCGCTATCGATGGCGGCAAGGTCGTCACCAACGCGAATGTGGCTATCAGCGGCAGCGTGACGGCTAGCGGCGAGATCAATATCGCGTCAAATTCTTCCATTGCCGGTCCCCTCAAGGGCAACACCATCATCACCAACTCCAAGGTCACGATCACGGGTGACGTGACGGCTGCCATGTCGTTCAGCCTGGGCTCGGGCAGCACCTTGAAAGGCCAGACCAAGGCGCCCGTGGTCAGCATCGAGGCCGCACAAAGTCAAGTGCAAGGCGACATCAACGCCAGCACCTCGTTGACCGTCGGTACCGGTAGCCAAGTCACGGGCAACCTGGTCTCGCCGACCATCGACCTGCAGGCGTCCGGTGTGCTCGTCACGGGCGATGTGGCAGCGTCGAATACGCTGACCATTGCTTCTGGCAATGGCATCAAAGGTAATGTGGATGGCGGCGACGTGACCTTGAAATCGGCGAATGCGTATATCACTGGCAATGCCAAGGTCGATCACATTACCCTGGGCTCGCGCGGCCGGGTGCATCAGACGATCACCTGCAAGGCCTATACCCCGGCCAACCCCTGCAGCTGCGTGACGAATAACAGCGGCTATGCCTTCAACGAGCCGCTGGGTCCGAAGTGCGTCCCCGGCACCCCGACCGGACCCCACCATTTCCAGATCGACCATCCAGGCACTGCCCTGACGTGCGCGCCGCAAACGGTGACGGTGACGGCTTGCGCGGATGCCGCCTGCGGCAGCACGTACGCGGGTGGCGCCACTGTCACGTTGAGTCCGGGGGGCGACGCGACGCAGATAAGCAGCAGTGGCATGGTCACGGCCACCGTGCGCCAGTACGCCGTCGGCAGTGCCACGCTGAGCCTGACGAGCGTGCCCGGCGCTACGGACGCGCTGGTGTGCAAACGCAGCTCGGACAAGAGCGCCAGTTGCGTTATGGATTTCGCGGAAACAGGCTTGATTGTCACCCCCGTCAACCATGTCTCGGCCACGCAGCCGTCGTTTGGCATCAGCGCCGTGCAGGCCAGCCCCAATCAGCAAGCCTGCGTGCCCCTGTTTGCCAATAAAAACAAGGACTTGTCGCTCGCTTGCAGCTACAGCAATCCCGCCACTGGCAGCTTGCCCGTCTTCATCAAAGGCACTGGCGGCTTCATCGCCCTGGCGGCGGATAACAGCAGTGCTTGCAGTATCTTGGGGAAGACGGTCAACCTGGCGTTCGATAACCAGGGCGTCGCCAAGGCCACCATGTCCTACGCGGATGTGGGGAAGGTGAATTTGAAGGCCACTTATACGGGGTCGGCCACTTCCGGCGACGCCGGCTTGAGCATGACGGGCAACGGCGATGTCATTGTCGTGCCGGCCGCGTTCAGCATCCCTATCATTGCCAGCCCTCAGCGCGCGGGTGCGCCAGTGACTGTCAGCATGAGCGCGCTCAATAACGAGGGTGCCGTGACGCCGAACTTTGGCAATGAAAAATTGCCAGAGACGGTGCTGCCTACGCTGGCCAGCCTGGTCAGGCCGACGAAGGACGAGATTGCCGAGCCAAACAAGCCAGCCATGCAGGGTGGCGTGGTCTTCAAGAATGGCAGCGTTGCCAGCAGCGACATGAACTGGCCAGAGGTGGGAACGATCACCATCGCCTTCAAATTGGCCAATCGCGACGGCTACCTGGATGCCAATACTCCGGTGCTGGACTTGCCCAAGCCCTCACGCGTGAGCGGGGAGGTGCAGTTCATCCCGCACCACTTCATCACGGAGTTGATCAAGGACAAGGAAGCTGACCAGCCCAAGGCTAGCAACGGGATCGCCGTGCCGTGCGCGCCGCCGCTTACCTGCGCCAACGATGGGGCGACAGGCCGCTACGCATACTCGGGGCAGGCCATAGGCGTGCGCGTGACGGCGCGCGCCCAGGGGGTGGCGACGACCCAAAATTATGACGACCGCGTCCCGAGCGTCCTGGCGCCCGTGTTGCTCGAAGGCCTGGATGCGGCCAAGGGCACGATTTCCTTTCCGCCGAGCACTTCCGATGGCCGCAGCCGGCTCACCGATGGCAGCAGGGCGCAAACCACCGTCACCGGCGTGGCGCCCGTGATATTTATACTGGGCGTTGCCTCGCCCATGGTCGCCTACCGTTTTCCGGGCAAGGCGGGCGTGCCGGTAAAGGTGGCGCCCACCGACGTGCGGCTGCGCGCCAGCAGCACGTATCCCGGCGGCGCCGTCGTCAGTTCAACTTCCGCATTGATACAGAACGAGGCAAGGCTGACCGTGCTGTCGGGGCAATGGCAAGTAGCCCACGGCTATGGCTCCGAGTTGCTGCCCGTCCGGCTGGCCGTGCAAGTGCAGTACTGGAATGGGACGAAATGGACGACGAATTTGCTTGACAGCATCAGTGCGTTCAACAAGTCGGAAGTGGTGCTGGCCAATTGCAAGAAAACGCTGGACTGCAGCAAACTGGCAGCTGATGATCGGACCTATACCGTCGTGCAAGGCGCACTACCTCAGGCCAATCGCCTGACTTTGCTGGCGCCCGGCGCCGGCAAGGCCGGCAGCGTGGACGTATCCGTGGGCAACCATCCCTACCTGGGCAGCACGGTCGGTACCGTCGTCTTTGGCATCCTCAAGTCCGGCCCCGTGATTTACCTGCGCGAGCTGTATTGAGCCTGGGCAAAGGGGGCGGACGCAGGCAGAGCGAAAAACCAGTAACATGCCTGGCTGTGGCATTCCCCCAACCTCAGACTGGAGTTTCTATGAGCACAACTTCGCAGTGGATCGATATCGCCGGCCCGGACGGCAGCTTTCAGGCTTACCTGGCCGTGCCGCACGTAGGCAAGGGCCCCGCCATCCTCTTGTTGCAGGAAATTTTCGGCGTCAACGAGCACATCCGCGCCGTGGCCGACCAGTATGCGGCCGATGGCTACGTGGTGCTGGTGCCTGACCTGTTCTGGCGCGCGGGCGCGCACATTGAACTGGGCTATGACGCTGACGGCTGGACGCGCGCCGTGGAGCTGATGCAAGCCACCGATAACGCCCACGCCGACAGCGATATCGCCGCCACCGTCGCCGTCTTGCGCGCGCGCCCGGAAGTGACGGGCAAGCTGGCCTCGGTCGGCTACTGCTTCGGTGGCCGTCTGTCGTTTCAAACGGCTGCGGCCGGTCTGGTCGACGCCGCCATCGCCTATTACGGCGGCGGCATCCAGAACAAGCTGGACCTGGCCGACCAAATCACGGTGCCGCTGCTCATGCATTTCGGCGGCCAGGACAGCCATATCCCGCCGGACGCCGTGCAAAAGATCGCCGAGCGCTTCGAAGACCGGCAAGACGTGGAAATCCATATCTACCCGGGCGCCGAACACGGTTTCAATTGCACCCACCGCGACAGCTACCAGCAGCGCGCCGCAGCCCACGCGCATGGCAATTCTTTAATTTTCCTGGCAGAAAATCTGTAAAACCTCATCGCCAGGCTGACCAGCCGCGATTGTCCAGGCCGATATGCGCCCAGCAGCAAAGCCGCATGGGCGCTAAAATAGCGGCTGTGCCGGGCAACTCCGGCCGGCCGGGCGCCGCGCCCGGCAAACCTGGATGAGGAACCGAATTAAAGATGGCCCAAGTAATTGTTTCTGTAACATTGGCGGCAAGCGCCGAACGCGTGTGGGATTTTATCGGCGGCTTCCAGTCGCTGGCTGAATGGTCGAGCGCCATCAAGACCAGCCTGTCCGAGCATGGCGGTCGCGTGCGCCGCCTGAAAACCACGGACGGCGCCGTCATCGCCGAACGCCTGCAAAGCTACAGCGAAGCGGACAAGAGCTACAGCTACACCATCGTCTCTGGCCCGATCCCCGTCAAGAACTACCGTTCCACCCTGCGCGTCACGGGCGAACCGGGCGTCGCTTCCTGCGTGGCAGAATGGTCGAGCGAGTTCGACGCGGCCGAAGGCGTGGAAGAGGTCATGATCGGCGCGTTTCAGCATTTGTACGAAACCGCGTTTGTGGATCTGAAACGCATCATGGCGATTTAAATGAAAACACCGCCGGCCAAGGCCGGTGTTTTTCATGGCGCTTAGCGTTTTACCTTGCCAAACGCTTCGCCCTTGTTCCAAGTAGGCAAGTGCTTGTCGTTCGCCACTGCATAGCCGAGGTTCAGGGTGAACTGCGCCTGCTGCACCATGCCCGACAGATCCCACGACGGCTTGTATTCGTCGGTGACTTGATGGTAATCCTTCTTGAAGGCCACCAGGCGCTCGCTGGACGCTGTCGGCTCCTTGACGAAGTCGAACGCGCCGTCGCCGGAGAATACTGCCGAGCCCACGTTGAAGGCGGGCACGCCGGCCTTGGCGAAGGCAAAATGGTCAGCCCGGTAAAAGGCGCCGGATAGGTCGGGAATGGTGGGCGCCAGGCGCAGGCCCATGCGCTTGGCCACCTTGGCGGCGCTCGCGTACAGGCTGCTGCGCTCGGCGCCGGCCACGCCGATGTCGTGCGTCTTGCCGACAAAGTTCATGCTGTCGAGGTTCAGGTCGGCAGCGGTTTTCGCCAGCGGCCACAGGGGAGCGCGCGTGTAGGCCGTGCTGCCCAGCATGCCCGTTTCCTCGCCGGCCGGCCACAGGAAGATCTGCGTGCGGCGCGCCGGTTTTTTCACGGCAACCTGCGCCATGGCCAGCAGTGCTGCCGCACCCGAGGCGTTGTCGATGGCGCCGTTGTAGATAGGGTCGCTCTGGCCCTGTTTGACACCTTGGCTGCTGCCTTCGTCATCCTTGCCCAGGTGGTCCCAGTGGGCCGAGTAAATGACAGCCTCGTCCTTCAGTTTCGGGTCCGTGCCCGGCACGATGCCGGCCACATTGAATTGCTCGATGCTGCGGATCTGGCTATCCAGTGCCACCTTGACCGTGGCGTTGAGGGCGACGGGGCGGAAATCGCGCGTTTCAGCCTGCGCGCGCAAGGCGTCCAGGTCCTGTCCTGCTTGCTGGAACAGGGCGCGCGCCATGTCTTCCTGCAGCCAGCCTTCCATGGCGTTGCCCGCGCCAGCCAGGCTGAAGCGCTCGTGGCCGAAGCCGTTGGCGGGCACCGACCACGGATACGACGCCGATGCTGTCGTGTGGATCAGCAAGACGCCGGCGGCGCCCTGGCGCAGCGCTTCCTCGTACTTGTAGACCCAGCGGCCGTAATAGGTGAGGGACTTGCCGGCAAAACGGCTCGGCTCGGCAGCTGTCGGCTGCGGGTCGTTGACCATCATGATGAGCAATTTCCCTTTTAAATCAATACCCTTGAAATCGTCCCAATTTTCCTCGGGGGCGCGGATGCCGTAGCCGGCAAACACGACGGGCGCGTCAAACGCCACTGTCTGCTGGCCATTGGAAGCGCCGAAGACGATGTCCTTGCCGAAGGCGGGAGCGAGCGTCTTGCCGCCCGCGCTGAACGTGACCTTGCTCGATGGCAAGGCCTTGCTGCCGACGATGGTCAGCGCCTGGCGGTACGTGCCATCTTTTAAAGGCTGCAAGCCGGCCACGGCCGCCTGCGTTTCCAGGTAGCGCACGGCCAGGTCGCCGCCGCGCTGGCCCGTGCCACGTCCTTCCAGCAAATCGTCGGCCAGGAAGGACAGATGGGCGCGCAGGGGCGCTTCGGCAACGAGCGGTTGGGCGAGGGCGGCCGTGCTGAACAGGCTGGCGGCGAGGACGATGGGAAAACGCATGACAACTCCAAAAGTGAATACGGGAAAGCAAAGCAGCGGCAATCTTACTCTACCGCAATGCTCCAGCGTAGCGCGCGGCGTGCGCGCGCCATTGCGGCCACAATGGCCGCTGGCCCACCGACAAGGAGCGTCCCATGACTGCCACCGACTTGCAATCGAGCAATACCCTGCGTACCGCCGACGGCACCCTGATCTACTACAAGGACTGGGGCAGCGGCCCGCCCGTCGTCTTCAGCCACGGCTGGCCGCTGTCGTCCGACGCCTGGGAAGACCAGATGTTTTATCTGGCCTCGCACGGCTACCGCGTCATCGCGCACGACCGTCGCGGCCATGGCCGCTCCAGCCAGCCTTTCGACGGCAACGACATGGATACCTATGCCGATGACCTGGCCGCGTTGATCGAGGCGCTGGACTTGACGGGCGCCACCCTGGTGGGCCACTCGACGGGCGGCGGCGAGGTGGCGCGCTACATCGGCCGCCATGGCACGCAGCGCCTGGCCGGCGCCGTGCTGGTGGGCGCCGTGCCGCCGCTGATGCTGCAAACGGCCGACAATCCGCTGGGCTTGCCGCTGTCCGCCTTTGACGCCATCCGCGCCGGCGTGCAGGCCGACCGCAGCCAATTCTTCCGCGACTTGAGCGAGGCGTTCTATGGCTACAACCGGCCCGGCGCCAAGCCGTCGCAGGGCGTGCGCGACAGTTTCTGGCGACAAGGCATGCAGGCGGGCATGCCGGCAGCCTATTTGTGCATCAAGCAATTTTCCGAAACGGACTTCACCAGCGACCTGGGCAAATTCGACGTGCCGACCCTGGTGATCCATGGCGACGATGATCAGATCGTGCCGATCGCCGCCTCGGCGCGGCGCACGGCTGAGCTCATCATCGGCAGCAAGCTGCTCGTGTATGCGGGCGCGCCGCACGGCTTGGCGACGACGCACAAAGACCGTCTGAACGAGGACTTGCTGGAGTTCTTGCGTACCTGAGGGGGGCGGGCGCCGCAGTGCTTCCGCGCCCGCCGTTGCCGTTGCCGCGCAGAACAGGCGCAGGCGGCACATTGTTGTGTATCGTTTAATGTTGGCAAAATCACGCGCCAATTGCGTGCGGATCACCGATTTTTCTGCCTTTTTTCGGTAGATATGGCGCAAAAAACGGCGTTCTGCGGCATGCAGCCACCCGGTAAGGTCCAGTAAAGAGTAAACTAGCAGATACACTCTTTCGCATTGGGCGATTCGAGCGAACTTGTGAGTGATTTCATGTCTGATACACCAATTTCCTTATTTTCCGACCTTAACCTGAGCGAGCCGCTGATTCGCGCGCTCAAGGATGTCGGTTACGAAACACCGTCGCCTATCCAGGCGGCCACGATTCCATTATTGCTCGCTAACCGCGACGTGCTGGGCCAGGCGCAAACAGGCACGGGTAAGACCGCCGCCTTCGCCTTGCCTATCCTGTCGCGCATTGATCTGAAACAAAGCTCACCCCAAGCCCTGGTCCTGGCACCGACACGCGAACTGGCCATCCAGGTCGCCGAAGCGTTCCAGGTGTACGCCGCCCACATTCCCGGCTTCCACGTGTTGCCGATCTACGGCGGCCAAAGCTACGGCCCGCAGTTGTCGGCCCTGCGCCGCGGCGTGCATGTCATCGTCGGCACCCCTGGCCGCGTCATCGATCACCTGGACAAGGGTTCGCTCGACCTGTCCAAGCTGAAGACGCTGGTGCTGGACGAAGCCGATGAAATGCTGCGTATGGGCTTTATCGACGATGTCGAACGCATCTTGAAGGAAACGCCGGATGGCCATCAAACGGCCCTGTTCTCGGCCACCATGCCTTCCGTCATCAAGCGCATTGCCACGACCTACCTGGTCAATCCGGCCGAAGTGACGGTCGCCGCCAAGACGGGCACGGCTGACAACATTCGCCAGCGCTACTGGCTGGTGTCGGGCATGCACAAGCTGGACGCATTGACCCGCATCCTGGAAGCGGAAGTGTTTGATGGCATGATCATCTTTGCCCGCACCAAGCTGGGCACGGAAGAGCTGGCCGGCAAGCTGCAAGCACGCGGCTTCTCGGCTGCCGCCATCAATGGCGACATCCAGCAAGCCCAGCGCGAGCGCACGATCCAGCAATTGAAAGACGGCAAGATCGACATCCTCGTGGCAACCGACGTGGCCGCCCGCGGCCTGGATGTCGAGCGCATCAGCCACGTCGTCAACTACGACGTGCCGCACGATCCGGAAAGCTATACCCACCGCATTGGCCGCACGGGCCGTGCCGGCCGCAGCGGCGAAGCGATTCTGTTCATCACCCCGCGTGAAAAGAACTTGTTGAAAGCCATCGAACGTTCGACCCGCCAGCCGATCGGCATGCTGGAACTGCCGACGATTCAGGCCGTCAACGACGTGCGTATCGCCAAGTTCAAGGAACAGATCAGCGACACCCTGGCCCTGGGCGAACTGGAACAGTTCCAGTCGCTGATCGAGGATTTCGAACGCGAGAAAAACATTCCCGCCATCGAGATCGCCGCCGCATTGGCGAAGATGGCGCGTGGCAATGTGCCTCTGTTGCTGGACAAGAATAAGGCGCGCGAGCAAGCCACGTGGCAAGACGACCGTCCTGTGCGCCAAGACCGCTTCGAACGCAACGACCGTCCGGAACGGGGCGACCGCTTCGAGCGTAACGAGCGCAGCGAGCGTGGCGAACGTCCGGCCTTCCCGAAAAAGGAACGCATCCAGCGCCCAGCCGACGCCGGCATGCAAACCTTCCGCATTGAGGTAGGTCATCAGCATGGCGTGAAACCGGGCAATATCGTGGGTGCCATCGCCAACGAAGCGGGCATCGATTCGAAAAACATCGGCCGCATCGAAATCTATGACGATTACAGCGTCCTGGACTTGCCGGACAGCATGCCGAAAGAATTGCTGGACCAGCTGAAAACCGTGTGGGTGGCGGGCCAGCAGCTGCGCATCAGCCGCGATGGCGATGCACCGGACCTGGCGCCGCCAGCCGCGCCACGCAAGCCGTTTGCCGCCAAGTCCGCGCCAGCGTTCAAGGATGCGCCGGCCGACGCGGGCGACGCAGCACTTGCACCAGCACCAGCGCCGCGCGCGCCGAAGAAGGAACGTCCACGTCCAGGCGTGACGGCCTACCGCATCGAAGTGGGCCGTGAGCACGCTGTGACGCCAAGCAACATCGTCGGCGCCATCGCCAACGAAGCGAACCTGGAAGCCAAGCATATCGGCCGCATCGATATCTTTGACAACTACAGCGTGCTGGACTTGCCGGAAGGCATGCCGCCAGAAATCCTCGACCACCTGAAATCGGTCGTGGTCTCGGGCCAGAAACTGCGCATCAGCCTGGATGATGGCACGACGGAGCGCAAGCCTGCGGCACCGCGTCCGAAGTCGCCGCCGCGTAAGTCATTTAAGTAAGCCATCCCCACAGGCGCTCCGGCGCCTGTGTCGCGGATTGGAGACATATCCCCCACTGGCGCGTTCGCGCCAGTTTTTATTCCCCCCGTCAAGAAATGAACCTTATTGCTCCGTTACTAACGCGGATGGCTGCGCCATGTATTTTTCCTATTGGCCTGGTGTTGCCATCTTTTAATCGGCGTAGGCGGCTTGTTTATCGCACCGGATAACAATAAATAATATTTAATTAATTATCCGTCCTGCCTGCTATTGAAATTTTTAATTTCAATAAAGTCAATAAAGTCAATCAAGTTGAATTAAAGTAAATTCTAAAATATAAAAAAATTGACTTTTATTAAATTGTTTGACGAGTGTCACTGTCGCCGTGGCGATATCTCGCTGGTGCTTGATGTGGTATATTGTTTTTATGTTTTTGTTATGCTAGTTGAAAAAATAGAGGAGCGACGATGCGGGTCAATACGCCTATCACGCAAAATGAATACGTATTAAATGAAGGCATGACGATTGTTTCCACCACGGATTTACAGGGGAACATTAATTACGCCAATCAGTATTTCATTGAAGTCAGCGGTTTTTCAGAAATGGAACTGCTGGGTGCGCCACAGAATATTCTGCGTCATCCCGATATGCCGGCCGAAGCGTTTGCCGACCTGTGGGATACCATCAAGACGGGCATGCCATGGACCGGCATGGTCAAGAACCGCTGCAAGAATGGCGATTTTTATTGGGTCTTTGCGAATATCACGCCCGTCATCGAGAACGGCCGCCCGATCGGCTACATGTCCGTGCGTACCAAGCCCACGCGCGAGCAGATCAACGAAGCAGCAGCCCTGTATAAAAGTTTTAAAGATGGCAACGCCGCCAGGCTGGCATTCCGCAATGGCCGCGTCGTGCGCCAGGGCTGGGCCGCCAAGCTGGCCGAATGGCGCAAGCTGAGCCTGTCGCAAGACCTGGCCCTGCATTGCATCGTCTTTGGCGTGGTGCTGGCCATCCTCGGCTGCGCCGTATGGAATATCGATGGCGATACGAGCACGGCCACGCGCAGCTGGCTCAGCGGCACTGCCGCCGTGGCCGTCGCACTGATGCTGTATTTCTGGGCCCATCTGCACAAT
The DNA here is from genome assembly GCF_049897325.1 of Janthinobacterium sp. DSP2-3-3. Classification (NCBI taxonomy): domain Bacteria; kingdom Pseudomonadati; phylum Pseudomonadota; class Betaproteobacteria; order Burkholderiales; family Oxalobacteraceae; genus Janthinobacterium; species Janthinobacterium sp. DSP2-3-3. The sequence goes on along the minus strand of NZ_JAFCWA010000008.1, from coordinate 61,898 downwards.
TCGCTGGTCGCGCCCCTGGGCGACGCCATCACGGTGGCGCGCAAGATGGCCGGTGGCGACTTGACGGGCGTCATCGACAAGGTGCGTGATGATGATATGGGGCAATTAATGGCGGCCTTGCGCCAGACCAACATCAACCTGCACAGCATCATCGGCGACGTGCGCGCCAACTTTGAGGATATCCGCGTCACGACGGCGGAAATTGCGACTGGCAATATGGACTTGTCCAGCCGCACGGAATCGCAGGCTTCCAGCCTGGAGCAGACGGCGGCCAGCATGGAAGAACTGACGTCCACGGTGCAGAACAGCGCCGACCACGTGGCCACGGCCAACGACCTGGCGGCGCAGGCATCCACCGTCGCCGCCAAGGGCGGTACCATCGTCAGCGAAGTGGTCACCACGATGAATGAAATCAGTACGTCGTCGCGCAAGATTCTCGACATCATCGGCCTGATTGACGGCATTGCCTTCCAGACCAACATTCTTGCCTTGAACGCGGCCGTGGAAGCGGCGCGTGCGGGCGAGCATGGCCGCGGCTTCGCCGTCGTGGCCGGTGAAGTGCGCAGCCTGGCGCAGCGCTCGGCGACGGCGGCCAAGGAAGTCAAGAATTTGATCGACCATTCGATCGCCACCGTGAATGCGGGCAGCGTGCTGACCAGCAATGCCGGCGCCACCATGACGGAAGTGATCGCCTCGGTGGCCCGCGTGACGGAAGTGATGGACGAGATTTCCTCCACCACGCGCGAGCAAAACCAGGGCATCGGGCAAGTCAACCAGGCCGTCATCCAGATGGATGGCATCACGCAGCAGAATGCGGCGCTGGTGGAGCAGGCCGCTGCGGCTGCCACCAGCCTGGCGCAGCGCACCGACAGCGTAGCCCAGTCGATCGGCATTTTCAAACTGAAGGCGTCGCCCAAGCGCAAGGCTGCCGGCGTAGGCCGCAACCCCAGCGTGGGCGCGGGCATGGCCACACGGGCCTTGCTGAAGGCGCGCTAAGACAATCACCCCGCCAGTGTAGCGCTGGCGGGGTTCATTTCCGTATCTGGTAGACTTCCCCGCTGCGTACCTTGCGTACCACCCCATCCCCGCCAAACATGATCACATACTCACCCTGCGCGCCCCCAGCGACCGGGTAGGTGTACATCCACACTTCATTGCCGCTGTCGAAGCGGATGGACGTGCTGTCTCCCAGCGCCGCGCGCACCTGCTCGCGGGTGCTGCTGCCCGGCTGCGCCGTCTGTTCCAGGGTGGCGTAAGGCACATTCTTGCTTGCCTGCAAGGCGCGCGTGCCGGAGCAGGCGGCGAGCAGCATCAGCGCGAAGACACTCAGCCACTTCATGGGGCCACCTCGTCCATGTAAGTAAATTCCAGCAAGGTATCGTCGGGCCAGCTGGCGTCCCACAGGGGCGCGTAATACGTGCGGTCGAGCAAGACCTGGCAATCGCAATAGGGCAGCGAGGCGGGAGTTTGCTCGCCGCCCGCATACAGCATGGTGAATGGCAGCGTGACCCTGCGCTCGCCATGCACAAGGGTCACGCCGAACAGGGGGCGGTCCGTGAAAAACAGATAATTGCCGTCCGGCTCGGAACACACCTTGTCGGTGCTGTAGAGCATGCTGGATAGCCAGGCGATGATTTGCGGGTCGTTCGAGATCAGCCCGGAATCCATGCCGGCGCGGCATTCCAGGCGCAAGTCGCCCAGGCGCCGCGTGCCGGGCGGCAAGCCGGGCGTGATGACTTGCGCGCGCCAGCTCATGGTGGTGGCCTTGCGGTTGGCGATCAGCACGGCGTCTTCGCGCGCGGCTTGCGCATGGCGCACGGGGGCAAAGCTGTTGTCTTCCGCCAAGGGCAAGGGGATGCTGACCGTATCGCCGGCGATGCGCAGCTGCACGCCCGTCATGTCCACGCCGGGCTGGCGCGGCAGCAAGCGAAAGCGCAACACCGCCTGCGGCGCCAGCGCATGGTCGCGCTCGAAGCGGTCCACGCCCTGCAGCATCTTGCGGTAGGATTTATCCACAGGGTCGCGCGTGGCATCGACTTTCACTTGCGGCACGGGCGCGGTTTGCGCCAGCGCAATAGCGCTGTACGGTGGGGCAGCGAGCAAGCCGGCGAGCAGCAGGGATAGAGGGATACGCATGCCTGGATGCTACGCCTTTTTAGGCTGCAGCCACGCACGGATGGGGTTATCAGTACTCGCTATACTTGCGCGCGTCGCCGCGCACCTGCTGCGCCGGGTATTTTTGCGCGTTCAGTTCCATCTTTTCCAGCACGGCCGCATGCAGGTCGACGCCGCTCTTGTCGGCCAGGCGCACCAGATACATCAGCACGTCGGCCAGCTCGTGGCGGATGCCCGTGCGCTTGGCGTCGTCCAGCTCGGCGTCCGCGCCCGTGGGCAGCCACTGGTAGTGCTCGGCCAGTTCCGCCACTTCCACGGACAGGGCCATGGCCAGGTTTTTCGGCGTGTGGAACTGGTCCCAGTCGCGTTCGTCGGCAAAGGAGCGCAGGCGCGCGCGGATGTCCGTCAGGCTGTCGGCGGGCGCGCTCATGCCGCCACCTGCAGCGGTTTTTCCATGAAGACACTGAACGGATCGTCGGGATAGTCGCCGTAGGGGCCGCGCTGTTGATAGCCGTGGCGCGCATACAGGGCGATGGCTGCGGGCTGGTGGATGCCCGTCTCTAACGTCAGCAAGCGGCAGCCGCGCGCCAGCGCCTGCTCTTCCAGCAGAGCCAGCAGGCGCTTGGCCAGGCCCAGGCCGCGGCTTTCCGGGTGCACATACATGCGTTTGACCTCGCCAAAATCGGGTGTGACGACGATGGCGCCGCAGGCGCGCGCCGTGCCCGCTGTATCGCGGGCGACGGCAAACAGCAGGCTGTCCGGCGGCACGGACGCCAGGTCCAGCGAATACACGCATTCGGCCGGATACAGGGTTTGTTGATAGGCATCAAGCTCGGCAATCAGGGTTTGCACGTCGGCTTGCTGCGGCGATTCCAGGCGGATAGTCATGGGGAGATCGAATGAATAGGATGTCCCCCATGGTATCACTGCGGCCGCGCCAGGCGCATCGTCAGGCCGATGGGCGACATCACGAAACCCATCAGTTCCTGCGCCTCGCCGCCATCGGGCGTATCGACGCCGGCGATGTCGAAGCTGCCCAGCAGCATGGCCAAGGCGATCTTGATTTCCAGCAAGGCCAGATAGCGGCCGGGGCAGGTGCGTACACCGGCGCCAAACGGCATGGCGGCGCGCTTGTTGTTGGCCTCGCTGCTGTCCTCCAACCAGCGCTCGGGCTGGAAGGCTTGCGCATCGGGAAAGTGCGCATCGGAGACGCTGTCATGGCGCATCACGCACCACAGCAAACTGCCTGCGGGGACGGCCACGTCCCCCACCACCGTGTCGCGCAGCGCTTCGAGCGGGATGTAGGGCGCCACCGGTTTCAAACGCATGGCTTCGCTGGCGCAGGCGCCAAGGTAGTCGAGGCTGTCCATTTGCGCCAGGGTGAAGTGCGCCACGTCGGGTGCCATGCGCCGCACTTCCTCGCGCGCCTTCGCCAGGGCGTGCGGATGGCGTTGCAGCAGGTAAATCATCCAGGACAGCGTGTTGGCCGTTGTGTCTTCGCCGGCCAGCAGCATGGTCATTACATTGCCGGCCACGGCGCGGTCGTCCACGCCGCTGTCGGCTTCGTCGGCGGCGGCGATCATGGCTTCGAGCAGGTTGGGCGGGCGTACGCGCCGCGCGGGATCGCGCTCCAGGCGGGTACGCGCTTGCCGCACCAGGTCGGCCACGGCCACGTCCAGCGCGGCCACGTCGCGGTCCAGGCGCCGATCGACGGGCAGTTTGAAGTAGCGCCAGTACGGCAGCATCGACAGGCTGCGCCGCGCCACGGCGGGCAGGATCGCGTCCAGGTGGCGCTGGATCACGTCTTCGCCCGATTCGAGCGTATTGACTGCCGTGCCGAAGGCCAGGCCGGCGATGATGTCGACCGTGTAGCGTTTCAGGTCGCCATCGAGGCCGATTGCCTGGCCTTGCGTGGCGGCAAGATGCCAGCGTCGCTGCAGACGCTGCGCCACCGTCACCAGCGCGGGGAAATACGCCTTGATGGCGCCCGGCGCCATGCCGGCCATCACCATGCGGCGCTGGTTGCGCCATTGCGTGCCCTCGGCCAGGAACAGGCCGGGGTTGCCGCCCATTTCCTCGGACACGATATAGCTCGACAGCGGACGCCGGAAGCCGTCCGGGCGGTCGCGCAGCACGGCTGCCACGGCTTCGCTGTCGGCCACCACCAGCACCAGGGTGCGGCCGAACCAGGCGCGCACGTAGGGGCCATAGTGGCGCACCCAGCCTTCCACGTCGCGGTGGATACGCGGCAGTTTCACTTGCAGCGCGTTGCCGATGATGGGCAGGGCGAAAGGCCCCGGCAACTGGCGGATCTGGCGCAGGGTCGGGGTGGCGGCGGGCGCGATGGCGTGGTCGAGTGGGGGCATGGCGTACTCCTGGTGGATGGCGACAATGGCATCACTGTAGCGCGCTTGCGTGCCCGCGTCTTGAACGAATACGACATCGCGCGGCGCCGGAAATTGCCGGTACAATCGTCGCCATGCCTGCCGCCCCTACACCCCTGACCCGCTTGATCGCGCCACGCGCCGCGCTCGCTTCCTGTGTGCGCGCCTTCCTCGTGCGCGACACCACGCGCTGCGCGCCGTTGCCGCCAGCGCAGCGCCTGAACCGCTTTCCCGCCACGCCCATGTGCTGTCTGCTGTGGACCGTCGCGGGCGAGGTTGAGGCGGCGGCGCCCGGCCTGTCGCTGCCGGACGTGCGCATGCCGCCCGCTCTGTTCAGCGGTCCGCGCGGCTATCCGCTGGTCAGCTACAACCCCGGCCCCGTGCACTCATTCATGGTGATGCTGTATCCGGCCGCCCTGCATGCGTTGACGGGCATTGACATGGCAGTCCTGTTCGACCAGGTGCGCCCGCTAGCCCCCCTGTTTGACGCCGACTGGCTGGCGCTGTCCGATGCCGTGCTGGCCGCACCCGACGACGCGGCGCGCATCGCGCTGGTGGAAGCGTTCCTGGCGCCACGCTGGGCGGTGGCGCGCAAAAGCGGCGACCATCCGGCCGGCGCCATACAGGACTGGGTGCGCCGCCTGGGCGTGCAAGCGGCATCGACGGGCCTGGCCAGTGGCGCGCGCAATATCGAGCGCCGCATCAAGGCTTGGGCCGGCCAGCCCATGCGCACCTTGCGCCGCATGCGCCGCGCGGAACAGTCGTTTCTCGACGCGCGCGAGGCCATGCTGCAAGGCAATGCCTCATGGAGCGATATCGCCGCCGAGGGCGGTTACGCCGACCAGGCCCACCTGTGCCGCGAGGTGCGCGCCATCACGGGCTTGAGCCCCACCGAACTGGCGCGTGCCAGTCGCGATGATGAAAGTTACTGGGTTTATCGAGTGTGGAGTTAAACGGGTTTTTTACTCGGTATAGACGACGCCTTTCGTCAACGTGACTTCATGGTGGCCCGCGCCGGGGGCCATCATGGGGAAGCAGTTTTCTGCGCCATGCACGCGCACGTCGAGAAAATACGGGCCGCTTGATTCCAGGCAGGCTGCCAGCGCTGCGTCGAGTTCCTCGCGCCGGCTCACCGTGTGCGCCTGCCAGCCAAACGCCCGCGCCAGGGCGACGAAATCGGGCAGCGCTTCCATGTAGCTGTGGCTGTAGCGCCCGCCATGGATGAGTTCCTGCCACTGGCGCACCATGCCCATGGTGCCATTGTTCGACAACACCACTTTCACAGGCAGACGGTGTTGCGTGGCGGTCGCCAATTCCTGGATATTCATCAAAATCGAGGCATCGCCGCTGACGCACACCACGCACTTTTCAGGATGGGCGACCTGCGCGCCGATGGCGGCCGGCAAGCCATAGCCCATGGTGCCGGCGCCGCCCGAAGTCAGCCAGCGGCGCGGCTGCTCGACGCGCAAGTGCTGCGCCGCCCACATCTGGTGCTGGCCCACGTCGGTGGACACGATGGCGTCCATTCCGTCGAGCGCTGCCTGCAGCCGGCGCATCAGCGCCTGCGGCGCGATCACCTCCGGCGTGTCGTCGAACGCCAGGCTGTCTTGCGCGCGCCAGCCATCGATGCGCCGCCACCACGGCTGGCGGTCCGCCAGCAATCGCCCGCGCAGCTGCGCCAGCAAGGTAGTTAGCAATGCGGCCAGCACGGGCGCGCAGTCGCCGCGCAGGGCCACGTCGGCGCGCACCACCTTGCCGATGGAGGCCGGGTCGATATCGATGTGGATGATTTTCGCGCCGGGGCAGAAGGCGCCCAGCCGCCCCGTGACCCGGTCGTCGAAGCGGGCGCCGACGCAGACGATCAGGTCGGCATGGTGCATGGCCAGGTTCGCCTCCAGCGTGCCGTGCATGCCCAGCATGCCCAGGAAGGCCGGGTGCGAGGCGGGAAAGGCGCCCAGGCCCAGCAGGGTCAAGGTGCAGGGTGCGGCCGCCAGCTTGACCAGCTGCCCGAACGCGGCGCAGGCATCCGGGCCGGAATTGATGAGGCCTCCACCACCATAGAACACGGGCTGGCGCGCGCTGGCGATCAGGCTGGCGGCCCGTTCGAGGTCGCCACTGCCGGGCAGGGGGGCGCTGGCCGGCATACTGGGGGCAAGCGTCGCCGTTGCCTTGACCGGCGCCAGCTGCAAGTCTTTGGGAAAGTCGATCAGCACGGGGCCGGGCCGGCCCTGCGTGGCCTGCGCGTAGGCCTCGTGCACGACGGCCGCCGTTTCCTCTGCCGTGCGGATTTGCCGGTTCCACTTGGTGACGGGGCGCGAGATGCCCAGCGCGTCGCATTCCTGGAAGGCGTTGGTGCCGATGCTGCTGGTGGCCACCTGGCCGCTGATGCAGATGAGGGGAATCGAATCGCACAGGGCGTCGAGCAAGCCCGTGGTGGTGTTGCTCATGCCGGGGCCGGAGGTGACGAAGACCACGCCGGGCCGGCCCGTGCTGCGCGCATAGCCTTCGGCCGCGTGCACGGCTGCCTGTTCGTGGCGCACCAGCACGTGGCGCAAACGGGGCTGGGCGTGCAGCGCGTCGTACAGGGGCAGCACGGCGCCGCCCGGGTAGCCGAAGACGGTGTCGACGCCCAGGGCCAGCAGGGTGTCGATCAGGGTGCTGGCGCCGTTGCGCGGCGCAAGATCGTGGGCGGGAGCGAGGAGGGGAGCGGGATCGGGTTTCATGGGATCTATTTTCTGCTTGCCTTGGCAGAAAAGGCTGCTGGTTTTCTCGGATAGAATGCGATATTCAGTAAAATTTGCTGTGAAATAAGGATGTGACAGAATGAATGTGGGAAATAAGCTCGACAAATTCGACCTCGCCATCCTGACGGCACTGCAACAGGATGCCCGTATCAGCCTGCACGAGCTGAGCGCGAAGGTGGGCCTGACCTCGTCGCCATGCTGGGCGCGCATCAAGCGTATGGAAGACGATGGCGTCATCGAGGGCTACACGGTGAACGTCAACGCGGCCAAGGTGGGGCTGGCCGACACCGTCATCGTGCAAGTGACCTTGGACGACCATTCCGACCAGGCCCTGTTCGAATTCGGCCACGCGCTGGCCATGATCCCGGAAGTGCTGGAAGCGTTTCTCGTCTCGGGCGACTATGATTACTACCTGCGCATTGCCGTCAGCGACACGCGCGATTACGAGCGCCTGCTGCGCGAGCGCCTGTATAAAATTCCCGGCATCCGCCACAGCAAATCGAGCTTTGTCTTGCGCCAGCTCAAACAAAGTTACTTGCCGCTGCAGCGCTGACTTTTTTACCCCTTCCCTGCACGGCGGGAGTTTTTCCCTAGTTCATCCCTGGTGGCTGTTCGATACTGGACGCAATAAAAACCACTATAAAAACGGGGATACGCATGAAACTGACTTTATTCGCCGCCACCGCCACCGCCATGGCGCTGTGCCAGGCGCAGGCCGCCGACCTTGCCGGCGACGCCAACCCGGCCTCCAGCCTGGCCACCTCGGGCGACTTGCCCACCGTCATCATCACGGGCAGCATGCCGCTGCCCAGCGTGGAGCAGCCGCGCGATACGCTGGCCGCGCCCGTGCAAACGGCCAGCGCGCAGCAGATTACCCGCAGCGGCGCGCTCGATATTTCCGCCTTCTTGCGCCGCAACCTGGGCAGCGTCTACGTGAATGAAGTGCAGAACAACCCGTTCCAGCCCGACGTCAGCTATCGCGGCTATACGGCTTCGCCCCTGCTGGGCACGCCGCAAGGGCTGTCCGTGTATCTGGACGGCATGCGTTTGAACCAGCCGTTTGGCGATGTCGTCAGCTGGGACTTGGTCCCGCGCATGGCGATAGCCTCGCTGACCCTGATGCCCGGCTCGAATCCCCTGTTTGGCCTCAACACCCTGGGCGGCGCGCTGGCCCTGCAAACCAAGGATGGCCGCAGCAGCCCCGGCACCGCCATCGAGGCGCGCCTGGGTTCGCACCAGCGACGCGCCGTCGAATTCGAGCATGGCGGCAGCAATGCGCAGGGCTGGCACTGGTATGTGACGGGCAACCGCTTCAAGGAAGACGGCTGGCGCGACAATTCGCCGTCCGACGTGCGCCAGGTGTTTGGCAAGCTGGGCTGGAGCGATGCGCGCACGGACCTTGCCGTCACCGTCGCCCATGCGGACAATGCGCTGACGGGCAACGGCTTGCAGGAGCAGCGCTTGCTGGCGCGCGACTACCGCAGCGTGTACACCAAGCCCGACTTGACGCAGAACAAGTCGACCCTGCTGAACCTGACGGGCAAGCACCAAGCCAGCGAGGCCTTGCTGTTGTCCGGCAATGTGTACTACCGCAAGATCGACACGCACACGTTTAACGGCGACCTGAACGACGAGTCGCTCGACCAGTCTGTCTACCAGCCCGGCGCGGCCGAGCGGGCGGCGCTGGCGGCGGCCGGCTACATGGGCTTCCCCGCCAGCGGAGCGAATGCAAGCAATACGCCGTTTCCGCAGTGGCGCTGCATCGGCAATGTCTTGTTGAACGATGAGCCGGCCGAAAAATGCAACGGCATGATCAATCGCAGCCATACGCAACAGGAAAACTATGGACTCTCTGGCCAGTTCACTGCGCTGGCCGACCTGGCGGGAGCGCGCCATGCCGTCACGGCCGGCGCCGCCTTCGATGCCAGTTACGCCACCTTCCGCCAGACCAGCCAGTTCGGCTACCTGAACCCGGACCGCAGCATTACGCCCGTCGCATTCTTTGCCGACGGCACGGAAATCGATGACGATGGCACGCCAGTGGACAACCGGGTCGACTTGAGCGGGCGCATGCGCACCTGGAGCGTGTATGCGAGCGACAGCATTGCGTTCAATCAAAATTTGACCTTGACCGTCTCGGGCCGCTACAACCGCAGCACGGTGCGCAACCGCGACGCCATCACGCCCGGCGGCGGCAGCGGTTCGCTGGACGGCGACCATCGTTTCAGCCGCTTCAATCCCGCCATCGGCCTGGCGTATGCGCCAGCGGCCGGCATCGGCGCCTACCTGGGCTACAACGAAGGCAGCCGCACGCCGACGGCCATCGAACTCGGTTGCGCCGACCCGGAAAACCCATGCCGCCTGCCCAACGCCATGGCCGGCGACCCGCCATTAAAACAGGTGGTGACGAAGACGTGGGAAACGGGCGTGCGCGGCAAGTGGGGCGAGCTGGCCCGCTGGAGCGCGGGCGTGTTCCACGCGGAAAACCACGACGATATCCTGTTCGTGGCCGACAACCAAGCCGGCTTTGGCTATTTCAAGAATTTCGGCAAGACGCGCCACCAGGGCGTCGAACTGGCGGTGGATGGCAAGGCGGGCGCGCTGGATTTCGGCGTCAACTACACGTGGCTGCAGGCGACCTATCAAAGCCGCGAAGTGGTCAACGGCAGCGCCAACAGCAGCAGCGACGCGGACGCGCCCGGCCTGGAAGGCAATATCGTCATCACGCCGGGAAACCGGATTCCCCTGACACCCAGCCATATTTTCAAGGCGCACTTGGATGTCCAGGGAGGACGCGACTGGACGGTGGGCCTGGCCATGACAGCCGTCTCCAGTGCCTATGCGCGCGGCAATGAAAACAAGCAGCACCAGGCGGGAGGACCATCGTATCTGGGTTCGGGCAAGAGCGGCGGCTATGCCGTGGTCGAACTGAATGGCAAGTATCAGCTGACGCCACGCCTGAGCGTATTTGCCCAGGTGAACAACCTGTTCGACCGGAAATACGCGACGGCGGCCCAGCTGGGGGCCACGGGTTTCGATGCCAACGGCAACTTTGCCGCCAGGCCGCTGCCGGCCGTGAACGGCGACTATCCGATGGTCAATGCGACGTTTTATGCGGCCGGCGCGCCGCGCAGCGTGAATGTGGGCTTGCGCTACGCTTTTTAAGGGTGGATATGCTCAATGACGCCATTGCGCAGCGCAAGATGGACGAGGGCGGCGGGGCCGGGCACGTCCAGCTTTTCCTTGATGCACGTCTGGTGGTTGGCCACTGTCTTGCTGCTGACGTGTAGCAGGCGGGCGCAGTCGGCGGCGCTGCGGCCTTCGGCCAGCAGGCGGAAGATTTCGAATTCGCGCTGGCTCAGGCTGCTCAAACGCTGCGCTTCCATGCGGGCCGTGCCCTGCAGCACGCCGGGCGCGCTGTGCGGATCGAGGTAGCGCCGGCCCGCGTGGGCGGCGCGCACGGCGTCGATCAGGTGTTCCGGGTCGGCTTGCTTGCTGACGTAGCCGCAGGCGCCGCCGTCGAGGGCACGCGCGATCAGTTGCGGCGTGTCGTGCATGCTGAACACCAGCACGCGTGCAGCGGCGTCGCGGGCGAGCAGCTTGCGCAGCAATTCCAGGCCGCCGATGCCGGGCATGGACAAATCCGTCACGCAGACGTCGGGCGCGTGCTCCAGGTACAAGCCATACGCCGTTTCGCCATTGCCTGCCTCGGCTACGACGGCGATCTCGCCGCCCTGTTCCAGCAAGCGCCGGTAGCCCGTGCGAACCACCGGGTGGTCATCCACCAGCATCACGCGGATCGGGCGCATGTTCATGCGGCGCTGGCCGTCAATGGCATGGCCACTTCGATGCGCAAGCCCTTGCCCAGTGCGCTGATCCAGCGGATATGGCCGCGCAAGCCAGCCACTCTTTCACGCATGCCCAGCATGCCGAAACCGGCATCCTGCTGCCTGTCCTGGCGCAAACCCTGGCCATTGTCTTCGATGGCCAGGTGCAGCGAGCCGTGCGCATCGGCGCGCAATTCCACCGTGGCATGGTCGGCGCCGGCGTGGCGTGCCACATTCGTCAAGCCCTCCTGCACCAGGCGGTAGATGGCGGTGGCGGTGCTATCGTCGAAGTCGGCGGGGATGGCCTGCTGGGCGAAACGGCAGGCGATGCCGTGCTGCTGCGCCCAGCTGTCGCACAGCGCCTGCAGAGCCGCTTCCAGGCCCAGGCTGTCGAGCACGGGCGGGCGCAGCCGGCGCAGCATGCTGCGCACCATCGCCTGCAGCGCTTCCGCAGAGCGGGCGATGCTGGCGGCGCACGCTTGCACGTTCGCCTGGTCGCCATCGCGCGCGCGCAGGATGTAGCTGGCGGCGGCGCGGATGGCGGTGCAGTCTTGTCCCACTTCGTCGTGCAGCTCGCGCGCCAGCGCGCAGCGTTCCTCTTCCTGCGCGCGCAGCAGGCGCTGCGTGAGGGCGCGGTTTTGCGCCAGCAGCAGCGCCACCTGGCGTCCGCGTCGCACGGCAAAGCCGGCCAGCGCCAGCACCAGCAGCAGCAGGCTCAGGACCAGTTCATCGAGTTGCCAGTGCTCCTGGCGCCAGAGGGCATGCGTCAGCCGTTCGGCCAGGTTTAGCCTGGCGGCCAGCAGGAAAAAAGCCAGCGCCAGCGCGCAGCACAGCAGGAAGAACCCGCGCGGCCGGGCGCGCGCGCTTGCCTGGGCGCCAAGTTGATGGTGTTGCATGATGCTGCTCCCTAAGCACGGTCGATGTCCTTATCGTGCAAGCTTCATGCCATCGGCGCAGGGGGCGCAAGGGGGGCGTCTGGCGGAGCGCCGGCAGACCAGGCAGTGTTCCAGGATGGAACAGGTGTACCGCGATGTGACGCTGCGGCAAGCACGGATTTCGAGCTTATCTGAAGTCGCGTCGGCACGCTGGCGCGCACGCCTGGGCCGCCATGAACTGTTGTTCAAATGTAACGTTGAGATTCCTCAAGCTTTCATAGATAAAACAAAACAAAGTTTCGCAGAGTTAGACAAAAAATAAATAAATGATATTAAAAATATGATATTTATTTTATGTAATTTGCTATATTTGTTGACACTTTTGTGAAAAAGCTGAAAGTGGGCGTCAGACCTGCCGACCTATCTATCCACAACAATCAAGGGAATAGAATGAATCGTTTATCACATGCGCGGGTATCGCCCGCCACCGTCAATCCGCCCGCTACCCGCGGTCGCTCCACCGTCTTTGCCGTATTCGCCACCTTGTCCGTGCTGGCCTCGGCGCCGGCCATGGCCGGTGTCCTGAGCTTTGACAACTTGCGCCCCGACGTGTATGCAAGCGGCCAGACGCTCAATACGTCGAGCTACAACCTGCTGTTCCTGGCCGACCCGACCACGGCGGCCGGCGGCGGCGTCAGCGGCGTGGGCGCCATCCTCGATGGCCGCGCGGGCTCGTCGTGCGATATCGCTGCCTGCCCGCAGGGCGCCACCGGCAACTACCTGGCCATCCTCAACGATGGCGGCGTGAATTTCGCGCGTGCCGACCACCAGGCATTCACCCTGGCCGGTTTCGACTATTCCTTCATCGCGCCCGTGTCGGGCTTGCCGAACATGAATTGGGGCGAACTGCAACTGAGCGGCACCCTCAGCAACGGCCAGGTGATCAGCACCTCGCTGGCGTTTCCCGGCCAGGGCAGCGATGGCAATTACCATTTCCAGAGCGCTTCCCTGCTGAGCGGCTTCAGCAACTACGCCTTCACGGGTCTGACCTTCAACGCCTGCATTTTCAATGACACCGGCGCGTGCAGCAATTCCCTCGATTTCCCCGCCTTTAACCAGGGCCAGTTTGCGCTCGACAATATCAATATCAGCGCCGTGCCGGAGCCGTCGACCTACATGCTGATGCTGGCCGGCCTGGGCGCCATCGGCATGCTGTCGCGCCGCCGCGCCGGCAAGTTCGCAGCTTTCACCGTGCAAGGAGCGTGAGATGAAACTACGTCCCGTTTCACTCGGTATCCTTCTGCTGGCCGCCAGCCTGGCGCAAGCGGCGCAGGCGCAGGAACGCCGCTCCTACATCGTGCAGCTGGTCGACAAGCCGGCCGCCACCTACACGGGCCAGGTCGACGGCCTGGCCGCCACCAGGCCGGCCCCGGGCGCCCGCATCGATGTGGGCGCCGCCGATGTGCAGGCCTACCTGAGCTACCTTGACACCAAACAGGCCGCCGTGGCCGGCACCGTCAGCGCGGCTGAAATCACGCACCAGTACAGCGTCGTCTTTAACGGCTTTTCCGCCTTGCTGACGGACGATGAAGTGCGGGCCCTGAAGAAGAACAGCGGCGTGGCCAGCATCAGCGCCGATTCCATCCTGCAGCTCGACACCAGCTACACGCCGAGCTTCCTGGGCCTGGACAAACCGGGCGGCATCTGGGAACAGCTGGGCGGCAAGGCGCACGCGGGCGAAGACATCATCATTGGCATCGTCGACAGCGGCATCTGGCCCGAGAACACGGCCTTTGCCGACCGCCTCGACGAGAATGGCGTGCCCAGCCACAGCGGCAACAACGTCGTGTACGGCGCGCCACCGGCCAGCTGGCAGGGCACATGCCAGACGGGCGAAGGCTTCTCTGCCGACAATTGCAACAATAAGCTGATCGGCGCGCGCTACTACCGTGCCGCCACGTCGGCGCTGCACTGGACGGAATTCTTGTCGCCGCGCGATTCCGTCGCCGGCCTGACGGGGCACGGCGGCCATGGCACGCATACGGCGTCCACGGCCGGCGGCAACAATGGCGCCCTGGCCACCTCGAACGGCGTCTCGCTGGGCAAGGCGTCGGGCATGGCGCCGCGCGCCCGCATCGCCGCCTATAAAGTCTGCTGGACGGCCGCCTCGACGGGGCGCAACGGCTGCGCCACGGCCGACAGCGTGGCCGCCATCGACCAGGCGGTCAAGGACGGCGTGAATGTCATCAACTTCTCCATCGGCCCGAACGCGGGCGGCGGCGCCTTCGACGAACCGACGGAAGTGGCCTTCCTCGGCGCGGCGGCAGCGGGCGTGTTTGTCGCCACGTCCGGCGGCAATTCCGGTCCGGCCACGCCCGCACCCGACGTGCCGGCGCCCGTGTCGCACATCAGCCCATGGCTGGCGACGGTGGCCAATTCCACCCACAACCGCCTGTACGCGGGCAATGTGATACTCAGCAACGGCAGCAAGCTGGAAGGCGCATCGAGCAATGCGAAGACGCCCGCGCTGGCGCTGATCCGGTCGCGCGACGCTGGCCTGGCCGGCGTGTTGCCAACGGATGTCAAGCTGCTGCGCTGCTTCGGCGCGGCCGATGCCAGCTCGGCGTATCTGGACCCGGCGAAGGTGGCGGGCAAGGTGCTGGTGTGCGATCGTGGCGGCAATGTGCTGGTTAACAAGAGCGCGAACGCCAAGACGGCGGGCGCGGCGGGCGTCATCATCGCCAACGTGGCCGGAGGCGCCAATACCATCATCAACCAGGCGCACGCGCTGTCGACCGTGCACCTGGCGCAGGCGCAGGGCGACGCGCTGAAGGCTTTCATGGCGGCGACGCCCGACGGCACGGCGGCCCTGGGCGAAATCCATACCATTGCCGACACCACGGTGCAGGCGCCGATCGTCAGCGACCGGTCCTCGCGCGGGCCGAACGTGGCCAATGCGAACATCCTGAAACCCGACTTGTCGGCGCCCGGCACCAACGTGCTGGCCGGCGTGACGGCCGACCTGACGCAGGCGCAGCGCGATGCCGTGGCGGCCGGTGGCGTGGCGCCGTCGGCCGAGTGGGATTTCTATTCCGGCACCTCGATGGCCAGCCCGCACGTGGCCGGCGTGGCGGCGCTGCTCAAGCAGCAGCATCCGGACTGGTCGCCCGCGGCCATCAAGTCGGCGCTGATGACGACGGCCTTCAGCACCTATTCGGATGGCTTGAACGGTTCCGTGTCGTGGGATGCCACGGCGAAGAACTCGGGCCAGCTGCCGTGGGGCCAGGGTGCCGGCCACATCGCGCCGAACAGCGCGGCCGATCCCGGCCTCGTGTATGACATGTCGGAAATCGACTATGCGCGCTTCTTATGCGGCCTGAACCTGAAGGTCTACAGCGCAGCCACTTGCCAGGCCATCGGCAGCATCGCTGCCTACAACCTGAATCTGGCATCGCTGACGGCGGCCAACGTGCTGGGCACGCAAACGCTGACGCGCACGGTGACCAACGTGGGCGCCAGCGGCGCCGTCTACAACGTCTCGGCCAGCCTGCCCGGCTATACGGTGGCGGTGACGCCAACCAGCCTGAGCCTGGCACCGGGCGCCAAGGGCCAGTTCCAGGTCAAGCTGACGCGCACCACGGCGCCGGCCAATACCTGGACTTACGGCGCCCTGAGCTGGACGGATGGCAGGCACACGGTGCGCAGCCCGCTGACGGCGCGCGGCACCTCGCTGGCCGCCATTTCGCGGGTCAGCAGCGAAGCGGCCACGGGCAGCAAGGTGCTGACTCTGGGCACGGGTTTCACTGGCGCGCTGGTGGGCGTCAAGTCGGGGCTGGTCGAAGCCGTGCGCGAAGCGCGCACGATCGGCCAGGCGACGACCGGCGCCAGCGCATCGGCCGCCTGCAAGGCCGGTGGTGCCACGGGTGTGAACGTGCACAACGTGGTGATACCGGCCGGCACCCTGGCGGCGCGTTTTGCCACCTACGATGCGGAAACGACGGGCGGCGCGAATACCGACATGGACATGGAGGTTTACAACGCCGCCAATGTGCTGGTCGGCAGCAGCGGCAATGAAAGTTCCAATGAGCAAGTGGAATTGCGCCTGCCTGCCGCCGGCACGTACAAGGTGTGCGTGATCGGTTTCGCGCCGCAAAACGGCCAGGCCGACTACAACCTGTCGTCGTGGGTGCTGGCGCCGGGCTTGAACAATGGCAGCTTCAAGGCGCTCATGCCGGGCACGGCCTACACGGGCGGCACCGCATCTGTCTCGTTGAGCTGGTCCAACCTGGCCGAAGGCAAGCGTCACCTGGGCGCCGTCGGCTACCAGGTGGCTGGCGTGGTACAGGGCGTCACGGTGGTGGAAGTCAATACCAATGACCCCGTGCCGCTGTCGCAGAACGCGCGCGGCGCCAAACCGGTGCTGGCTGAATAAACCGTTCCCTGTGTGAACGCAAGGCGTGCCTTCGGGCACGCCTTTTTTTATTCGCTCACCCCCGTTCGGGAGGAATAGCACTTGCATGGCGGTAACGCCCCCGGTATCTTGTCGGATAGCCATGGCTTTGTGCCCTGGCATTCTTGGGGAGTCGCGCGTGACCAGTTTCCGCACCAATACCGACCGCCTGCTGGAAGTGCGCCTGCAGGATGAAAAAGTGCTGGCGATAGCCGGCGCCATGGTCGCCTATACGGGCGCCATCAAATTTGAAAAATCCCTGCTCGGTGGCGAGGGCCTCTTCGGCGCGCTCAAGCGCAAGGTAACGAACGAAGGCATGCAGGTGATGCAGGCCGCCGGCACGGGCACCGTGTTTTTTGCGCAGAATGCGGCTGAGATCACTGTCATGGCGCTGGCCGGCGAAAAGCTGACCATCGAAAGCAGCAGCCTGCTGGCCTATGACACCAGCCTGAAGACGGGCACCAGCTTTGCCGGCTTGCGCGGCGCCAGCTCGGGCCAGGGCCTGTTTTCCACCACCGTCGAAGGTCACGGCAACCTGGCCGTCATTTCGCGCGGCAACCTGATCATGCTGGAAGTGACGCCGGCGCACCCGCTGCGCGTGGACCCGGACGCCTTCGTCGGCTTCAAGGGAGATATCCGCCAGGAATTCGTCTTCGACGTCAACTGGCGCACCATGATCGGCCAGAGCTCGGGCGAATCGTACCAGCACAAATTCACCGGCCAGGGCGTGGTGTTCATCCAGCCCGCCGAACGTTAAGTTAGCGAGGACCCGCCATGCCTGTCTATCAGCAGATTAATGAAAAGATGCTAGAGGTTAAACTCGGCAATGAAGAAGTGTTCGCGCGCAAGGGCGCCATGGTGTCGTACCAGGGCGATGTGGCGTTCAGCCGCTCCTTCCTGGCCGGTCAGGGCGTGCAAAGCCTGGCCATGCGCGCCGTCACGAACGAAGGCTACGCCATGATGTCGGCGCGTGGCACGGGCAGCGTGTTTTACGCGCAGGGCGGCCTGTTCGTCACCATCGTTCCCGTGCGCGGTGAAACATTCTATGTGGAAAGCGATTCCCTGCTGGCCTTCGATGCGCGCCTGACGGCCGGCACCATGTTCCTTGGCAACCAGGGCGGCGTGCAGGGCGTGGTGCGCGGCATGGCCTCGGGTCAGGGCTTGTTTACCACCACCTTGCAAGGCACGGGCGACGTGGCGATTTTGTCGGATGGCAATGCCATCGGCTTGCCCGTCACGCCGGACGTGCCCGTGTTTGTCGACCCGCAAGCGTATATCGGCCACACGGGGCAGCTGAGCTCGACCATCGTCACGGACCTGAACTGGAAAACCTTTGTCGGCCAGGCGTCCGGCGAATCGTACCAGGTGAAGTTTACGGGCCAGGGCACGGTCTACATCCAAGCGAGCGAAAGGTAAGCCATGACGATTTACACTCCCGATACCTTGCCGAAGAACGATAACCTGAACCGTTTTTCGTATGTCATCGACGTCAAGGAACAGATCTTCATTCGCAAGGGCAAGATGATCGCCTTTTATGGCGAACTGCGCTTCGAAGCCATGGGCAGCAGCGTGCTCGATTTGATCGTGCGCAATGCCTTCAATGCACCGAAATACATCCACCACTTTGTCGTGGCGCAAGGCCAGGGTCAATTGATTTTGGGCGATAACGGCAACGACCTGGCGTGCTATGACCTGGACAATGCCAACATGACCATCCGCGCGAAAAACCTGCTGGGTTTTACCAAGAATGTGATTTGCCAGGAATCGACCTTGCCCGGCTATCTGACCATGATAGGCACCGGTAAAGTGATCGCCTCGTCGAACGGCCCCGTGCACTTCCTGGAATTGCCATGCCGCGTGGATGAGCAGGCCGTGCTCGGCTGGGCAGATTGCCCCAGCCCTTCCTACCATTACGATTATGCCCACGTGCAGGGCTGGGCCTCGGCCGCCGGCGCGCTCACGGGTTTTACCCTGTCGGGCGAGGAAAAGCAGATCGACTTCACCGGTGCCGGCACGGTGCTGGTGCAATCGTCCGAGCTGGACGTGACGGGCAGTTCCGCCCTGATGCAACTGCTGGCGCAATTGCCGTTGCTGGGCAAGGAAGACCTGGGTACCTTGAGTCTTTCCGTGCAGCAGCAGATGAAGCAAGAGCGCTAAGTTACACTAAGTTACGCTAAATTAAGTTACGGCCGCGCCCAGCTGGGCGGCCGCTTTTCCAGGAAGGCGGTCACGCCTTCCTCTGCATCCTCTTCCATCATGTTGCGTGCCATCACGTCTCCCGCATACGCATACGCGTCGTCCAGCGGCAACTGGCGCTGCCGGTAGAACATGGCCTTGCCGTAGCGGATGGCTGTCGGGCTTTTTGCCATGATCTGTTGCGCCAGGCGCGCCACGGCTTCGTCGAGCGCCGCGTCGGCCACCGTTTCATTGATCAGGCCCCAGTCGGCGGCCGTGTCGGCGTCGATGAAGCGGCCCGTCACCAGCATGTCGAAGGCCCGCTTGGGCGACACATTGCGCGACAGGGCCACGGACGGCGTGGCGCAGAACAGGCCCACGTTGATGCCGGACACGGCAAAACGGGCGGAGGCGCCCGCCACGGCCAGGTCGCAGCTGGCCACCAGCTGGCAGCCAGCCGCCGTGGCGATGCCATGCACGCGGGCAATCACGGGCACGGGCAAGGCCTGGATGGCTTGCATCACGCGCGAGCATTGCGCGAACAGGGTTTGATAATACGCAAGCTGGCGCGCAGCTTGCATCTGGCGCAAATCGTGTCCCGCACAAAATGCCTTGCCTTCGGCGGCCAGCACCACGCAGCGCACGTGCGGCTGCTGCGCGATGGTATCCAGTGCTTCTTGCAGCGCCGCCAGCATGGCTTCCGACAAGGCATTGAATTGCAGGGGGCGGTTCAGGCGCAGGGTGACCAAGCCACCCTCATCCTCGCGCAGCACCAGCGGCGCTTCCGTGTCATGTGTTGCGGTCATGCGGTCTCCAGTGGCCTGATGGCCTTGTTGTTTTAGGAAATCTTATTTGGCGGCATTGACGCTGCCGATGCCGGCGATCGACTTGTGCACGATCTTCGGCTTGCCGTAATACGTCAGTTCGCCCATGCCGCGCACCACGGCGTTCAGTTCGCCCGAGGAATACACCTTGACGGAACCGATGCCTTCGAAATTGACGTCGACGTTTTTCGCCAGCAAGGCTTTCGTATCGACTTCGCCCACGCCTTGCGCCTTCAGGCGCAGCCAGTCGACCTGACCATCGGCGGCCAGGCGGCCCGCGCCCTTGTAGCTAATGTCGACTCGTGGACCATTGAGCTTGGTCAAGATCTTCTCGCCCGCGCCTTCCGCGATCAGCTTGCGCAAGGTGGGCATGGTGATAATGACCCGCGGGTCGCCCTCCGTTTTCTTGATCTCTTTATCCTTCATGGAAATCTTCAGCTCGCCATCGACCACTTCCGTGATGACGCCGCTGAGGAATTTCTGGTCGCCGCGCAGCAGCAGGGTCTGCTCCTTGCCCGATTCGACTTCGATGCTGATGGGGCCGCGGATGTCGATGGCATTGAAGGCGCCGACCGTGCGGGTTTGCTCGTCGGCATGCGCGAGGGTAGCGATGCAAGCCAGGGACAGGACGGACAACAGGAACAGAGGGCGCATGGCGGTTTCCTTGAGTAGTTGATCAGTGTATTCTATTGTGCAACATCTCCATTGGGGAGAAATTTGCGACGAACTGCACAAATCGCGGCGCGGATGACAGCGGCCATCGGCCAGCCGCGCGCCCGGCCAGACGCCGTTGGTCTATGCTATGGCGTACCGCGTCCTGGAGACCAGATGAAAAATTATCACAAAGAAGATTATCCCGTCGCCGACATCCGCCGTTTCCTTGAACCGGGGCCGGTGGTGCTGGTCAGTTCAACGTGGAAGGGTGAAAGCGACGTCATGACGATGGCCTGGCACATGTTGATGGAATTGTCGCCATCCTTGCTGGGCTGCTTCATTTCCGACGCGAATCACAGCTATGAAATGATCAAGCGCAGCATGGAGTGCGTGATCAACCTGCCCACGGCCGACATGGTCGATCAGGTGGTCGCCATCGGCAATTGCAGTGGCGAAGACACGGACAAGTTCACCGCTTTCGGCCTGACGGCGCAGCCGGCCGAAAAGGTGGGCGCGCCCCTGATTGCCGAGTGCTACGCCAACTTCGAATGCAAGCTGGCCCAGGTGGCGGGCAATCCGAAGGGTGGCTTCTTCATCTTCGAGTGCGTGAAGGCCCACGTGGCCACCTCGCCCAAGCTGCCCGAAACCCTGCACTACCGCGGCAACGGCGAGTTCATGGTGTCGGGCCGCACCATCAGCCGCAAGAGCCTGATGAAGCCTGAAATGCTTTAAATCACTCCCTGTGCCAGCATCGCATCGGCCACTTTCACGAAGCCGGCGATGTTGGCGCCATCCACGTAGCTGACGGTGCCATCGGCGCGCGTGCCGTATTGCTTGCATGCGGCGTGAATGCCTTGCATTATCTGCAACAAACGCGCATCGACTTCTTCGCGCGGCCACGCCATGCGGGCCGCGTTCTGGCTCATTTCCAGGCCCGACGTGGCCACGCCGCCCGCATTGCTGGCCTTGCCCGGCGCATACAGCACGCCGGCCGCTTCGAACGCTTTGGCTGCCTCGATGGTGGTGGGCATGTTGGCGCCTTCGGCCACGCACTGCACGCCATTGGCGATCAGGATGCGCGCGTCGTCGATGTTCAATTCATTTTGCGTGGCGCAGGGCAGGGCGATGTCGACCGGCACATGCCATGGTGACACGCCCGCCTCGAAGCGCACGCCCGTGCGTTCGGCGTAGTCGCTGACCCGGCCATACAGATGGTTCTTGATCTCCATCAGGATGGCCAGTTTTTCCGGCGTGAAACCGCCTTCATCGATGATGGTGCCGCTCGAATCGGAGACGGTGATGACTTTCGCGCCCATGGCCATGGCTTTTTCCACCGCGTATTGCGCCACGTTGCCCGAGCCGGAAACGGAAACGCGCATGCCTTCGAACGAGCGGCCCCGCGTTTTCAGCATTTCCTCGGCAAAATACACGGTGCCGTAGCCCGTCGCTTCCGGACGCATCAGCGAGCCGCCAAAGCTGGCGCCCTTGCCCGTGAACACGCAGTCGGCGCGGTTGCTGAGTTTTTTCATCATGCCGGCCATGTAGCCCACTTCCCGTCCGCCCACGCCGATGTCGCCGGCCGGCACGTCCGTGTCCGAGCCCACATGACGGAACAGTTCGCTGACAAACGCCTGGCAAAAGCGCATCACTTCGCCCGGGCTCTTGCCCTTCGGATCGAAATCGGCGCCGCCCTTGCCGCCGCCCATCGGCAAGGTTGTCAGGGCATTCTTGAACGTCTGTTCGAAGGCGAGGAATTTCAGCACGGACAAGGTCACGGAAGGGTGGAAGCGGATGCCGCCCTTGTACGGCCCGATGGCCATGCTGTGCTGGATGCGGTAGCCGCGATTGACTTGCACTTGCCCATGGTCATCGACCCATGACACGCGGAACATCACCACGCGCTCCGGCTCGATCAAGCGTTCCAGCAAGCCTTGTTCCGCGTATTTCGGGTGCTGTTCCAGGAACGGCCACAAGCTCTCCATGACTTCGGTGACGGCTTGCAGAAACTCGGCTTGACCTGGATTGCGTGCGGCGACATGCTGGACATACTCGTGAGCAGATGCGTATTTCATCAGAATTCCATGGAGGTAATCGGTTATTTGGGCAATGATCATCGCAGATTTCGCACAAAAATGGTGCGAAAATTTGGTTTTGAGGGGTTTCTGCTACATTGTGGTGATTTTTGGGAGGCTCTCCGGCAGAGGGAAAGGGCACTGATCTTGTTGGGTGCAAGTGATGAGGTTGGTTCAGCGCCAGGCCCGGCGAGCCCGATCAGGCCCAGCAGGAAAGGCGAGTCGAGCAAGGCACCGAGGTCCATGTGCATGCCGATGGTGGCCAACAGCAGGTACCGCATGGCCGAGCCATTGGCCGAGGCGCCCGCACCTTCCAGGCTGCGCGCGCTGGTAAAGCTGAGCAGCAAGCCGAAGGTGGTGGCGAGGACGACGATCCAGAAGAAGTTTGACGTCAGCCTGTAATCCTGCAAGCGCCATGTGGCGGGCAGGGTGTTGATCCAGCTGATGATGGGGCCGGCCACGCCCGCGCACCAGAGTGGTGCTTACAAATACCGCGCTAGCAAGGCCTTGTCGAGTGCCCCGTCGAGTTCGATGCGCACGAAGTGGCCGCTGCCGGGCGCGACCTGGATCTCCTTGCCGTCATCACTGAGCATGCGTACTATGGTGAAATCGCGGTTGCCGCCCGGATGCAGGGCCTCGATGCGGTCGCCCACGGCGAAGCGGTTTTTCACTTCCACCCTGGCCCAGCCGTCCGTCACGCCCAGCACGTCGCCCACGTACTGGCTGCGGTCCGCCTCGGAGGCGCCGCGCATGTAGTTCTGGTGCGTTTGCGTGTGGTGGCGCTGGTAAAAGCCGTCTGTGTAGCCACGGTTGGCCAAGCCTTGCAGCTGGCCCAGCAGGCCGATATCGAAAGGACGGCCCGCCACGGCGTCGTCGATGGCCTGGCGGTAGACCTGCGCCGTGCGCGCCGCATAGTACAGCGACTTGGTACGGCCTTCGACCTTCAGCGAATCGACGCCGATCTTCACCAGGCGCTCGATATGCTCGACGGCGCGCAAGTCCTTCGAGTTCATGATGTAGGTGCCGTGCTCGTCTTCGAGGATCGGCATCAGCTGGCCCGGGCGCTGCGCTTCTTCAATGAAATAGGGCTGGTCGGCCAGTGGATGGCGCGGCTGCTGGTGCAGCGCGGAAAACGCATTGTTGTCGGCCTCGGCCAGCGCCTGGTGAAATTCCAGCGGCACCACCTGCATGCCGCCCAGGTCGCCGCTGGCGTCTTCCGTGGCATTTTTCACCTTGTAATCCCAGCGGCAGGAATTGGTGCAGGTACCCTGGTTCGGGTCGCGGTGATTGAAATAGCCGGACAGCAGGCAGCGGCCCGAATAGGCGATGCACAGGGCGCCGTGGACGAACACTTCCAGTTCCATCTCCGGGCAGCGCTGGCGGATTTCCTCGATCTCGTCGAGCGACAGTTCGCGCGACAAAATCACGCGCGTCAGGCCCATGCGGTGCCAGAATTTCACGTCGGCCCAGTTGACGGCATTCGCTTGCACGGACAGGTGCACGGGAATCTCCGGCCACTTGTCGCGCACCATCATGATCAGGCCCGGGTCAGCCATGATCAAGGCATCGGGATGCATGGCGATCACCGGCTCCATGTCGCGCACGTACGTCTTCAGCTTGGCGTTATGGGCGAAGATATTGCTGGCGACAAAGAATTGCTTGCCGCGCGCATGCGCGCCATCGATTCCTTCCTGCAAGGCTTGCAAGGTCGAAAAATCGTTATTGCGCACGCGCAAGCTGTAACGTGGCTGGCCCGCGTAGACGGCGTCGGCGCCATAGTCGAAGGCGGCATGCATCTTGGCCAGCGAGCCGGCAGGCAGGAGTAATTCGGGAGCGTGGCGCATGGAGGAGGGGCAAAGCCGGCGATCTTATGCTGGCTGGCGCCGTATTGCATTGCTTTGGGTCAAGGAAACCCTGATTCCGGGTCGCTGCCAGGCAACATCACGCGTAAGGCGTACCCGCCATGGCGGCGTTCAAGCCTGCGTGCCCCTGGTCCACCAGGGCAAGAAAGCCGGTCTTGGCTTGCTGCGCGTCGCCATGCTGACAGAAGTGCCGGTGTGCCTCGATGAGCGCTGTGCTCCAGGTGGCCAGCAGCAGGCTGGCCGCAAGGTGGGCCTGGGGATCGCGCGCGTCGCGCCCGGTGCACTCGGTCAGCGCTTGCGCCACCACTTGCGCCAGCTCGTCGCGTATCGCCCGTGCCCGCGCTTTGAGGGTATCGCTGGCCTCGATGGTGGCAATGAAACCCTGGCCGGCGGCGGAAAACGTGATGTAGGGACTGTCTTCCAGTGCCAGCCGATGCGCCAGCAAGCGCAGGGTCTCGATGGGGGCGATGGCGTGATCGCGCTGGCGCAGCGCCTCGCGCAGCAACTCGCGTCCCTCTTCCTCGCGGTCGAAGAACATGTCTTCCTTGCGCGGGAAGTGGTTGAACACGGTCATGCGTCCGACGTTGGCGGCGGCCGCGATCTCGTCCACCGTCACCTGCTCGAAGCCGCGCACGAAAAACAGGCGCGTGGCGGCATTTGAGATGGCTTGCCGGGTGGCAAGGCGTTTGCGGG
The DNA here is from genome assembly GCF_049897325.1 of Janthinobacterium sp. DSP2-3-3. Taxonomy (NCBI): domain Bacteria; kingdom Pseudomonadati; phylum Pseudomonadota; class Betaproteobacteria; order Burkholderiales; family Oxalobacteraceae; genus Janthinobacterium; species Janthinobacterium sp. DSP2-3-3. The sequence continues at coordinate 37,223 of NZ_JAFCWA010000008.1, read as the reverse complement.
AGCGTAGGTCGGAAGGCAGCGTCATGTTGCCACGATCATACACCATGTGTACTGAGTACAGATAACGCTTGATGGCGCAGCAAGGCGTGGCGTATTATTTATGTACTGAGTACATATTTAGATTGAGTATATGAAAATATCCGTTCCAGCGACAGCGCTGCCTGTCATCTTCGCCACTGTGCTCCTCGACGCCATCGGCATCGGCCTGATTTTCCCCATCCTGCCCGCGCTGCTGCAAGATGTCACGCATGTGGCCAACGTGGCACCGTATATCGGCATCATGACTGCCCTGTACGCGCTGATGCAGTTCATTTTTGCACCGGTGTTGGGAGCGCTGAGCGACCGCCTGGGCCGGCGTCCTGTGCTGCTACTGTCGCTGGCGGGCGCCGCCGTCAATTACCTGTTCCTGGCCTTTGCACCCAGCCTGTGGATGCTGCTGCTGGGACGTGCCATCGCGGGCTTGACGAGTGCCAACATCTCCGTGGCGACGGCCTACATCACGGATATTTCTCTTGAAAACCAGCGGGCGCGCCGTTTCGGCTTGCTCAACGCCATGTTCGGGGCAGGCTTCATCATCGGCCCCGTGCTGGGCGGCGCGCTGGGCGATTACTGGCTGCGCCTGCCATTCATGGCGGCCGCCGTACTGAATATGGCTAACCTGCTGCTGGCGTTGTTGACGTTGCCCGAATCTCGCCCGCTCATGCGCCCGCCCATGCGCGCAAAAATCGACCTGGCGGCATTGAATCCCGTGCGCCCGCTGCGCTGGGTTTTCTCTGAGAAAAGCTTGCTGCCGATTACCGTCATTTTCTTTACCCTCAGCGCGGCCGGTGAAGTGTATGGCGTGTGCTGGGCGCTGTGGGGCCACGATGCGTTCGAGTGGAACGGGCTGTGGATCGGCCTGTCGCTGGGCGCCTTTGGCGTGTGCCAGGCGTTGGCCCAGGCCTTCTTGCCCGGCCCGGCAGTGAAACTGCTGGGCGAGCGCGCCACCATCCTGGCGGGCGTGGCCTGTGCCTGCCTGGCGCTGCTCGTCATGGCCTTCGCTACCCGCAGCTGGATGATCTTTGCCATCATGCCCGTGTTCGCTTTGGGCGGCATCGGCGCGCCGGCCCTGCAATCGCTGGCCACGCGGCAAGTTGCCGATGACCGGCAAGGCCAGTTCCAGGGCGTACTGGCCTCGTCCGTGAGCCTGGCATCCGTGCTGTGCCCGCTGGTGTTTTCCAGTATTTATTTTGGCGTCAGGGCGCACTGGCCCGGCGCCATCTGGCTCTCCGCCATCGTCGTGTACGCGGCCTTGGTACCGCTCGTGCTGCGCTTGTCGCTGGCATCAAACACGCCTGCGTCATCGCGGGGATAGGCAAGCGAGGCTTGCGGCGCGGCGGGGGCGAAATCGTCGACCTGTATCAAGCCGTCGACCAGGCGCGCATATTCCAGCAAGGTATTGTGCTCCTGGCAGCTGACCGAGCCAGCCGGCTTGGCCGTCGCCAGCCACTGTTGCATGGCGGACAGGCTTTGCGGCAGGTGCCGGAGGGCCGCCCCTGCGGGCGTGTCTTTCAGGCGGTTTTCGATGTGCAGGACCTCGGGCAGCAAGGCCAGCGCCCGCTCGGCGCAGGCCAGCGGATCGTCGCCGTGGCTGCCCTCGCTGGCGACATGGCCGTCGGCCAGCAGCCGTTCGCGGTCGGCGCCCGGCGTTTGCAAGGCCTGCGCCACCGCGCTGCCCAGTTCGTCGGATGGCGGACGATGGGGCAGGCCGAAGGGCAAGAGCAGCATGCGCAGCAGCACCGCCAGTGCGCGCGCGGGGAAGTTATCGAGTACGCCCGTCAAGCCCTGTTGCGCCTTGAGCAGCGCATCTTGCAGCGACCAGTGCACATAGGGCAGGTCGGCCTCGGGCCGGCCATCGTCCTCGTAGCGCTTCAGCACCGCCGAAGCCAGATACAGTTGCGCCAGCACGTCGCCCAGGCGCGCGGACAACCGTTCGCGGCGCTTGAGCTCGCCGCCGAGCACGAACATCGACATATCCGTCATGACGGCAAAGGCCGTCGAGATGCGCGTCAGGGCACGGTAGTAGGGCGCCAGTGCGGGCGCGCTGGCCTCGGGCACGGCCGCCAGGCGCGCGCCGCCCAGTCCGTACCACAGCCCTCTGGCCAGGTTGCCCAGCACAAAGCCCACGTGGCCAAAGAAGGCAGAGTCGAAATCGCGCACGGCTTTGCGACCGTCGCTTTCGCTGACGGCGGCCATTTCCCTGAGCACATACGGGTGCGCGCGGATGGCGCCCTGGCCAAAGATGATCAGGCTGCGCGTGAGGATGTTGGCGCCTTCGACCGTGATGGCGATGGGGATTTGCTGGTAGGCGCTGGCCAGGAAATTGTTGGGGCCGATGCAGATGCCCTTGCCGCCGAGGATATCCATGCCGTCATTGACGAGCGCGCGTCCCCGCTCCGTGACGTGGTATTTGACGATGGCGGAAATGACGGCCGGCTTTTCGCCCAGGTCGACGGCGTGCGCGGCCAGGGTGCGGGCCGCATCCATCAGGTACAAGTTAGCGCCCATGCGGGCCAGCGCTTCCTGCACGCCTTCGAACTTGCCAATAGGCATGTTGAACTGGCGCCGCACGGCCGCATACGCGCCGCTGCCGCGCACGGCCATCTTGCCCATGCCCACGCTGGACGAGGGCAGCGAAATGGCGCGCCCGGCCGCCAGGCATTCCATCAGCATGCGCCAGCCCTTGCCCACTTGCGCCTGGCCGCCGATGACCCAGTCGATGGGGATGAAGACATCTTGACCTGACGTCGGGCCGTTCTGGAATGCCGCGTTCAATGGGTGATGGCGGCGGCCGATCACCACGCCGTCGTGGCTGGCGGGGATCAGGGCGCAGGTGATGCCGGGCGCATCGTTATCGGAGAGCAAATGTTCGGGATCGCTGGTTTGGAATGCCAGGCCCAGCAAGGTCGCCACGGGCGCCAGCGTGATGTAGCGCTTGTTCCAGGTGAGGCGGAAACCCAGGGTGGCGCGCCCCTCATGCATGCCCATACACACCACGCCCAGGTCGGGAATGGCGGCCGCGTCGGAACCCGCATACGGGCTGGTCAGCGCAAAGCAGGGAATGTCGGTGCCGGCAGCCAATCGCGGCAAGTAATGGTTTTTCTGTTCTTCGGTACCGTAGTGCAACAGCAATTCGGCCGGCCCCAGCGAATTGGGCACCATCACGGTCACCGCCAGCGCCGAGCAGCGGCTCGACAATTTCATGACCACTTGCGAATGCATGTAGGCGGAGAACTGTTTACCGCCGTATTGTTTCGGGATGATCATGCCGAGGAAACCTTGGCTTTTCATGTAGGCCCACGCTTGCGGTGGCAAGTCGAGTTGCTGCTGCGTTTCCCAGTCGTTGACCAGTTCGCACAGCCGCTCGACGTCATGCTCGAGAAAGCGGCGCTCCTCGGCGGTGAGCGAGGCGCGTCCGTAGGCCAGCAATTTTGGCCAGTCGGGCCGCCCGGAAAACAGGTCTGCGTCCCACCACGTGGTGCCCGCCTCGAGCGCGTCGCGTTCCGTCTCGGACATGGTTGGCAAGATGCGCTTGAACAGGGCCAGCAGGCGTGGAGCGAGTAGGGCGCGGCGCACGGGGCCGGGCGCGAACAGTGCGATCAGGCAGAGCAAGGCTGCCAGTATCATCATCATCATCATCATCAGCATGCGATATCTCCTGTTGAATAAGAACAGGATAGGCCGATGCAGCCGATGCTACTGTACGGTACTGCGCATACGCACAACGCCAACCGCAAGGGTTGGCGTTGTGCGGGAACAAGGTTCCCGGTGATTCACGGTGTTGCTCGTCTTAGCGTTGTGGAACGACAATCACGGTATCGCCCGTGTCGCCCGTTTTGCCCTTGGCGCCATCGTCACCCTTGGCACCTTCGTTGCCTTGTGCACCAGTGGCGCCCTTGGCACCATCGTATCCTGTAGCACCGCTGTCGCCGGTCTGGCCCGTGGCGCCGGTGGCACCGGTTGCGCCGGCAGGGGCTTCGGCGCCTTTGGCACCCGTAGCGCCGGCAGGACCAGGCGCGCCGGCAGGGCCGGGAACGACTTGCACGACAGGTGGTGATTCGCGCTGGCAAGCGGTCAAGGCGAGGGTAGAGGCGAGCGCGAGTAATATCAGGGTAGTTTTCATGATGCATCCTTTGGCAGTGTGCCGTTAGGTACGGAACGGCTCGACGGCGTCGGGCGCGAGTTTCGCATGGCGGTGTGACGGAGAGAATCTGACCAGGTGGCCGTTCCGCCGTGTCGCGCAGGGCGCTGGCGGCGGGATGGGAAGTGCTGGTCTGCATGCAGCATGTGCTCTTGGACGGCTGCAGTCCGTACGTTTGCGTACACAGCGGAGGGGCGTGGCGGAAGTTGTGTGGAAAGGAAACAAAAACGCCACCCGAAGGTGGCGTTTTTGATAGGTGCTGCTGAATTCTTGGTGGCCCGGGGCGGAATCGAACCACCGACACAAGGATTTTCAATCCTCTGCTCTACCGACTGAGCTACCAGGCCAAGGCGGCGAATTATAGCAGAAAGACTTTCTACCTGACCAGAGCTAGCTGTGTTCAAATGCAACAGATGACCAAAACATGGTGTTTTGGCATCCTTGTATGACCTGAAGGGATGTGGCGATGCAGCGACGTATTGGAGTGCAAGGCTTGGCGGTGGCGGGCTTGTTCAGTTTGTTTTGCGGTGCGGCACAGGCCGACGGGCTGGCCGATTTGAATGCGGCACTGGCGCGTTTGCAGGGGCAAATGCCCATCAAGGCGCAGGTCGAGTCGAAAACCTGGCGCCGCGAGGGCGAGGGCAAGACGGCGGATGAGGATAGCGGCCAGGCCACGGTGGCTGTCGAGGGCGGGCCGGCGGGCTTGCAGGTGCTCTACAGTAAGGACTTGTTGGCGAAAGTGGAAGCCGAACAGCGCGCCAGGGTGAAAGATCCGAAGGTCAAGACGCCGATCGGCTTTGCGTTGGGGGAAATGAAGGCGGCGGAGCTGCGTGCCATGGTGTCGGCGGCGGATACCCTGTCGCGCGAGATTGAGGAAGCCGTGTTCAGCGGCGAAAAAATGGATAGCTACAAGGGCAAGCCGGCGCGCCTGCTCAGCTTTACTTTGTCGCTCGACAAGGTGCCTGAAAAAGACCGCAAGTATGTGAAGAAGTTCGAAGGCGGCATTGAGGTGTGGATCGCCGCGGACGGCACGCCGCTGGCCAGCCATTTCCACGTGGATGTGAGCGGACGCGCCTTTGTCGTTATCAGCTTTACGCAAAAGACGGACGAGACGCGCCAGTATGGTGTCAGCGGTGACCATTTATTGTTGCTGCGCAAGGAAAGCAGGAATGCCACTTCAGGCGCGGGCGAGAAGGTGGAAAGCAAGATCGTCAAGACCTTGCAATTGCAGTCCTGACGCGTAGCAAAACCCCAAAAGCCGCTGACCCAGCGGCGTGGTTATCCTTGCCTACAGGGCCGAACTGCCGCCCAGGCCGCTCTTTTGCAGCACGCAGCGTCCCGCCTCGCAGGTGGTGCCCGGGTCGGTGACGATGGAGCAGGTCGACATCATGCCATCCGCTTGCTGCTGCTTGCGGCTCGCCTCGGCGTGCGCCTGGGCCAGTGCCTTGAGTTTTTTGCCGTCATTGTCCTTGCTGGACCAGGCTAGGTAGCGTTCCGGTCCGCCGCACGCCTTGGCGCCGATGGCGATGGTTTGACATTGCTGGGTGGAATCGCAGGCAGCACTGCCCACTTCCGCCTGGATCTGCGCCAGCAAGCCGGCATTGCCGGGGGCGGGCGGCGCATCATTGTGTGTGGGGGCGCTGCAGGCGCTGGCGGCCAGCAGCAGGAGGCCGGCGCACGCGGCGCGCAGCAGTGGCAACAGGGCGGGGTAGGTTGGCGTTTGCATGCCCTCATCATGTGCCACGCTTGCCCAAATGGCAAGCTCGATTCGCGCGCTCGACTATCCTTGATCCCCGTCATTTTCATTGTTAAGCAGTCAAAGTTAATATAAATCAACATCCAACCAGCGATGGTCGGGTGGCAACCGGGCCGGCGTGCTGCATTCCCGCGCCGGCGCGTGCCGCCGATTCGGGAATGTTTCCAGGAGTTAGACTATGCGCCGCACCTTATCCCCCTTTGTCTTCATCGCCAGCCTGGCTTTTGGCGGTGCTCTTCATGCCGCCGAGAAAGAGCCGATCCAGCCGATCACTGCCGCCAAGGTCGCCAATCCGGCGATGGTCGAGTTGGGTAAAAAGCTGTTTTTCGACCCGCGCCTGTCGCGTTCGGGCTTCATTTCCTGCAATAGCTGCCATAACCTGAGCATGGGCGGCACGGATAACATCAAGACGTCGATTGGCCACAACTGGCAGCGGGGGCCCATCAATTCACCCACGGTGCTCAATGCCAGCATGAACGTGGCGCAATTCTGGGATGGCCGCGCCAAGGATTTGCAGGAGCAGGCGGGCGGCCCCATCGCCAATCCCGGCGAAATGGCTTTTACGCATGAGCTGGCCATCGACGTGCTGGCCTCGATTCCCGCCTACCGCGCGAAATTCAGGCAAGTCTTTGGCCAGGATAAGCTGACCATCGAGCAAGTCACGCGCGCCATCGCCGCCTTTGAAGAGGTGCTGGTGACGCCCGGTGCGCGCTTTGACCAATGGCTGGTCGGCAAGAAGAGCGCGTTGACGAAAGACGAGCTGGCTGGCTACCAGCTATTTAAATCGAGCGGCTGTATCGCCTGTCATAACGGTCCCGCCGTGGGCGGCAACACCTTCCAGAAGATGGGCGTGGTGGAACCCTATAAAACGGCGATGACGGCGCAAGGGCGCTCGGCCGTGACGGGCAAGGATGCAGACCGCTTCAATTTCAAGGTGCCCACCCTGCGCAACGTGGAATTGACCTACCCCTACTTCCATGATGGCGAAGCGGCGACCCTGACGCAGGCCGTTGACGTGATGGGCCGCTTGCAACTGGGCCGCACGTTTACGCCCGATGAAAATGCCAAGCTGGTGGCTTTCCTGAAGACCTTGACGGGCAAGCAGCCGCACATCGTGCTGCCGATCTTGCCGCCATCGTCGGACACGACGCCGCGGCCGGTGCCGTTTGACTGAGTGAGCTGCATATAAAAAATGCCCGCTTGAAAGCGGGCATTGGAGGTTTACTTCAGCGTGCGCTGGAACAACTGATAAATCCGGCGGTACTCGTCATACCACGCTTCCGGCTGCACGAAGCCGTGGCGTTCCATCGGGTAGCTGGCCATTTCCCAGTGATCCTTTTTGAGTTCGATCAAGCGCTGCGACAGGCGCACCGAATCCTGGTAAAACACGTTGTCGTCGATCATGCCATGGGCAATCAAGAGGTTGCCTGTCAGTTTGTCGGCGTATTCGATTGGCGACGAGATTTTGTACGCTTGTGGATCGATGTCCGGCGTGTTCAGGATATTTGCCGTGTACTCGTGGTTGTAGGTGGTCCAGTCAGTCACAGGGCGCAGGGCGGCGCCGGACTTGAAGACGTCCGGCGCGCGCATCAGGGCCATCAGGGTCATGAAGCCGCCATAGCTGCCGCCATAGATGCCCACATTCTTGATATCGCCCTGGTGTTGCTGCGCCAGCCAATTGGCGCCGTCGATAAAATCTTCCAGTTCCGGGTGGCCCATCTGGCGGTAAATGGCCGTGCGCCAGGCGCTGCCGTAGCCCATCGAGGCGCGGTAATCGACGTCGAGCACGATGTAGCCTTGCTCCACCAGCAGGTTGTGGAACATTTGTTCGCGGAAATACACGGGGTAGCGCTCGGTCACGTTTTGCAGGTATCCGGCGCCATGCGCGAACATGACGATCGGATACTGTTTACCCGCTTGCAGTTGCGCGGGACGGTACAGCTTGGCCCAGATGGGCGCTGCGCCATGCGAGGACGGCACTTGCACCAGCTGCGGCATGATCCAGTTGCGCGCCTTGAAGGCGTCGCTGCGCGTATCGGTCAGGATATTCGCCTTGCCGCCGGAGACAGGAATGGTCGCTAGCTGGGCCGGCACATAGCTGGTCGAATAGCGCAGCAGCAGCTTGCTGCCATCGGGCGACAGGCCGAAGTTTTCCACGCCTTTCAAGTTCGTCACTTCGCGCGCGCCGCCCTCCCTGGCCGTGCTGGCGCACACTTCATACGTGCCCGGCGCCTGCCGGTTGCATATAAAATAGGCGTGCTTGCCGTCGCGGCTCCACTCGACGGCGCTCACTTCCCACTGGCCGCTGGTCAAGGCGCGTGCGGGTGCTGTGCCGGTTTTCGTGTACAGGTGGGCGTAGCCGCTTTCCTCGGACAAATACCACAAGGTGGCATTGTCGGGCAGCCAGCCGAATTCGTCGGCGCGGCGGTTGACCCAGGCCGCGTCGCTGATGCGGTGCACGGGCATGAGGGCGCCGTTGGCCAGGTCGACATTGGCAATCCAGCCGTCCTTGTTGTCGATGGCGCGGATGCGCACGGCCACCTTGGAACCGTCATCGGTCCAGGCGATGCCGTCGCGCTGGGCGTCGATGCGCACGGGGCGGTTGCCCTTCAATGGCGGCAGCTTCTGTTCGGCGCGCAGCTCGGCCAGCGGGTCCACGGCGATGCCGGGCAGGCTGTCGAAAGCGATCTCGCGCACCTGGCCCGTGCGCAGGTCGGCCAGTTTCAGGCTTTGTGCGATGGGCATGTTGCGGCCCACGCGCGTGCGCTCGTCATCCACGTCCGGGTAGCCCGTTTCCGTGACGTAGCGGGCCAGTTTGCCCAGCTTGCCCTTCTCGGCGGCTTTATCTTGCGTGAGGAACAGCAGCCAGCGGCCGTCCGGCGACAGGGCGCTGCCCGAAATCGTGACTTTCTCGCCCAGGTAGATCGGTTCCGGCGCGCGCGTGCTGTCCAGGCGGCGCTCTTCGTGACGGCGCTCGCGGCTGGCATCGCGGTCTTCCTTCTGGCGCGCCAGGTTGACGATCAGGCGCAGTTGCAGGTCGCGCAGGGCGTCCGCTTCCGGCTTGGCGTCCGGGTCCTTGGCCGCGCGCAGCAGGGCCACCGGGGCGCTCAGGCGGTCAGAGCGGCTCCAGCTAAACCAGTCGGTGCCGCTGCGGTACTGTACCGCGCTGCCGTCGGCGGAATATTGCGGGTCGCTGATGGCCGGGACGCCACGCGTGATTTGCGTCAAGGCGCCGTTTTTCAGGTCGCGTTCGAACAAATCCCCGTTGCGCAGCAGGATGGCGCGCGTGCCGGCCCGGTTGACGACCATCTGCTGGCCATCGAGATTCGCCAGTTGCGCATCGTCGACCTTCCTGCCGCTATTGAGCCTGGCGTTCGCGCCTGGCAATTGATAGGTGTCGCGCAGGGGCGAGCCGAGGCGTTTTTGCTTGTAGTAGAGCTGGCCATGCCAGCCCCACCACGCCGCTTCGACGGGCGTGCCGATCCAGTCGGGATCGGCCATGGCCTGGTCCAGGGTGATCGGCGTGGGCGTGATGGTGGTGGAGGGGGCCGCATGGGCGGCGGGCAGCAGAGATAGCAGCAGGAGCGGCAGCAGGGGAAGAACCAGACGCATCGGGGATCACTTTAATCAAAGGGGATGGTGAAGGTACAGGCTATGAGGCCGGTATTCTAGCGGAGGAGTTTCGTGCAGGAAATGTCGGAAAGCTAAGCTTGATGCCGGGCCAGCCAGGCGAGAAAGTCTTCGAGCGGCATCGGCCGCGCATACAAATAGCCCTGCAAGCCGTCGCAATCGTGGGCGATCAGGAAGTCGGCCTGCTCCTGCGTTTCCACGCCTTCGGCCACCACGCGCAAGCCCAGGTGGCGCGCCATGGCCAGTATCGCTTGCACGATGGCCGTGTCGCGCGCATCGCGCGGCGTGTCGTCGATAAAGCGCTTGTCGATTTTGAGTTCGTACAGCGGCATTGAGGTCAGGTAGGCGAGGCTGGAATACCCGGTGCCGAAATCGTCGATGGAAAAGCGGATGCCGAGCTCGGCCAGTTCGCGCATGCGCGCCAGCGAGGCGTCGCGCTGGTCGATCAGCAAGCCTTCCGTCAATTCCAGGATCAGGGCGGCCGCCGGCGTGCCGTGTTCGGCCAGCGCCGCCTGCACGCGGGAGGCGAAATCGGGCTGGCGGAACTGGGCCGGGCTGACGTTCACCGACAGGGCGATGGGCGATCCGGCCTGCGCCAGCAACGTAGCGGCGCGGCACGCTTCGCGCAGGGCCCAGTGGCCCAGCCTGACGATCAGACCCGATTCTTCGGCGATGGGGATGAAGACGCCCGGCGCGATGTGCGTGCCGTCCGCCTGCGGCCAGCGCATCAGCATTTCGGCCCCCGTCACCCGTCCATCGCGGTCGACCTGCGGCTGTACGTGCATGCATAATTCATGGTCATCGAGGGCGCGCGCCAGCGCCCGTTCCAGGGTCAGGCGCCGCTCCACGCCCGCCTGCATGGCCGCTTCAAAGAAGGCGACGCCGTTGCGCCCTTCGGCCTTGGCGCGGTACATGGCGATATCGGCTTCGCGCAGCAGGTCGTGCGCCTGCCGGCCCGCTTTCGGCAGCAGGGTCACGCCAATGCTGGCGCTACAATGGTAGGACTGCCCGCCGATATCGAAGTCGCGTGCGATGGCGGCGCGGATTTTCTCGGCCACCTGGGATGCAGCATGGGCGGCGCTGTCCAGGTCCTCGGCCAGGTGCGCCAGCAGCACGACGAATTCGTCGCCGCCCAGTCGTGCCACCGTGTCGGCCTTGCGCATCAGTTGCGCCAGCCGTTCGCCCGCCAGGCGCAGCAGCGCGTCGCCGGTGGCATGGCCGCGCGCATCGTTGATGTGCTTGAAGTGGTCGAGGTCGATGAACATCAGCGCACTGATTGTATGGTCGCGCGGCGCGGCGGCCAGCAAATGGGCGATGCGGTCCATCAGCAGGCGCCGGTTGGGCAAGCCAGTCAGCACGTCGTAGAAGGCCAGGCGGTGGATGTCCGCTTCCGATTTCTTGCGCTCGTCGATTTCGCGCTCGACGGCCACCCAGTGCGTCTGCTTGCCGTCCGCATCAGTGAACGGCACCAGTTCCGCTACGACCCAGTACGCCTTGCCGCTCTTGTTGTAGTTCAGTAATTCCGCGCGTGCCGGTTGGGCGCGGGCCATGGCGGCGGCGATGCGCGCCAGTTCGTCTGCATCGGTGGCGGGGCCGTGCTGGAACAGCAGGCTGCGGCCCAGCACCTCGGCGCGCGCATAGCCGCTGCTGCGCTCGAAGGCGTCGTTGACGAAGATGATGTGCGTGGCCGGCACCGCGCCGGGGCCGGGCGGTGCATCAGCCACTTCGGCCACTTCGGCCACTTCGGCGATCATCACCATATCGTTCAGGCGGGCCAGCGCCGTGGCGGTCAAGCGCAGCTCGGCGTTGCGTTGCGACAGGGCCTGGCTGCTGTCTTCCAGGTGGCGCAGCAGGAAAGCGCAGGACAGGGTCAGCACGGCGGCGATAAACAGGAAGTTCAGGGCCACGATCAGCGCGCGCAGCACGGGAGAATCGGGCGTGCCCGGCAGTTGCAGGGCGACGTCGGGATGCAGGCCGAGAAAAAAGAGGGTCAGCGAAGTCAGGATCAGCGTCGTCAGGGCTGGCCGCATTCCAAGCAGCAAGGCCGCCAGCACGGGCATGAGCATCATGTAGATCTGGCTGACGGGGCCGATTTTCAGCAACAGACCCACGCCCACCAGGTAGGCGACGATGAGGAGTTGCCACACGCGCCAGCGGTAGGGCATGGCCCGCAGATGCCAGATGACGCCGACCCAGCCGATGGCCAGCAAGTCGAGGGCGACAATCGACCAGATAGCTTCGCTCGCGGCCAGCAGCGCGCTGGGAATGGCCGTCACGAAGCCAAGCAGCAGCACCACCTGCAGCAGGCGGTTAAAGACCTGGCCGCGCCAGTGCGCGAGATCGTTCGACGCCGCCACGCTGCCGTCCTTTCTCCAGAATGCCGTGTAACCGTACTGAGCAGTAGGTTGATTAAATACTACGCGCTATCTTTCCCCATGTCATCTTGATCATTCATCATGATTGCCGGCGTTCAGCGTTCAGCCTTGTCGCGTGGCCGTGTGACAGCCTGCCAAGAGGGGGGCGAGGCAGGCGGTGGCCAGCAGGCTGCTGGCAGAGGACGGGGACTGGCGATAGGGCAAGAGGGAACTCCATATCGGGAACAAAAAAAAGCCAGCCTTCCGGCTGGCGCTGTGGAGTGAAGCGCCCACTGGCGCTTCGAACCGGCGCTTATTTCTTGGGCGCGCTCAGGCATTCTTTCATGAACGCCTTGCGCGTGTCGCCCTTCATGTCCTTGGCGTCGGCATTGCACGCCTTCATCTTGTTTTGCTGCGTCATGGCCGGTGCCGGCTTGGCGCTCAGGCATTCCTTCATGAAGGTTTTGCGCTCATCGCCTTTCTTGCCGGCAGCATCGGCATTGCAAGTGGTCATTTTTGACTGTTGCGCCGTCTTGGCGACGGGAGCCGCTTCCGGTGCGGCGGCAAAGGCGGTGCTGGCAAACGCGGCGGCGATGCAGAGGGCGATTAATTGTTTCATGGCAAATCCTTGTAGACGCAGTCAGTGGAAGGGGGTATGCAACCGGCAGCTAAGCCGATATGCAGAACGTAACTAACTATATGACATTTATCAACAAAATTTCTAATCGAGTGTGTCTTTTTGTTACTGCCAGGCGCCAAGCCTCCACCGGCTGGCCCGGGCAGCCATTCTGCGGCGGCAGCGGCCCTGTTTTTTGCTATGCTAGCGTCTTTCCACCGGTCGATGCCGCTGTCTTGGCCGGCGCACCCTCAATACGGAGTAGTTATGGTCTCGTTGCAAGAGCAGTTTTTAAAGGCCGGTCTGGTCGACAAGAAGAAGGTCAAACTGGCCAACCAGGACAAGAGCAAGCAAAAAAAGGACGAGCGCAAGAGCGGTACGCAAAGTGTCGATGAGGTGCGCCTGGCCGCCTTGGAGACGCAGCGCAAGAATGCCGAACGCGCGCGCGAACTGAACGCCCAGCGCGACGCGGCCGCCAACCAGAAGGCCATCGTGGCGCAGATTGCGCAAATGGTGCAAAAGAACCGCCAGAGCAAGGGCAACAACGGCGACGTGCCGTACAACTTTACGTTCAACAACAAGATCGAGCGCCTCTACGTGACGGCTGCCGTGCAAGCCCACCTGGTGGCGGGCCGTTTGGTGATCGTCTGCCTGGGCGGCGCCGTGGAACTGGTGCCGCGCATCATCGCCGACAAAATCGCCGAACGCGATCCCGCCATCGTCGTGCGTGTAAAACAGGCCAGCACCGAAGTGGACGAGGATGATCCGTATGCGGCGTTCCAGATTCCTGATGATTTGATGTGGTAAGGAGGCGATTTCCCGGCGCCAGGTGCGTTGGATGATGGTAGCGAGCGGGCCGGAAACGGCTCGTTCAGGACGGAGTTTATAACAGCGCCAGATCCGTTTTTCCGTAAGATTGTGGCGCCGCCCGAATGTGGCATACTCGATCGAGCGGGCCGTCAGGCCGCCCAGTTGCGACCGGCTTCTGTTTCGGCTGCCTCCCGTGACACCCTGCGTCCTTCGTTAGCCAGAGTTATCAACATGCGTATGCGAAAAAAATCTGACCTTCCGACCAAACGCTGTCAGCAATGCCAGTTGTCGTTTGCATGGCGTAAAAAATGGGAAAAGGTCTGGAACGAGGTGAAATACTGTTCAGATCGCTGTCGCCAGGATAGCAAGCGTCAGACATGAATATCGCCCCCGTCGCAAGGTCGGCACAAACGCATATTTACTGGTTCCGCAATGACTTGCGGCTCGAGGATAATCCGGCCTTGCGCCAGGCCTGCCAACGCGCCGGCCATCTGTTGTTTGTGTATTGCCATCGCAGCGCATCGGTCGCGACGCGCTGGAATGTGCCGCGCACCAGCCCGCATCGCCAGCATTTTCTCCGGTCGGGTCTGACGGACTTGGCGACGCAGCTGGTGTCGCACGGCAGTCAGTTGCTGGAGGTCGAGGGCGACCCCGCCCAGGTGTTGTTGGCACTGGCGCATTCCATCGGCGCGACGACTATCCATTGCGAGGAGATTGCCGCGCCAGAAGAGCAGGGCGACCTTGCCGCACTGCGTGCTGCTGGCCTGACAGTAGAAGCGCTGTGGCAATCGAGCTTGCTCGATCCGGCCGCGCTGCCGTTTCCGTGCGCTGCCTTGCCCGATGTATTCACCAACTTCCGTATACTCATAGAGCGAGAGCAGGTGGCACCGTCGACCCCGCTCGCGCGGCCGACGACAATTCCGCCCTTGCCGCCGACCTTCGAAGCACTGGCTGAAACCTGGGCAGTGGTGCCGTACGTGCTCCAGGACGCGCATCTTGCCACCGCACGGTCGTCGTTCCCGTACGCGCTACCGGCTTTTTATGGTGGCCCGAGTGCCGCCGCTGAACATCTGCGCCAGTATTTCGGTGGCGAGCTGGCACACACCTACAAGCTCTCACGCAATGGTTTGACCGGCGTGGGCTATTCCACCAAATTTTCTCCATGGCTAGCCTGCGGCGCGCTATCCGCGCGCGTGGTGTGCGCCGCACTCAGGCAATTTGAAGCAGAGCATGGCGCCAACGACAGCACTTACTGGATCTGGTTTGAATTGATGTGGCGCGACTATTTTCGCTTTCTGCACCTGCAGCATGGGGGCGCGCTGTACCGTGCGCAAGGCTTGAGCAGCCTGAGCCAGCCCAGTCACGATGCGCATCGATTCGAAGCATGGTGCCAAGCCCGCACCAGTGAACCGCTTGTCAATGCGGGCATGACCGAGCTCAGTGCCACCGGTTATCTCTCCAACCGGCTGCGTCAAATTGTTGCCAGTTACTTGGTGCACGATCTGGGCTGCGATTGGCGCGCCGGCGCTGCCTGGTTTGAAGCGCAACTGATCGACTACGACGTTTACAGCAATCAGGGTAACTGGCTGTACGTTGCCGGCCGAGGGACCGACCCGCGCAATGGGCGACGGTTCAACCTGCAAAAGCAAATGCGTGACCATGATCCAGACGGGGCCTATCGGCGCCTCTGGGCGACGCAAGGCACGGCGCAGGTCGAGCTGAAGTGAGGGATGTCAACGGGGTGCAGCTTTTGCGCCGGAAATGAAACGGCGCCAAGGACTGCGCACCCCAGAAACGACAACGCCCACTAACATGAGTGGGCGTTGCGTGAACGAATTCTTGGTGGCCCGGGGCGGAATCGAACCACCGACACAAGGATTTTCAATCCTCTGCTCTACCGACTGAGCTACCAGGCCAAGGTGGCGAATTATAGCAGACCAAAACGGGAATGCAAGAGCCGGCTGTGACTTTTCCCGGATTTCTTGCAGCGGCAGGTCCTTACTTGCCTGTGGATCAAATATTATTTGAGGTAAACGGTATTTTTCTCAACAAAAGAAGGGTGCACAGTGTGCTCATCGTTACTGATTTGAGAGGACTACCGCATGAACGCCACCACCGATCACACCGCCATCCCCGCCATCGGCCTGGGCACTTTCCGCCTGCAGGGCCAGGTCGTTATCGATTCCGTCACCACGGGCCTGGACGTCGGCTACCGCCATATCGATACGGCGCAAATCTACGGCAATGAAGCCGAAGTGGGCCAGGCGATCGCCGCCAGCCCCGTCCCGCGCGACGATCTGTTCGTCACCACCAAGATCTGGATCGACAATCTGCAGCGCGACAAACTCATTCCCAGCCTGAAAGACAGCTTGCACAAGCTGCAGCTGGAGCAACTGGACCTGACCCTGATCCACTGGCCGTCGCCGCAAGACGCGATTCCCGTCGCCGAGTACATGGCGGCGCTGCTTGACGCCAAGGCGCAGGGGCTGACCAAGGCCATCGGCGTGTCGAATTTCACGAATGCGCAGCTGCAGCAAGCGATCGATACGGTGGGGGCATCTGAAATCGCCACGCAGCAGGTCGAGATCCACCCCTTCCTGCAAAACCGCAAGGTGATCGAGTTCGCGCGCAGCCAGGGCATCCACATCACGGCCTACATGCCGCTCGCGTATGGCAAGGTGGTGGCCGACCCCGTGATTGCGGCCATCGCAGCCAAGCATGGCGTGACGCCGGCGCAAGTGGCCCTGAGCTGGTCGCTGCAGCAGGGCTTTGCCGTGATCCCGTCATCGACCAAACGCGCCAACCTGGAAGCGAACCTGCATTTCCAGCGTATCACCCTGTCGCCGGATGACATGGCGCAGATGGCGACCCTGGAACGGGGCGAGCGCCTGGCCAACCCGGACGGCCTGGCGCCGCAGTGGGATTGATATGGGCGCCATGACGAAGCTGGGGCAGGGCGGTTTCAATATCGGCCTGGAACTGCCGCTCGATAATGACTGGTCGTCCGTGGGACGCCAGGCGAATGCGGCGTCGCGCCGCGTACCGGGGGAGCCTGACATGAAGCAGCATGCGGATCTGGCGCAGCTGGCCGATCGCCTGGGTTTCAGAGCGCTGTGGCTGCGCGACGTGCCCTTGTACGATCCATCGTTCGGCGATGCTGCCCAGGTCTTCGAGGTATTTACGTATCTGGGCTACCTGGCCGGCATCACCAAGAACATCTTGCTGGGCACGACCGCCGTGGTGCTGCCGCTGCGCGAACCGGTATTGACCTTGAAGGCGGCGGCCAGCGTCGACCAGCTGAGTGGCGGGCGCTTGCTGTTGGGCGTGGCCAGCGGTGACCGGCCTGTCGAGTATCCCGTGTTTGGCCGCGACTTCGATCAGCGTGGCGCTGCCTTCCGCGAGCAGGTCGCCATGCTGCGCGACTGGGGCGAGACGCGCCTGCCAGCGGGCATCCGCCTGCTGCCCAAGCCCGCCGCGCCGTTGCCGCTGCTGGTGGCGGGGCTGGCGCAGCAGTCGCCCGCGTGGATCGGCGCACAGATGGATGGCTGGCTCGCGTATCCGGGCACGCCGGACGACCATGCGCGGCGGGCGGCGCAATGGCGCGCAGTGGCCGGTGACGACAAGCCCTACGTCAGCTTCATCCACCTGGACCTGGACGAAGATCCGAACTTGCCGCTGCAGCGTTTTCGTTTCGGCGGGCGCATGGGGCGCGATGGCCTGATCGCGGAGCTGCACGCGATGCGCGAGGCCGGCGTGCGGCATATCGGCCTGCAGCTGCGGCAGAACCGCCGCCCGCTGGCCGAGACGCTACAGGAGATCGCGGACCACGTGCTGCCCGTATTTCATGGCGCCGCTTGATCTGGGACACGCGTCCTGTACTTCCGGACTATCTGAAACAGCTGAGGCAAACGCTATAATGGCCGCATGAACAGTCCCACTCCCCCTACCATGCGGCGCTTCATGCATAGCCACAGCGACGTTTGCATCGTCGGCAACGGCGCCATCGCGAAAACCACGGCGCTGGCGTTTGCCCAGGCAGGACAAAGCGTCACCCTGTTATCCCCGGTCAGCCCTCCCGCGCCGGCCGCCAAGCCGGTCGAAGCCAGCTGGGATGTGCGCGTGTATGCGCTCAATCACACGGCGCACCAGTTGCTGTCGTCGCTGAAGGTATGGGGCGCGCTGCAGGCCGACAGGGTGGCGCCCGTCGACGCCATGCTGGTCAACGGCGACGGCGCGCAGGCGGGCGGACTCGGTTTCGACGCCTATGGCGCCCATGTGGGCACGCTGGCGTGGATCGTCGAAGACCGCAACCTGGGCCAGGCCCTGGACGCCGCCCTGAAGTTCGCGCCGAACGTCAGCGTGGTGCAGGGCCGCGCCAGCCGCCTGGAATGGACGAATGAGTCGGCCATCGTGCACCTCGATGGCGGCGACAGCATCACCTGCGCGCTGGTGGTGGGCGCGGACGGCGCCCAGTCGTGGGTGCGCGGTCAGTGCGATATCGGACTCGATTACCGCTCGTATGGCCAGCGCGGCGTGGTCAGCAACTTCGCCTGCGAAAAGCCGCATCATGGCGCGGCCCACCAGTGGTTCACGGGCAGCCAAGGCATCGTCGCGCTGCTGCCGCTGCCGGGCGACCGCGTTTCGCTGGTCTGGTCGGCGCCCGATGCGCTGGCCGACACCTTGATGTCCGAATCGGCCGATGCCCTGGCCGCGCGCCTGGCCGCATATTGCAACGACAAACTGGGCAAACTGACGCCGTTGCAGCCGGAGCTGGTGCGCGCGTTTCCGCTGACCTTGATGCGCCCGCACGCCATGTTGGCGCCGCGCGTGGCTCTGGTGGGCGACGCCGCCCACGTGGTGCACCCGATGGCCGGTCACGGCATGAACCTGGGATTTGCCGACGTGGCGCAGCTGGTCAAGACGATCAGCGAACGCGAGGCGCACCGCGGCATCGGCGACGAGCGCGTGCTGGCCCGCTATGCGCGCGCGCGCAAGGAAGACGTGCTGCTGATGCAACTGGCCACCGATGGCCTGGCGCGTTTGTTCGGCGCCGATCTGGAGCCGTTGCGCGTGGTTCGCAATTTGGGATTAAACTTGCTGGATAAATTACCGGCCCTGAAGAGAAAAATGATTTCACACGCATTGGGACATCAGTAAGTCTTAAGCGTTGGGATATCAGTGATTCTTAAGATATCGCCGGATAATGGTAGCAGTGAAAATTCATGGTCGCCGCAGCTGGTCTGCGGCGTTCGTTTTGTTAAAAAGATCGCCGCCGGACCAGATGCCAGTTCCGCCAGGCGTTTCAAGTGGAGAAGTGATAGTGATAAAAATGAGCAGAATCGCATTAGTGCTGGCCTCGGGCCTGATGATGTCGTGCGCCGGCGCGGAAACGCCAACGGAAGCGAGCATCAAAAAGCTGATCGAGCCGCGCCTGGGCGAAGGCGCCAAGGTCGATTCGGTCAAGGAAACCCCGTATGGCGGCCTGTACGAAGTGCGCACGGGTGGCGACATCCTGTACACGGACAAAGCCGCGCAATACCTGTTCGTCGGCCACGTCTTTGACGCCAAGACGTCGCAAGACCTGACCAAGGTGCGCCTGGACGAAGTCAATCGTATCAAGTTCTCCGACCTGCCGCTCGATTCGGCCATGAAAACCGTCAAGGGCAATGGCAAGCGCGTGATCGCCGTGTTCGAAGATCCGAACTGCGGTTATTGCAAGCGTTTCCGCCAGAACGCGCTGAAGGAAATCGACAACGTCACCGTCTACACCTTCATGTACAACATTTTGTCGCCCGATTCCATCGCCAAGTCGCGCAATGTCTGGTGCGCACCGGACCGCAATAAGGCCTGGGATGACTGGATGCTGAACGGCAAGGCGCCAGCTACGGTGGCCGCCACTTGCGCCAACCCGCATGAAAAAATCCTGGCTCTGGGCCAGCAGTTGCGCGTCTCGGGCACGCCGGCCATCTTCTTTGCCGACGGCAGCCGCATTCCGGGCGCAGTCGATGCGAAAACGCTGGAACAGAAATTCTCGACCATTAAGTAATCCGGGCTGTCGCCAGGAAGGCTGGACGGCGCGCCCTCGCAAGGCGCGCCTTTTTTTGCACTTTTTTCCGCTGTCGTATCATCAAGTGTTGTTTGTAAATGCCATAACAATCCAAAAAAGGGGAAGCAGCAGATGATTACCTTGAATATCAACGGACGCGACACGCAGGTCGACGCCGATCCTTCCACGCCCATCCTGTGGGCGTTGCGCGATAACCTGAACATGACGGGCACCAAATTCGGTTGCGGCGCGGCCCTGTGCGGCGCCTGCACGGTGCACCTCGACGGCCAGCCGATCCGCTCGTGCATTACGCCGATTTCCTCGGTCGGCGCACAAAAGATCACCACCATCGAGGCGATGGAAAACGATCAGGTGGGCAAGGCGGTGCAGGCGGCATGGGTGCGCCACGACGTGCCGCAATGCGGCTACTGTCAAAGCGGCCAGGTGATGAGCGCCACGGCGCTGCTGCGCACCAACAAGGCGCCCAGCGATGCCGAAATCGATGGCGCCATGAGCGGAAATATCTGCCGCTGCGGCACCTATCAACGGATCCGCGCGGCCATCAAGGACGCGGCCAAGACCCTGGCCTGAGGAGAACGACATGCGTATCGAATGGTTGAATCAGGAAGCATTGCAGCATGGCGGAGTGACCCTGGGCGCGGCGCTGGCATCGGCGCCGATGGCTGTGGTTGGCGCGGCCGATGGCGTGTCGCGGCGCGGTTTCATGAAGGCTGGCGCGGCGGCTGGTGGCGGCTTGATGCTGGGTTTTTTCCTGCCGGGCGCGGGCAAGCTGGCGATGGCGGCCGATAGCGCCCCCGCCAAGCCCGTATATGCGCCGAATGCCTTCCTTCACATCGCCCCCGATAACACGGTGACGGTACAGGTGAACCGGCTGGAATTTGGCCAGGGCGTGCAAACCAGCTTGCCCATGCTGATCGCCGAGGAACTCGACGCCGACTGGAGCCAGGTGCATGGCGCTCTGGCGCCGGCCGGGGAACAGTACAAGGATGCCGCCTACGGCATGCAGATGACGGGCGGCTCGGGCAGCATCGCCCATTCGTTTACGCAGTACCGCGAAATCGGCGCCAAGGCGCGCGCCATGCTGGTGGGCGCCGCCGCCGCGCAGTGGAAAGTCCATCCCGACCAGGTGCGCGCCGCCAAGGGCGTGCTGTATGGTCCTGGCGGACAAAAGGCGACGTATGGTGAACTTGCCGACGCGGCCATGCGTCAACCCGTGCCCACCACCGTCAAGCTGAAAGACCCGCGCGAATTTGTCATCATCGGTAAACCCGTGAAACGCCTGGACGCGGCAGCCAAATCCACTGGCAAGCAGCAGTTCGGCATCGACTTCAAACCGCCCGGCGCGAAAGTGGCCATGGTGGCCCGCCCGCCCGTGTTCGGCGCGAAGGTGGCGAAGTTCGACGCCAGCAAGGCCAAGGCCATCAAGGGGGTACTTGAGGTGCTGGAAGTGAAAACCGACCGTGGCGGCAGCGGTGTGGCCGTCATCGCCGACGGCTACTGGCCGGCCAAGCAGGGACGCGATGCGCTGGTGATCGAATGGAATAGCAGCGCCGTGGAAAAGGTCAGCAGCGACAAGCAACTGGCGGCCTTCAAGGCGCTGGCCAAAACGCCGGGTACGGTGGCGCGCGCATTCGATGTCTCCGCATTGTCCACGGCGCCGAAAAAGATCGAAGCCGTCTACGAATTCCCCTACCTGGCGCACGCGCCGATGGAGCCGCTCAATTGCGTCATCGACCTGCAGGCTGACAAATGCACGATGTGGGTAGGCTCGCAATTCCAGACGGGCGACCAGGCGGCCATCGCGGCTACCTCCGGCCTGAAACCCGGGCAGGTGACCCTGCATACGATGATGGCCGGCGGTGGCTTCGGCCGGCGCGCCGTGCCGTCGTCCGACTATGTGGTCGAAGCCGTCAACGTCGCCAAGGCGTACCTGGCTGCCGGCAAGAGCGGGCCGCTGAAACTGATGTGGAGCCGCGAGGATGACATCAAGGGGGGCTACTACCGGCCGTCGCATGTGCACCGCGCGCAGATTGGCCTCGACGCCAAGGGCAAGATACTCGCCTGGGACCATACCATCGTGGGTCAGTCCATCATGGCCGGCACGCCGTTCGAAGCCTTCATGGTGAAAAATGGCGTCGATGGCACCATGGTCGAAGGCATGGGCGAACCGTACACCTTGCCGATGAAGCTGTCCGTGCACACGGCCAAGGCGAACGTGCCCGTGCTGTGGTGGCGCTCCGTCGGCTCGACGCATACGGCCTTTGTCATGGAAACCCTGATTGACGAAGCGGCGCATGTGGCAAAGATGGACCCCGTCGCTTACCGCAAGCAGCTGATCGATGCCAAGCACACGCGCCATATCGCCGCGCTGGACCTGGCCGTGGCCAAGTCCGGCTATGGCAGGAAAAAGCTGCCGAAAGGGCAGGCCTGGGGCGTGGCCATGCATGAATCGTTCAATTCCGTAGTCGCCTACGTGGTGACGGCGTCGGTGGTGGAAGGCGCGCCCAGGCTGCACCAGGTCTGGGCGGGCGTGCATTGCAACCTGGCCGTCAATCCGCTGACGATCGAGGCGCAAGTGCAGGGCGCCGCGCTGATGGCGTTGGGCATGACCATTCCCGGCGCGGCCATCACGCTCAAGGATGGCGTGGTGGAGCAGCAGAACTTTGGTGACTACCCCGTGCCGCGCATGCCCGACATGCCGGTGATCGAGGTGCACCTGGTGCCGTCGGGCGACGCGCCGACGGGCATGGGCGAGCCGGGCGTGCCACCGCTGGCGCCCGCCTTCGCCAATGCGCTGTTCGCCCTGACGGGCAAGCGCCTACGCAAGCTGCCGTTTGATTTGGCGGCCGCATGACGGTAGCAGTTTTTTGAGTACGGTCGGCATCTTGCTGGCAGCCGGAAGGGGACGCAGGTTCGATCCTTCCGGCGTGCAGAATAAATTGATGCAGCCCTTGACGGAAGGTCCGCATGCGGGCTTGCCCGTGGTGGCGGCGGCGGCCAGGAACATGTTGGCGGCCTTGCCGCGCGTGCTTGTCGTGGTGCGTGCCGACGACATGCGGGTGGCGCGCGTGCTCGGCGCGCTGGGCTGCGAGGTGCGCGTCTGCCATGATGCCGACATGGGCATGGCCGCCTCGCTCACCTGCGCCATCGACTATGTGCGTGCCGCGCCGGGCTGGCTGATCGCGCTGGGCGACATGCCTAGTGTGGAACCGGCTACAATCGCCGCCTTGTCGCAAGCCATCGGCGATGGCGCGCGCATCGCCGTGCCGGTGTTCCAGGGGCGGCGCGGCAATCCTGTCGCCTTCAGCGCCTTTCACTTGCCGCTGCTGCTGGCGCTCGATGGCGACCAGGGCGCGCGCAGCATTGTCAACAGCCATGCCGTGTGCGACGTGACAGTAGACGACAGCGGCATCTTGCGTGATATTGATACACCTGACGATTTGTCGCCGGTGCATGGCGCGCCCGGGCGACTTTAGAACATCCATGCCAGACACGAGAAAAACATGAAAAAAGCTCCAATTAAAAAAAGCATCGCCAAGGTGCCCGCCGCCGGCATCATCTACAGCATCGCCGCAGCCGACTTGGCCGGTCATATGTTCAAAGTGACATTGACAGTCAAGTCGCCGGCCGCCATCGGCCAGGTCTTGTCCTTGCCGGCCTGGATCCCGGGCAGCTATATGATCCGTGAATTTTCGCGCAATATCGTCAGCATCCGCGCCGAGTCCGAGGGCAAGGCCGTGGCGCTGGCCAAGTTGGACAAGCATTCGTGGCAAGCCGCCCCATGCAAGGGGACCTTGACGGTCGAATACGACGTCTACGCCTGGGATTTATCCGTGCGCGCCGCGCACCTGGACCAGAACCACGGCTTCTTCAACGGCACCAGCGTGTTCCTGCGCGTGCTGGGCCAGGAATCCGATACGCACGAGGTGCACATCGTGCAGCCGAAGGATGCCGCTTGCAAGACATGGCGCGTGGCCACCACCCTGCCGGAACTTAACGCGAAGCGCTATGGTTTCGGCAGTTACCAGGCCGCCAATTACGATGAGTTGATCGACCACCCGGTGGAAATGGGCGACTTCGCGCTGGCCACCTTCAAGGCGCATGGCGTGCCGCACGATATCGTCGTCACGGGCAAGGTGCCAAACCTGGACCTGGCCCGTTTGTGCCGTGACCTGAAAGCCATCTGCGAAACGCAGATCGCCTTCTTTGAGCCGAAGACAAAAAAAGCGCCGATGGACCGCTATATGTTCATGACCATGGCCGTCGGCGACGGTTACGGCGGCCTCGAACACCGTGCCTCGACGGCGCTGATCTGCGCCCGTGCCGACTTGCCGACGACGGCGTCAAACAGCACCGAGATCGGCGACGGCTACCTGAAATTCCTGGGCTTGTGCAGCCATGAGTATTTCCACACCTGGAACGTCAAGCGCATCAAGCCGGCCGCCTTTGCGCCGTACAACCTGCAGGCGGAAAGCTATTCGCCGCTGTTGTGGCTCTTCGAAGGCTTCACCAGCTATTACGATGACCTGATGCTGGTGCGCGCCGGCATGATCGACGAGGCAGCCTATTTCAAGCTGCTGGGCAAGACCGTCAACAGCGTGCTGCGCGGTAGCGGTCGCAGCAAGCAAAGCGTGGCCGATTCCAGCTTCGACGCTTGGGGCAAGTACTATCGCCAGGATGAAAACGCGCCGAACGCCATCGTCAGCTACTACACCAAGGGTTCGCTGATCGCGCTGGCCTTCGACCTGACGCTGCGCACAAAGACGAATGGCGAGCAATCGCTGGACGACGTGATGCAGGCACTGTGGCAGCGCTATGGCCGCGATTTTTACAATGGCAAAGGAGAAGGTAAAGGCCGCGGCGTGACGCCGGCCGAAGTCGAAGCCTTGTTCGATGAGATCTCCGGCACGCGCATGAAGTCGTTCTTCGAGCGCTACATCCGCGGCACGGACGACGTGCCGCTGGCGCGTCTGCTGGCGCCATTCGGCGTGAAGTACAGCGACCAGCGCAAGGCGGAAAAGCCCAGCCTGGACGTCAACCTGGGCCGAGACGGCAACGATGCCAGGCTGGCGCAGGTACACCAGGGCGGCGCCGCCCATGCGGCAGGCCTGTCGGCGGGCGACGTGCTGGTGGCCATCGATGGCTTGCGCGTGACGGGCAACCCGGCCAACCTGGACACCTTGCTGGGCCGTTACGCCGTCGGCGCCAAGGTGGCCATCCACGCCTTTCGCCGCGATGAGCTGATGACGTTTACTACCGTATTGCAGGGCGACCGCGTGCCTGGCGTCAGCCTGGCGTTGTTGCCGGCGCCAAAGAAAGCCACGGGGCCGAAGCGTCCTAGCGCGGCATGATGTTGTTTGTCATGCAGTAAGACAGAAAACCGGCCGTCACTGGCCGGTTTTTCATTTCAAGCAGTAATTTCTCAGATGCAACTCATCCGCCAGCACTGGTGGATTACCATCATATTTACTGCAAATGAACTAATTTTTCTTTAACTAAACTAGAATTGCCGAACTGTTTCTTTTAGATCGCGCCAACGTGCAAACTCTCGATCCACGAACGATTATGTTGATGACGACCCTGATGTGCGGGGCGATGAGCATCGTCATGTTCTCGGTCTATCGCAGTTTTCGGCGCGAGGTGCATGGCCTGGGACATTGGGCGGCCGGTTTGCTGTTGCTGGTGTGCGCGTCCATGCTGTTCGGTACACGCGAGGTGCTGCCGCCGGCATTGTCCCTGATCACGGCCAATGCGGCACTGGTGGCCGGCATCGGCCTGTCGATGCTGGGTACAGAGAAATTCTTTGGCCTGGCAACGAGTCGCCGCGCCTATCTGCTGATACTTGTTCTGGCCATCGCTGGCAGCAGCTGGTGGTTGCTGGTGCACCCCGATTTCTCGGCGCGCGTGGCGGTCTTCTCCCTGCTGGTCTTCCTGTTTTATGCGCGGCAGGTGCAGCTGGTATGGCGCTACGGCGAGCGCCATTTTTCGAGTTTTTTCTTTGGTGCGCTGATGCTGCTGCAAGCTGTTGTGGTGCTGGTGCGCGGCGTGTCGGCGTTGCTGCATGGCGGCGCCAGCGTGAACCTGTGGGTGAGCGGTACGCCGGCCGGCATCTATCTGGCGGTCGCCAATTTCATGGCGCTGCTGCTGACGGTGGGCTTCATGACGGTGGCGACGCGCCGCCTGCAACAAATACTGGAGCGCCGCTCGACCCACGATCCGTTGACGCAGGTGCTGAACCGGCGCGGCTTTGGCGATGCTTATGCGCGCGAAATAGATAATCTGCGCCGCCGCCGTTTGCCGCTGACACTGCTCAGCATCGACCTCGATTACTTCAAATCGATCAATGACCGCTATGGTCACGCGGTGGGGGACCAGGTGCTGGCGCATGTGGCCACCGTTATCAAAGGTGCCCTGCGCGAATCGGATTGCGTGGCGCGTTTCGGCGGCGAGGAGTTCGTCGTGCTGATGCCGGACATGCCTGCGCAAAGTGCGTTGGGCGTGGCCGAACGCATTCGCGCCTTGCTGCGCGAGTCCAGTCATACGGGGTTGCCATCGTGTACGGTCAGCATTGGCGTCGCTTGCCAGGCATCGGTGGTGGAGGGGCTGGAACAGTTGCTGTCGCGCGCCGATGCTGCCCTGTACCTGGCCAAGGAGCGGGGACGCGACCGCATCGAACTCGATGCTTGCGCGTTTACTGAGGACCGGACAAGGTGCGTAACTGGAATCGGTACTGGTCGTTGAACAGGAAGGTTTCGGAGAAATCGAAGGTCCGTGCGTGGCGGCGCATCAGGTGTCCCGCCGGCGGAAAGAACGCTGGCACGCGCCGCACGGCGGCCAGCGCCGCGGCCGATGCTTCGCTGTCGCGCGAACGGTGGACATGCACGCTTTTCAGTTCGCCGTCGGGACCCACGCTCAGGTCGAGCACGACGATGGCCGGCAACATGGGCGGCAGGCGCCCGTTGAACGTGTATTCCCCGTTGGCCGCCATGATCTGCTGCGCCACCAGCGACTTGTAAGCGTCGATGCTGGCGGCGAGCTGTATCGCGGCCGGCGTGCGAGGGGGCGTGCGCTCCACAGGCAAGGGCATGCGCCCCGCTGGCGGGGATGCATTCTGGCAAGCCGACAGCAAGGCAGTGGCGGCAAGGATGGTGATCGCGTGTCTCATGTCTTCCAGACTACCACGGTTTAACTGAACAGGCGCTCCAGCTCCACGCCGGGGTCCGGCGCGCGCATGAACGCTTCGCCCACGAGGAAGCTGTGGATGTGCGCATCGCGCATGCGTTGCACGTCGGCCGTGCTGTGGATGCCCGATTCCGTGATGATCAATTTGTCTTGCGGGATACGCGGTAACAGGTTGATGGTCGTGTCGAGCGACGTTTCGAAGGTGCGCAGGTTGCGGTTGTTGATGCCGATCAGCGCGCTCTTGAGCTTGAGCGCCGCCGTCAGTTCTTCGCCGTCGTGGCTTTCGATCAGCACGCCCATGCCCAGTTCGTGGGCACACGCTTCCATCTCGGCCATCAGGCCATGGTCGAGCGCCGCGACGATCAGGAGGATGCAGTCGGCGCCCATGGCGCGCGCTTCATAGATCTGGTACATGTCGACCATGAAATCCTTGCGCAGCACGGGGATGGCGCAGGCGGCGCGCGCCTGCTGCAGATATGCCACGGATCCCTGGAAGAACTGTTCGTCCGTCAGTACGGACAGGCAAGCCGCGCCATGCGCCGCATAGCTGGCGGCGATATCAAACGGGCGGAAGTCTGCGCGGATCACGCCTTTCGACGGCGACGCCTTTTTTACTTCGGCGATGATGCCGGGCTTGCCGGCGGCGATGTGCTGGCGCAGGCTCGCTTCAAAACCGCGCAGGCCGGCGCGCAGGGCGCTGTCGCTTTCCACGTCGCCGCGCAGGCTGGCCAGGCTGCGGTGGGCTTTGGCCTTCGCCACTTCATCGGCCTTCACGGCCAGGATTTTATCGAGTATGTCGGACATGATGGTCGCTATTCTATAAAGGAGGGCGGAAGCTTACGCTTGCGCCGGGGTGCCCAGCTGCTGCGTCACCTGCACGAATTGTTCCAGTTTTGCCAGGGCGGCTCCCGAGCTGACGGCGGTGCGCGCACGCGCCAGGCCGTCTTCAATCGAGCTGGCCACGCCGGCCGCGTACAGCGCCGTGCCCGCGTTCAGGGCGACGATGTCGGCGGCAGCACCGGGCTCGCCGCGCAGCGCTTCCATCATCTTGGCCTTTGACTCGATGGAGTCGGCCACTTTCAGGTTGCGACTGGCGATCATCGACATGCCGAAATCTTCGGGATGGATTTCATACTCGCGGATCTCGCCGTTGACCAGTTCGCCCACCATGGTCGCCGCACCCAGCGATACTTCATCCATATTGTCCCGGCCATATACGACGATGGCATGCTGCGCGCCCAGGCGCTGCAGCACGCGCACCTGGATGCCGACCAGGTCGGCGTGGAATACGCCCATCAGAATGTTGGGCGCACCGGCCGGATTGGTCAGCGGGCCGAGGATATTGAAGATCGTGCGCACGCCCAGCTCTTTGCGCACGGGCGCCGCATGCTTCATGGCCGCGTGGTGGTTGGGCGCGTACATGAAACCGATGCCCGTCTGCGCGATCGACTGGGCGATCTGCTCGGGTTGCAGGTTGATGTTGACGCCCAGGGAGTCCAGCACGTCGGCGCTGCCGGACGATGACGAGACGCTGCGTCCACCATGTTTGGCCACGCGCGCGCCGGCTGCTGCCGCCACGAACATCGAGGCGGTGGAGATATTGAAAGTGTGCGCGCCGTCGCCGCCCGTGCCGACGATGTCGAGCAGGTTGGTGGTGTCGGCCATGGGCACCTTGGTGGAAAACTCGCGCATCACTTGCGCGGCGGCGGCGATTTCGCCGATGGTTTCCTTTTTCACGCGCAAGCCCATGGTCAGCGCTGCAATCATGGTGGGCGACATTTCGCCGGACATGATCTGGCGGAACAGGTACAGCATTTCGTCGTGAAATATTTCGCGGTGTTCGATGCAGCGCAACAGGGCTTCTTGTGGGGTGATCGGCATGATGCTTCCTTCTTCAATGATGGCGCAGGAGGACACTGATGGCACGCCGTGGCGTGCGCATGGAATCAGCGCTCGAGGAAATTCTTCAGCAGGGCGTGGCCGTGCTCCGAGAGGATCGATTCGGGGTGGAACTGCACCCCCTCGATATCGTATTCCCGGTGGCGCACGCCCATGATTTCGCCGTCGTCCGTCCACGCCGTCACTTCCAGGCAGGAAGGCAGCGAGGCGCGTTCAATCGCCAAAGAGTGGTAGCGGATCACTGTGAAGGGGCTGGGCAAGCCTTTGAAAACGCCCACGCCCGTATGCGCGATAAGGGAAGTCTTGCCATGCATGACCTGTTTGGCGCGGATGACCTTGCCGCCAAACGCCTCGCCGATGGCCTGGTGGCCCAGGCACACGCCCAGTATCGGCTTCTTGCCGGCGAAGTGTTTCAGCACGTCGACCGAAATGCCCGCCTGCTTTGGTGCTTTCGGGCCGGGCGAGATGCAGATGCGGTCCGGATTCAGCGCTTCGATCTGTTCGATCGTGATTTCATCGTTGCGGTAGACCCGCACGTCTTCACCCAACTCGCCGAAATACTGCACGATGTTGTAGGTGAAGGAGTCATAGTTGTCGATCATTAGCAGCATCTTAAAACTCCCCATCCAGGCCATCTTGCACTTGTTCGGCGGCGCGCAGTACGGCGCGCGCCTTGTTTTCAGTTTCCTGCCATTCCATTTCGGGGATCGAGTCGGCCACGATGCCGGCCGCGGCCTGCACGTACAACATGCCGTCCTTGATCACGCCTGTGCGGATGGCGATCGCCACATCCATTTCGCCGCCAAACGACAGGTAGCCGCAGGCGCCGCCATAGATGCCGCGCTTGGTGATTTCCAGCTCGTCGATCACTTCCATGGCGCGCACTTTCGGCGCGCCCGTCAGGGTGCCGGCGGGGAAGGTGGCGCGCAGCACGTCCAGGTTCGACAAGCCGTCTTTCAAGGTGCCTTCCACGTTCGAGACGATGTGCTGCACGTGCGAGTATTTTTCGATGACCATGCGGTCGGTGACGTGCACGCTGCCCGTTTCGGCGATGCGGCCGATGTCGTTGCGGGCCAGGTCGATCAGCATCACGTGCTCGGCGATTTCTTTCGGGTCGGCCAGCAGTTCCCTGGACAATTCAGCGTCGCGTTCCGGGGTGGCGCCGCGCGGACGCGTGCCGGCGATGGGACGCAGCGTGACTTTTTTCCCGCCGTCCGTCGTCGTCTCGTTGCGCACCAAAATTTCGGGCGAGGCGCCGATGATCTGCATGTCGCCGAAATTATAGAAGTACATGTAGGGCGACGGATTGAGCGAACGCAGGGCGCGGTACAGGGTCAGCGGCGAATCGACATACGGTTTGCGGATACGCTGGCCGATCTGCACTTGCATCAAGTCGCCGGCCATCACGTATTCATGCGCCTTGGCGACCGCCTTCAGATAGTCTTCCTTGGAAAAGTCGCGGATGGTTTCCGTGCGCACGGAGGCACTGGTGACCGGCGCATCGACGCCGCGGCGCAGCATCATGCGCAAGTCCTTCAGGCGCTGGCGCGCTTTCGAGAACGACTCGGGCTGCGTGGTGTCGGCATACACGATCAGGTACAGCTTGCCGGACAGGTTGTCGATGACGGCCAGTTCCTCCGTCACCATCAACTGAATGTCGGGCAGGTTCAAATCATCTTTCGGTGCGCCACCGGCCAGTTTTTTCTCGATGTGGCGCACGGTGTCGTAGCCGAAGTAGCCGGCCAGGCCGCCGCAAAAGCGCGGCATGCCTGGGCGCAGGGCCACCTTGAAGCGGGACTGGAACTGTTCGATGAAGTCGAGCGGATTGCCTTCGTGCTCTTCGATCACGGCACCGTTCTTGACGATCTCCGTGCGGTTACCATGGCTGCGCAAGACGGTGGTGGCGGGCAAGCCGATGAAGGAATAGCGGCCGAAGCGCTCGCCGCCGACGACGGATTCGAGCAAGAAAGTGTTCTTGCCGCCTTGCTGGGTCTGCGCCAGTTTCAGGTACAGCGTGAGCGGGGTTTCCAGGTCGGCAAAAGCCTCCGCAATCAGGGGGATGCGGTTGTAGCCTTGCTGGGCCAGCGATTTGAATTCGAGTTCGGTCATGTGTCTCTCCATGCCGCCAGGGTACGCGTGTGCGCCGTGCTTACAAAGCACAAACCCTGCGGTGGGTTATCAAAAAACCTGCCGGTGCATACAGCACGCACATGCGCGCCTGCCGCCGACAGCAATCTTACACGGCTCGGCCCTTAGGCCTGCCAGGATTGCCAGCGTCGCCAAAGCCAGGCCTCAATCGAGCCGGTTTGGGTGACATTGTGTTTTTTGATGAGAAACGTGTTCACGATATGGTGTTGGGGTTGGTCAGTATGCTGGTCTGTTGTGCATGCTAATAAAATTGGCCGCTTCGAGCAGCGTATTGACTATACCATCGGAATCGGTGTCGTGTATAGAGTGTCCGTGGTTGTAGCCATACGGTACCGTCAAGACGGGGCAAGCCGCAGCCCGTGCCGCTTGCGCGTCATTCGAAGAGTCGCCGATGGCCACCACTTTGGCTGGCGCCAGGTCGAAGTCCGCACACACTTGCAGCAGCGGCATGGGGTGGGGTTTTTTCTTCGGCAGCGAATCGCCGCCGTAGACGATCTCGAAATACTGTGCCAGGTTTTTCTGCTTTAGCAGGGGCAGGGCGAAGGCGATCGGCTTGTTGGTGACGCAGGCCAGGCGCAAGCCCGCCGCCTTCATTGCCGCCAGCCCAGCTTCCACGTCCGGATACAGGGTGCTGAACTGGCCATTGATGGCCAGGTAGTGGCGCTGGTAAGCCTCCATCGCCTGCTCGAAACGCTGCTCCACGCCGGCCGCATCGAAGTCGAGCGCGAGCACGGTGCGGATCAGGTTTTCCGAGCCCTTGCCCACCATCAGCTTGATGGCCTCGGCGCTGATGGGTGCCAGATTCAATTCGGCGCGCATGCCATTGATGGCGACATGAAAATCGGGCACGGTGTCGAGCATCGTGCCATCGAGGTCGATGATGGCGGCGCGCACGCCGGCCAGTACGTGGTCTTTCACCGTGCCCGGCTGCATCAGTTGCCCACCGTTTTGGCTAATTCGGCGCGCATGGCGTCGATCACGGCCTTGTAGTCCGGCTTGCCGAAGATGGCCGAGCCGGCGACGAAGGTGTCGGCACCGGCGGCAGCGGCGGCGGCGATGTTGTCGATCTTGATGCCGCCATCGACTTCCAGCATGATGTCACGGCCCGATTCGTCGATCATGCGGCGCGCTTCGGCGATTTTCTTGAGCGTATGCGCAATGAAGGACTGGCCGCCAAAGCCCGGATTGACCGACATGATCAGGATGATGTCGATCTTGTCCATCACGTGTTCCAGGAAGTGCAGCGGCGTGCCCGGGTTGAACACCAGGCCCGATTTGCAGCCATTGTCGCGGATCAGCTGCAAGGAACGGTCAACGTGATCCGACGCTTCCGGGTGGAAGGTGATGATGTTCGCGCCAGCCTTGGCGAAATCCGGGATAATGCGATCGACAGGCTTGACCATCAGATGCACATCGATGGGTACTTGCACGTGCGGGCGAATCGCTTCGCACACCAGCGGGCCGATGGTCAGGTTCGGCACATAATGGTTATCCATCACGTCGAAGTGGATGATGTCGGCGCCGGCGGTAACGACGTTGCGCACCTCTTCGCCCAGGCGGGCAAAGTCGGCGGACAGGATGCTGGGAGCGATACGGAATGTTGTCATGGTGGCTAAGGGCTAAGAGTAGAAAATGCGAAGATGCGCTATTTTACGCTTGACGCCGTTACCATGCCTTACTGGAACGCAGAATACACGGCGCGCGATGGCCAAGGCGGCGCGCGCGACACACAATATACGACTGGCAATGCTTGAATAGGAATAACGATGGCGACTTATGAATTTACGGTAACGGTTAAGACGCAATATCTGCCCGAGCAATCGGCACCGGACGAGGGGCGGCATGTGTTCAGCT
Source organism: Janthinobacterium sp. DSP2-3-3 (assembly GCF_049897325.1). Classification (NCBI taxonomy): domain Bacteria; kingdom Pseudomonadati; phylum Pseudomonadota; class Betaproteobacteria; order Burkholderiales; family Oxalobacteraceae; genus Janthinobacterium; species Janthinobacterium sp. DSP2-3-3. The sequence goes on along the minus strand of NZ_JAFCWA010000008.1, from coordinate 4,727 downwards.
ACACGATTCGCGTCGTCAACACGGGCACGGCCGGTGCGCAACTGATTTCGCGCCACTGGGTCATCACGGATGCGAACAACAAGGTGGAAGAGGTGCGCGGCCTGGGCGCCGTCGGCCACCAGCCGCTGCTGCAGCCGGGCGAGCAATTCGAATACACAAGCGGCACCATGCTGGGCACGCCGCAAGGCTCGATGCACGGCGAATACTTTTGCGTGGCTGAAGATGGCCATCAGTTCGAAGCGCCGATTCCCGAGTTCGTGCTGTCGGTACCGCGTACCCTGCACTGACGTGACGCCGGGGGCTTGTGCCCCCTTACTTCAATTTTTCGGTGCTGTCCTGTTCTTTGCTGAGCTGCTTGCGCGCCGGTGGCGCGGGCTTTTTGCCCGAATACATGGTCCACCAGACTATAAATGCCAGCAAGAAGAACGCCACCAGCGCCTCTATCATCAAGATCCACATACGCACTCCTATGTTATTTACCCGCAGCTTAGTATTTACCCGCCGTCTGTTGACACGCGGTAGTCTACCCGTTTCAGTCGGCGCCGTCGCGCTTGCGCTTTCCGCCTGTACCACGCCGCCGGCAGCGCCGGTCACCGCGACTGGCAAGGCGCCGGCCATCGCTCCGACCGTCGTCAAGCCGGTGCCGGCCAAGCCGGCCGATGCCAGGGATATCACGGATGCGGCAGCGCCCACCTTCGTACCCGCCAAATTTGCCGCCTTACCTGGCTGGGGCCGCGATGACATGCGCGCCGCCTGGCCAGCGTTCATGGCTTCGTGCGGCGTGCTGGTGAAACGTCCGGATTGGAAAGAATCATGCACGATAGCGCGTCAGGTGAATGCCGACAGCGACAAGGCCATCCGCCTGTTCTTCGAGACCTTCTTTGTGCCCAATCAAGTCATCACTGCCGATGGCGTCAGTACTGGCCTCGTCACGGGCTACTATGAGCCACTGCTGCACGGCGCGCGCAAGCGCGGCGGTCCATACCAGACGCCGCTGTACAAGGTGCCGGACGATCTCGTGTCCGTCGACCTGGCTGGCGTGTACCCAGAACTGAAAAACATGCGTTTACGGGGCAAGCTGGTCGGCAAGAAGGTGATCCCGTATGCGACCCGCGCCGACATCGAGCGTGCCACGGCCGTCACGGGCAAGGAATTGCTGTGGGTGGATGACGAAGTCGAGGCCTTCTTCCTGCAAGTGCAGGGTTCCGGGCGCGTGCAGCTGACCGATACGCAGGAAACCGTGCGCGTGGCATACGCGGACCAGAATGGCCACCCATACAAATCGATCGGCCGCTACCTGGTCGACAAGGGGGAGCTGACCCTGAGCCAGGCGTCCGCGCAGGGCATCAAGGCGTGGATCGCCGGCCATCCCACGCGCAAGGATGAATTGTTCAACGCCAACCCGAGCTATGTCTTCTTCAAGGAGGAGCGTTTGCCCGATCCGAAAGTGGGGCCGAAAGGCGCATTGGGCGTGCCGCTGACGCCGCAACGCTCGGTGGCCATCGATTCGCGTTTCCTGCCGCTGGGTGCGCCCGTGTTCCTGTCCACCACGCAAGCCAATAGCGAGATTCCCATGCAGCGCCTGGTGATGGCGCAAGATACGGGCGGAGCCATTCGCGGGCCCATCCGGGTCGATTACTTCTTTGGTTTTGGTGCGGAAGCGGCGGAGAATGCGGGCCGCATGAAGCAGAGCGGCGCCGTGTGGGTATTGCTGCCGAAACAGGCCCCGGCGCGCTGAGTTTCTCGCGGCGCCGGGCGGGGGTGCGCTAGCGCAAGGTTAGCGCAAGACCATGACTGGCAGCTGGGTATGCGCCAGTACTTTTTGCGTTTCGCTGCCCACGAACAGCTTGTTCAAGCCTTTGCGGCCATGCGAGGCCATCAGGATGATGTCGCAATGGTAGGTTTGCGCCGCATTGACGATTTCCTCGTGCGGGCTGGGCGAGACGGCGACCACGCCTTCGAAGGGCACGCCGACGGCGCGCGCCGCTTCACCGATCTTGTCGACGGCGCGTTGCGATGCTTCCTGCATTTGTTGTTCGTACAAACCGGCGTCGAGCACGATGCCGCCATCGGCCATCGGCGAGAACGGGAAGGGCTGCACCACGCTGAGGGCGACCAGCTTGGCCTTGTTCAATTGAGCGAAGGCGAGGGCCGTCTCGGCCGCTTTGTCGGACAGCGGCGAGCCGTCGGTGGGAAATAAAATGGTGTTAAACATGACGTGCTCCTAGAGTGATGTAAGACAGCTTATGGATTTACATCAACTAAAACCTTGATGTAAATCAAACCTCACAGGCTTTGGCATGAATAGTGTCGCCAAGGCAATCTTTCAGCAGTGTATGCCCGTTTATCGCTTCAGGTGCGCACGCTACGCAGCGGCGTGCCCCACACCATGGCGACGGTCAACAAGATACTGCCCGCCGCGATGCAGACCAGGCCATTGCGCACGCCGAAGTGTTCCGCTACCCAGCCGGCGGCCAGCGCGCCCAGCGGCGCCGTCGCCACCGTCAGGAAGCGCATGGTCGAGGTCATGCGGCCCAGCATGGGGTCGGGTGTGACTTTCTGGCGCAGGCCCAGGTAGGGAATAAAAAACAGCATCACGCCGCAATCGAAAAAGAACATCAGCACGGCATACGCCACGGCGCTGGCGGCCGCGCTGCCGAATAGCGCGGCGGGGATGGTGGGCGTCATGGCAAAGCACACGGAGGTGGACGCCAGTCCGATGAGAATGGTGCGGCCGGCACCATAGCGGCGCGTCAGCGGCTTGACGATGAAGGCGCTGAGCAATACGCCGGCGCCGCCGAGCATCTGCGTCATGCCCAGCACCCCAGGACTCATGCCAAGGTCGCGCGTGGCGAACAGCACCGTCAAGGCCATGCTGGCGTAAAACAGGAAGTGCCAGATGCCGGCACCCCAGGCCAGCGCGCGCAGCAGCGGTTCACGCCAGACAAACAGCAAGCCGTCAGCGATGTCGCGCAAGGCGTGCTTGTCGGATGGTGCGGGACGCGGATCGCGTACGCTCATGGCACGCAAATTGAAGACGGAAACCAGATAGCCGCAAGCCGTGCACAGGATGGCGACGGGCGCTGACAAAACTTGCACCAGCACGCCGGCCAGGCCTGGGCCGATTAGGCGCGAAGCCGATTCAGTGGCGGCAAATTTCGACTGTGCATCGATCAAGCCATCGCGGCCCACCAAAAAGGTCAGGAAAACCTGTTCGGCGCCGCCGCCGACGACAAAACCTGTGCCGATGATGAATCCTACTATATATAACCACGGCATCGACAGTACGCCGCACCAGTAGGCGACGGCCACGCTGGCCAAGGCCAGGCCCGACATGCTTTCGCTGAAGAGCATGATCGGGTGCTTGCTGCGCCGGTCCAGCAGCACGCCGACTGGCAAGCCGAAGAGGGCGAACGGCAGCGCCTGCAGGGCAACGAGCACGCCCATCTGTTCCGGCGTCGCATGCAGCAAGAGTACCGCACACAGGGGCAGGGCCAGCGAGGTGATCTGGGCGCCAAAGCAATTGAGGCCGTTGCTGAACCACAGGCGGCGAAAATTGACGCTGGCGGCGCTGCCGTCACCGCGCAGGTAGTGGGTGCAGTACTGAAAGAAGGAGGAGAAAATACGCTGCTCGATAAAGGTGATCGGGCTCACAATAATAGCAGCGCACCTGTCGCGCCGCTGCCGTTAGCCGCTACAATCGTCACACCGTTCATCCAGAGGAGACACTATGCAATACGAAGATCTGATCATCGACATCCAGGACAAAGTGGCGATCATCCGCCTGAATCGCCCGAAGGCCTTGAACGCTTTGAATGACAATATGATGAATGAGTTGGGCGACGCCCTGCTCAAATTCGACGCCGATGACAATATCGGCTGTATCGTGCTCACGGGCAGCGAAAAAGCGTTTGCCGCCGGCGCCGATATTGCCGCCATGGCCGATTACACTTATCCCGATACCTTTACCCAGGGTTATATCAGCCGCAACTGGGAGCATATCTTGCGCGTACGCAAACCGGTGGTGGGCGCAGTGGCTGGCTACGCGCTTGGTGGCGGCTGCGAATTGGCCATGATGTGTGATTTCCTGATCGCTGCTGACAGCGCCAAATTTGGCCAGCCGGAAATCAAGGTCGGCGTCACGCCAGGGGCGGGCGGTACGCAGCGTCTGCCGCGCGCCATCGGCAAGGCCAAGGCCATGGACCTGTTGCTGACGGCGCGCACCATCGACGCCGCCGAGGCGGAACGCATCGGCCTGGTATCGCGCGTGGTGCCGGCCGATAAATTGCTGGAAGAAACCCTGGCCGCCGCCAAGACTATCGCGGCCATGCCGACCTCGGTGGCCATGATGATCAAGGATTGCGTCAACCGCGCCTTTGAAACCACCTTGACCGACGGCGTCGCCTACGAGCGCCGTTTGTTCCAGGCCGCCTTCGGCACCCCTGCTCAAAAAGAAGGCATGCACGCTTTCCTGGAAAAGCGCTTGCCAAACTTCGATGGTCTTTGATATGATTCGCCTCCCCGATGAGACGCACTAGTTTGCGGCACAAAAGGGACAGCCTTCAGGGGCTGGGCAGTAAAAGAAGGAGTTGACGATTGTGCTGAAATGCTTCATACTCTTCCTTCTTCGCAGCTGACAAACACAACGCTTTGTCGATAGCGCGAGAGTAGTAAATAAGCAGTACCGAATACCGTTCTTTAACAATTAACAGTCGATAAGTGTGGGC